>NZ_JBETMF010000002.1:0-544652 GCF_040427045.1 Agrobacterium vacciniicorymbosi
TCGTCGCCAAACGCTTGAATACGAGTAGAATCAACACCGTGCGCCGTGTCTACAGATTTAAACCGGACAGTAGTGGGCTTGACCCGAGGATCTAACGAGCCCCTACGTCAAACGTGGTCAGATCCTCGGGTCAAGCCCGAGGATGACGTTGAGTGTGAGGTGAGCGTGGCAACCCACCTTACACTGCACCATCATTCCGCTTGCTCTGAAAAAATTCCCGTAAAATCTCCGCACTCTCCACTTCCGCCATTCCCGAATAAACCTCCGGCGCGTGGTGGCATGTCGGCTGGTTGAAGAAGCGCACACCGCTTTCCACCGCCCCGCCCTTTACGTCATTGGCCCCATAATAGAGGCGGCGGATGCGGGCAAACGATATGGCGGCGGCGCACATGGTGCAGGGTTCCAGCGTCACGTAAAGGTCCGCGCCGGGAAGTCTTTCCTGCCCCAGTTCCTCGCAGGCCATGCGGATGACAGCGATTTCGGCGTGGGCGGTCACGTCGTTCAATTCGCGGGTCCGGTTGCCGGAACGGGCAATCACACGGCCATCCAGCACCAGCACGGCACCGATGGGCACTTCGTCCCGTTGGCCTGCGGCCTGCGCTTCGGCCAGCGCCAGCTCCATGAAATGCGTCGTTTCCGCCATAGTTCTTGCAATTTCCTCTTAACCAGTGCCGCGCGACCTGATAGGACACGGCAAACAACAGGCAAACAACAAATGACATTCAAAGACAAGCCGAAGCGCGCTGGCGGCAAAACATTCGACCGTGACAGGAAGCCGAAGCCTTCGGCAAAGCCTGATGCGGCGCGCGAAAACAAGCCAGTGACGGCCAAGGCCGAGACTGTCGTGACCGAGACGGCACCCACCAAGCCCGAACGTATTTCCAAGATCATGGCGCGCGCAGGCGTTGCCTCGCGCCGCGATGTCGAGCGCATGATCATGGAAGGTCGCGTGTCGCTGAACGGCGTCAAGCTGGACAGCCCGGTGGTCAACGCCACCCTCGATGACAAGATCGAGGTCGATGGCGCGCCGATCCGTGGTGCCGAACGCACGCGTCTGTGGCTGTACCACAAGCCTGCCGGTCTGGTGACGACCAATTCCGACCCGGAAGGGCGCCCGACCGTTTTCGACAATCTGCCGAAGGAACTTCCCCGCGTCCTGTCCATCGGACGTCTGGATATCAACACCGAGGGCCTTCTGCTGCTGACCAATGACGGCGGCCTGTCGCGCGTTCTGGAACTGCCCACCACCGGCTGGCTGCGCCGTTACCGCGTGCGCGCCCATGGTGAGGTCGATCAGGCCGCATTGGACAAGCTGAAGGATGGCATTGCCGTCGATGGCGTTCTCTACGGTGCCATCGATGCGACGCTGGACCGGACCCAGGGCCACAATGTGTGGATCACCATGGGTCTTCGTGAAGGCAAGAACCGCGAAATCAAGAACGTGCTGGGTGCGCTCGGCCTGGAGGTCAACCGCCTCATCCGTATTTCCTACGGTCCTTTCCAGCTGGGTGATCTGCCGGAAAGCCAGGTGGTGGAAGTGCGTGGCCGCATGCTGCGCGACCAGCTTGGCCCGCGCCTGATCGAAGCCGCAGGCGCCAATTTCGATGCCCCGATCTATGATGCGGTCGTTGACGAGGATGAAGCTCCGGTTCAGCGTCCCGTCAAGTCCGAATGGACCAAGCGCGGCGATGCCGAGCAGAACCCGCGCGGCGGCAATTTTGCGGAAAAGCGCGACAATCCGCGCGACCGCGCGCAGGGCAAGCCGGATGCGAAGCGTCCCGGCAAGCCTTTCGCCAAGGGTCGCGATGAAGAGCGCGACGACGACCGTCCCAAGCGCCCGCCCATGGGCAGCAACCGCACAGCCAATGTGTGGATGGCCCCGGGTGCAAGGCCAACGCGTGATGGCAAGGAGCGCAAGTCCGTGCGCGCCGAAGCCGAAAGTGTCTTCAAGAAACCATCCGCAGAAGCCGATGCCCGTCGCGCAATCGTCAGACATAGAGACGTCGATGGCGAATGGATCCGCGCAGACAAGCCCGCGCAGGACGACAGCCGTGGTCGCGGCAGAGGCGAACGCGGTGGCGAGCGCGGCGAGAAATCCTTTGGAGATCGCAAGCCGCGTGACGCAGGCGACCGTGGTGATCGCCCCCGTGGCGACCGTCCCTTCAGCGCACGCCCGGATCGTGGCGACCGTCCGGCCCGGACAGGAGAACGTAGCGAACGCCCTTACGGCGACCGCAAGCCACGCGATGGCGCTGAACGCAATGACCGCCCCCGTGGCGAACGTTCGTTCGGTGATCGTCCCGCCCGTGCGGAACGTCCTTTCGGCGACCGTCCGGCCCGCAGCGAGCGTCCCTTCAGCGACCGCAAGCCGCGCGAAGAGGGTGATCGTCCACGCGGTGAGCGCCCGTTTGGTGATAAGCCACGCGGTGCAAAGCCCTTTGGCGACAAGCCGCGTGAAGGTCGTCCGTCCGGTGGCAAGCCGGGTGGTTTCGGCGGCAAGCCAGCATTCGGCAAGCCGCGCGGCGAGCGCTCCGAAGGCGGATTTTCCGGCAAGGGGCCTGCTGGTGGCGGTAAAGGCGGAGATCGCAAGGGGCCAGGTAACGGTCCCGGCGGCGGTAAAGGCCCTGGTGGCAAACCTTCTGGAGGCAGGGGAATGACGCGTAATGCGGATCGTAGGCGGTGAGTTTCGCGGCAGGTCTCTTGCCGCTCCGAAATCGAATACAATCAGGCCCACCATCGACCGTACGCGGGAAAGCCTCTTCAACATACTGAGCCACGCCTATCCGGAAAGTCTGGATGGCACGCGCATTCTCGATGTCTTTGCGGGCACGGGTGCGGTCGGGCTCGAGGCTCTGTCGCGCGGTTGCCGCGTCGCGCTGTTCGTTGAGAACGGCGTCGAGGGCAGGGGGCTTCTTTGGGAAAACATCGATGCTCTCGGTCTTCATGGCCGTGCGCGTATTCTGCGTCGTGATGCCACAAAGCTCGGCAGCGTCAACAATATCGAACCCTTCGATATGCTGTTTGCCGACCCGCCCTATGGCTATGGCCATGGTGAAAAAGCCATGCTGGCAGCCCATCAGGGCGGCTGGCTGGTGCCGGGCGCGCTTGCCATTCTGGAAGAGCGTGCCGATGTTCTGGTATCGGTCGATCCCGTGTTCAAGCTTCTGGAAAGCCGCACCTTCGGCGATTCCATGATGCATTTTTACCGTTACGAGCCTTAAGCGCCGTTTTGGTCACGATGACGCGCGACCTTGTGCGCGCGTCACTCTCCTGTCGTCTTTGTGTCATAGAGCGGGACAGCACATGACATGAAGGAGAGTCCGCTCTCGTGGCTGACAAGAAAAAGAAACTCTCTGGCAAGAAGCGCAAACGCAAAGACGCGGCGAGAGACAATCCTGTAGCGCAAGTCCGTGATCCGACATTCGCACTGGCGCTGGGTGGCGGTGGCGCGCGCGGCATTTGCCACATCAACATCGTTGAAGCGCTGGACGAACTGGGCATCCGCCCGACTGCCATTGCGGGCTCCTCCATTGGCTCCATCATCGGTGCCGGCATGGCCGCAGGCATGAGCGGTCGCGATATCCGCGAATATACGCTGGAGCTCATGGGCAAGAAGGGCAGTGTCGCCAACAAGCTCTGGAGCCTTGGGCCTGCCTCCATGCGGCACGCGGTCTTCGGCTTTCGCTTTGGCCAGTTCAACCTTGAACTCGTTCTCGATGCGCTTTTGCCATCCGCTTTGCCAAAGACCTTCGAAGGGCTGAAAATTCCGCTAAAGGTCACGGCGACGGATTATTATGCGCAGTCGGAAGTCATCGTTGAAGATGGTGATCTCAGGCAGGCGCTTGCGGCATCTTCCGCCATTCCCGCCCTGTTCATGCCCATCCGTATGAATGACCGTATCATGATCGATGGCGGCATTTTCAATCCCGTGCCTTACGATCATCTGCTGGACAAGGCGGATATCGTGATTGCGGTGGATGTGGTTGGCGGGCCGGAGGGCGATGGCACGACAATGCCCAGCCGCTTCGAGAGCCTGTTCGGTGCCAGCCAGTTGATGATGCAATCAGTCATTTCCCTGAAGCTGCGCATGCACCCGCCGCACATTTTCCTCCGCCCGCCGGTCAATCGCTTCAAGGTGCTGGATTTCCGCAAGGCACATGAAATCCTGGCCGAATCTCAGGTCACGAAGGATGATCTCAAACGGCAGATCGAGATGCAGGTGGAGCTTTATCACCGCGGTCACGGCGTTGACGCGTAAGCATTTCGCTCAATTACCGGTGAAATGCGGCTTTGGCCTTGATGCGGCAGATGCGCCGCAATAAATGAAGGTCAACGAAAGGCTTAGCCCATGTCCTCAGATATCGATTCCTCCAAGCTTCTCGAGCGCGCCAGTGAACTGGTCGATCTGGCCCGCCGCGCAGGCGCGGATGAGGCTGACGCCGTCATCGTGCGGTCGCGCTCGCAATCCGTCGGCGTGCGGCTCGGCAAGGTGGAAAGCACGGAATCCTCCGAAAGTGATGATTTCTCGCTGCGTGTCTTCGTGGGCAAGCGCGTCGCCAGCGTTTCGGCCAATCCCGGTTTCGACCTGAAGACACTGGCCGAACGCGCTGTCGCCATGGCCAAGGTTTCGCCGGAAGATCCCTATGCCTGCCTTGCGGACAGCAACCGGCTGGCAAATTCCTACGAAGACCTGCAACTCTTCGACCCGACCGAAGTCTCCGCCGATCAGTTGCGTGAGGCAGCGCTTGCGGCAGAAGAAGCGGCACTGGCCGTTCCGGGCGTTAGCAACTCATCTGGTGCGGGCGCATCCAGCGGCATGGGCGGCCTTGTACTGGTCACCTCGCATGGCTTTGCAGGCAGTTACATGGGCAGCCGCTTCGGTCGTTCCGTCAGCGTCATCGCCGGTGAAGGCACCAAGATGGAGCGCGATTACGACTACGACAGCCGTCTCTATTTCGCCGATCTCGACAATCCTGAAGACATTGGCCGCCGTGCGGGTGAAAAAGCGGTCAAACGCGTCAATCCCCGTCAGGTCGATACCGGTAGCAACGTTACGGTCGTGTTCGATCCGCGCATCGCCCGTGGTTTCGTCGGCAGCATTGCCGGTGCCATCAATGGCGCATCGGTCGCTCGCAAGACCAGCTTCCTGCGCGACAAGATGGGCCAACAGGTGCTGAAGAAAGGCCTGTCGATCACCGACGACCCGCAGATCGTGCGCGGACCATCTTCCCGTCCCTTCGATGGCGAAGGCGTGCGCGGTGAAAAGCTTGTGATGATCGAAGACGGCGTGCTGAAGCATTGGTTCCTCTCGACATCGACGGCCCGCGAAATCGGTTTGGAAACCAATGGACGTGGTGTACGAGGCGGAACGTCAGTCTCTCCGGCCTCCACCAATCTGGCGCTGGAGCCGGGCGATATCTCACCGCAGGATTTGATTGCGCAGGTCGGCACCGGCTTTTACGTGACCGAATTGATCGGCCATGGTGCCAATCTGCTGACGGGTGAATATAGCTGTGGCGCAAGCGGTTTCTGGATCGAGAATGGCGAAAAAGCCTTCCCGGTATCGGAGGTGACGATTGCCTCTAACCTCAAGGACATGTTCATGCGGGTCACGCCTGCAAATGACATAGACCGCAAATATGGCGTGGCCGCACCGACGCTCGCCATCGAAGGCATGACCATAGCGGGACGCTGATACCGCCATTCGGCGGTTGCTTTGTCGCACATGCCATGCGCATGGTCAGGCTCTGGAAACAGGCCCCCATCAGGGCCGTGCAACGAACGACGACGAAATGACCGATATGACAGGGGCAGAGTGGCGCCCCGATCTCGACCTCATTGTGGATGCCGCCCGCCAAGCCGGGCGCGTCGCGCTGGATTTCTTCCGCAAAGACCCGGAGGTCTGGTGGAAGCAGGGCCATTCGCCCGTCAGCGCAGCGGACTATGCTGCCAATGAGGTTCTGGCGAAGGTCCTGCGTGGTGCGCGCCCGGACTATGGCTGGCTTTCCGAAGAAACCGATGATGATGAAGATCGTCTGACGCGAGACACCGTCTTCGTGGTGGACCCCATCGATGGCACGCGTGCCTTCATTGCCGGTAAGGATACATGGTGCGTCAGCGTTGCGGTCGTCCATCGCGGCAGACCCGTCGCTGCCGTGCTGGTTGCGCCTGCCTTTGACGAAGAGTTTACCGCGCTTCCCACCGGCCCCGCTTTGAAGAATGGCCAGCCCTTGGCTGTCTCGTCTGCCGGTCGCGAGCAGATCCAGCTTGCCGCACCGGAAGACGTGATTGCGCGGCTTCCGCAGGATTTGAAATCGCGCGTCCACCGCATTGCGCATGTACCGTCGCTTGCCTACCGGCTTGCCATGGTATCGGATGGGCGGATCGATGGGACTTTGGTCAAGGCCAGTTCCCATGACTGGGATCTGGCCGCTGCCGATCTCATTTTAGAGCGGGCAGGCGGGCAGCTGGTTAGCCTTGACGGAAAGCCGTTGATCTACAATCGACGCGCGGTCAGTCACCCGGAATTGTGCGCCGCAGCAAATCATATCCTTCCAGCGCTGCTGGAGCCGCTGAACTTGTCGGCGAGAGGTTGATTTTCGCGGTGAAATCCCGCAGATGAGGGGCTTCTCGGGGCAATTGGAATATTAGAAAGAAGAGAAGAAAATGACTGTAGCAGGCGAACAGAAACAGCTTCTGCACCTCGTATTCGGCGGCGAGCTTGAAAATCTTCAGGACGTACAGTTTCGCGATCTGAAGGCGCTGGATATCGTTGGCATCTTCCCGGACTATGCAACTGCGCTCACGGCGTGGAAGTCAAAGGCCCAGCAGACTGTGGATAACGCTCACATGCGTTATTTTATAGTGCATATGCACCGTCTCCTCGACCCGCAAAGCAAATAATCGCTGCTTTCCTACTTCCTTTGTACTATACCGGACAGAGCAAAAGGTTGTGCGAGTCCCGTAAGGGCACGCACAACATCTGGTTACCGCTTACATTTTTCGTGAGCCGATTTTTGTTCTGAAACAAAAAAGACGCATTTTTATATGAAATAGGCTTCCACACATCGACTGAAAAACGCTGACGCGGTTTTCGAAGATCCGATGGCTAAACAAAAAGATAGAGCGGCGCGGACGCCTCCGTTTGTGCGACGCAACGCTCTGGCAGGGATCACAGGGGAAAGCATTGCGCGAAATGATCGAAGGCAGCATGTCATGAACAGCCGAATCGCACGTTTCGCCCTTTCGGGTTACAGAATTGCAGGCGTTGCCGCTTACCCCTTTGCCCGCCCCTATCTCATGTATCGCTCTGCCAAGGGCAAGGAAGACAAGCGCCGCCGTATGGAGCGCTTCGGTTATCCCAGTGCTGAGCGCCCGCGTGGCCCGCTCGTCTGGTTTCACGCTGCAAGCGTCGGTGAAACACTCGCTCTCGTTCCGCTCATCCGCGAAATCCGCAAACGCGATATTCACGTTCTTTTGACCACAGGCACAGTCACCTCGGCAGAACTTAGCCGCACGCGTCTGGGCGATGACGTCATTCACCAATATGTCCCGCTCGACATCAAGATTTCCGTCAACCGTTTCCTGACCTATTGGGCACCGGATGCAGCGATTACCGCCGAGTCCGAGATATGGCCAGTGACGATGATGGAGCTGGAGCGCCGTCACATTCCGCAAATCCGCGTCAATGCACGTCTGTCGGATCGCTCCTTCGGGCGCTGGCACAGCCGTTCGGATTTTGCCGAGGCGCTGTTCAGCAAGCTCGCTCTGGTGGTTGCACAATCGGATTTGGATGCGGAGCGCTTCCGCGATCTCGGTTCATGGCCGGTCGTCGTCTCCGGCAATCTCAAGGGCGATACTGATCCACCGCCATGCGATGCCGCGCTGCTGGAAACCTATCGCCGTCAGATCGGCAATCGCAAGACATGGGCCGCGATCTCTACCTTCGATGGTGAGGAGAAGGCAGCCGGAACCGTGCATTCTGCCATCAAGTCCCGCAACGGCCAACTCACCATCATCGTGCCACGTCACCCGGAACGGGCAGACGAAATCGAGACCATGCTGAAAGGCATGAACCTTAATGTGGCGCGCAGAAGCCGCAATGATGCCATCACACCTCAGACGGATATTTTCCTCGGCGACAGCATCGGTGAGATGGGGCTTTATCTCCGGCTGACGGAACTGGCCTTTGTCGGTCGTTCGCTGATGGCGGAAGGCGGGCAGAACCCGCTGGAACCGGCCATGCTCGGTTGCGCAGTCCTGTCCGGCGCGCATGTGCAAAACTTCCGCGAAGCCTATCAGAAGCTGCTGCGCTCCGGCGGCGGGCGCATCATTCGCGATGTGGAGATGCTGGCCAAGGCCGTGCATTACCTGCTCGTCAACGATAATGAACGCTACAAGATGATCGATGCGGGCGGTCGGGTCATTCAGGATATGCGTGGCGCACTGTCTTCCACCGTCAAGGCGCTGGAACCCTATATCAATCCGCTGACGGTGACCGCGAAACTCCAGCCACGCAGCGCGGTTGGCTGATCCATGGACGCGACTAACACGGCACGCTCAGTGGCTAGCATCGCCGCCATTCTGTTCGATAAGGACGGAACGCTCATCGGTTATGACGCCAGCTGGGGCCCCGTCAATCGTGAGCTTGCAGCCATTGCAGCGCAGGGCGATGCGGAGCTTGCCGACCAATTGCTTCTGGCCTGCGGCATGGACCCGGTCACGGGTCATGTCACGGCGGACAGCCTTCTGGCCGCTGGGAATACCGCACAGATTGCGCAAGGCCTTGTCGCTGCCGGTTCGCCTTGCGATGTCTTGGAGCTCACTCAACGCCTCGACCGGCTGTTTACCGATGCGGCTGGAAAATCCGTCGCGGTGACGGATCTGAAAGCCTTCTTCGCGCGGCTGAAGGGCCGGGGCTACAAGCTCGGTATCGCATCCAGCGATAACGAAGCCTCCATTCGCGAGCTGGCCAAACGTTTCGGCTTCGAGGCCGATCTCGATTTCGTCGCCGGTTACGATAGCGGCCATGGCACCAAGCCACAGCCCGGCATGGTTCTGGGTTTCTGCCAGGCTATTGGCCTGCCGCCGGAATGTGTTGCTGTGGTGGGTGATAATAATCACGATCTGCATATGGGCCGCAATGCTGGTGCTGGCCTGCGGGTGGCGGTGTTGACCGGCACGGGCTCTAAAGAGAGCCTGTCGGCGGACTGCGACTATTGTTTTGAGGACATTACAGGCCTCGAAAGCCTGTTGCCGGAACGCGCGGCATCTTAAGCATCGAGCCTGCAAACCACCTCCTTTGCAAAATCCTTACCTTTCTGGCAGATAGCTGCTGCTACCAATTCGGGTAAAGCGGGAGTTTGGGGACGGATGGTTTCGGAAGCACCGCCATTCTGGTGGGAAAAATCCGGTTGGCAGGCTTGGGCGCTGGCGCCTTTTTCCTTCGTTTACGGCAAGGTCGCCGGGCGGACGATGAAGAAGGCAAAGCGCGCATCCGTGCCTGTTCCCGTCATCTGTATCGGCAATTTTACCGTGGGTGGTGCGGGCAAGACCCCGACCGCCATTGCTATTGCCCGCGCCGCAATCGACAAAGGCCTGAAGCCCGGCTTTCTCAGCCGTGGTTATGGCGGCACGCTGGATGTAACCACGCTGGTCGATGCCAACCATCACCGTTCAGTCGATGTCGGAGATGAGCCGCTGTTGCTGGCGCGCGAGGCGATGACCGTCATCTCTCGCAGACGTGTCGAGGGCGCAAAGCGTCTGGTGGCCGAAGGTGTCGATCTCATCATCATGGATGACGGGTTTCAGAGCGCGCGGCTGACGCTGGATTATGCCCTCGTCGTCATCGATACGCAGCGCGGCATCGGCAATGGTCATCTCGTTCCCGGAGGTCCCGTCCGGGCACCGCTGGATGAGCAGATGCGCCAGCTGTCGGCCATCCTCAAGGTGGGAAGAGGCAATGCCGCAGATGCCATCGTGCGCACCACGGCGCGGGCGGGGAAACCCGTTTTTGTCTCCTCCATTCAGCCGCGTCCGCAGCCGGGCTTTGAAGGCAAGCGCGTTCTGGCCTATGCAGGCATTGCCGATCCCGACAAATTCTACCGCACGGTGGAGGAACTGGGCGGGCAGATCGTCTCCAAACGCTCTTTCCCGGACCACCACCATTTCAGTGACGAAGAAATCGGCGACTTGCTTGAGGAGGCCAACAGGCTCGATCTCTTGCCGGTAACGACCGCCAAGGATGCCGTGCGCCTGAACGGGCATCACGGGCTGACATCGGAATTGCTCTCGAGCAGCCTCGTGATCGAGATCGACATGTCCTTCGATGATCCCAATGCGGCAGGCACGATCATCGATGTTGCCATGGAGAATTGCCGCCGCCGAAAGCTCCAGCATCCCTAGCATTCTCTGCAACGTTGAATCTCATGGGCGTGAAGGAACAATCTGACGTTGGGGGGCTTTTCCTGAGAAGACGGGCATCCACTGTGCCCGCCAAGGTTTCAGGAGGAATTCATGCCGCAGGGTACCGAAAAAAAGGTCTTCACCCCACGCGAAAGTCGTCAGGGTTTCCGTGGAAGCCCAGTTCTCGTCATTCTCGTCATCAGCCTGCTGCTGGCAGGTGCCGTCTGGATCGTCGCTGAGACGTGGGGCGAAAGCACAGCACCGGCCACGACCGAAACCCAGTCTGCACCCGGCCCATCGACACCAAATGCACCGGCTGATCCGGGTGCAAAGGGCGCCGGTTCTTTCGATAACAACACACCGTCAGGCACAGCACCTGCAACGGGCGGCACGGATAGCAATCCTAATCCGGGTCAGGCAACTCAGCCCGCGCAGCCAGCCCAACCCGCACCATAAAACCGCACAGGAAGAAACCGGGCATTGCCCGGTTTTTTTTGTCTTCGATAAACAGAACCGGGCAAATCGCCCGGCTCCTGTCGTATCGTGGATTTTATGCAGCCTTCTGAGCGGCGGCATTGACCGATGCGCTGGCCAGTTCGGTCAGCGATTCATCCGTTGTTGATTCTTCGGTCAGCGTGGCGTCCAGCAACGGCACGACCTTGGTGTGGCCGAGCTTTTCAGCCCATGCCTTCAGCGTGCCGTAACGGGTGATTTCGTAATGTTCGACAGCCTGTGCGGAAGAAATCAGGCCAGCATCCAGTGCCGCAGTGCCCTTGTAATCTTCCATGATCTCTTCGCCTTCAGCGATGATGCCCTGGATCGCTTCGCAGGTCTTGCCCTGTGCGCGCTTGCCGATGAGTTCGAAGACTTCCTGGAGGCGTTCGATCTGCCCCTGGGTTTCTTCCTTATGCTTCTCAAACGCCGCCTTCAGCTTCGGGTCAGTCGCCGCGCGTGCCATTTTCGGCAGAGCTTTCAGCACCTGACGTTCCGCGTAATAAATGTCTTTCAGCGTGTCGTAGAAAAGATCGTCGAGTGTCTTCTCGGCCATAGTCAGCTCCTATTGAAAATTGTGCGTGTGCATTGCAACGCTGGTCTAACCAGCGCCATCAGCGAATGTTCCTGATGGGTTGTGCACAACGTCAATTTACTTTAGCAGGCCGTGAAATTCTGGCCGCTGGAGATCAGCTGGCGCGTTTCTGATTGGGCAGGGCGCCAGCGCGTTTTTCAGCTTCCAGCGAGGCCTCGGCATCCGCATAGGGCTCCTGTCGCGCAACGCTCCAGTAGCGCAACTCGTCCAGCGGAATGAACTTGCCAGTCATGGCGCAGACGACGTGCGAGCCGGTCTGGACGATACGCATATCGCCGTCGAGATATTCGACCTTTGCTTCGCGATTGCCGCCGCCTTCAAATCTGTTCATTCTTCTAGTCTCCTGACGCTCTGTCTTTTTAACCGTGCCGTGGCGGGAATGCCAGCCTGAGGTGCGGGAATGTCTCAACTTCTGCCAAACAGTTTTTCGATGTCGGCAAGTTTCAGCTCGATATAGGTCGGACGTCCGTGGTTGCACTGGCCGGAACCCGGCGTGTTTTCCATCTGCCGCAGCAGCGCGTTCATTTCCTCCGGTCGCATGCGACGGCCTGAACGCACCGAGCCATGGCAGGCCATGGTGGCGGCGACATATTCCAGCTTGTTGGCAAGGCTGCCCGCCGTGTCCCATTCGGCGATCTCATCGGCCAGTTGCCGCACCAGCCCCTGCACATTGACCTCGCCCAGCATCGCCGGTGTCTCGCGCACCGCCACGGCTCCCGGCCCAAAGCGCTCGATGGCAAGCCCCATGCTGTCAAACCCCTCGGCATGTTCCATCAGCCGGTCACAGTCTTCTTCCGGCAGGTCGATGATTTCGGGAATGAGCAGAACCTGCGAGGGCGGGCGCTTGGAATGCAGGGCTTTGCGAATTTCCTCGAAGACAAGCCGCTCATGCGCGGCGTGCTGGTCCACGATCACAAGACCGTCTTCCGTCTGAGCGACGATATAATTGGCATGCACCTGCGCCCGTGCGGCACCAAGCGGATAGCGGGCAGTGTCCGCAACTGCTGTTGCATTATCTTCGGGGTCGGCTCGCTCCGCCCGCGCCGTCGGCATGGTGATGTCGGTGAATTGCGATTGCGCGGTTTCGCGCAGCGCCAGATCGCTCGAGACCGACAGAGGGCGCGATGGCGAGGTTGCAGGTGTCCATGCCTGTGACGAGAAGGGTCGAACGGTCGAAGGGCTGTAGCCTGGGCGAAACGCATTCATCATCTGCGCCGCGCCCGTCGTTGCGGCCCGGTCCCCCTCCCGGCTCAATGCCTGCCGCACGGCCCCGACGATCAGCCCGCGGATTAGGCCAGGGTCGCGAAAGCGCACATCGGATTTTGCTGGATGCACATTCACATCCACCAGCGCCGGGTCTAGCTGCAAGGATAGAACCGCAATCGGGTAACGACCATGCGGGATGGTTTCGGCATAGGCACCGCGAATGGCCGATAGCAGAAGCTTGTCCTGCACCGGGCGGCCATTGACGAACATATATTGATGGGCCGAATTGCCGCGATTGAAGGTCGGCACGCCCGCGAAGCCCGTCAAGGTCACGTCTTCGCGCTCGGCATCGATCTCGATGGCATTGTCCTTGAAGTCGGCGCCAAGAATTTGCGCCATGCGCGCCAGATGGTCATCGCCGGTTGCCGGAAACTCCAGCGTCGAGCGATCGGTGCCCGACAACACGAAGCGGATATGCGGAAAGGCAATGGCCATGCGCTTGACGATTTCGGTAATCGCCGCCGCTTCGGCCTTTTCGGTCTTGAGGAATTTCAGGCGCGCAGGCGTGGCGAAGAAGAGATCGCGGACCTCAACGATGGTGCCGGTGTTGGATGGTGCTGGCCGCACTGGCGAAAGCTTGCCTCCGGCAACCGAGATGATGGCACCTTCTGCGGCACCCTGCTGGCGGCTGGTAATAGTCAGCTTGGCAACGGAACCGATGGAAGGCAGGGCCTCTCCACGAAAACCCAGCGTGCGGATATCGTCCAGCGTCGCCGAAATCTTAGAGGTGCAATGCCTGCGGATCGCCAGTTCCAGATCGTCGGGCGACATGCCGCAGCCATTGTCCGAAATGCGCACCAACCCCTTGCCGCCGCCTGCGGTGGCGATTTCGATACGGGTCGCACCGGCATCGATGGCGTTTTCGATCAGTTCCTTGGCGGCACTCGAAGGGCGTTCGATGACTTCGCCGGCGGCAATCTGATTGATCAGGGTTTCTGAAAGCTGTTTGATGGACATGGGTACCGTTTTCGTGGATTCGCGCGTCTTGTGAAAGCGAAATCACGCAAATCACCGGCCATGGCTTGGTTGTCCCGCTAAATATTTCTTGCACACAACGTTAAGTACCTCTTAAGGGAAAACTTCTAGGGTGCAGTCAGCTTGGAATGAATGCAGTATTATGTCCTTTCAGCATAGCGAAGGGGATATATGTGGCGGAAAGCAGGGGCCGCCACCCGATCTAGACCAATCTGCTTCAAGCACCGATCCCGCATGTCCGATTTCTTTAGCCATTTCCGTGTGGTCGTTGGCCAGTTTTTGTGAGTGTATTTCGCTTTGAGACGTGCGTGTGAGGGATTGCAATGAATGACGTGGCGTCGATGGGCGCAGATATTCAATCTGCGATGCTCGACGCCGTTTGCGATGCGATTTCCTCTGGGCTGATCATTTATGATCGTCACGACCATATCGTTTTCGCCAATCGCCGTCTTCTGACCTATCTGCCCGTCTGCGAATCCAAGCTCGTCGTCGGCACGCGCCTTCGGGATTTTCTGGCCGCCCTTTATGATGGGCGAAAGAAGATTGATAGCGATTCTCTGCCACGCGGTGTGGAGCGTGATGACTGGATTGCCGAGCAACTGGCGTCTCACTGGAAAGAGCGTTCGGAAACCGTGGAGCCTCGAGGTGGGGACAGATGGCTGCGTCTCATCAAACGCCGCATGCCATCAGGCATGGGCATCTGCGTCATCACCGATATTTCCGAACAGAAGAAGCGTGAGGACCAGTGGCGTCTCGATATCGAGCGCGTGCAGCTGACCGAAGAAATTCTGGATACGCTGCCGCTTTCGGTCTTCGTCAAGGATCGCAACACCACCTATGTCGCCGTCAATAAGGCTGGCTGCTCGCTTCTGGAAACATCTGCCGATCTCATTCTCGGTCGCACTGTGTCGGATATCCATTCCGAACCGCTCGCCTCACGCATCGACGTAATGGATCGCCATGTGCTGGAAAGCGGAAGCCCCGCCATTCTGCCGGAGCGGGTGACACGCCTGACGGGTGAGGAAGTTCTCGTCATCACCCGAAAGCAGCGCGTTGGTAAACCGGGCCGGTATTTTTTGGTCACGACCATGGATGACGTCACTGCCTTTGCAACGGCGGGAACGGATGGAAGCAGCGTTATTCGCGGCCTGGAGCATATGTCGTTCACGCCGTCGTCTTATATGGACGACGAACACCATCAGGCCTCGCAGCTGTTGACGGGCCGCAGCATTCTTCTGGTTACGCCAAATACCGCGCTTGGCGAAGTCGCGCGTCGCAAAATGACCGCTGTTGGTGTGGATTGCGCGGTCGTGACCAGCCATGACGAACAAAAGGCCTTCATGGAATTTGCCGCATCGGCCAATGTCCGGGTCGATCTCGTGGTCGTCGATGTTCAACTGGACATCGTCTGTCTCGATCTGCCCCAGACCTATGGCGTGGATGCCATGACGGTCGATGACTTCCAGCTGGAAAGCTCGTTGATCAACCAGATCACCCGCCATTTCCGGCTCAAGAACAGCGCTCTGTCCTCGCAGCAGGCGGATGGAAGCTGGGAAATTTCCACCGGCAACCTGCCGTCCCCGGCCAAGAAGGCGACGCTTGACGTTCTCGTTGCGGAAGACAACGACATCAACAAGATCGTCTTTTCACAAATCCTCGAAGGTCTTGGCCTGAGTTATAAGATTGCCGCCACTGGCAAGCTGGCACTGCAGATCTTCGAGCAGGACAAGCCCACTTTTGTCCTGATGGATACGACCTTGCCGGACTTCGATGGTTTCGAGGCGGCACGCAGGCTGCGCAAGATGATGGGCGCGGAGCGCATTCACACGCCCATCATCGGCGTCGTGCCGTTGGCATTTGAAGGTGACAGGCAGGCCTGCCTCGATGCGGGCATGGACGATATGATGCTCAAGCCCATCAGCCCTGATATGGTAGAGGCCATGATCAAACGGCACCTGCCGCAGCGCGAACATCGCATTCGTGGATGATCGACCCAAATTGCTTGAAACAGACCGGTTTACCCTGAAAATCGATGGCTATTTCGCAGAGTTTAGAGATAGTGTTTTCTTAAGAATCAGATCGCATTGTCTGCGAAAATCTCATAGTCCGTTGATCAGGATGTGCGCATGAAATCCCCAGTCCAAAATGCGCCGCAGGTCAGCCAGCACGAGTTGCAGGCCATGGCTTACAGCGATCCCCTGACGGGTCTGGGCAACCGCTATCGCCTGCGCGACAAGATCCGCATGCTTGCCGCAGAGCGGGCAAGCGATCCCGCCCCCTTCACCATCGGTGTCGCCAATATTGACGGTTTCAAGCCGATCAACGATCTTTTCGGCGTTGAGGCGGGCGATGAAATTCTCTGTCAGGTCGCCCATCGCCTCAGGGCCTGTGTACCGGATGGCGCGGTCGTAACCCGTCACGATGGCGACGAGTTCGCTTTTGTGCTGCCGCTGGTGTTTGAGCGACTGGGCGCGGAGCGCGTTGGCAACATGATCAAGGACGTGCTGTCTGCGCCTTACGATCTGGGTGATCGCAACGTGCGTCTATCCTCATCTTTCGGTTTCGCGATCTATCCATTTGCAGGCGAGGATTTTGAGGATTTGCTGAAAAGCGCCGAAACCGCGCTCTACCGTTCGAAACGTCGCGGTCGCGGCCAGATCACGGTTTATTCGCGCGAAATCGCGCAGGAAATGAAGCGGGCTACGCAGCTGGAACAGGCGCTTCGAAACGCCATCATCAGCGACGCGGTCGATGTGCATTTCCAGCCCATCGTGCGCCTCAGCGATGCCACGGTCATTGGCTTCGAGGCCCTTGCACGCTGGAACGATCCCGATCTCGGCTTCGTATCGCCCGCCGTCTTCGTGCCATTGGCGGAAGAGCGTGGCTTTATCGACGCACTGTCCGAAACGCTTTTGCGCAAGGCGGCGGAAGCCGCACTGTCCTGGCCACGAGAGCTGTTTCTGTCCTTCAATCTATCGTCCGCACAGTTGATGGACCCGACGACGGCGGAAAACATTCTGTCGATCCTGCGACGCGTGGGTCTCGATCCACGCCGCGTGGAGCTGGAAATCACCGAAACGGCGGTTATGACATCCGCCGATACTGCCCAGCGCATCATCAGTGAACTTCAGCAGGCGGGCGTGCGTATTTCCCTTGACGATTTCGGCACCGGCCAGTCGAGCCTCGGGCGCTTGCGTGACTTCTCCTTCGACAAGGTCAAGATCGACCGCGCTTTCGTTTCTCGCATCAGCACCGACCGTCCGTCCGAACACATCATCAAGGCCATCGTCGCCATGTGCGATGGGCTGGATCTTGAGGTTGTCGCAGAGGGTATCGAGGACAAGACGGAAGCGGAAAAACTGCGCAGCCTCGGTTGCGCCATGGGTCAGGGCTATTTCTACGGCCGCCCGGTGGATGCCGCCGCGACCCACCGCTATCTCCAGGAAAACTACCGCGACGTGCCAGCGTCTGGCTTGGATTTCGGCTAGCAATCTTTTTCCAAGGTTGTTTTGGTTCCCCGTCATCCCGCACTTTGATGCGGGATCCAGCGCGATCAAGTCTTTGATCGCAGAAGACTCCTTCTCGCCGCAGACGCGGCTCTGCTGGATTCCGGCTCAGGGCCGGAATGACGGAGAAATGTTTGGATCATCCCAAAAAGGGCGTCAAACCCGATAAGCCCCATCCAGCACACCCTTCACCTCGATCCCGAGATCAAAGGTCGTGCCAAACAGCGGGTTGGCCTTCACCGTCGCGTCGTCCAGGCCTTCGCAGGCGGAGGTGACGGCGAGGCGATTGGCGGTAGCACCGAAGAATGCCGGGCAGGTCGTCTGCTTTGCTGGCACCTCATAGCGGTCGAGATGCTGGCCGGTCGGGGAATAGCGGTCCACGGCACCCATCCCCCAGCGGGCGTTCCAGATGTGGCCATCGGCATCGCAAACCGATCCGTCGATGCCACCATCCTTGCCTGCCTGATCGACAAGCACCTTGCCGGGGCCGGTTGGCAGGCCGGTTGCTGGATCGAGTGGAACGGCCATCAGCTTGTTGGCCCGCGTGTCGACATAATAGCCGGTCGCGCCATCCGGCGAGAAGCAGATGGAGTTGGAGATGCTGATGTTCTCGAACAGCGTCGTCACCACGCCCTTGGCGACATGATAGATGCCGCCTGCGCCGTCTTCGGCCTTCTTGCCCATGGTGCCGATCCACAGTGCGCCGCTCTGGTGCACGCGACCGTCGTTAGAGCGGTTGCCGGGTTTGCCGGGCTCGAAATCGGCGTGGAGGAACAGGTCGCCCGTTGCACGGTCGCGGATGAACAGGCCTTCGTCGGAGGCCAGCAACTGGCGCTTCTCATCGATCCGCGCCACGACGCTCGCCATGAAGGGCAGGGCATGCACAATTTTTTCGCCGGTTGCCGGATCGAGTTCGTGCAGTTCCTTGCCGAGAATGTTCAGCCAGCAGAGCCTGTTGGTCAGCGGATCGAAACTCGGGCCTTCGCCCAGATGCATCTGTGTCGCGTCCAGCACCGTACCAGCAAATGTGTGGATGTCAGCCATGGCTCAAGCTCCCATCGCGATATCATAGGCCTTGACGGTGACGAGCGCGCGCTCATGCACATCTGCTGCTGTCATGCCAGGCTTGTAGAGGCTGGTGCCGAGGCCGAAGGCTGTGACGCCGATGCTGGTGTAGTCGCTGAAATTCTTGTCGGAAACGCCGCCGACAGCCGCAACCATCGTGTCCTTGGGCAGAATGGCGCGGATGGCGTTGATGCCGGATGGGCCGAGAACGCTGGCGGGGAAGAATTTGAGGCCAGTGGCACCAGCTTTCAGCGCCAGCAGAGCTTCAGTCGGTGTCAAAACACCGGGCATGGTGACCATGCCCTTTTCACGCGCCGCCGTGATGACATCGACATCGACATTGGGGCTCACCATCAGCTTGCCGCCTGCCGCATCCACATTCTTTACATCGTCAACCGTCAGCACGGTGCCAGCACCGATCAGCGCATCTGCCGGGGCGAGCTTTGCGGCGATTTCGATGGAGCGGAAGGCGTCCGGCGAATTGAGCGGAATTTCAATGGCGCGCAGGCCGCTTTCCAGCAGCACGCTCACCACGCCCTCGGTTTCCTCCGGCCGGATGCCACGCAGAATGGCGACGAGCGGGTACTTCATGGGGGGGAAGGGAATACGCATTCAAATCTCCTCAGTGCCAGATGGCATGTGCGGCGGCGACAAGCCCGTGGCGAACGGCTTCATCGGCATCGATGGTTACGAAATTGATGGACAGGGCGTCGAAGGCCGCCTTGTAAAGCGCACCCAATGCGCCGGATGCAATCAGCACCACCTTTGCGCTTTTCGGTGCGGTGGAATGGGCACCGGCGATCTCCAGCCCGATCATGGTGCCGGAGAGCTTCGCCTTTGCGTCTGTCGCGGAAAGACCGTGCAGCAGTTGCCCGGACCGCACCGTAAACAGCCGGTTCGTCGCCATTTGCGGGTTGGCGTAGCTATCCGCCACGGCAGCGCGGAAAGCGGGAAGATCACCGGTAAAGGCTTGCGCCTCGGCAATGGCATGCGACAGGATGGAGTGTTTGGAAATGACGTCAAACAATTCGCCGGTCATGAAGGTGGAAAAGCCGGTGACCTTTAGATTGCTGACGCTGACCCATTTGGAATGGGTGCCGGGCATGCAAACCAGTTGCTCGCCGGTTTTGTAATCCGCAGACAAGGCACCCAGAAGCTGGGTTTCTTCACCGCGAATGACGTCGGGCGTGTCTGCCGCGCGTTGGGCAAGACCCGGTAGAATACGGATATCATCTGCCTGACCCGGCACACGCGCTGCACCCTTCAAAACCTCTGAGAGATCGGCGGGCACATCCACATAGCCTGCTTCGACCCAGCCTTGCCGCGCACCTGCCATGCCGCAGATGATGACGGGAAGGCCCGAAGGAGCAGAGAGGGCGGTAAGATGGGAGGCCAGCACTTCCGGGAAACCGGTTTTCATGGCCGTGGTCATGCCCTCGGCGCTGCGTCGCTCGCCCAGTATGTCGCCGGATTTGCTCATCAGCCAAAGCCGGAAACTGGTCGTACCCCAGTCTACGGCAACAAATGCGGCATCGGACATTACAAAAGACCTCCATCAATGATGATTGTTTGGGCCGTCATGGCGGCAGATGCCGAAGAGGCCAGAAAAAGACAGGGACCGATAAGATCATCCGCCGTCAATGCGCGCTTGAGGCATTGGCGGGAAACGCCCTGCGAAATCGAATCGTCCGTCAGCCAGAGTTCCTTCTGCCGCTCGGTCACGATCATGCCCGGTAGAATAGCGTTGACGCGGATGTTTTCAGGCCCGAGCCGTCCGGCAAGGCTCTTCGTCAGGCCGACGATACCGGCTTTTGCTGCGGCATAGGCCGGCAATTCGCCCATGTTCAACAGATAGGAAATGGACGAGAAATTGATGATTGAAGCACCATGCGCCTTGCGCAGATAGGGCAGCGCTGCTTGTGTTACGAAAAACACCGGCTTCAGATTGACCGCGTGGTTGGCATCCCAATAATCGCTGGTTACGGTGTCGATATCGTGTCGGTCATCCCAGGCGGCGTTGTTCACCAGAACCTTGATGCCGCCAGTCGCTTCTGCCGCCGTCTCGACGGCATGTGCCAATTGGGATTGGTCGCGAAGATCGGCCTCGATGAAAGTCACAGGATGTCGGGTTTTCCGGGATAGCGCTTCGACAAGGTTTTGGCTGGCGGAAACATTGATGTCGATGAAGGCGACTTTTGCGCCTTGCTCGGCAAAGGCCTTAACCAGCGATGCGCCGATGCCCGAACCGCCGCCGGTAATGAGAATGCCCTGATCCGCAAATTCGGAAAACTGTCCGGAATTTTCCGCCATCACGCCTCCCAGCACGGATTGCAAGTTCCATTATTTGGAACTAAGTTTCATTTGACGGAATAGTGCCCTTTCCGCCTCTGAAATGTCAAGCGCGGCAATGTCGCACATGGAGATAACATGGCGTCCCATTCTACCGAAAAGACAACGGATAGCACCACCGGAACGTTAGGAAAGGCGATTGCGCTGCTGGAACTCGTCGTCATGTCACCGCAGCCGCTTCGCTTCACCGATATTCTCCAGCGCTCTGGCCAGCCGCGTGGCACGCTCCATCGGCAGCTTGTTCATCTGCTCGAAGAGGGCTTGTTGGAGCAGAAGGACGACCAGACCTATGTCGCGGGCGTGCGGCTTCTGACATTCGCTTCACAGGCATGGAGCGGCAACGACCTGCGCTCCATCGCCGCACCGCATCTGCGTGTTTTGCATGAAAAGACACAGGAATCTGTTCATCTCGGCGTGCTGCGCGGTGCCGAAATCGTCTATCTCGACAAGATCGATGGCAAGCATGCGGTGCGCATGTATTCGCAGATCGGACGCGTGTCTCCGGCCTATTGCACCGGCGTCGGCAAGGCTGCGCTTTCGCTGCTTTCCGATGCGGAACTGGATGACGTCGCCAGCGCAATGGTCTTTCATCCCTACACGCAAAACACCATTATTTCTGCAACCCAGCTAAAACAAGAAATTAATAATATTAGACACTGCGGATACGGCTTCGATCTGGAGGAGCATGAGACCGGAATTCAGTGCATCGCGGTGCCGGTTTCGGCGCAGGGCAGATATTTTCATGCCGCCATCTCGGTCACCGGACCGGCCTATAGACTAACGCGAGAGCGCCTTGAAGGCTGGTCTGAGCTGGTGCAGGAAGCAGCGCGGAATATTTCTTTAGATATTTCGGTGCGTCTGCCGCCTGCGCAAGAATGAAGCCATAGAAGTTATCTGTAAATGTACAATAACAATCTTTAGATTCGAAAATGATATGAAACTTCGTATCAACTTTTGTTTGCAAAAATATAACGAATTGGTAATTATTGCCGTAACAATTTTCTGTTAGCCAGATTCATCCTTTTAAGCTTACCTTGTAAAGAATCAGAACCAATGTTGAAGCCAGAGATTTCCAGTTCTACGCTTCCCGGTGCAGAATGCGCGGAGGAGATTGCCGAACTGAAAACCCAGTTCGATATTTTCCGTTTTCTCAAGAGGATAACGGAAGCCTGGGGCATGAAAGCCTTCATGGTGCTCAACCTTCCGTCCCATATTTCCCTGGAACTGTCGCAGCACACCGTCATTACCAATTGGCCCGCAGAGCTTCTGCATCAATATGACAATGCGGGCCTGCTGAGCCGGAGCAATGTGTTTCGCACCCTCCGGCAGTCCTCTGTACCCTTTCTCGTCGATGCCGATCTTGCGCTGCAGGGGCATAGTGATGCTGCAGCCAAAACTGTTGCGGAGTTGTTCGACCGTTTCGATATGAAAACGTCGCTGTGGTGCCCCGTGCATGATCCCTCGGGTCAGAGAGGCGCAGTGTCTTTTCACGGCAACAAGACGCTGTTCCAGCCCAGATGCGTTGCGGAAATTTCTTTCATAGCTGCACATGTCTTCAGTCGTCTCGCCTATGTGCGCAGTCTCGATGCCCGCATTCCCGAAACGCTGACAGATCGCGAGATCGACTGTCTCAACTGGACAGCAGCGGGAAAGACCAGCGCGGAGATCGCTGAAATTCTTGTTCTGTCCGAGCATACGGTCAATCATTACCTCAATCGCGCGACCAAAAAGCTCAATACGGTCAACCGTACGCAGGCCGTTGCAAAAGCGTTGCGCGTTGGCCTGATAAAATAGGAATATTTTCGATTTTTTGATTGTACTCTGCATCAACGTGCGCAATTCTCGAATTGCCCACGGCAGAGGAGATTCGTTTGTCGGCTTCGAAAAGCTTCAAGGCTGGTTTTTCTCCGACAATTGATTGTGCGGTTCTTGTTGTCGCAGCCGAAAAAGGTTTCGCCACGGATGAGGGGCTTTCCCTCGAACTCGTCAAAAAAGCATCTGCCCGCGAGTTGCTGGCCGGGTGGGACAAGGGCGATCTCCACGGCCTGCATCTTTCCGCATCCCTGCCGGTTGCTTCAGCTCTGGGTCTGCCCGATCTTCCCGCCGATCTGATAGCGCCCTTTGTCCTTGCCACAGGCGGCGCGACCTTTGCCGTCTCGCAGATAGTGCATGACGATCTGGTCGAGCAGGGCATGAAAATCCCCGATCCTGGCACCGTCGCCCGGGCGCTTGCCCGCGTGGCGGCATCGCGCCAGACGGCGGGGCTGAAACCGCTCAAGCTTGCGGTCGAACATCCTCTGGCAGTCTCGATGTTCGAACTGCGTTATCTCCTGGACAATGCCCGCCTGCGCCTTGAACGTGACATCACGCTTGTCGAAGTGGCACCCTCAGCCATGCCGCAAATGCTGGAAGCGGGTGAGATCGATGGTTTCTATGTTGCAGAACCCTATGGTACCGCTGCCGTTCTGCGCGGAACGGCGAGGATCATTACCACCAAGTCCCATATCTGGCAGAATGCGCCGGAAAAGGTGCTGGCCGTCTCGCGGGATTGGGCAGGGGCCGAACCGGCAACACTGGAAGCGCTGTTGCGCGCCCTTTACCGCGCTGGCGAATGGTGCGCCATCAACGCCAATATAGAAGAGCTGGCTGGCATTCTGGCCGCACCCCATTATCTCGATATGGAGGGTGATCTCATTCTGCCGGCACTGACCGGCTTT
Source organism: Agrobacterium vacciniicorymbosi (assembly GCF_040427045.1). Lineage (NCBI taxonomy): Bacteria > Pseudomonadati > Pseudomonadota > Alphaproteobacteria > Hyphomicrobiales > Rhizobiaceae > Agrobacterium > Agrobacterium vacciniicorymbosi. Next base: position 23,370 of record NZ_JBETMF010000002.1, read on the forward strand.
ATTTCGCATTCGCCTGCCCGCATGCTGGAATGCAACGGCTTCTTTTCCACCAGCGGCAAGGCGGCGAATTTCCCCTGGCAGAGCCAGGCGCTGTGGTTCTTTTCGCAGATGCTGCGATGGAACGATTGCCCGCCGGAATTCTCGGGCGATGTCAAAGCCTATGAGGCAGCCTGCGAGGCCTTCCGCCCGGATATTTTCCGCAAGGCGATCAAGCCGCTTTTCGCCCCTGTGCCATCAGCCAACATGAAGCTCGAAGGCACGCTGCACATGCCGGTCGATGTCGGCGCCTCCCGCTCCGGTCTCGTACTAGGCCCGGATGCGTTTTTCGATGGTCGTGTCTTCGATCCGGAAAAATTCGATACGGGTGGCGAAGTCTGATCAATCCATTCTGTGATGTGCGGATTGCGCTTTATCATTGGCGAAACCCGCACGCTTGGTTATTGAAGACCAACGCATGGAGGCGTTGAACGCTCTCATTACTGAAATCTACGCATCGTGCTGTCCCAAATCCTTGCGAGTTGCGGGCCGAGGCTGTGGGTATAACGGATATTGACATGACACAGGTCGATAAGAAGCAGATCGAACAGGCACTGGAAAGCGTCGTCTATCCGGGCGGCGACAGAAGCATCATGGCGCTTGGCATGGTGTCGGAAATCTTCATTGCCGATGCCAAGGCCTTCTTCTCCATCACCGTTCCGGCAGACAAGGCCGATTCCATGGAGCCGCTGCGGCTGGCTGCCGAAAAGGCAGCACTTGGCGTGCCCGGCATCAAATCCGCCATGGTCGCGCTCACGGCGGATCGTAAAGCTGGCTCTGCTCCGGCACAGAAAGCCCCACCGCCACCGGTAAAATCCGCTGTTCCGCAGCCCCGCACAAAAGCTGGTGTTCCCGGCATCGGTGCCATCATCGCTGTCGCCTCCGGCAAGGGCGGGGTGGGCAAATCGACAACAGCTGTCAATCTTGCGCTTGGTCTCCAGACACTGGGCCTGCGTGTCGGCATTCTCGATGCTGATATTTATGGCCCCTCCCTTCCGCGACTGTTGAAACTGTCCGGGCGCCCGCAGCAGGCGGAAGGCCGCATCATCATTCCCATGGAAAATTATGGCCTGAAGGTCATGTCCATGGGTTTTCTGGTGGATGAAGAAGCGGCGATGATCTGGCGCGGGCCGATGGTTCAATCCGCCCTGATGCAGATGCTGCGGGAAGTGGCATGGGGCGAGCTCGACGTTCTGGTTCTCGACATGCCGCCCGGCACCGGGGACGCGCAGCTGACCATCGCCCAGCAGGTGCCGCTGGCCGGTGCCGTCATCGTCTCCACGCCGCAGGATCTGGCACTGATCGATGCGCGCAAGGGCATCACCATGTTCCGCAAGGTCGAGGTGCCGCTTTTGGGCATCATCGAAAATATGAGCTACTTCATCGCACCGGATACGGGGGCGCGCTACGATATTTTTGGCCATGGCGGGGCGCGCGCGGAAGCAGAGCGTATCGGCGTTCCCTTCCTTGGCGAAGTGCCACTCACCATCTCCATCCGCGAATTGTCGGATGCCGGAACACCTGTCGTGGTGGCAGAGCCCGATGGGCCGCAGGCCCAGATTTACCGGGACATTGCGGAGAAAGTCTGGACACAGGTGGGGGCAGGGCTGCGCAAGCCCGCGCCACGCATTGTCTTCGAATAACGACGCCTGATCGATGCAGCCCACGCATAGCACTCGTTCTCTAGCACAACTTGACACGCCCGCGCTTAGGTAGAAAGCGCGGGCGAATTTCTGTTTTAACGAGAGTAAGACTCGTCCTTATCTGCTTCTGAAAACGCGGTAAAGCCTTGAATGTAGGGTAGTTTCTTCAGAGTTATCGGCTAGGAAAAGCAAGCGGTTTGGGGAGGCGATTTTTGCGGCTCGGCTTGGGGTGAAAAGCAGCTGCAAAAGCGCTGCGAAAAATACCCCTTGATTCTTGGAGGCATTGAGAGCATAGCCCTGCGCCGTTTGATCCGCCGTCCATCCGGGCGTTTGCGGAAGCCACACATGATGTGTTAGAGCAGCATATCGACCTCTGTCGGTGTGCTGACCGGAGAAACTGATTGATCAAAGCCTATCGCTCGAATTGCGAGGCAATCAGCCTGTCGGCGGACCGTTCGGTCCCGCAGATTTCGGACGATATTGTCTGGATCGATCTCATCAATCCGGAAAGAGCCGAAGAGCTTTACGTCGAAAATCTACTCGGCGTCGAACTGCCCACCCGCGAAGATCTGAAAGACATAGAACCATCCAGCCGCCTTTACGTGGAAGATGGCAATGTCTTCATGACCGGTTCTCTGGTGTGGAATGCGGATTCCAAAGACCCACGGCTGACGGATGTCGCTTTCATTCTCGTCGGAAAACGCCTCGTCACCATCCGTTATGCGGAGCCGAAGTCCTTCAATCTCTTCATCGGTGCCATTTCCCGCGTTCCGCATGAGATGCGCAGCGGCACGGCGCTGCTGTTGAAGCTTCTCGAAACCATCGTGGATCGCACCGCCGAAATTCTGGAAAATTCTGTCGTGCGTATCGATGATGTGGCCGCAGGCATTTTTGGGGAGCAGGCGCGCAGCAAGCGCAAGGCACCGCGCTATCTTGAAGACAAGATTGCCGATATCTCCGGCTATCACCGGCTGATATCGAAGGTGCGCGATAGTCTGGCATCGCTTGCCCGTTTGCAATCTTTTCTGCAAGCCACGCCCAATGTGCAGCAGGACAAGGAAAACAAGGAAACGGGCCGTTCCATTGGCCGGGATATCCAGTCCCTGTCCGAACATGCTTCCTTTATATCCGGCAATCTGACCTTTTTGCTGGATGCGTCGCTCGGCATGATCAATGTCGAACAGAACGCCATCATCAAGATTTTCTCCATCGCGTCGGTCGTGTTTTTGCCGCCAACGCTCGTGGCATCCGTTTACGGAATGAACTTTAACGTCATGCCGGAGTTGCAGTGGTCCTATGGATATCCACTGGCAGTCTTCGTCATGCTCATATCGGCCATCATTCCGTTCATCTTTTTCCGTTGGAAGGGCTGGCTCTAACCGGTCAGAATCAACATGTCTCATGCCTTGGATAAGGAACATATCGACAAGCCCGGCGCGGATGATCACCGCCTCAAAGGCCTGTTTCCGGCAATGCTGGGCTCGATCGGCGTCGTTTACGGCGATATCGGCACCAGTCCGCTTTATGCTTTTCGTGAAGCCCTGAAGCCCATCTCTTATGATGGTGTCACGGAATCGGAGGTCATCGGCCTCATCTCGTTGATGATCTGGGCTCTGACCATCATCGTCACCATCAAATACATCTGTTTCCTGCTGCGGGCAGACAATGACGGTGAAGGCGGCACGCTTTCGCTGCTGGCGCTGTTGATGAAGACCGCCGGTGCCAAACGTGGCGTCCTTATTATGCTGGGCCTCATCGGCGCCGCACTTTTTCTCGGCGATGCGATGATTACGCCAGCTCTTTCCGTCCTTTCGGCGGTGGAAGGCCTGAAACTCGTCACACCGCAGATGGATTCCTTCATCATCCCCATTTCCGTCGGCATTCTGGTTGGCCTGTTTGCCATCCAGTCCCACGGCACGGAAACGGTTGCCAAATTTTTCGGCCCGATCACGGCCGTCTGGTTCATCGTCATGGGCCTCGTCGGGTTGCTGCATATCTCGGATGACTACAGCATCCTCTACGCATTCAATCCCTGGCACGCCGTCGAGTTTCTGATGGCCGAGGGTTTTTACGGTCTTGTGGTTCTTGGTGCTGTCTTCCTGACCATCACCGGTGCTGAAGCGCTCTATGCGGATTTGGGCCATTTCGGACGCAGACCCATTCAGTGGGCGTGGTTCGTGCTGGTCTTTCCGGCGTTGACGCTCAATTATCTCGGGCAGGGCGCTCTGGTTCTGAAAGACCCGGCGGCAATGTCCAATCCGTTCTATCTGATGTTCCCGCAATGGGCGATTCTGCCAGCTGTCATTCTGGCAACGGCAGCCACCATCATTGCCAGCCAGGCGGTCATAACAGGCGCGTTCTCGCTGGTGCGTCAGGCCATCAACCTCGGCTATCTGCCGCGTATGGAAATCCTGTTCACCTCCGAAACCAATACGGGACAGATTTACCTTCCATCCGTCAACACCGTTCTCCTGTTGGGTGTCGTCGCGCTGGTGCTGACCTTCAAAAGCTCGGATGCGCTGGCCACTGCCTATGGTATCTCGGTGACCGGCGCGATGGTCGTTACCAGCCTGCTGTTCTTCCAGTTCGCCCGTAGCCACTGGAAATGGTCGAGATCGCTGGCCATGCTGGTCATCTTCCCGTTCATTTCGCTCGAACTGATCTTCCTCGGCGCAAACCTGTTGAAAATCCACGATGGCGGTTATGTGCCGGTGCTGCTGGCCGTTGCCTTCACCATTATCATGACGACATGGCAGCGCGGATCGAAAATCCTTTTCGCCAAAACCCGTCGCACCGATGTGCCGCTTAAGGCCTTCGTCGCTTCGGTTGAAAAGGAAAGTGCCCATGCGCCGGTTCGCATTCCCGGCACGGCAATCTTCCTGACCGGCGACCCGGAAACGGCACCTGCGGCGCTGCTGCACAATCTCAAGCACAATCACGTTCTGCATGACAAGAATGTCATTCTGACGATCCGCACGGAAGACACGCCGCGTGTTCACCCGGACAAACGCTATACGATCACCAAGGTCAGCGAGCGCTTCGTCGTCGTCGAACTGCATTTCGGCTTCATGGAAACGCAGAACGTCACGCAGGCCTTAGGCTACCTGCGTCGCACCGGCTACAAGTTCGATATCATGTCGACGTCATTCTATCTGGGCAGACGCAAGCTCGTTCCAGATCCGAAATCGGGCATGCCCGGCTGGCAGAACCGTCTGTTCATCGGCCTTGCCGAGACCGCGGCAGACCCTTCGGATTACTTCCGCCTTCCTGCAAACCGCGTGGTGGAACTCGGCTCTCACGTCGTGATCTGATCCACCCGCAATCCTGAACAAGAACGTAAGCGCCATCCTCTCCGTGAGGGTGGCGCTTTCTTTATATGCGGACACGCTAACGTGAAGACGCCCAAACCGGCCCTGTTAACCAAGCATCAAGGTTAATGAGAGATTATCCCGTGCTGTAGCAGTGAGTTGCGTCTGTGTGTCCGGAGTGCTGGTTTTGCGTTCAAGAAAAGTATCGCGTCGCGGGTCCTTCTTCTCGTTTGAGAAATGGACATCGCCTGTCGTCTTCGGCCTTGCCGCATGGCTCGCCTTTCCCTCCTTCGCCGCGCGCGCCGATCTGGCATCGCTTCTCGCCGGGCTTGATGGCGGTGGTGAACAGTGGCGCATGGTGCTGACCAATTCTCCTGCAGGCTCTGTCCATAATGCATCGCTCGCCTTCAACGAAGCAAATCCCGCATCTGCTCTGACCGGTGCTGGAATGGTTACGCCTGATGGTCGCAAGGTCGCCTTCGTGACCGGCAAGAGCGGCAAGCAGACTTCGCCAGACAGCGACCGCGTCAACCGCGCCGCCAAGAAGGGCCGGGTGGTCTCCACCGAAATCATGCAGCCGCCGAAATCCTTTACCGCAGGCTCCGTGCTTCAGCGCACCAGCATGCTGGATATCGAGCCGCTGAAGCGCAAGGACCGCACCGCCTTCGTCAAACAGAAGAAGAGCAACGAGATCGAACTTGCCTCCTTCTATTTCCGCCGCGACGAGACAAAGACCGAAAAAAGCGTTTCGCCCATGGTGGCAGCACTGATTACCAACCGCACGCCGGATGTCCTAGCAACGGCCTATGCGCCTGCCGAACCGGATTTCGCCCGCGAATCGCCATTCGATGCCATTTTGAAAAAGCCGGAAGCGGGCCGCTTCATTCCGCAGATTTCACCTGACGACCACGCCTGGGCCGCGACCCCTCTGCCAGCAGAGGTGTTTTCTGCCGCTGAACAGCAATGTCTCGCGTCCGGCATCTATTTCGAAGCGCGCGGCGAATCGGTTAAGGGTCAGGCAGCCGTTGCACAGGTCATTCTCAACCGCGTGCGCAATCCCTCCTATCCCAAAACCATCTGCGGCGTGGTCTATCAGAACAAGGATTGGCGCAATCGTTGCCAGTTTTCCTTCGCCTGTGACAATATAAAGGACCGCATCAACTCCGAGCGTCATTGGAAGATGGCCCGCGAAGTGGCGATGGCCACCACCGCTGGCAAGATCTGGCTCAGCGAAGTGGGGTCTGCCACCCACTACCATGCCGTCTATGTGCGTCCGGCCTGGGGCAAATCCATGAAAAAGGTCGGTAGAATCGGCCTGCACGTCTTCTACCGCACCTATGGCGGCGGCTGGAGCTGAGATTTGAGGCTTTTTCCCGGGATAAGCGTGTCAAAATTGCCGATTCCTGAAGGCAACGAGGCAAAGAATCCGCGAATATTGCACAAGATATTGATTCAAATACACAATTTTGTATTCCGCTAAGCGCCATCAGTGCCTTGACTAGCGAAGTCCCTAAAACTATGTTGCGCGCGACTTCAGAGCGGGCTGGAACAGGCTTAAAGCCCTGCCGTTTACAACTCCAAAGAGTTCTGGCAATGCCAGTATGGAGACAAAGGGTGGGATTTAGCAATGACCAGCAACCGTAACGATAGTCTGGATGAGCGCCGCAAGCGCCTGGCCGATGAGTTGGCAAAGGTGAAGGCGGAGGACGACGCGGAGGCGAAGACGGAACAGAACGCAGCGGAAAGCCGAAAAGGCTTTGCAATGGCGATCAAGCTGTCTTCCGAGTTTATTTCCGCGGTCATCGTCGGCGCCATGCTGGGTTATCTTCTGGACCATTTTGCTGGCACGTCGCCGTGGGGGATGATCGTTCTTCTTCTTCTCGGGTTCTGTGCGGGCGTGTTGAACGTCCTGCGTTCTGCCGGAGTGGTGGCCAAGCCGCCGCTTCTGGAAGGCGGACTGGGAAAAGACAAGGGTGGAAAGCAGGGCGACTGATCTCGCCTCTTTCCATGGATAGATAAAGTGCCGCCATGTGCGGCAACAGGTAAAGAGGGCAGCCGGTGGCAAACGATCCGACGCATCAGTTCATTGTACAGCCGATCATCCCGATTGAGATCGGTGGCGTGGATTTTTCGTTCACCAACGCGTCTCTTTTCATGGTTGCTACCGTCGCTGCCGCATCCGGTTTCCTTTATTTCGCAACGTCGAACCGCGGTCTGATCCCAGGTCGTATGCAGTCCGTTGCTGAAATGTCCTATGAATTCATCGCCTCCATGCTGCGCGAAGGTGCGGGCAAGAAGGGCATGGTATTTTTTCCATTCGTCTTCTCGCTGTTCATGTTCGTTCTGACGGCAAACCTCTTGGGCATGTTCCCTTACTTCTTTACCGTTACGAGCCAGATCATCGTGACCTTCGCACTGTCGTGCCTCGTCATCGGAACGGTCGTTGTTTACGGTTTTTATAAGCATGGCCTGCACTTCCTCGGCATTTTCGCGCCGCAGGGTGTTCCGGCGGTTCTTCTGCCGCTTGTGTCATCGATTGAAATCATCTCCTTCCTGTCTCGTCCGATCAGCCTTTCCGTTCGTCTCTTTGCGAACATGCTGGCCGGTCACATCACGCTGAAGGTCTTCTCGGGCTTCGTCGCTTCCATGGGTGCGCTCGGCGCCCTTGGTATCGGTGGCGCAATCCTGCCCCTCATCATGACGGTCGCAATGACCGGTCTCGAATTTCTCGTCGCCTTCCTGCAGGCATACGTCTTCGCGGTACTGACTTGCATGTACCTGAACGACGCCGTGCATGGCGGTCACTGAGAAGTAAAGTCGCTGGCCCCGAAAACCGGGTGTCAAAAATAGCCGCAACAACCCATTCTAAGGAGCTTAACATGGAAGCGGAAGCAGCAAAGTACATCGGCGCAGGTCTCGCATGCCTCGGCATGGCTGGTACGTCCCTCGCTCTCGGCCGTATCTTCGGCGATTTCTTGTCGGGCGCACTGCGCAACCCGTCTGCCGCTGACAGCCAGTTCGGCCGTCTGGTATTCGGCTTCGCCGTTACGGAAGCTCTGGGCATCTTCTCGCTGCTCGTAGCTCTCCTTCTCCTGTTCGCTGTCTAATATCGGCATCAGGTATGGATCACGGCTCGCCAAGCGTGCCGTGATCCTTCGCATTTGCACTACCCCTGGAGGTGAGCATGTTCGTGACCGAGGCTTTGGCCCAGTCAGCACCGGCGACAAGTGAAACGAATACCGGAACTCCGGCTGTCGGTCAGACCGCTCCGGAAGCAACACATACGGAAACGGGAGTGGCACATGATGCCGGTCACGCATCCGCAGTGTTTCCACCGTTCGATCAGTCCACTTACGCATCCCAGCTTCTTTGGCTGGCCATTTCGTTCGGCCTTTTCTACGTGCTCATGAAGAAGGTCATCGTGCCGCGCGTTGGTGGTATTCTCGAAGACCGTCACGGCCGTATCGCACAGGACCTCGATGAAGCATCCCGGCTGAAGGCCGAGGCAGATGCCGCCATCGAAACCTATGAAAAAGAATTGAGCGCCGCTCGCGCCAAGGCCGGTTCCATTGCCGCTGCCGCCCGCGAAGCCGCGAAAGTCAAGGCGGATGCCGACCGCGCAGCCATCGAAGCCGAACTGGCCCAGAAGCTGACCGCTGCGGAAGCCCGTATCGACAGCATCAAGAGCCAAGCATTTGCCGATGTCGGCACCATTGCCGAGGAAACCGCGACCGCAATCGTCGATCATCTGATCGGCACCAAGGTCAAGGACACGGATGCAAAGGCAGCCGTCGCTGCTGCATCCGCAGTGAAGGGAGCTTGATATGGCGTTCGATGCAACATTTTTCGCTCTCGTTGGTCTTATCCTCTTCTTCGTCCTGATTGCCTATCTCAAGGTCCCAGGCATGCTGGCAAGCTCGCTCGATGAGCGCGCTGGCAACATCAAGGAAGAGCTGGCGGAAGCCAAGCGTCTGCGCGAAGAGGCCCAGCACCTGCTGGCCGAATATCAGCGCAAGCGTAAGGAAGCCGAAGCCGATGCGGCCAACATCATCGCTGCTGCAGAACGCGAAGCCGCTGCCCTGACGGCAGAAGCAAAGGTGAAGACGGAAGAATTCGTCGCCCGCCGCAACGCTTTGTCGGAACAGAAGATCAAGCAGGCTGAAGCCGATGCCATCGGTGCCGTGCGCGCCGCCGCCGTCGATCTCGCCATCGCTGCTTCTGAAAAGCTCATCGCAGAAAAGACAACCGCAGCGGCAAAAGCCAAGCTTTTCAAAGCCGCCGTCAGCGACGTCAAGACGCGCCTGAACTAAAGCTACGGTTATCTTGGAAGCATCCGAGATTTAATCGAGAGATTTCAAACCCCTGCCGGGAAACTGGCGGGGGTTTTTATTTGTCGAAAAGCTGGATGGGTTGAACAATTTGCCTAACCATTTTTTTGCTGGAGCGTTGTCAAAAGCGGAGTATTAGGAAATCGGACTATTCTTAAGGTTGATGTTTTGATCTAGATTTGACGAATTCTCAAATAAAAATTTGAGAATAGATAAGCCGATGCAAGTCGAGCCATATGAGTTATTGGAAATATCAAAGAAACGGCGCTGGATAAGATAGATATCGGGCCATGTGATTTTCAGCCATTCTAATTTTAATAAAATTTCAATAATGATAATAGAATATATTCATTACGACATGGGGAGGAGCATGTCGCCTTGAGATAAAGTCCTAATAAATGGCCTCAAGGCAAAGTCGTTCCTCTCAAGAATATTATTCATGCAGTAAATTTATATCCAAACATGACTGTGTAAGCGGTGGGGTCACTCCGCGTCTGGGGATTATCATGCGAATATCGGTAGGTCTTGTTCTAGGTGCCCTGTCGGGCATTATGTTGCTCGTTGCAGGCGTGCAGGGCGGGTTTTCGATTTCTTCGCTCAATCAGATCAGGGGCAAGATCGATACGATCGTCGGTGATCGCGTGCCAGCCTTCATTCTGCTGGGTAAGGTCAATACGGAAGTCAGCAACATCAGAAACGCGCAGAGCTCGATTGTCAGCGCAACGCCTGAGGCATGGCCGCAATTCGAAACCCAGATGCAGGCAGCGCGCACCGCACTCGATGCCGATTTCCGGGAATACCAGAACTATCTGGTAGACGAGGCGGACAAGAAACATTTCGCTTCCTTCACCGAAAAATGGAAGGTCTCCGAAACCCGCTGGAACGACGTCAAGGCGCTGCTGACGGCAGGAAAGGCCGATGACGCACGCTCTCGCTTCGTGGGTGATGCCTTGACGGCCTATAGCGACGCCAAGGCCGCGCTGCAAAGCGCTGTCGATGATATGGAAGGCGACGTTCGAGGCGAGGGCGATGACACCACTGACATCGCCGAATCCGCCGCCATGCTCAATTACATCTCGCTTGCGCTGGCGCTAGCCATCGGCGCAGGTGCAGCCCTCTTCGGCAACATCCATATTGCCAGACCACTTGGGCGGATGACGGGCGTGATGCGCCGCCTTTCGGACGGCGATACGGATATCACCATTCCCGCTCGCGGTCGCAAGGACGAGGTCGGTGCGATGGCAGAAGCCGTCGAGGTCTTCCGCCGCGCTGCAATCGAAAACAAGCGGCTGGAGGCCGATGCCGAAACCAACCGCAAGCAGGCCGAGGTCGAACGTCTGGCTGCTCAGCAGAAGGCGGAAGCCGATGCGGAGGAGAGGCTGCGCATCGCAACATCCGGTCTGGCCGATGGCCTGCGCCGGCTGGCCTCCGGCGATCTCGCCTTCCAGATCAACGAGGTTTTCGCGCCTGACTTCGAACAGTTGCGGCACGATTTCAACCGCTCGCTCAAGCAGCTGGGCGCAACATTGTCGGAAATCTCACATTCCATTGACACGATGAACAACGGCACCCGCGAAATCGCGGAAGGGTCGGTCGATCTCTCGAAGCGCACCGAACAGCAGGCGGCAACGCTGGAAGAAACAGCTGCGGCTCTCGATGAAATCACCGTCAATGTTGCCAACTCCACCAAGCGTGTGAATGATGCACGTGGTGCTGCGACCGAAGCCAACCGTGCGGCAAAGATCTCCGGCGACGTCGTCGCGACTGCGGTTGATGCCATGCACCGCATCGAACAGTCTTCCGGCCAGATTTCCAACATCATTGTCGTTATCGATGAGATTGCGTTCCAGACCAATCTTCTCGCGCTCAACGCTGGTGTGGAAGCCGCGCGTGCGGGTGAGGCTGGCAAGGGCTTTGCGGTGGTCGCTCAGGAAGTGCGTGAACTGGCGCAGCGTTCCGCCAAGGCCGCCAAGGAAATCAAGGAACTGATCGGAAAGTCATCCACGGAAGTCGAAAACGGCGTCAATCTCGTCAAGCAGACGGGTGATGCCCTGAAGACTATCGAGCGGCATGTGACCGTGATGAACGAGCATATGGGTGCAATCGCCTCTTCCGCGCAGGAGCAGGCAACCGGTCTTGCGGAACTCAACACCGCCGTCAACCAGATGGACCAGACCACCCAGCAGAACGCCGCCATGGTGGAAGAAACGACATCTGCAACATCTGCGCTTGCCAGCGAAAGCGATAAGCTGCGGGAATTGTTGCAGCAGTTCCAGCTGACGGCTCAGGGCCGCGACCGTGGTGCTTACGATATGCGGCTTGCGGGCTAAACGACCTCCGCCTCACTCCACCCGCATGGGGCGGAAGCTCATGCGGTGAAGGGGACAGGGGCCATTGGCCTCGATGGCGCGCAGATGCGTTGGGGTGCCATAGCCCGCATGGGCCTCGAAACCATAGGCCGGATGGATCGATCCGGCCTTTTCCATCATCCGGTCCCGCGTGACCTTGGCGACGATGGAGGCTGCGGCAATAGAGACAGACCGCGCGTCACCCTTGATGACGGCTTTGCCGGTGCAGGGAATGCCCGGTGGAATATCCCGCCCATCGGCCAGCACGAGAGCAGGTGCCGTCTGAAGGCCAAGCACGGCGCGGCGCATGGCATCCAGGCTGGCGCGCAATATATTCATGCGGTCGATCAGGAGAGGGCCGGATGAGGCGATGGAGACGATGGATGTTTCCAGAATTTGCTCGAACAGGAACTCCCGACGCGCCTTGGACAGTTTTTTCGAATCGTTCAGGCCATCAGGAATATTGTCGGGGTCGAGAATGACGGCGGCGGCGACGACGGGCCCGGCCAAAGGTCCGCGACCGGCCTCATCCGTACCGGCCACCGGCCACTCTCCGCGCTTCCTCGCCTCCAGTTCCAGGCTGAAATCCGGGCCGGTGTCGATCAGGTCAAAGAGGGCAGGAGAATCGGGTGCTGTGCTTCGCTTCATGCGGCGAAACTGGCACAGGCAACCGATCTCCTGCAAGCCCCCGGTCGCAGGGTCTGTGCAGCAGCCCAAGGGGCGGAGGGCTGCTGCTACATGAGGTCTCATGACCTCCATGCTCTTTCAATTGGGGCGGAAAGAGCAAGCCCATGCGAGGCGGTAGATACCGGGGGCATAAACCCGTAGCGCAGGGCATAGACGCTATGGGTATTCTTGAAAGGTCAAAGCAGAGACAGCTGCACGCCTGCACCTCCCGGCGCTATGAACAGATCGTCGCGAAGCTGAATGCCACGGCGGATGAGCCCCAGCCGCTTCGTCGTCATTTCGAAACGGCGGCTGATCTGCCAGGCATAGGGACCGGCACCTTTCATCCGCTTGCCGAACTCGGCATCGTAATCCTTGCCATCACGCATGGAGCGTACCAGCGACATGACGTGCTGGTAACGGTGCGGATAGTTGCGCAGCAGCCATTCGCGAAACAGCGGGCTCACCTCCAGCGGCAGACGCAGCAGCACATAGGATGCCTCCGTCGCTCCAGCCGCCTTTCCAGCCTCCAACACCCGTTCGATCTCGTGATCGTTGAGTGCTGGAATGACCGGCGCCATCATGACGGCAACGGGAATACCGGCATCGGTCAGCGTCTTGATCGCTTCCAGCCGTTTGCTGGGTGTGGATGCGCGCGGCTCCATGCTGCGGGCGAGCTTGCGGTCCAGCGTCGTGACCGAAATCCCGACCTTGACCAGACCCTTGGCTGCCATGGGTGCGAGAATATCGATATCGCGGGTAATAAGCCCCGACTTGGTGACGATGGCGACGGGATGCTCGGCCTTGGCCAGCACTTCGAGGATCTGCCGCATGATGCGCCATTCCCGCTCGATAGGCTGGTATGGGTCGGTATTGGTGCCGATGGCAATCACCCGCGCCTTGTATCCGGGCTTGGCCAGTTCACGTTCCAGAAGCTTTGCGGCATCCGGCTTGGCAAACAGCTTGGCCTCAAAATCCAGCCCTGCCGACAGGCCCATATAGCTATGGCTTGGCCTCGCGAAACAATAGATGCAGCCATGCTCGCAACCACGATAGGGGTTGATGGACCGGTCGAAAGGAATATCAGGCGAATCGTTGCGGGTGATAATGCTACGCGGCTTTTCCACCTGCACTTCGGTGCGAAACTCCGGCAATTCCTCGATGATCTGCCAGCCATCATCGACAGGCTCATGCTGCAGAGGCTCGAAACGCCCGCCGGGATTGATGCCCGCACCACGCCCGCGACGACGGTCGATCTCGATCCGCAGACCGGACGCATCGGCCAGTGCATTGGCAATATCTGGCGTATGGCCCGGCTGGAAGGCAGCCTGCCCGGAAAGCACATGTTGTCTCATCTGGATGCTCCTGACCGGCATGAAACCGGCTTGGTGGATGCCCAGATTCTTAACCGAGAAATGAGAACAAGACAAGAACAAAATGCTGAAACGCGCGATAGCTATTTCTTTTGCATTGCGGTAGGAATTTTATCGATGAAATGTTGTAGGTCGATCAACCTCTTCAATTTATCACTCATAACGGAACACAAGCTGATAGACATATGCTGACAGTCATCATGGAATGCCGGGATCAGGAGCCGGAGCTTGCTCACACCCTCTCCACGCTCGTTTCGGGCGCTGTGGAAGGGCTGATCAGTGACGTCATTGTGCTGGATCACGCCTCCAGCGATGGTTCCTCACGCGTCGCGGAAGCTGCCGGTTGCCGTTTTCACACGGAATGGGACATCCGGGATATCATCGCATCTGCGCGCGGTGAGTGGATTTTGATGATGGAGCCGGGCAGCCGTCCGCAAAGCGGCTGGATCGAGGATATCAGCGAATATACGGCGCTGAACAAGGTGCCAGCCCGCTTTGCGCCCTCGCGGCATTACCGGCCATCTTTTCTGTCGCGTTTCATTCGCCGCAGACCGCCGCTGGAATACGGTCTGTTGCTGCGCAAGGACGAGGCCCTGTCGATCGCCAGATCCGGCATGCCGCTCGATCATTTTCCAAAATCGCAAAAGACCCGCCGCCTCAGCGCCGAGCTTATTCCTTCCTGGGTGCTGCGCGCCGCGCGGTAATTACCCTTGCGCCTTGCCGCGCTTCAGATGCTCATCCAGACGCGGCATGATTTCCACGAAGTTGCAGGGCATGTGGCGGTAATCCAACTGTGCTTTCAAAATGCCGTCCCACGCATCCTTGCAAGCGCCAGGAGAGCCGGGCAGCACGAAGATGAAGGTGGAATTGGCAAGTCCCGCCGTCGCGCGTGACTGGATGGTGGATGTGTTGATCTTGTCATAGGAAATGCGGTGGAACACGGCGGAAAAGCCATCCATGCGCTTTTCGAAAAGGGGTTCCAGCGCTTCCGGCGTCACATCGCGTCCGGTAAAGCCCGTGCCGCCGGTGGTAATCACCACATCAACCTCATCGGACAAAGTCCAACGACGCACCTGCTCTTGAATGGCAGCCTTGTCATCCGGCACGATGGCGCGGTCCACGAGAAGATGGCCTGCATCAGAAATGCGGGCAGCAAGCGTGTCGCCGGATTTGTCATCCGCCAGCGTGCGGGTGTCGGAGACGGTCAAAACCGCGATGCCGACGGGAATAAAGGCTCTATCAACAGTCATCTTGGCAATCCGCCTATGGTTTTCGTTGCCTGAACATACCAGCCGGGACGCTTTTGGCGAAGCTGGTTGGCCGCAGATTCGGCGTGTTCTGCCGTGTCGAAGAGGCCGAAGCAGGTCGCGCCGGAGCCGGACATGCGCACGAGCGATGCTCCTGCACGCGCCAGCAGATCGGATACCTCAGCGATTTCCGCCAGAATGTGCCGCGCTGGCGGCTCTAGATCGTTGCGGCTTTTGCCGATGAAATCCATCCACGTCTCGTAGCCTCGTTGTCCAAGAGAAGGATTGCTCTTGTTCGGCAGGCGTTTGAACACCTCAGGCGTCGAAACGCCCTTCAGCGGGTTGACGAGAATGAGCGGCATGATGGGCATATCACCGAGGATCGTAATATCTTCGCCAATCCCGCGCGCAATCAGCGGCTGGCTGGCGAGACACATGGGCACATCCGCCCCCAGTTTCAGGGCAATCTCTTCAAGCTTTCCGGGGGCGGGCGTCATTTGCCAATGGCGGCAAAGGCCTCGCAGCGTTGCCGCCGCATCGGCAGATCCGCCGCCGATACCCGAAGAAATGGGCAGGTTTTTCTCCAGATGAATGGCGACGGGTGGCGCTTCGGCGCCGACCGCAGCGCGCAGCAAATCCCGCGCTTTGAGCACGAGATTATCGCCCGCGTTTCCTTGTTGAAGAACTTCAGCGAAAGGCCCGGAAATTGAAAACCCATCCTCCGGCGCATCCTTGATGCGGATGACATCACCCGCTTCGGTGAAGGTCACCAGAGATTCAAGCAGATGGTATCCATCTGCCCGCTGTCCGATCACATGCAGCGCGAGATTGGTCTTCGCGGGAGCGGCTTCGATTGTCTCAACCGCTCCGGCAGGCTTATGCGAGAGCATAGTGCGTCAGGATTTCTTATCGGGGGCAGGGGCAGGTGCCACAGGTGGCGGCGGCGCCTGATCCTTCTTGGCGGTGTTCTGAGCGTCCTTTTCCAACGGAGGCAGACCGTTGGCGATCTTGTCCTTCACCTTGGTCTTGTCCACATCGTCGCTTTCGCCAATCAGTGCCCGGTTCCACTGGTAGACCGCCTCGATCTTGCGACCGACGCGCCAGTAGGCATCGCCCAGATGGTCGTTGATGGTCGGGTCACCGGCACGCAGTTCGATGGCGCGTTCCAGCTCTGTCACCGCCTCATCGAAAGCGCCGAGACGATAATGCGCCCAGCCAAGCGAATCGACGATATAGCCGTCATTGGGACGCAGCTCGACGGCGCGGCGGATCATGTCGATCCCCTCATCGAGGTGCATGTTCTTATCCACCCAGGAATAGCCCAGATAGTTCAGCACCTGCGGCTGGTCGGGGTTCAGTTCCAGCGCCCGCTTGAAATCAGGCTCGGCCTTGTCCCACTGCTTCAGGCGCTCGTACGCAATGCCGCGCTGAAAGAAGATGGTCCAGTCGGTTTTCTTCGGCACAGAACCGATAACCTCTACTGCCTTGTCGTAATTGGCCGCCATGGCCGCATAATCCTTGGCATCGGACAGAACCGAGCCATAGGCGAGGTAGGAGCGAATATCGGACGGATCGGATTCAAGCAGCGACTTCAGATGCTTGCGCGCTTCATCCACCTTCTCCGTCTGCGCCAGGGTCAGGCCCAACTGCAATTCGGAAATCCGGTGCATCGGCGAATCTGCCGGTACATCGCGGTAGAATTCAATGGCGCGGTCCGGCTGCTTCTGCGCTTCGGCAAGGCCACCGAGAAGGATCAGCGTATCGGCGCTTTGCGGATCGAGTGCGCGCGAGGTCTGAAGGTAAAGCGTGACGATTTCTTCCGCGCCTTCGCGGTTCAGCGCACCGGCGATGGAGAACATCACAGCAGCAGCACCCTCGATGGGCGTCTGTACCTGTTGATCGGGCTTTTCACCCTTTTCGATGCTCTGGCGCAGCGCCTTCAGCGGCGCATAGTTCGGCGCGAAATTGTCGCCGACGGAAATCGTGTCCAGCGCCTTCTGCTTGTTGCCAGCCTTGGCTTCCAGCCGCGCCAGCGCCATCACCGCGCGCATATAGGTGTCGGTTGCAGTCGCACCGCCTTCACGGTCGGTCACGGCATCGTTCAGGCTCTTGCGGGCGGCTTCCGTGTTGCCGGTTACCAGTGCGATGGCACCAGCATGGTACTTCTGGAAGATCGAAATCCAGCCCGGTCCCTTCATGCCATTGACCAGCGCCAGGGCTTCCTTGCCCTTGCCGGCACCGGCGCGCGCCCAGGCGGTCAGCAGCGTGTTGACCATGCGGTCCAGATCGTTCGGGCCGCTATATTTCAGGATTTTTTCCGCGCTGGAAAATTCCTTGTGCTTGATGGCGGCCAGCGCACGAACGATGGTCGTGACGCGTTCCACGGAGGAATCGTCCTTCAGCGAATCGGCAATCTTCGCACCCGCTTCGAAATCGCCGCTCAGAAGCTGCGCAATCATCAGGCGCTGGCGGATTTCCACATTGGCCGTGTCGAATTCCAGCGCTTTTTTGTAAAGCGTAATCGCGGTCGCGAAATCCTGATCCACATCCGCCGTGCGGGCTGCCAGGAATGCGCCGGAGAAGGTGTTGACCTTTGCGGGATCGAAAGTGACGGTCTCGGCAGCCTTGTCTGCGGGCTTCGTCTCGGCAAAGGCAGGCACGGAGCCTGCGCCGATGGAAAGGGCGGCAATGAAGGCCGCGCCGCAGAGAAGACGAAATGCTGGTTTGCGCCGCATGAAGGAACCTTTGCTTTTGTGCATTCGCACCGAAAAATCAGTTTCCCGCCTTACAGTTCGGGGCAAGCCATCGCACCGGAACGCTGTAACGCTTGAATTGGACTGTTGTGCCTGAACCGGAATCAGTTCACGCAATCACACACCACGTCACGACAGAATGGCTTTTTTGGAGCAAGCCTGCAAGAAATTCTGCCCGTGATTTTAGATTCGTGAAATGTCGGCATCGCGGTGACGACAGGCGTCTTTTCCGCGATGCCTAGAACACTCTTTTAGTTCACGCGCTCGATGCAGAAGTCGATCACTTCCATCAGGGCATTCTTCCACGGGCTCTGCGGCAAAGGTGCCAGCGCATCGCGGGCAATGGTGCCATAGTGGTTGGCGCGGGTAATCGTGTCAGCCAAGCCATTGTATTTCTTGATCAGGCCAAGTGCCGTTTCCAGATTTTCGTCCGTGCTTTCGCCCTGCTCGATGGCGCGCTTCCAGAACTCGCGCTCTTCCGCCGTGCCGCGACGATAGGACAGAATGACTGGCAGCGTGATCTTGCCTTCGCGGAAATCATCGCCGGTGTTCTTGCCGAGATCAGCGGATTTTCCGCCGTAATCCAGCACGTCGTCCACCAGCTGGAAGGCAAGGCCAAGATTCATGCCATAGGATTTCAGTGCGCTGCGAGTGGCCTTGTCTGTCTTGGCAACGATGGGGCCGACTTCGGCGGCAGCGGCAAACAGCGCTGCCGTCTTGGCGCGGATGACCTGCAAGTAATCATCCTCGGTCGTTTCCATATTCTTGGCAACGGAAAGCTGAAGAACCTCGCCCTCGGCGATAACGGAAGCTGCGGTGGACAGCACATCCAGCGCATCCAGCGAGCCGACATCCACCATCATGCGGAAGGCCTGGCCGAGCAGGAAATCGCCGACCAGAACGCTGGCCTGGTTGCCCCAGATGGTGCGGGCGGTGGACTTGCCACGGCGCAGATCGCTTTCATCCACCACGTCATCATGCAAAAGCGTTGCCGTGTGCATGAACTCGACGCTGGTCGCCAGCTTGATGTGGTGGTCGCCCTGGTAATTGAACATGGCAGCGGAGGCGAGCGTCAGCATCGGCCGCAGGCGCTTTCCACCCGAGGATATCAGATGGTTGGCCACTTCGGGTATCATCTGGACATCGGAACCGGCTTTGGAGAGGATAAGCTGGTTAACCCTTTCCATATCTGGACGGGTCAGGTCGACAAGCGGCTTGACGGATGCGAGTTTGTTTTTGCTTTCTTCAAGCGGTATGACGACGCCCAACGGACCGGACTCCTGTTCGATATTGGGGCCGACAATAGAAAGCGGCGGTGCAAGCGGCAAGGGGCGATTTGCCTCACACCGTTCAAAAAGATGGGATTTGGGGTGGAAACTGACCTATGCGTGAACTGATCCGTACCAACGACGCCGTTCTGCTCTCCTTTGCGCAGAGCCTGATGAAGGATGCTGGCATCCACAGCCTCATTGCCGATCAGGGAATGAGCATTCTCGAAGGCTCTCTCGGGCTTCTGCCACGCCGTTTTCTGGTGGAGGAAGAACGCGGCGACGAAGCCCGCCGCATTCTGACCGATGCCGGACTGGCTGACGAGTTGCGCGAAGACAAGGCCTGAACCTCTATGGCCTCAACCGTTTCCGAAACCGTCGATGCGTTTCATCGCGGCCGCTTCGAGATATTGCAGCCGAAGGGCAGGGGCCACCGGGCGGGCATGGATGCCATGCTGCTTGCATCTCTGGTCGTGGACGACACCGCCTGCCGCATCGCCGATCTGGGAGCAGGTGCGGGGGCTGCAGGTATGGCGGTGGCATCGCGCCTGGAAAAGGCTGAGGTCACGCTGTTCGAGTTTTCACCTGAAATGGCCGATTTCGCGCAGCGCAGCCTGCAACTTCCCGCCAACAAAGCTTTTGCGGACCGCATGTACGTCAAACAGGCGGATGTCACCCTGCGTGCGGATGCCCGCAGGCAGGCGGGGCTGCTGGACAACCATTTTCACCACGTCATCATGAACCCGCCCTATAATGACGCGGGCGACCGCAAAACCCCGGATGCGCTCAAAGCCACCGCCCACGCCATGACGGACGATCTCTTCGAGAACTGGCTCAGAACCGCCGCCGCCATCCTGATCCCCGGCGGCCAACTCTCCCTCATCGCCCGCCCGCAATCCATCGCCGACATCATCACCGCCTGCGGCCGCCGCTTCGGCGGTCTGGAAATTACGCTGATCCACCCGAGATCAGGCGAGGATGCCGTCCGCATGCTCGTTACCGCCATCAAAGGCTCCCGCGCGAGGTTGACGTTTCGCGCGCCGCTGACGATGCATGAAGATGGAAGTCATGCGTTTGCGCAGGTCGTGGATGATTTGAGTAACGGGCGGGTTGGGTATGGGAGAAATGACGCAAATACGCCTAGCAAGAGGCAGCAACCCTCATCCTGAGGTGCCCCGCAGGGGCCTCGAAGGACGAGGGTTGCGGGTGGTCAGAGGCCGACGGATGCCGCGACGTCTCTCCGCCCTCATGGTGAGGCGCGCAGCCCAAAGGGCGGAGCCTCGAACCATCGGGGCGGCCAATGTTCTACAATGCTGGTTCCGTTGCTACCGCAGGTCCCCTGCGCGAAAGCTCAGGCAGCCTCTCATAGGCCATCGCAATCAACGCTTCCTTCTTGCGCCGTGACCAGCCCTTGATTTGGCGTTCCCGTTCGATGGCATCGACTATGCGGTCGTATGTCTCTGTAAACACCAACTCCACCGGGCGTCGTTTGGATGTATATCCATCATAGATACCAGCGTTGTGCTCCCAAACGCGGGCTTCGACGGACTGCTTCGCCAGTCCGGTGTAATATGATCCATCGCAGCAACGAACGATATAAACGGTTACTTCCATGACGGGAATTTTGCTTTGCTTGCGCAATTGATTCAATACTGAAAACTACGGGTATTCTGCCCTTTGGAGCAAAATAGCCCGCAGCCCCCACCCTTCGAGGCCCCTGCGGGGCACCTCAGGGTGAGGGCCGCTAACGTTGCGGAACCTTCACTCGAACTCCGTGGAAGCCTATGTAAATACGCATCGCCTGAAGTCGAGGTCAGACGCAACGCAGCAACCCTCAAGCGTCACCCCGGGCCTGCCGGAAAGAAGGTCTCCTCTGAGCCGGACTCGACGCAGCACCCCTCATCCTGAGGTGCGGAGGCGAAGCCGGAGCCTCGAAGGACGAGGGTTGCGGGCAGATGGCATGATGTCGTTCAAGGGCCCACCCAACCATCCCTCACCAAATTATCACCACCCCCACCATTGTCTTTGCCTCGGCCATACCCACATCGGTTCACACGAATGAATGACGATGAGGACGACATGGCTGGATTTTTGAAGCGACTGGTGCCCAAGCGGTTTCGCAAGACGGAGCTGATCATTCCCGTGGTGCGCATGCACGGGGCGATCATGGCGGGCGGTAGTCAGTTTCGTCCGGCACTTAATCTCGCATCCTACGCGCCGCTGCTGGACAAGGCGTTCGGCATGAAGGAAGCACCCGTCGTTGCCATTACACTCAACTCCCCCGGCGGTTCGCCGGTTCAGTCGCGGATGATCTATAACCGCATCCGCCAGCTGGCCGAGGAAAAGAACAAGAAGGTGCTTATCTTCGTGGAAGATGTGGCGGCATCCGGTGGTTACATGATTGCGCTGGCGGGCGATGAGATCATTGCCGATCCAACCTCCATCGTCGGCTCCATCGGCGTTGTCTCCGGGGGCTTCGGTTTCCCGGAAATGCTGAAGAAGATCGGCATCGAAAGACGCGTCTACACGGCAGGCCAGAACAAGGCGATCCTCGATCCCTTCCAGCCTGAGAAGGAAGGCGATATCGAATATCTGAAATCGCTTCAGCTCGAAATCCACAATGTTTTCATCGACATGGTCAAGCTGCGTCGCGGCGGTAAGCTGAAGGACGATCCGGCGATTTTCTCCGGCCTGTTCTGGACCGGCATGCGGGGCCTCGACCTTGGCCTCATCGATGGTCTGGGCGATATGCGCGACGTCCTGCGCCGCCGTTACGGCGACAAGGTCAAGCTTCAACTGGTCAGCGGCGCACGCAATTTCTTCGGCAAGAAACTGCCGGGTGTCGATCTCCATGCGCAGTCGATTGCCGCATCCGCCGCCTCGGGGCTTGCGGAAGTGGCGGAAGAAAAGGCATTGTGGGCGCGTTACGGATTTTGATGGACAAACGATAGATGGCCCAATTGATAACCATCGCCCTGCTCGTTTTCGGGGCGATCATTCTTTACAAGCGTTTCGTGAATGATGCTGAAAAACTGTCCGCCAAATCCAAACGGCAGGAAAAAGAGCGCGAAACCGGTGCCACCGGCACGCTGATCAAAGACCCTGAGACGGGTGAATATCGCGTCAAAAAGGAAGACGAGGTCTAAAAGACTCAGCGGCTGGCCTTACCAACCGCCCCCTCCGCCACCACCGCCGCCAGACCCCGAAAAACCGCCGCCACCGGAAAAGCTCGATGAAGACGAGCTGACCGGTGCCGGAATCGTCGAGGCGATGGTGGAGGCCATGGAGGAAGAGAAGCCGCCGATGCGGCCTCCGAAATTGTGGTAATCTCCCATATACCAACCCGGCGCATAGGCCGCAGCAGCAGCGCCTGCCGCAGCACTCGCCAGCCATGTCTCGAATGTTGCGCTCCAGGGCTTCTCGACGCCAAGCGCCACGGCATAGGGCAACAGCGTCTCGAAATGCTGTGGCGACATGTTAGGTGCGCCCTGCATGTTCATCCGGTCTTTTTCGGCCACGGTGAGGTAGAGGCGCAGCCCCTCAATGCCATCCATCAGCTTGCGGCCCAGCGGTGTGGGAGCGCCCATGAGGAACAGGAATAGCACGTTGATGAGAACGATCAGTCCGATAGAGGCAACGGCAAGCGAGCCGCTATCGTGGGCATGGTCGAGAAACAGCGTCGCCATTAATCCAGCAATCACGCTGAATCCTACAAACCCCGCAACCGCCATGAAGAAAATACTGCCGATGCGCGACAGCAGGGATTTGCCGCTCCTGCGCATCTTGCCGAAGGTCGTCGCGCCGATGGCAAAAAAGACAGCCGTTATCACCAGTGTAATGATGCCGCCAATCTCGTTCTCATCGAAATTGCCGGTAATCAGCGTCGCCATGATGATGGTGATGCTCATCATCAGACCGCCAACGATATAGCCGAAATTGCTACGATAATATTTGCCGCGATGTTCTTTTTCGATGGCTGCGCGAAAGGCATCGCCCGCCTTCTGAACCTTCACACCATTCGCGTTGTCGATGGTCAGGCTGTCGCCCGGAGCGCCGATGGAGGAGAGCAGCATCCGCTGGCCCACGGGCAGGCTGTCCTCGATCTTTCTGTCGGTGCGGCGGATGACGATGGAATTTTTCAAGTCCTCCAGCACGACATAACCATTGACGGCCAGATCGAGAGCCGTGGCGGAAATCGCCGTCCAGCCTGCGCCGGAGAAGCCTCTGTTGTCGATATAGTTGACCAGCGCTGGCGAAACGCCCTCCGGCGGGTCCCAGCGCGGCACGATAAGACCTTCAGCGGGGTCCCGGCCAACCGATGCCCACGCATTGTAGTAATAGGCAAGGACGATGAGCAGGCCGATGCCGGAAATCAGCAGACCCAGATGGTCGCGAAACCACCAGCTTCGCTCTTGCGCCGCTGTCGGCGGGTCGATGGTACCCTTCGGCAGTTTCACCGCAACCGTTATGCCTTCGCCCTGATAGAAGGGGCGCGTCGAGGCGAAGAAGACTTCGTTGCCCTCCGTCATCATGCGCGCGTCTTTCCCCTTCGCACCGAGAGGTCCGGTGAAAACGGCGGTGTCTGTCGGCTTCACACCTTGCGGGAGGGAAATGGTGGCGGAGATATCGCGCATGGGAAACTGCCAGCCATTGCCGGTCACGTTCCAGGTCAACTCGTCATAACCATCGAAATAGCGGATTTGCCGGTCGGTGGTGTAGGTGATCTGGAAGACGTGATCGCCGGTGGGCAGGAACCGGTCTGCATTGCCGGTATAGATGCGGATGCCGCCATCGATGCTTTCGGTGCGCCAGTCCTCCGGTGAGCCATCCCGCTCTACCGACAGAACCTTGAAGCCGACCTTTGTGCGGTTGCCGTTCTTGTCTAGCGCATAAAGCGGAAAGTCGCGAAAAATGCCGCGCTTGATCTGGTTGCCTTCGGACCGCGCCGTGATGGTCTCGGTGACCGTCAGTTCACCGCTTCTGGCAACGTCCACGACTGAATGATAGGAGCTGATGAACTCCTCAGCCGCAGCGGGCAGGGCCGCAAGTATGAAGACGAAAACTGCGAGAAATCTGGCAACAATGGTCTTCACGGGCGGCCCTCTCTGACGTTTCAGTCCTGTCCGGTTTCGCTGTAGTTAACACCCAGCGAGGCCAAGGCCTTCCAGTAACCGGGATAGGTCTTGCCGACGCAAGCGGGGTTCTGAATGGCAATGCCGCCGGTCTTCAGGCCCGCCAGCGCAAAGCTCATAGCAATACGGTGGTCGTGGAACGTGTCGATGGAAGCCGACACCGTCTGCCCTGCGAGCGCTGGGTCGGCATGCACGATCAGATCGTCGCCATCTTCTTCCGCCAGTCCTTCGCGGATGCCGTTGAGGCCGAGCGACAGCGCCCTGATGCGGTCGCACTCCTTAACCCGCAGATTGGCAATGCCAACGAAGCGCACCGGCGTGGTGTTGTAGGCGGCCAGCACGGCAATCGTTGGAATGGCGTCCTGCATCTGGCTGCCATCGATTTCAGCGGGCAGGTTGGGAAATTGCGCCATCACGGCATAGGCCTTGGCATCCGGCTGGGTGAAGGCATCCGCAGGCGTGCCGATATCGATCTTGCCGCCGGTCAGCAGCTCCGCACCCCAGAGATAGGTGGCGGCAGAGGCGTCCGGTTCTATGTGGAAGTCGGTGGCCTTGTAGCCCGTCGGGTGCACGCGCCAGATGGCGTTGTTCACTCGCTCCACCTTGGCCCCGAAGGCTTCCATGGCCGAAACTGTGAGGTCGATATAGCCCTTGGCGCCAATGTCTTCACCCGCCAGGATGATATCCAGCGGCTTTGCACCGCAGGGTGCTGCCATCAGCAGCGCAGACACATACTGGCTGGAAAGATTGGCGTCGATGGTGACGCTGTCCTTTGCAAAGCCCTCACCGTTGCCTTTTACCGTTACCGGTGGGCAGCCCGTTGCCGCTTCCGCCTCGATGCCGAGCGCGTTCAGCGCCTCCACCAGCGGCTGGATTGGCCGTTTGCGCATATGCTCATCGCCATCGACAACAACCGTGCCATCCACAGAGGCCACCGCCGACGTCAGAAACCGTGTCGCCGTTCCCGCATTGCCGAGAAAAAGCGGTTTGTCGGGCGCGCTCAGCACGCCGCTGCTCTCCACCACGAAGCTCGTCGCATCCGGTTCGGTCACCGTCACGCCCATAGCGCGAAGGGCCTCTGCCATATAGAGCGTATCATCGCTTTTCAGCGCGCCTGTCAGCGTGCTCCGGCCCTTGGCAAGACCCGCCAGCAACAACACGCGGTTGGTGATGGATTTGGAACCGGGCGGCTCCACCTTGCCGGATAGCGGATGATTTGGCGGGGTAATGGTCAGTTCGATCATGGCTTTATCGTTTCTCAACCAGCCGGGGGCCGGTTCTTTGGCTCAGAATTTCACGGAAGGAACGGCGCGGTCCGCCTCGTTGGTGATCTCGAAAAACGGCGCTTTGGTAAAGCCGAAATTGCGTGCCACGAGGTTGGAGGGGAAGCTCTCCACCTTCACATTCAGGTCGCGTGCCGAACCATTGTAATAGCGCCGCGACATCTGGATTTCACCCTCGAGCGTCTCCAGCGATTGTTGCAATTCCAGAAAGCCCTGATTAGCCTTGAGGTCGGGATAGGCTTCCGCAAGCGCAAACAGCTTGCCCAGCGCCTGGGAGAGCAACCCTTCCGCCTGCGCACGCCCTTCGACATCACCAGCGGGCACGGCCTGCGCGCGGTTGCGCATGGCAACCACCTCTTCAAAGGTGCTTTTCTCGTGCGCCGCATAACCTTTGACGGTTTCGATAAGGTTGGGAATGAGATCGGCGCGGCGCTTCAACTGTACGTCGATGCCGGACCATGCCTCTTCCTTCATCTGCCGCGCGGTGACGAGGCCGTTATAGATGAAGACGACATAAACGGCGATTGCCGCGATGATTGCCAGTGCGATATACATGTCCCAGTCCCCCTCATGAAACCTTATGGTCAGGCCGGACGATAGTCATTCCGGCCCGTCCTGTCATCGCCTGTCAAAACAACGCGTCAGGCTGCGTCCTTATTCCAGTTCGCACCGCCTGCATCCGTCATCAGGAAGGCCTCGCCGCAGGCCTTGGACAGCGTCCGAACGCGCAAAATATAGCTCTGCCGCTCCGTCACGGAAATCACGCCGCGCGCATCCAGAAGGTTGAAAACGTGGCTCGCCTTGATGCACTGGTCATAGGCCGGAAACACGCATTTGTGCAGCATCTGGTTGGCGTTATCGCCGGGCGCACCGGCATCCAGCAGCGCCTTGCATTCTTTCTCGGCGTCGATGAAGTGGCGGTGCAGCATGGCGGTGTCGGCATATTCGAAGTTATGGCGCGAATACTCCTGCTCTGCCTGCAGGAAAACGTCGCCATAGGAAATCTTCTCATCGCCTTCGCGACCGTTGAAGTTCAGGTCGTAAACATTGTCCACGCCCTGCACATACATGGCCAGCCGCTCCAGACCATAGGTCAACTCACCGGCAACCGGCGAACATTCGATGCCGCAGACCTGCTGGAAATAGGTAAACTGTGACACTTCCATGCCATCGCACCAGCATTCCCAACCCAGACCCCAGGCACCCAGCGTCGGGCTCTCCCAATCGTCTTCCACGAAGCGGACATCGTGCAGAAGCGGATCAAGCCCGATGGCCTTCAGCGAGCCGAGATAGAGTTCCTGCAAGTTGGAAGGGTTCGGCTTCAGAATGACCTGATACTGGTAATAATGCTGCAACCGGTTCGGGTTTTCACCGTAGCGACCGTCAGACGGGCGGCGCGACGGCTGCACATAGGCAGCCTTCCACGGCTTCGGCCCCAGCGCGCGCAGCGTCGTGGCCGGGTGAAACGTACCCGCGCCGACTTCCATGTCATAAGGCTGCAACACCGCACAGCCCTTGTCCGCCCAGTAATTATGCAGCGTCAGGATCAGCGCCTGAAAGGAACGCTTCGGGTTCATATGGTCTGGAACGTCGGTCATTGCAGTCATCACGGCCATCGATTGTTGTCAGTAAGTGCGTGCGCACTTTGGATGCGGACAGGTGCCATGGGTAGGGGCTGCGGGTCAAGGCTTCTGTGTGTGGGGAGATTGCCTTGCGCGGATGCGACGGTAGCTACCCTCATCCTGAGGTGCCCCGTAGGGGCCTCGAAGGGAGGGTAGCGGGATGAGACCACAAAGTGTGCGGCGGATGCTTCGAGGGCGCTACGCGCCACCTCAGCATGAGGGCGGAGGGTGAGGCGCCCTTCGCAACGCGCGCCCAAGATGATGCGCCCGATATTACCATTGTGCATCCGCCTCAAATTTTGCTAGCAGAGGCCAACGAAAATCCATGACACCGGAAAATAGATATGCCTGATCTTCTGCTCGAACTTCGCTCCGAGGAAATCCCTGCCCGTATGCAGCGCAAGGCGGCTGGCGATTTGAAGAAGCTTGTCACCGATGCGCTGGTGGAACGAGGGCTGACCTATGAGGGCGCGCGGGAATACTGGACGCCGCGCCGCCTGACGCTGGATATTCGCGGGCTGAATGCGCGCTCTGCCGATGTGCGCGAAGAAAAGAAAGGCCCCCGCACGGATGCCAATGAAAAGGCAATCGAGGGCTTTTTGCGTGGCGCGGGCCTCAGCGATATTTCGCAGGCGCAGGTCGTGTCCGACCCGAAGAAGGGCGATTTCTATATCGCCATCGTCAACAAGCCCGGACGTGCAGCAGAAGAGATCATAGCCGAGGTGATGCCCGGCATCATCAGGGGCTTTGCCTGGCCGAAATCCATGCGCTCCGGCCCGGCTTCCATGCCGAAGGGCTCGAGCTATGGCGGCATTGAGGGCAAGGGTTCGGAGAGCCTTCGCTGGGTGCGCCCGCTGCAATCCATCGTCTGCCTGTTCGGCCCCGAACATGACGAAACGCAGGTCATTCCCTTCGAGATCGATGGCATCGTGGCTGGCAACGTGACCTATGGCCACCGTTTCCACGCGCCAGAAGCCATCACCGTGCGCCGGTTCGAGGACTATGTGTCGAGCCTCGAAAAGGCGAAGGTCATTCTGGATGCGGAGCGCCGCAAGGACATCATTCTGCACGATGCCAAGGACTTGGCTTTCGCCAACGGCCTCGACCTTGTGGAAGACGAAGGCCTGCTGGAAGAGGTCTGCGGCCTCGTGGAATGGCCGCAGGTGCTGATTGGCACGTTTGAGGAAGATTACCTCGAAATCCCAGCCGAGATCATCCGACTGACGATCAAGACCAACCAGAAGTGTTTCGTCACCCGCCCTCAGGGAGCGACCGAAGGCCTGTCCAATCGCTTCATTCTGGTTTCCAACATTGAAGCCAAGGATGGCGGCAAGGAAATCATTCACGGCAACGGAAAGGTCGTGCGTGCCCGCCTGTCGGACGCCAAGCATTTCTG
This sequence comes from Agrobacterium vacciniicorymbosi, assembly GCF_040427045.1. Lineage (NCBI taxonomy): Bacteria > Pseudomonadati > Pseudomonadota > Alphaproteobacteria > Hyphomicrobiales > Rhizobiaceae > Agrobacterium > Agrobacterium vacciniicorymbosi. The sequence goes on from NZ_JBETMF010000002.1 coordinate 51,773, forward strand.
GACCCGCGACCAGGGCGATCTGCCTGATCTGGAAACGCTGAAAGATTCCGCCGCGAAATTCGACCTCGACCTGAAAAAGCCGCTGGACCAGCGCATGGCCAAGCTCGACGCGCTGAACGTGACTTTCCACGCCAAGCTCGGCACGCAGGGCGAACGCGTCGCCCGCATTCGTGAACTGGCCAAGCAGCTAGCGCCCGTTATCGGTGCCGATGCTGATCTGGTAGACCGCGCCGTGGTTCTGGCCAAGGCCGACCTGCGCACCGAAGCCGTCGGCGAATTCCCCGAACTGCAGGGCCTGATGGGCCGCAAATACGCAGCGCTTCAGGGCGAAAACGAAAGCGTCGCTGCCGCCATCGAAGACCACTGGAAGCCAAATGGCCCGTCCGACCGTCTGCCGCAAGACAAGGTCGGTCTAACCGTGGCTCTAGCCGATAAGCTCGACACATTGGTCGGCTTCTGGGCCATCGATGAAAAGCCGACTGGTTCGAAGGACCCGTTTGCGCTGCGTCGTGCTGCGTTGGGTGTGGTGCGGATGATTTTGGAGCGCAATGTTCGGTTGCCCTTACTCACACTCATGAGTTCACAAGGCCTTAATTACCAAAAGTTCTTTGCTGAGCTTCAGAGCGGAACCTCTAAAGAGGAAGCTTATGATCTAGAGTTTGATCACTCCGCTAAGAAGAGTTCTTTTGACACTGACGTTTTGGCTTCTCTTGATTTGGGAGACGTTCCGGATTTTTCAACCTTTCCGAAAACAGAGTTGCAGAAAAAAGCCGGTGGACTTGCTTTCGACCTCCTGTCCTTCTTCCACGATCGCCTGAAAGTCTACCTCCGCGATCTCGGCGCCCGCTACGATCTCATCGAAGCCGTACTCACGCCCGAGTCCGACGATCTCCTCATGGTCGCTCGCCGTGTTGAAGCGCTAACAGCTTTCGTGACTGATCAGGATGGCATCAACCTTCTCGCCGGCACCAAGCGCGCCACCCAGCTTTTGGCTGCGGAAGAAAAGAAGGGCACCGTGGTGGCCGACAGCGTTTCGGAAGAGCTGTTGAAGCTCGACGCCGAAAAGGCGCTCTACGCCGCCATCAAGACCGCTTCTGCCGATGCCGCCAAGGCGGTTGAGGCGGAAGACTTCCGCTCCGCCATGCAGGCGCTCTCGACGCTTCGTGCGCCGGTCGATAAGTTCTTCGAAGACGTCCTAGTCAACGACGAAGACAACGCCATCCGCGCCAACCGTCTGGCTCTGCTCAAGGCCATCCGCGAAGCGACGGGGACGGTTGCGGACTTCTCGAAGATCAGTGGATGAGGTGCATAAGGGGGCGTTGTGCGTGTGTGTGGCTCACCCCCCTCTGTCCTGCCGGACATCTCCCCCACAAGGAGGGAGATTGGCTGGGCGGACGCTCTGCGGTTCATCCGCACCGACACCACGAAACGCGTTCGCAACGTGCAATATGGTCGAACGCCATCCGCGAGTCGATCTCCCCACCTGTGGGTGAGATGCCGGGCAGGGCAGAGGCGGCTAGCCGCGCATGAAAACATTTAACGACCAGCCCTCTAAAATCCTCATCAGCGCCTGCCTCCTCGGCCACGCCGTCCGTTACGACGGCAAGGGCAAGCCGTTGTCTCATCCTGCCATCGACCGCTGGAGACAAGAGGGCAGATTGGTGACGATCTGTCCGGAGATGGCGGGTGGCATGCCGGTGCCGCGTCCGCCTGCGGAAATCGAGAATGGGGCTTCCGGGCTCGATGTGCTGGAGGGTCGCGCCCGGGTTCTGGAAATCACCGGCGGTGATGTGACGGCGCAGTTCATTGCGGGAGCGGAAAAGGCGCTGGCTTTCGCCAAGGACAATGGCTGCAACTATGCGTTGCTAATCGATGGCAGTCCGTCCTGCGGGTCGGTCGCGGTATATGACGGCTCTTTTTCAGGACGTAAACATGCGGGCAATGGTGTCACCGCTGCATTGTTTCAGCAGGCGGGCATCGCTGTTTTTTCGGACAGGGACATCGAAGCGCTTGTCGCAGCGATAGAGGGCTCTGAGCCATCTGACTAGGAACGTCGCCGTTTCTGCTGCATAATCCGCCTGCCATATAAAATTCAGGGAGGAATGCACGATGGCCAAGAATACGATTTGCGTCTGGTATGACAAGGATGCCGAAGCCGCTGCCCGCTTTTATGCGCAGGTGTTTCCAGATAGCGCGGTGACGGCCGTGCATCGCGCGCCGGGGGATTATCCTGCTGGAAAGGAGGGCAACGTGCTCACCGTGGAGTTCACCGTCGCCGGTGTCGCCTGTATCGGCCTGAACGGCGGCCCTATGTTCAAGCACACCGAAGCTTTTTCCTTCCAGATTTCAACGGAAGATCAGGAAGAAACCGACCGTTACTGGAACGCCATCGTCGATAATGGCGGGCAGGAGAGCGAGTGCGGCTGGTGCAAGGACAAGTGGGGCGTTTCCTGGCAGATCACCCCGCGCGTGCTGATGGAGGCAATAGCCGCGGGTGGCGATGAGGCGAAGCGGGCTTTCGAGGCCATGATGACGATGAAGAAGATCGATGTGGCGAAGATCGAGGCGGCCCGACGGGGGTGAGGACCGCATTTTGGGAAGGGATTAAAATGGTTGGGGACCACTGGTAGTGCGTCCGTCTCTCCGTCATACCGGCCTTGAGCCGGTATCCAGTAAGCCCAAGTCCTTGGGCTGAAAGAACTTCTCTCGCCGCGCAGACGCGCGTCGGCTGGACCCCGCAGCAAGTGCGGGGTGACGGACGTTGAAAAGTTTCCGCCCAAATGTCCTGCACTTCAAACCGGACAATAATGGGTCAAGCCGGTATGACGGGAGATAGGGGTGCGCTTCATAGTTCGGCCGCCCCAGCACCCCGCATAAAAAAACGCCGGAGATGTTGCCCCGGCGTCCATTTAAAAATATCCCGCTAAGCGATCAGCTTGCCATCCGCATCTGCTGCGCCATGCCGTGCAGGCTGCCATTCTGCGAGCTGGAAACCCGGAAGGTGCGGATGAGGTTCAGCAGTTCTTCCGTGTCGGCGGCCAGCGCTTCGGCAGAGGCGGTGGTTTCTTCGGCCATAGCAGCGTTGTGTTGCGTTGCGGCGTCCAGCTGGTTGAGCGACGACGAGATGGAGCGCAGCGTGCTGTCCTGTTCGGCAGCCGAATGGGCGATCTTGCTGACGATCTCGCTCGAAGATTTGATCTGGTTGGAGATGCGTTTCAGCGCATCGCCTGCCTCGCCCACCAGACGAACGCCGTTTTCGACCTGCGTCGAGGAGCGGGCGATCTGCGTCTTGATTTCCTTGGCGGCAGCAGCGGATTTCTGGGCCAGTTCGCGCACTTCCTGGGCAACGACGGCAAAGCCCTTGCCTGCTTCGCCCGCACGGGCGGCTTCCACGCCCGCATTCAGAGCCAGAAGGTTGGTCTGGAAGGCGATGTCATCGATAACGCCGATGATCTTGGAGATTTCTTCGGCGGATTGTTCGATGCCGCTCATGGCGCCGATGGCTTCTTCCACGATCTGGTCGCTGCGGTTCGCGTCTGTGCTGATCGAGGTTACGCGCTTTGAAGCTTCCGATGCGCCATCTGCGGTCTGGCGCACGGCCACCGTCAGCTCGTCCAGCGCCGCCGAGGTTTCTTCTAGGCTTGCAGCCTGCCGCTCCGTGCGCTGCGAAAGCTCGTTGGAGGCCTTGCGGATTTCATCCTTGGAGCCGCCAATATCGATGCTCTTGGCGTTGACCTTGGCCATGGCCGCATCCAGCTGCGAGAGCGCTTCGTTGAAATTGTCGCGCAGGTCGGCGTAGCGGGAGCCCAGATCGTGGCAGCGAACCGTCAGGTCGCCCTGCGCCAGCTGTTCTAGCGCAGAGCCGATGGTGGCAACGACGCGGGCCTGAAGGGCTGCTTCGTCGCGCTGCATGTCGAGATTGGTCTGGCGCTCACTGTCCAGCTGCAATTGCTGCTCTTCCTGACGCTGCTGCATCATGTGGCGCTCGCGCACCTTCTGTTGCAGTGCTTGGGTTGCCTTGGCCATCAGGCCGATTTCGTTCTTCATGCCGGTATGAGGAATGGCCAGATCGACATTTTCGTTGGCAACTTCGCCCAGCGCATTGTGCAGGTCATCAAGCGGTCTGGAAATGCCGCGAATGACCACCCAGGCAGCGGCAAGGCCCAGCAGAAACACGCCGACACCAACCGAGATGGCGTTGATGATGGTGGAGCGAACCTGTGCCTGAAGGTCATCGACGTAAACGCCTGTCACGACCACGACCTGCCATGGGTCGAAGGCCATGGCATAGGAGCTTTTCAGAAAATTGTCGCCTTCCGCGCCGGGCTTGGGACCATAGAAGCTGGTTTCGCCGCCACCCGCGCGGCCCAGACGAACAAGCTCGTCACGGTAGTTGAAGCCCTGGCTGTCCGGTTTGCCCTTGTAGCTTTGCCCCACGCGCTTTGCTTCCGGGTGAAACAGCATCTTCACATCGTAATCATAGCCGAACATGTAGCCGTCAGGCGTGTATTTCATGGCGGTGACGATGGCGAAGGCCTGTGCCATGGCCTGCTCGCGGGTCAGCGTGCCAGCCTTTTCCTTGTCGTAGAAGGATTGCAGGATGGAGATGGAGGACTGCACCTGCGTGCGCAGCATTCCATAGCGCTCTTCGTAAATGGCGTTGACGGACGATCTGATCTGGAAGTAGGTCGCAAGGGTAAATGCCGCCATCAGCGCCACCACAAGCAGGATCAATTGTCGGGAAATCGGCAAATTTTTCATAAGAGCTCACAGGGCTACAGCGCCGCTGCAAGGGTGCAGCAGGACGATTTTGAAATCTTCTGGGAATAAGCGCCTTATGCGCAATACAGGTGCATATCATCGCACCATCTGCGACAGATGAAGCTTTAGAAATTTGAATAAATATTTAAGTTTTACCCGACAACGAAGGGTCTGGAGAAAATAATTTGCGTTTTGTCAGAAATATGACAAATTTCTTCCATCGTTAGTTGCCGATAATATTCGAAAGTGACTCTGGATGGTTGCTTTCGCATTTATTGCTGAGACTGGCGCAAAGTCAGGCCATCCAGCGATAATGGCGTGGTCGTGTCTGCGGCCACGGGAATGACGGCCTCATTGTTGATGACGTTTTCCACGGCGGAAGTCTTGACCAGCGCATCGATGGTCGTTGGCTGTTCGGCGGCCACGGCATTGGCATCTTCGGATGGAAGCCATGCGGGATTGTTGCTGACATAGGTCACGGGCGAACCGCCAAGCCAGGCTTCCCGGCGCACGATCTGCTTCTTGCCATCGACATCACGAATAGAAATATCCTGCGTGCCGGGTGCCAGTGTGGGTACAACTTCTGCGCGTGGCTTGATCTTGGCCGGTGGGCAGGCTTCGCATTGAACGGAAATGACGCTGTGGTTTGTAGCGCGGTTTCCACGAATGATTTCGATGGAGGAAGCCATGGCAGAGCTGCTTGCCAGCACGATTGTCACTGTCAGCAAAATCTTGCGCATAAAAACCCCCGTTTCTCGCAGCCATTCTGCTGCTTTGACGGGTGAGATTTTACCGGAACTTCCTTTCCATAGGGTCAGGAATTTTGGTAAATATTGAACGAAATCCGGTGCTATCGATCTTGTTTTTCGCGAGCGACGGCCTGCCAGCCAATGTCGCTGCGGCTGAAACCATTGTCCCATTTTACCTCTTTGGCGAGGGCATAGGCACGGGCTTGGGCTTCCGTTACGGTCTTGCCGAAGGCCGTCACGTTCAAAACGCGACCGCCGGTGGCAACCAACTGGCCATCCTTCAGCGCCGTGCCGGCATGAAACACCTTGGCGTCTTCGCGTGCATCCGGAACGTGGGCAATCGGCGTGTTCTTGTCGTAAGACGCTGGGTAGCCCTTGGAGGCGAGAACCACGGTCAGCGCCGCATCGTCGCGCCATTCTGCGGTCACCTGATCCAGCGTGCCGGTGGCCGTGGCATAGAGGATGGGCAGCAGGTCGCTCTTCAGGCGCATCATCAGCACCTGGCATTCCGGGTCTCCGAAACGGACATTGTATTCGATCAGTTCCGGGCCTTTGGCGGTGATCATCAGGCCTGCGAAGAAGACACCGGAAAACGGGTTGCCATCCTTCGCCATGCCTTTGATCGTCGGCTCGATGATCTCCTTCATCGTCCGCTCGACCATTTCGGGTGTCATGACCGGGGCGGGGGAGTAAGCGCCCATGCCACCCGTGTTGGGGCCGGTATCGCCATCGCCCACACGCTTGTGGTCCTGCGCGGTGGCCAGCGCCAGAGCGGTCTTGCCATCTGAAAGGCAGAAGAAGCTCGCTTCCTCGCCATCCAAGAAGGCCTCCACGACGACTTCCGCACCGGCGGCGCCAAACGCGCCGTCAAAGCAATCATCAATGGCAGCAAGCGCCTCGGCTTCCGTCATCGCAACCGTCACGCCTTTGCCCGCTGCCAGACCGTCGGCCTTGATGACAATGGGTGCGCCCTGTTCGCGCACATAGGCCTTGGCCGGTTCGGCAGCCTTGAAGCGCTGGTAGGCGCCGGTTGGGATGTCATAACGGGCGCAGAGATCCTTGGTGAAGCCCTTGGAACCCTCAAGCTGTGCTGCGGCCTTGGAAGGGCCGAAGGTGGCTATGCCAGCGGCGCGTAGATCATCCGCAAGTCCGGCGACCAGCGGTGCTTCCGGGCCGACGACCACGAAGTCGATGGCGTTTTCGTTGCAAAATGCGATGACGGCGGCGTGGTCTTCGACATCAAGCGTGACCAGAGTGGCGTGTTCGGCAATGCCGGGATTGCCGGGGGCGGCAAAAAGCTGTGTGAGGCGGGGAGACTGGGCGATTTTCCATGCCAGCGCATGTTCGCGTCCGCCGGAACCGATCAACAGAACATTCATGGTCGACACCCCTGTCATCTCGCGTTTTCTCGTGATGCTGGGGCGTTAAGGGCCAAGGGCTGAAAGGTCAAGCGCAACCCATGCTTTTCTGTGGAATCGCGGAGGCTTCTTGTTGTCATGCCATAATCAGCATCTATGTTCGGGCAGATTTTTAAAACAGTTCAGAGAACCATATGTCCGCAGATAATGCCCGCATCGCCCCGACAATCGCTTCCGAGATCAATGCCCGCGCCGAACAGGTCAAGGCGGCGATTGCGCTGCTGGACGAGGGGGCGACCGTGCCCTTCATTGCCCGCTACCGTAAGGAAGTGACCGGCGGGCTGGATGATACCCAGCTTCGTACGCTGGCGGAACGGCTGTCCTATTTGCGAGAACTCAACGCCCGGCGCGCCTCCATTGTCGATGCCATCACCGGTCAGGACAAGATGACCGATGAGCTGATGGTCAAGATCGTCTCGGCCACCACGAAGGCGGAACTCGAAGACCTTTACCTTCCCTACAAGCCCAAGCGCCGCACCCGCGCCGAGATTGCCCGCGAGCGCGGGCTCGGACCGCTGGCGCAGGCCATCTGGGATGATCGCGCAGCCGATCCGGCCAAGCTGGCGCAGGCTTATGTTCAGGGTGAAGTGGCGGATGTGAAGGCGGCGCTTGAGGGCGCGCGCGACATCGTGGCCGAAACCATGACTGAGAATGCCGATCTGTTGAAGCGGCTGCGTGATTACATGCGCCACAACGCCACCTTCCGCGCCAAGGTCGTGGACGGCAAGCAGGCGACGGGCGAGAAGTTTTCCGACTATTTCGACCATTCCGAAAAATGGGCGACGGTGCCGGGCCACCGCGCCTTGGCGATGCTGCGCGGCTGGAACGAGGAAGTGCTGACGCTGACCATCGATGTCGATGCGGATGACCCGTCGCCCGTCAAACCGGCGCAGCGCACCATCGCCAGCGCCTTCGACATCCGCAGCGCTGGTCCGGCGGATGCGTGGCTGATGGAAGTTGCGGGTTGGACATGGCGCGTCAAGCTCTCCATGTCGCTGTCGCTCGACCTGATGCGCGAATTGCGCGAGCGGGCGGAAGAAGAGGCGATCCACGTCTTTGCCCGCAACTTGAAAGATCTGCTGCTGGCAGCCCCTGCCGGTTCGCGTGCCACCATGGGTCTTGATCCCGGCATCCGGACTGGCGTCAAAGTGGCGATCGTGGATGGCACCGGCAAGCTGCTGGAAACGACCACGGTCTATCCATTCCCGCCTAAAAACGACATTCGCGGCACGCAGGCGGAACTCGCAAGCCTGATCCGCAAGCATAATGTCGAACTGATTTCCATTGGCAACGGCACTGGCAGCCGCGAGACCGAACGGCTGGTGGCCGATATGCTGGGGCAATTGACCGGTGCAAAGCCCACCAAGGTCATCGTGTCGGAAGCCGGTGCCTCGATCTATTCCGCCTCGGCCAGTGCCGCTGCCGAATTTCCCAATCTGGATGTGTCGCTGCGCGGTGCCGTCTCCATCGCCCGCCGCCTGCAGGACCCCTTGGCAGAGCTGGTGAAGATCGAGCCGAAATCCATCGGCGTCGGCCAGTACCAGCACGATGTCGATCAGGGCAAGCTCTCGCGCTCGCTGGACGCTGTCGTGGAAGATGCGGTGAACGCTGTCGGCGTCGATCTCAACACAGCATCCGCCCCGCTTCTGTCACGCGTTTCCGGCCTTGGCGCATCGATTGCCGACGCCATCGTTCTGCACCGCGACCAGACAGGGCCCTTCGCTAGCCGCAAGGAGCTGCTGAAGGTTCCGCGTCTGGGACAGCGCACCTTCGAACAATGCGCGGGCTTCCTGCGCATTCCCAATGGCAAGGAGCCGCTGGATTCGTCCTCCGTGCACCCGGAAGCTTACGGCGTTGCGAAAAAGATTGTCGCCGCCTGTGGCCGTGACTTGCGTTCGGTGATGGGCGATAGCGCGGCGTTGAAGTCGCTTGATCCCAAGCAGTTCATCGATGAGCAGTTCGGTTTGCCGACCGTCAAGGACATCATCGCCGAACTGGAAAAACCGGGCCGCGACCCGCGCCCGAGCTTCAAGACTGCAACTTTTGCCGACGGTGTGGATGAAATCACTGACCTGAAACCCGGCATGGTGCTGGAAGGCACGGTGACGAATGTCGCCGCCTTCGGCGCTTTCGTGGATATCGGCGTGCATCAGGACGGCCTCGTCCACGTCTCGCAGCTGGCAGACCGCTTCATCAAGGACCCGCATGAAGTGGTGAAGGCTGGCGATGTGGTGAAAGTTCGCGTGGTGGAAGTGGACGTGAAGCGCAAGCGCATCGGGCTCACCATGCGCAAGGATGGCGGGGAGGCTGCTCCGCAGCCGATGCGCGAAAAGGGCAATGCCAACGCCATGCGCCACGCCAACGCCAAACCGCAGCAACGCACTGAGACGGCGCCACCCGGCGGTGCATTGGCGGCGGCTTTGGCTGAGGCGATGAAGAAACGGTGAGGGGTGAAACGCCTTCTTTCAGGGTGTGCGGGACGCGGATTTAGACGGTAGTGGGTGTGGCTTACCCCCCTCTGCCCTGCCGGGCATCTCCCCCTCAGGTGGGGAGATCAGCAAGACGCGAACGCTCACTCCATCCGCAGCGTTCAAGATGGGCGCAAGTTGGCTACGATGCGATCTCCCCCCTTGAGGGGGAGATGTCCGGCAGGACAGAGGGGGGTAAGCCACACCCACCACCCTTTCCATCCTTCAACCCCAAAACAACCCAAAAAACCAATCTGAAATCATTCAATTTTTTTGAAAATACCCCCGCTTGAAACTTTGCATGAAAGCGGTAGCTTAGCATTCAATTGATAAGTGAGACTTAGCTTATTGGGGGTGAAATGGCCTCGTCTTTGCATGCTCTGCTTGGAAAAATAGTCAAGACCGGCAATCTGGTCGTTACCGGCCCGGGAGGGCTGCAGATTTACGGTGATGGCACCGAAAAACGGGTCGGCCTCAACTTTACCGATGATGCGGCGATGGATGAGATTGCCGCCGATCCTGCGCTCAAACTGGCCGAAATGTATATGGAAGGGCGCATGGCTGTCGTTGAAGGCGACATCTATGACTTTCTGGCGCTGATCAAGAGTAACACGCTGAGCGAAGCGCTGACCTTCGGCATGATCTGGCGCGGCATGGCGCGCATCATTGCAGCCCGCATCAAGATGCATCTGCCGGTCAATCACAACAAGGACAATGTCGCACACCATTACGATCTCAGTGCCAAGCTGTTCGATCTGTTTCTGGACGAGGACTGGCAATATTCCTGCGCCTATTTCAACCCGCCGGGCATCAGCCTGTACGAAGCGCAGGTCGCCAAGAAGCGGCACATCGCGGCCAAGCTGATGCCGGAACCAGGCCAGCGCATTCTCGAAATCGGCTCCGGCTGGGGCGGTATGGCCATGTATCTGGCCGAAAGCTCCGATGTGGATGTGACAGGTATTACGCTGAGCGAAGAGCAGTTGCGGGTCTCACGCGACCGGGCGCAGAAACGCGGGCTGGCGGATAAGCTGCGTTTCGAATTGCAGGATTACCGCTATCTGTCTGCCGCGCAACCTTTTGACCGCATCGTTTCGGTTGGCATGTTCGAACATGTCGGGCCAACCCATTACCGCGAATATTTCAGCAAGGCTGCGGAATTGCTGGATGAAAATGGCGTGATGCTGATGCATTCCATCGGCCAGCCCTATCCGGCGCTGGCGACCAATCCCTTCATCGAAAAATATATTTTCCCCGGCGGCTATATTCCCTCGCTGGCAGAGGTTTTGCCAGCGGTTGAAAAGTCGGGCCTGCTGGTGCGCGATATCGAAATCCTGCCGATGCACTACGCCCACACGCTGCGCAAATGGCGCGAACGGTTCGTGGCGAACAAGGCAGAGGCGGTTGCCATTTACGACGAACGTTTCTTCCGCATGTGGGAGTTCTATCTGGCCGGGTCAGAAATGGCCTTCACGCATGAGAACTTCCATATTTTCCAGATTCAGCTGGCCAAACGTGGAGACGTGGTGCCTAACAACCGCGACTATATTGCCAAGAACGAGGCGCGGTTGCTGGAATTCGAGAAGACAAGACCACCGTTGGAAAAGGTGAGCTTTTAAAAAGCCGCAAAGGCGTCCAGATTTCGCCCTGCTGGTTAACAGGATGGAAACGGAATCTCTCTAATTCTACAGACCTCCAATGTATTGCGTTTTTCGGGGTCTTGTTATGGTCAGTTCAAAGACGGTGATTGCCGCCTGTGTGTTTTCGCTTTTTGCCGCTGGCCAAGCCTCGGCTGATGGCTGGTTTTCCGGCGACTGGTATTTGAAGCTGGGTGGAAAAGGCTTTTCCGCACCGAAATATCAGGGTGATAACAAGAACGAATTCCGCTTCGCGCCCATTATCGCTCTCGGTCGTGCAGGGCAGGGTGCCCGGTTCACCTCGCAGAACGATAGTGCCTCGGTCGCCCTTCTCGACAATGGCCCGATCAGCATGGGTATTGCAGGCCGGTTTGTGCCGTCGCGCGACTCAGGCGACTCCCGTGATCTGACCGGCATGCGCTCCATCAAATGGGGCGCGGAAGTCGGCGGTTTTGCCGAAGCTTATCCCACCGACTGGCTGCGCATTCGCGGTGAAGCGCGCCAGGGCATTCGCAGCCACACGGGTATCGTGGCCGATCTTTCCGCAGATGTCTTCACCGACCTGACACCGGATATTCAGATTTCGGCTGGCCCGCGCGCCACATGGGTCACTAAGAAATACAATGAACGCTATTACGGCGTCGATTCCGCACAGTTTGCAGCCGGTGCACCTTCGCCCTATTCGCCGGATGGCGGCCTGCATTCGGTAGGTGTCGGTGCGGCCATCAACTGGAAAGTCACCGAGAAGGCTGAGATCGGCTCCTTTGCCGAATATCGTCGCTTGATGGGTGATGCGGGCGACAGCACGCTGGTCAGCGAGCGCGGCTCCAAAAACCAGTTCGTGGTTGGCGTTCAGGCCAGCTACAAGTTCGGCTTTGGCCTCTGAGAGCCGTCTGATCGCTTTTGCTTGACGCTTCGTAAATGCCAGGCGTAGAACGCTGGCATGGTTGACCAAAGCGATCTTTCCGGCCGCGTTTCTGACGCGCCATCCAACAATTGGGTCTATCGGATGTTGCCGAGGACCCTTTGGCCCTATGCGCAGCTGGCACGCTGGGACCGCCCCATCGGCTGGGAATTGCTGATGTGGCCGTGCTTCTGGTCGGCAGCGATGGCGGCCAATGCGGCGCAGCATCTCGGCACCTTCTCCTGGGGCCTGCTGCTCTTCCATCTCTTCCTGTTTTTTGCCGGTTCGGTCGCCATGCGCGGTGCGGGCTGCACCTATAATGATCTGGTGGACCACAAGATCGATATGGCGGTGGCGCGTACCCGCTCGCGTCCCTTGCCATCGGGACGCGTCAGTCGCAAACAGGCGAAGATTTTCATTATCATTCAGGCGCTGGTCGGGCTTGCGGTGCTGTTGTGCTTCAACAGTTTTGCCATTCTCGTCGGCCTGTCGTCGCTGGTCTTCGTGGCGATCTATCCCTTCGCCAAGCGCTTCACCAACTGGCCGCAGTTCTTCCTCGGTCTGGCCTTTTCCTGGGGCGCGCTGATGGGCTGGGCGGGTCAATTCGGGTCGCTGTCGATCTCGCCGGTTCTGCTGTACGTCGGCGCCATCGCCTGGACGATCGGTTATGACACAATCTACGCCCATCAAGACCGGGAGGACGACACGGCTGCCGGCATCGGTTCCACTGCGCTTTTGTTCGGAGATAGGACACATGGCTGGCTGATCGGTCTTTATGGTACAGCCTTGGTCTTCATCTTTCTGGCGTTCCTGACGGCGGGTGTTAACTGGATCGGCTATCTCGGCCTCCTCGTTTCCGCCTTCCTGCTGTTCCGCCAGGTTAAGGTGCTGGATATCAACAATGTCGAACAATGCCTGGCGCTGTTCAAATCCAACAACCGCGTTGGTCTCCTGATTTTCGCCGGTCTGCTTTTGCCGCTGGTGATTGGCTGATACGAAAAAACCCGGCTGCGTCTTTCAACGCGCCGGGTTTTTCTTTTATCCGCAGCATGGTGGATCAGCTGCGGGCGATGATTTCCTTGCCCTGAATGCGCATGGTCATGCCCAGCGAACCGGTGCTGCGGCGCACGAGGAAGCGCGGGCGGCGGTCTGCGAAATAGGAATGGCGACGACGGGGGCGGGTGTTCTCGGTGCGGATATTGCCGAGGTGATCTTCCAGCGGACGGGCAACGCCATCGGCTTCGACCATCAGCATGGGAATGCGATACTTTTCCGACCAGCTGCGCCAATCGGCAGCGATGTCGCACAGGTCGTGCGCCACCAGCAGCGGAATGCAGAGATCTGGATCGTCATGGTGAAGTTCGAGCGTCACGGTGACCTGTCCGTCACCATGGTCGATGGCGCGGGCGGCAACACCCTTGAAGGCGCGTGCCGGAAGCGCGAAGGAAAGCGGAAGGCCGCTGGAATTCAAAACCTTGCGAAGGACTGCGCCGCGCTCGTCGAGCGTGATAGCGACATCGGCTGAACCCTTGTCCTTACCGTAGGTGAGCTGCTGCGGAAACCGCGTTGGGTCTAACCGGAGAGTAGCGCCTGCCCATTCGGGCTTCAGAACAGTGTTGGTCATATCATGCTATCCTTGTTTTACCTGAGAGCCGTTTCATGGTCTCGTCCGGGACTTTTCGTCCTCTGATAGGGAGAAGATAGCGGCGGCATCTTCGAGACAGCTTAAAAATCGAGGTTAAGAAAACTTTGCATTCCCAAATGGTTAGCAAAACACAGCCTGATAGGGTTTCGAATTCCTGAATTGATACGCAGGCCTTTGAGCCAGCGCGCACAGCAATATTGCCCATCCCCGTCACCCTGTTTGCTTGCGGTGCACGGCATTGCTGCCGCGCAACCCCTGCGTTTGAACTACGTTGCGCAGGGGAAGTCGGTTTCGACAATTGCCAAAAAGCTGAAAGCCAAAAATGAGCGGGGATTAGGTGGTCAGCGGGGAATTTGTGATCGGATGCGCAGCGGCGCTCAATCTCTTCCGTGATACCGGCCTTTGAGCCAATATGATGCAGCACAAGGTCTGCGAGGCGGAAGAGTCTTTTGCGATCAAAGACTTGATCGCGCGGGATACCGGGTCGAGCCCGGTATGACGGTTTTGGTGTTAAGTCCTATATTTTAACAACCTTGCCGGGGTTCATAACGCCCGCCGGGTCGAAGGCTGTCTTGATTCGGCGCATCAGGTCCATTTCGATACCGGGGCGGATATCGGCAAGCTCGTCACGTTTTAACTGACCGATGCCGTGTTCGGCGGATATCGAACCGCCATGGGAAAGCACGATGCCATGGACGATGTGGTTGATCTCGCGCCAGCGGGCGATGAACTCGGCCTTGTCGGCACCAACAGGCTGGGAAATGTTGTAATGGATATTGCCATCGCCCAGATGCCCGAAGGCGCAGATGCGCGCGCCGGGAATGGCCTGCAACACGCCAGCCTCGGCTTCGGCCATGAAGTTGGGGATTTTCGAGACTGGCACGGACACATCATGCTTGATGGAGCCGCCTTCCGGCTTCTGCGCATCCGACATGCTTTCGCGCATGTGCCACAGTGCCTGACGCTGCGCTTCGGAGGCGGCGATAACCGCATCCTGCACGATACCAGCCTCAAAGCCCTGCTCCAGCAGGGTTTCGATCATGGTCTGCGCCGTTTCAGCCTTGTCTGAGGTCGAGATGTCGATGAGCGCATACCATGGATGCGGCGTTTCCAGGGGATCGCGCACGCCGGGAATATGCTTTGCGGTGAACTCGATACCGATGCGCGGCATCAGTTCGAAGCCCGTCAGCGCCGCACCGCACAGCGTCGAAGCGCGATCGAACAGGGTGAGGGCATCTGCTGGCGAGTTGAGACCGGCAAAGGCGACCTGATGGCCTTTAGGCTTCGGGAAGAGTTTCAGCACGGCGCCGGTTATGACACCGAGCGTGCCTTCCGAGCCGATGAAGAGATCACGCAGATCATAGCCGGTATTGTCTTTCTTCAAACGACGAAGGCCGTTCCAGATTTCTCCGGTCGGCAGAACGACCTCAAGCCCGAGGCACAGTTGCCGCATATTGCCATATGCCAGAACAGCGGTGCCGCCTGCATTGGTGGCAAGGTTTCCGCCGATGCGGCAGGAGCCTTGCGACCCCAGCGACAGAGGAAACATGCGCTCCACCTTGTCGGCAGCCTGATGGACGGTATCCAGAATGCAGCCGCCATCCACGACGATGACATTGGCGACGGGATCGATATCGCGCACGCGGCTCATGCGCTCCAGAGACAGAATGACATCGCTGGCATCGCTGCGCGGCGTCTGCCCGCCGACAAGGCCGGTGTTACCCGTCTGCGGAACGATGGCCGTGCCGGTTTCGCTAGCGAGCTTCATGATGGCTGCGACCTCTTCCGTCGTGGCCGGCTTCAGCAGTAACGGCGAGGCACCCTTATAGAGGCCGCGATTTTCCACCAGATGCGGGGCCAGATCGGCCTGATCGCGCACGGCATTTTTCTCACCGACGATGGTCACGAAACGCTGGATCAGATCATCGGGCAGAGCAATCGTCGTCATGAGGTCCTCGGGGGGATTTGTCAGGGGCGGGGGGCTGCGGCACGCGCCAGCCGGTCGTTGATGGCTTCGCCTAGCCCTGTTGCCGGGATGGGCGTGATGGCGATGCTGCTGGCACCGCTGGCATCGGCGGTCTTGAGGTGATCGAAGAGATTGGTGGCCGCTTCCGCAAGATCGCCGCTGGTGCTGAGATCGAGAACGATTGCCGCGTTTTCTTCCCCAGCGACAGGCTTGCCACCGAAACGGATCAGCGCCTCGCCCTTTTCGACGGACACGGAATTCAGCCGCACGGATGCACCGGGCGCGTAATGAGAGGCCAGCATGCCAGGGGCTTCGATGGTGGCAGATGCCTTTTCCGGGCGGATGAGCGTAAGGCCGATGACCTTCTCGATTTCCTCTGCCACCAATCCGCCGGGCCGCAACAGCCGCACGGAGCCATCCTGTTCGACCTTAACGATAGTGGATTCCACGCCAACAGGTGCGGAGCCGCCATCCAGGATTAGGCCGACCTTCTCGCCCAGAT
This sequence comes from Agrobacterium vacciniicorymbosi, assembly GCF_040427045.1. Taxonomy (NCBI): domain Bacteria; kingdom Pseudomonadati; phylum Pseudomonadota; class Alphaproteobacteria; order Hyphomicrobiales; family Rhizobiaceae; genus Agrobacterium; species Agrobacterium vacciniicorymbosi. Next base: position 67,820 of record NZ_JBETMF010000002.1, read on the forward strand.
CCGCCTCCACATGGGCGGCGCTGGTGGAGCTGATCTTGCCGGAACTGTTGGCGCTGGGAGCCGCCAGCGGCTTGCCGAAGGCGGCGATCAGGTCACTGGCGAAACCTTTGGGAATGCGGATACCGACCGTATCAAGGCCCGCCGTCGCCAGCGCATGGATCGTGCTTTCCGGTTTCAGCGGCAGGATGAGTGTCAGCGGTCCCGGCCAGAACGCTTCCGCCAGCTTGCGCGAGATGGGATCGAAGACCGCATAGTCTTCCGCCATCGCGATGCTGGCCATATGGCAGATCAGCGGGTTGAACTGCGGGCGTCCCTTGGTTTCGTAGATGCGGGTAATGGCGGCGGGGTTGGTTGCATCGGCGGCAAGGCCATAGACCGTCTCCGTCGGAATGGCGACGGGATGGCCGGACGATAGCACATCGACAGCCTCGCGAAGCGCCGTCTGCCTGTCCTGTTCGATGTGAATATGACGCGCCATGAATGCTGCACCCAATGATGCGCGTCGCTGACAAGCGCCGCACGGTTTTGCGCGGCATGCTTTAGAGGTTTTCAGCCGGATTGGAAAGCCGTTTGCGGCGCAGGCTTATAGTGTGCGGATGAACTTGCGCATTTCATTAGAGCGCGTACCCAGCATCAGCACGTTCTTCAGCGCGATTTTCGGGTCGCTGGTGCGAAACAGCAGACCATCGCGGTGGACGGATTTGTTGATCTGCACCGTTTTGTCACCGGCCATATCCATGGCGATGGCGAAATACATGCGCGACTGGCGCGGATCGATATTTTCGAAGAATTGCTCGTCGCCGCACAGTTCGGAAAAGAAATTGGCGAAGTAGAAGGAAAACAGCACCGGTGTCTTTGCATCGAAACTGGTGCGCGACGCGGTCACATGGCAGTAGCCCAGATGCGGAAGTTCTTCGATGGTGCGGTGAAACACCATTTTGGGAAAGCGGATCGAACTGTGAAAGGAATCGAGCCGGGAATGGGTCATTTCACCGGCAGCCTGAAGCTTGCGACCAGTGATTTCCGCAACCTGATCATGCGTCAGATAGCGCGGTTCGCGGGGAACCCACCTCTCTTCGTAGCGGGCGATCTTGCCAGTGCGCAGGAAGTCCGAATGAGCGGTTTTCGAACGTGTCGGAGCCGCCTTGCCTGCGTTCGCATCGAAGTAGCGGATTTGCGTTCCCTTCTCCATTGGGAGAACTCCTGTTGCCTGTCCCCATGTTTTTACGGGAAGGGGGTTAAAAATCCCTTGTTGCGGCATGGTAGATGTTAAGGATTGGCACCAGCGGCTTTTGCGTCATATTGCGACGGATTTTTCCGGTAAACGGAGAATAAGCCGCTGTTTTCCTAACGAAATTACGGGTTATTGCCTTTATGCGACATGTCGCAAATTGTCGCCAATGCGGAAGCCGATGTCGCTGTATGTGGTGCTGAAGAGCGGTGCGAATGATTAGATAATTCCCTGTAAAGCGGCATAGGACTGGAAGCTCGCCGCGACTTTTCGAGGACATGGCCATGGATTTGCGTGAAACCGTATTGCGCCAACTGAAAAACCGTCGTGAGGGCTTCACGCTGGAGCAGCCTTTCTACGTGGATCAGGACTATTTCCAGCTGGACATGGAAAACATCTGGTACCGCGACTGGCTGTTTGTGGCGCATGATTGCGAAGTGCCGAAGGCTGGCACCTATCTCACCGTGCAGATCGGCGAATATGCCGTCGTCATCGTGCGCGGCAAGGATGGCACCATCCGCGCCTTTCACAATTCCTGCCGTCACCGCGGTTCGCGCGTCTGCACCAGCCAGAAAGGCCAGTCCGCCCGCCTCGTCTGTCCATATCACCAGTGGACCTATGATCTGGATGGCAAGCTGCTGTTTGCCCGCCACATGGGCGAGGATTTCAATAAGGAAAACTTCGGCCTGAAGCCGATTGCCTGCGAATCCGTCGCCGGTTACGTCTTCATCTGTCTGGCCAATGAGCCGATGGATTTTGCGCCGGTGCGCGCCGAAGTCGAAGCCTATATGGCGCCGCACCGCATCTGGGAGGCCAAGGTCGCCCATGAAAGCACGATCATCGAAAAGGGTAACTGGAAGCTGGTGTGGGAAAACAACCGCGAGTGCTACCATTGCGCCGCAAACCACCCGGAACTCTGCCGCACCTACCCGGAAAACCCCAGCGTCACCGGCACAGATGGCGGCGCGAGCGACCCGGAAATCGGCGGCCACTGGGCGCGCTGTGAAGCCGCTGGTCTGCCCAGCCGCTTCAAGATTGACCCCAAAGGCCAGTTCCGTGTGGCGCGCATGCCGCTGATCGGCGAGGCCGAAAGCTACACCATGTCCGGCAAGCGCGCCGTGCGCCGCCCGCTCTCTGACGATGTGACCATCGACCATATCGGTGCGCTGCTTCTGTTCCATTACCCCACGACCTGGAACCACTTCCTGGGCGACCACCTGATTTCCTTCCGCGTACTGCCGCTCGGTCCGCAGGAAACGCAGGTCACGACCAAGTGGCTGGTGCACAAGGATGCCGTCGAGGGTGTGGATTACGATCTGGAAGACCTGACGCATGTCTGGAACGAGACCAACGATCAGGACCGCCGCATTGTCGAAGAGAACGCTTTCGGCATCCGCTCGCCTGCCTATGAGCCCGGCCCTTACTCGATGGAAGATGAGGGCGGCGTTATGCAGTTCGTGAACTGGTATTCTGATTTCATGATCGACCGTCTGTCGGGCGACAAGCAAAAACTCTCGGCTGTCGCATGACCGCAATGAACATGAAGACGACATACAAGCATATCGATGAAATGAAGCCGTGGAGCGACAAGCTCCATATGCTGGAATGTATTTCGGTCACACCCGAAACGCCTGACGTGATGACATTCCTGTTCCGCTCCGAAGGTCCGAATTGGTTTCGCTATCTGCCGGGCCAGTTCGTGACGCTGGAACTGCCGGTGGGGCCGGAGCCGCTGTTTCGCACCTATACGCTGTCCTCCAGCCCGTCGCGTCCCTATGCGCTGGCCGTCACCGTCAAGGCGCAGGCCACCAGTGTCGGCACGCGCTGGATGTTTAATAATCTCAAGCCGGGCATGCGCATTCGTGCGCTCGGGCCGCTGGGGGATTTCTCCTATGTGCGCCATCCGGGCGACAAGTATCTGTTCATCTCGGCAGGTTCCGGCGTCACGCCGATGATGTCGATGGTGCGCGATATGAGCGACCGCGCGCCGCAAAGCGATATCTCCTTCATCAACTGCTCGCGCTCCCCATCCGACATCGTGTTCCGGCACGAGCTGGAATATCTCGCGCGCTTCATGCCCAACCTGTCGCTGGGCTTCATTGTCGAAAATTGCGGTCGCACCGATCTCTGGTCGGGGTTGAAGGGCATGGTGGATAAGGCAAAGATCGCGCTGCTGTCGCATGATTTCATGGATCGCACCGTGTTCTGTTGCGGACCAGAGCCCTTCATGGCCGCCATTCGCTCCATGCTGGAAGCCTCCGGCTTCGATATGGCGCGATATCATCAGGAAAGCTTCTCTCCGGCCATGCCGGTTGCGGTCGGCGAAAGCGATCTGCCTGACGATGGTGAAGTGCTGGCCAAGATCGGCTTCACCCTGTCCGGCAAGGATGTGCCGTGCCAACCGGGCCAGACCATTCTAATGACGGCGCGTGCCGCTGGCGTGCGCATCGGGGCTGCCTGCGAATCCGGCATATGCGGCACCTGCCGGGTGCTGAAGCTCTCGGGCGAAGTCGAGATGAGCCACAATGGCGGCATTCTCGATGAAGACATCGAGGAAGGGTATATCCTCGCCTGCTGTTCGCGTCCTTTGACGGATGTGCAAGTAGAAGCCTGATTATACTTGGTTCGATTTTTGCACAATGGAACCAATAGCGAATTTTCCCGTTAGTTGATCATCGAAGCGCGGTCTCAACGCGTAGTGTCATAACACGGAGGAAATTCATGCTGAATTTGCGCAAGACGAGCGTTGCTACAGCTCTTATCATGGTTTTGACGAGCTTTACGCCGTCTCAGGCATTCCAGGTCCCGGTTCCCATGCCGAAGCCTGTTCAGGCATCGACTGAGAATGTCGTGCAAGTGCAGTATCGTGATGGCGAACGCCGCTTCTATCGCGATCGTTCCTATCGTCACCGCGATCGCGATTTCCGTCGTCCATCGCGTGAGGGCTATTACAATGGCCATCGTGGCTACCGCGAATATCGCCGTGGTTACCGTCAGCATAACGGCTTCTGGTTCCCGCTGGCAGCGTTCGCCACAGGCGCGATCATTGGTGGTGCAGCATCGCAGGCCCGTCCGTCTTACGGCAGCAGCCATCAGCAATGGTGCGCAAGCCGTTACCGTTCGTACCGCGCGTCGGACAATACCTTCCAGCCGAACAATGGTCCACGCCGCCAGTGCGTTTCCCCATAAACTGAACGATTTTAAAGGGAGCCCGGCAAATGTCGGGCTTTCTCTATTTTATTTATTATGAGCCATCAAGTTAGTGTGAACACGTTGTTAATGCTGGGTTCAGATAGCCATTTATAATCTACTAACATATAAATAATCCCGCATTTCGCGGGAACCGATACACAAGAAGAACGTCGTTATTCACAATGTGCCGGCAGAATATCCGGCCGTGGATGGAGGAAATCAGATGCAGAATTATATGAAAACTATCTGGGCTGCCGGCTTCTCGGTTCTCGCTGCTGCGGGTTCCGTCGTGCCCGCACAGGCCATGCCCATTTCCGTCACTCCGCCTGCGGTTGATAAGGCCGACACTGGCGTGGTGAATGTTCAGTACTGGCGTGATCGCGGCTACCGTCGTGACTATCGTCCGGGCTATTACGGTGGCCACCGTGGCTACCGCGAATATCGTCCTGGCTATCGCCACCACAACGGCTATTGGTTCCCGTTGGCAGCCTTCGGTGCCGGTGCGATCATTGGCGGCGCGCTTGCCCAGCCACGTGAAGTCTATCGCCCTGTGCCGGAATATCGCCCACGTCCGGTCTACCGTGCGGCTCCCCGCGCTGGCCTCAGCCAGAGCCATGTGAACTGGTGCTTCGGTCGCTACCGCTCTTACGATGCCTATAGCAACACGTTCCAGCCTTACAATGGCCCACGCCAGACGTGCTATTCGCCTTACGGCTGATCGATTGACAAAGTGAAGCGAGAAACGCCGTCCGGCTCCATCCGGGCGGCGTTTTGCATTTAGAGAATGCCGACGCGTTTCAGGATGAACCAGGCAAACAGGATCGAGGCCGCGATGAAGCTCGCAGCATAGATCGTACCGCTTGTGCCCTCGGTGAAGGGCAGGGCGCCGGTGTTCATACCAAAGAAGCCGGTGACCAGTGTCGGCGGCAGAAGAAACGCCGTCATCAGCGATAGAATATAGAGATGTCGGTTGGTTTCGGAGGAGAGCTTCGAATCCACTTCTTCATGCAGTAGTCTCGCCCGCTCCTGAAGCGCATAGACATCGTGGTCGATGGATTCCAGCCTGCCGGTCAGTCGCGCAGCAATCTCTTCAAAGCCGAAAGGCATTTCCTCGTCATCCGCCGCAGAAGCTCTGCGCATCAGGGTCAGCACCGTGCGCAGATGTCGGTGCAGGCGAACGACCGTACGGCGCACGGGGGCAAGCCTGCGGCGTTCATCGCGCGGGGTGCTGTCATAGACGAAGTCCTCGATGGCATTCAGCTCTTCCGTCGTCTCCATGACGAGTGCAATCAGGCTGCGCTGAAACTCTGCCACCAGTCCTTCGAAGACATGGGATGGCGTGGAGTAGCGCTTCGGGTTCTTGTCGATGGCGGCACGCAGCCGATCCACGGAGCGCAGCGGCTGCAGGCGCGTGGTGATAATGTAGCGTTCACCCAGCGCGAAATGCAGCCAGCCGATATCGCGGGTTTCCTGATCGAACTCACGCTGGAAATCCACCAGCGTTCCGTAGAGCGCCCCGTCATCCACCACGATGGAGGGGTGGGTCTCATGGGTCGTCAGATTGCCCTTGATGCTCTCATCCAGCCCCTGCATGTTCTCCAGAAAGCTGGCAACGCGGCTATCTGCGAGATTGAGGTGCAGCCAGAAAAAACCGTCTTCCGTCTGAAGCTCGGCCAGTTGCACATCCGGTGCAAGCCGGGTGCATGGCTCGATGCCGGGGCGAAAGCGATAGGCCCAGACGAGACCGGGAATGGCGGGATGCGGAATATCCATGGGCGTTATCCTGAACGGGCAATCGCGGCGGGCAGCGGTAAAATATCCCGCTTTTGCGACGATATCATGCAGACCAGAGTTTTGTGACAGTTTGATTACAGGAGTGGCGAATGCTGTGCGCAGTAGCCGCCGATGAGTACGCGATGACAGGGAAGTTGATCGCAGTGCAACTTTTTCAAATTGACGTTTACGTAAAAATCATTTAGCCCCGAAGGCTATCGCATTGCAGGCAGACGCTTCGGGAGGAGGCAGGATGTATACCGCACCGGTCGACGATATCGCTTTTACGCTGAAACATGTGGCAGGTCTCAAATCAGCGCTGGAGGACGGCGCGTTCGGTGATCTCGATGAAGATACCGTCGATGCCATTCTTCATGAAGCCGGTCGTTTTGCCACCGATGAGGTCGCACCGCTTGCCGAGATTGGTGACAAACAGGGCTCCAAGCTGGTGGACGGAGCAGTGCGTACGCCGGATGGCTGGGCCGATCTTTATCGCCGCTGGGCCGAAGGTGGCTGGAACGGCCTGACCGCGCCGGAAGAATTCGGTGGGCAGGCGCTGCCGCATCTGCTGAATGTCGCGGCGCTGGAAATGTGGAATTCCGGTTCCATGGCCTTTGCGCTATGCCCGACGCTGACCATGGGGGCTGTAGAAGCAATCGCGACCCACGGCAGCGATGATCTCAAGGCAACCTATTTGGAAAACCTGGTGTCCGGCGTTTGGACCGGCACCATGAACCTGACCGAGCCGCATGCCGGTTCTGATCTGGCAGCGCTGAAATCGCGGGCAGAACGCGTCGGTGACGGCAGCTACCGCATTTTCGGTCAGAAGATTTTCATCACCTGGGGCGAACACGACGCAGCCGACAACATCATTCATCTGGTGCTGGCACGCCTGCCGGATGCGCCAGCGGGAACGCGCGGTATCTCGCTGTTCCTCGTGCCGAAATTCCTTCCCGATGCGGCGGGCAATCCCGGCGAACGCAACGACCTGTTCTGCCATGCGCTGGAACACAAGCTCGGCATTCACGGGTCTCCCACCTGCACGATGATTTTCGGCGATGGTCGCTACGGCGCTGAAAAGGGCGCCATTGGCTGGATTGTCGGTGAAGAGAACAAGGGTCTCGCCTGCATGTTCACCATGATGAACAATGCGCGTCTGGCCGTCGGCATGCAGGGTGTTGCGATCTGCGAGGCGGCAACGCAGAAGGCCATCGCCTATGCCAGGGACCGCACGCAGGGCAAGGCACCCGGCACCAAGGCGACCGGCATGAGCCCGATCATCGAACATCCCGATATCGCCAGAACGCTGCTGACCATGAAGGCGCTGACTCAAGGGTCTCGCGCCATTTCGTTCTCCTGCGCCCACGCCATCGACATGAGCCACGCTGAGGTCGATGCCGACAAGCGTAAGTTTTGGCAGGAGCGTGCAGCCCTTCTGACACCCATTGCCAAGTCCTTTTCCACCGATGCCGGTGTGGACGTGGCATCGCTCGGCATTCAGGTGCATGGCGGCATGGGCTTCATTGAAGAAACAGGTGCGGCGCGTTACCTGCGCGACGCCCGCATTGCTCCGATCTATGAAGGCACCAATGGCATTCAGGCCATCGACCTCGTCATGCGCAAGTTGCCGCTCTCCGAGGGCTCGCAGGTGCGTGGTTTCATCGCGGAGCTGAAGGAACAGGCGCAGGCCATTCACGCTTCCAACACGCCAGAGCTGGGCGAGACCGGGCGTTATCTCGACCAGAGCATCACCGATCTGGAAGACGCGACCGAGTGGCTGTTGGATGCCTTGGCGAAGGGCGAAACCGCTGCTGCACTGGCCGGTGCCACGCCATATCAGCGGCTGTTCGGACTGGCGCTGACGGGCGCCTATCTCGCCAAGGGGGCGCTGGCATCGGTTGATGACGGACAGGGGGCAAGCCGCACAGCGCTGTGCCGCTTCACCGCCGAAAACCTGCTGGCGGAAACGTCTGCGCTGAAAGACCGCGTAATATCAGGTGCCGCGAGCCTAGAAGCGGCCCGTGCCGTGCTGGGTTAAGGAGTTTCCATGTCTGCCGAACATATTCTTGTCGAACGTCCTGAAACCGCACCCGGCGTACAGGTCATCCGCTTCAACCGCCCGGACAAGAAAAATGCCATCACGGACGCGATGTATCGTAGCATGATCGAGGCCTTGCAGGCGGCAGATGCCGATGCGGACATCCGTGCCATCGCTTTCCTTGGCTCCGAAGGCTGCTTTACAGCAGGCAACGACATGGCCGATTTCATGGCCTTTGCCATGTCCGGCGGTAAGGGTCGGCTGGCAGCGGGGGATTTCCTGCATGCACTCGTCAGCGTCGGCAAACCCATCGTTTCCGGCGTCGATGGGCTAGCCATTGGCATTGGCACGACGCTCAACCTGCATTGCGACCTCACAGTTGCCTCCAGCCGCAGCCTGTTTAAGACACCTTTCGTGGACTTGGCGCTGGTGCCGGAAGCGGCGTCCAGTCTGCTCGTGCCACGCATCATGGGCCATCAACGCGCTTTCGCGCTTCTGGCCGCAAACGAAGGCTTTTCGGCAGATGAGGCATTGCAGGCCGGTTTGATCTGGAAGGTCGTGTCGGCAGCTGAGGTGGAGGCTGAGACCTTGAAGATTACCGCAAAGCTTGCTGCAAAACCACCGCAGGCACTGAAGATCGCTCGTGATCTGCTGCGAGGCGATGGCGCGGAGGTGCGGGCAAGGATCGATGCGGAAATCGTGCATTTTGCCGCGCAGTTGCAGAGCGCCGAAGCCAGAGCGGCGTTCGAGGCATTCATGCGCCGTTAAGCGTGGCTGGTGAAAATTGGCATCTCTTATGGAATTGCAAAACAAGGCTGTTTAGTCTTTGCGCAACAACACCCGCCTTTCAAGAAAGCCGCCACCATGCGCAATATCGTTTTCGCAACGCTCGCCCTAGTCTCACTTTCCAGCATCGCGGAAGCGGCCAGCTTCCAGCCGCCGCTGATGTCGCAGCCTGCGCAGAGCGATGTCATTCAAGTGCAGAATTTCAACAGCCAGGCAGGTCAATCCAACCGCAACAACAATGACCGCCGCCGCCCGCGCTTCGTTTGCGTGGTGACGCCACCCGATAGCGCCAACCGCTCGCGCCCCTACGTCTGCCCGGTGCAGCAGGGCCGCGTCGGCGGACGCTGCCGTTGCGATGGCGTGGTGGGGAATGGCAATATCGATACGGTTTGGTGATGAGGGAGAAGTAGCTTACTTCTCCAGCGTCGCAACCGCTTCCACATGCGGCGACCAGAGGAACTGGTCGATGGGTGTCACCTTGGTCAGGCGGTAGCCACCCTCCACCAGAATGGCCAGATCGCGGGCCAAAGACAGCGGGTTGCAGCTGACAGCGATGATCTTCTTCACGCCGCTCTTTGCCAGTTCCTTGCATTGGGCTTCGGCACCCGCGCGCGGCGGATCGAAGACCACGGCATCGTAGTTCTTCAGTTCCTTGGTGGTCAGAGCGTGGCGAAACAGGTCGCGCTTTTCAATCGTGACGGGCTTCAGGCCTTGCGTGTTGCGGGCCGCGAGATCCAACGCCTTCAGCGCCTTGTCTTCCGCCTCCACCGCATGCACCTTGCCAAGACGGGCAAGCCGCAGCGCGAATGTGCCGGAGCCGCAGAAAAGGTCGGCGATGCGCTTGGATTTGCCGACATGCGCCAGCACCAGTTCCGCCATCGCATCTTCCGCCTGCTTGGTGGCCTGCGCGAAGCCGCCAGATGGTGGCGAAATCATAACGCCATCGAAATCGATCATGGGCTTTTGCGGCTCGATCAGGATTTCACCGGCAATCGAAACGCGTGCAATGCCGCGCGTGGCCAGCGTGATTTCCGTCGCCGTTCTGCGCTGCTTGTCGTTTGGCGCCTTGATGCCTTCAAAGGAGATATCGAGCCCGGTCCGCGTTTCCATAACGGTGATGCGGAATGGCTCCGCGCTCGACGCCAGCGGCAGACCAATGGCCCGGATGGTGTCCAGACGCGAGATGATACCATCCGACGCGATGGGACATTCTTCGATGGCAACGATGTGATGGCTGCCGGCCTGGCTGAAACCGAGAAGGAGGCCTTTTTCCGTTTTGCGGGCGGTAAAGACGACGCGGCGTCTCTCGCCCGGACGACAGTGCACCAGCGCATCGACTTCAACCTCTAGCCCCTTGGACTTCAGTGCGGCAACGACAAGGCTGCGCTTGAAGACGTGGTAGGGCTCATCGGCCATATGCTGCAACGAACAGCCACCACAGGTGCCGTTCTTGCCATCCGGCCCGAAGTGGCGGCAGGCAGGCTCGCGCCGCTCGGGGGCGGCCTCGGCAATGGACATGACCATGCCTTGGTCCTTGACGCGGGCAATGGCGACGGTTTCACCCGGCAATGCAAAGGGCACGTAGACCGTGCCCTCGGGACAGTGGGCAATGCCGTCGCCCTGCGCGCCCAGACTCTGTATCTTCACGGTTTGGGTGCTCATGGCTTTTTGCCTCCGAGAAGGAATTCGACATTGCCATCGCCGCCTGCAATGGGTGACGGGATAAGGCCAAGGCTGACCCAGCCCATGTCCTCCACCAGCCAGCGCTCAAGCTCTGCGGCGACATCGGGTGCGGTTTCCGGTTCCTTCAAAAGACCAGCCTTGCTGATCGCATCACGACCGGCTTCGAATTGCGGCTTCACCAGCAACACGGCAAGCGCGCCGGGCTCCGCCAGTTCAAGGGCAGGGGCGAGCGCCAGCTTCAGCGAGATGAAGGACACGTCCGACACGATGAAGCTGATCGGTCGGTTGTCGATATCGTCACTGGTCAGAAAGCGGGCATTGAAACCTTCGATGCTGGTGACGCGTCGGTCGTTTTCAATGCGCGGATGGATCTGGCCGTGGCCGACATCGATGGAGGTGACGTGGGACGCACCGCGTTTCAGCAGAACTTCGGTGAAGCCGCCGGTGGACGCGCCGACATCGAGACATTCCAGATTGCGGGGCTCCAGCTGGAAATGGTCCAGCGCAGCGACCAGTTTCAAGGCCGCGCGCGAGACATAATCCTGCGCCGGATCGCTGACTTCGAAGACGACATTTCCGGGAAATGTCAGGCTAGGCTTGGTGACAACCTTGCCGTTGACGCGCACGGTACCGCGCTCCACTGCATCGCGTGCGCGGGAGCGGCTGGCAAACAGGCCGCGCGATACCAGAAGCTGGTCCAGCCGGTGATTTTCAGATGAATTAGACATGGCCGTGTCAATGACTGTCAAATGCCCGCAAGGCAAGCATTTTATGCGTGTGAGCCCTGAGACAAAGGGCAGACTGCCATGTGAATATGCAGCATCCATAACTGATGTCTGCAAGTTTAAGCGAAAATAAACGGCTTTATTGCAGTCTATGGCTAAGCTGAGTTGATCTCATCACGTCTGCCATGAAGGCGGCCTCCAGAAAAAATACAGTCCCCCATAGGCTGATTTGAATCAGCCTCACCGAAGCGTGTCGAAAGAGCACTCGATGTCTTTGAAAAATCTACCCATTAACCTCAAGCTGGTTGCCACTTTCATTGCATTGATGGGTGTCTGCCTTGTGGCTTCCGCGTTCGTCTTCCTGCAAACGATCGATGCCAAGCGCATCTCCGACCAGCAGACCAACACCGGCAAGATCGTGTCGAGCATCGATGACGCAAAGGCTGCCATGCTGGAGCAGGCCGTCAATCAGCGCGGCTATCTGCTGTTTCGCAGCGACAGCACCTATAATGACGTGTTTGCTCAGCGCGATTTGATGTTGAAGAAGCTGGATGAGGCACGCGGCTATGCCGCCGGTCAGCCTGACATCCTGAAATCCATCGATGACATGCAGGCAACCGCCACCGTGTTTTACACGCAGCTGGCCCAGCCGCAGATGGCTGCGCGCAAGACCACGGAAGCGCCGATTTCCGAAGTCATCGAGATTGGCCGCAATCAGGCTAAAGGTCAGCTGGATGGTTTCCGTGCCGCTGCCGCCAAGATCAAGGAGCAGCTGTCGGTTGCTTCGGCAAGCCAGATCGCCGCGCAGTCCAGTGCACACAGCAATCTCGAACTCGCGCTTCTGGGTGGCGGTGCTGCCGCTGGCGTTGTTGCCGTGCTGCTCATCTGGGCTCTGTCGCGCGCCATCGTTTCCCCAATCGTCGGCATGACGAATGCCATGAGCCGCCTGGCCGATGGTGATACATCCGTCGAAGTTCCCGCACTCGACCGTGGCGATGAAGTCGGCAAGATGGCCAAGGCCGTGCTGGTCTTCAAGGAAGCCGGTATCGAAAAATCCCGCCTATCGGATGAAAGTGACCGCCTGCGTACGACAACGGAAGCTGACCGCCGCCGCAACGAAGCGGAAAAGGCCCGTGCCGAAGCCGAGCAGCTGTTTGCCCGTGAAGAGCTTGCCAAGGGTCTGCAGGCGCTGGCCGATGGCAATCTGGTCTACCGCATCGAAACGCCATTCGTTGAGTTCATCGAGCCGCTACGTCTCAACTTCAACAGCTCTCTGGAGAAGCTTCAGGAAGCGCTGCGCAACGTTGGCGAAAATGCTTCGGCCATCAATGCCGGTGCATCTGAAATGCTGGCATCGGCAGATGATCTCTCCCGCCGTACCGAGCAGCAGGCAGCCTCCATCGAAGAAACCGCAGCTGCGCTGGAAGAAGTCACCACCACCGTGCGTGACAGCGCCCGTGGTGCGGAAGAGGCGAGCGCACTGGTTCAGCGCGCACGGGCAGGGGCTGAAAACTCCGGCACCGTCGTTCGCAAGGCCGTTGCCGCCATGCAGGAAATCGAAAAGTCCTCGGGCGAGATCACCAACATCATCGGTGTTATCGACGATATCGCTTTCCAGACCAACCTTCTGGCGCTGAATGCTGGTGTGGAAGCGGCACGTGCCGGTGAAGCAGGTAAGGGCTTCGCGGTCGTGGCGCAGGAAGTGCGTGAACTCGCACAGCGTTCTGCCAATGCCGCCAAGGAAATCAAGGCCCTGATTGGTGCGTCCAGCCAGCAGGTGGAAAATGGCGTGAACCTCGTCGGTGAAACCGGCAAGGCCTTGCAGGCGATCATTTCCGAAGTCGAGGAAATCAACTCCCACGTCAGCACCATCGTCACCGCTGCCCGCGAACAGGCAACCGGCCTTCAGGAAATCAACACCGCCGTCAACACCATGGATCAGGGCACGCAGCAAAACGCCGCGATGGTGGAACAGCAGACCGCTGCAAGCCATGCTCTGGCCCGCGAAGCTGAAGCCCTGAATGGCCTGATTGGCCAGTTCAATCTCGGTGGTGGCGTACGTGGCACGACGGTCTTCGCACCATCGGCTGCGCCTGCTGCTCCCCGCTCGTCCTTTGCACCGGCAACGAAGCCAGCCTTCTCGGTAAAGCCACGCCCTGCTGCCAAGATTGCCCAGCCGACCGCCCGTCCGGTTTCTTCGCCCGCTCGCGCTCTCGGACAGAGCCTTGCCAAGGCCTTCGCGCCACAGGCAGACACGGCGGCCAAGCCATCCGCACAGGATTGGGAAGAGTTCTGAGAAGAACCAAACCGCTGAAACACAAAACCCGCCGGAGCGATCCGGCGGGTTTTGTTTATGGGGGTATCGTTGTGGGCTCGATCAGACAGCGTAACCGACGCCTGCCTGCTTCTGGCCCAGCGCGTTGAACACGGTGGAAACGATACCAGCGCGGTCAAGCCCTGCATTGGCATACATGATTTCCGGCTTGGCCTGCTCGACCCATTGGTCAGGAAGCGTCAATGTGCGGACCTTGAGCCCCGTATCCAGAAGACCGGCGCTGGCCATGAAATGCAGCACATGCGCGCCAAAACCACCTGCTGAGCCTTCTTCGATGGTGATGAGAACTTCATGGTGGCTGGCGAGCTGGCGAATGAGATCGAGGTCCAGCGGCTTGGCAAAGCGCGCATCGGCCACCGTCGTGGAAAGGCCAGCCGCATCCAGGTCTTCCGCAGCAGCCAGGCATTCCGCAAGACGCGTGCCGAAGGAAAGCAGCGCGATTTTGGTGCCTTCCTTGATGATGCGGCCCTTGCCGATCTCCAGAATTTCGCCACGCGCAGGCATCTCGATGCCAACACCTTCGCCGCGCGGATAGCGGAAGGAAATCGGGCCTTCGTCATAGGCAGCAGCCGTGCGGACCATATGTTTCAGTTCCGCCTCATCCGAAGCCGCCATCACCACCATGCCTGGCAGGGTAGCGAGGAAGGTCGTATCGAACGAACCGGAATGGGTGGGGCCGTCAGCCCCGACGAAACCGGCGCGGTCTATCGGGAAGCGGACGGGAAGCCCTTGGATGGCCACGTCATGCACCAGCTGGTCGTAACCGCGTTGCAGGAAGGTGGAGTAGAGCGCGCAGAACGGCTTGTAGCCATCCGCAGCAAGGCCCGCCGCAAAGGTCACCGCGTGCTGCTCGGCAATGCCGACATCGAAGCTGCGGGTCGGGAAGAGTTCAGCCAGCTTGTCCAGACCCGTGCCGTTCGGCATGGCGGCGCTGACGCCGACAATCTTGTCGTCCAGCGTGGCTTCCTGAATGAGCGCTTCGGCAAAGACGCTGGTGTAGCTCGGTGCATTCGGCTTGGCCTTGGCCTGCGCGCCGGTGATGACATCGAACTTGTTGACGCCGTGATACTTGTCGGCAGCAGCTTCGGCAGGCGCGTATCCCTTGCCCTTTTGCGTCACCACATGGATCAGCACCGGACCCTTCTGGTTGTCGCGCACATTGCGCAAGACAGGCAGCAGGTGCTCGAAGGAATGACCATCGATGGGGCCGATGTGATAGAAGCCCAGCTCCTCAAACAGCGTTCCACCGGTAACATAGCCCCGCGCATGGGTCACGGCACGGGTAATGGCGCGGTCGATGGTCTTGCCCAGATAAGCCGTCAGCTTCTTGCCGAAATCGCGAAAGCCCATATAGGTGCGGCCGGATGCCAGACGCGCCAGATAGGCGCTCATGGCACCGGTCGGCGGGGCAATCGACATATCGTTATCATTGAGAATGACGATCAGGCGCGCATCCAGCGCACCGGCATTGTTCAGCGCTTCGAATGCCATGCCTGCCGACATGGAGCCATCGCCGATAACGGAGATGACCTTGCGGTTGCTGCCGTCAAGCTCGGCGGCGACGGCCATGCCAAGACCGGCGGAAATGGAGGTTGAGGAGTGGCCTGCGCCGAAATCGTCATATTCGCTTTCCGCACGGCGGGTAAAGCCGGACAGGCCGCCTTCCTGCCGCAGCGTGCGGATGCGATCTCGACGACCGGTCAGAATCTTGTGCGGATAGCACTGGTGGCCGACATCGAAGATCAGCCGATCCTCGGGCGTGTTGAACACTTTGTGGATTGCAATGGTCAGTTCGACGACGCCCAGCCCCGCACCCAGATGCCCGCCCGTCGTTGAGACGGCGTCGATCATCTCATCGCGCAATTCCCTGGCCAGTTGTGGCAGGTCGCGATCTTCGATGGACTTGAGATCGGATGGGAATTTCACCCGGTCAAGCAATGGTGTCTCTGGCATTCCGGTCAATCGTTCGGCCTTCGTATCTGGTGTTCGATCTGCCGCTTCCAGATGGTGTGCATTCTGGCCTACGACAAGACTAAAATCGTTTTAACGAATTTCAACCCTGCGGCAAAGGGACAAACTCTTCCTCATCCCCCGGTACGATGTCGAAGCGCCCGGTTCTCCACTCTTCCTTGGCTTTTTCTATGCGTTCTTTTGATGACGAAACGAAATTCCACCAGATATATCGCTTGGAATTCAGCGCCGCGCCGCCAAAAATCATGATGTGGCAACCTGCAATGCCGCCTTTCAAGGTAATGTCATCGCCCGCACGAAACACGATCAGCTGATCGGCCGCAAACACATCGCCCGCCACTTCCAGGCAGCCGGAGAGAATATAGATCGCTCGTTCCTCATGATCTGCAGGGAAGGGGAATTTGACGCCAGCCTGAAGCGTCAGATCGACATAGAGCGTATCGGTAAAGGTCTTGACCGGTGACGACGATCCCGCAAAGGAGCCGATGACGACGCGGCCCGATGCGCCTTTCGTGTCGATGACAGGCATGGCTTCGCGCCCGGTGTGGGAAAAATCCGGCGCGATCTCTTCCTTGTTGTCGGGCAGGGCAAGCCATGTTTGCAGCCCGGACATGGAGAGCGGATGGCCACGCAGATTTTCCGGTGTCCGCTCCGAATGGACGATACCGCGCCCCGCCGTCATCAGATTGATGTCGCCCGGACGAATCGTCAGTTCAGTGCCGAGACTATCTCGATGCTTGATTTCACCATCGAAAAGATAGGTGACGGTGGAGAGCCCGATATGCGGATGCGGCTTCACATCCAGCGCTTCCCCGGCTTTGAGAATGGCCGGACCCATGCGATCGAAAAAGATGAAGGGACCAACCAGCCTGCGCTCCCGCGTCGGCAACGCGCGCCGCACGGCAAAGCCACCAATATCGCTCGAGCGCGGAATGATCAGATTTTCGATGGCATCGCAGGCAAAGGCATCGCCTGCTGCGGGGTCATTTCCGGGAAAAAACGACATGGCAAATCTCCTGCGTGACTGGCGGATAGATTACCATGATTTGGAACGTTGGTTGAGGGTCTGATGATGAACGCTGTGTTCTTATGTCGCGGGAGGGTGGGCGACGTATTTTGACGACGTTCCCTCTCTCTCCGCCGTCATGCTCGGGCTTGTCCCGGGCATCTAACGAACCCCAACGTTAAACGTGGTTAGACCCTCGGGACAAGCCCGAGGGTGACGGATATGTATGGTGGGTGCCGCTCTGAGTAAAAACCTCAGCGCTTATTCCCCGTCCAGCGGCTCCACGCCCACCGGCTTGCCTGCGCGATCCAGACGAATTTTCTCGATGCGCTTTTCGGCGGCTGTCAGCAGGGTTTCGCAATGCTTCTTCAGGGCTTCGCCACGTTCATAGATGGCGATGGATTCGTCCAGCGCCACATCGCCGCGTTCCAGACGGGCGACAATGCTTTCCAGCTCGGCGACAGCCTTTTCGAAAGAATAACCGCTGACATCGGCTGTGTTGGCATTTTCCGTCATGTTCAACCCTTCATCATTCTCAAAATATGCATGGCTGCCGATTCCGCCAGCCCTTCCAGATCATAACCGCCTTCAAGCAGGCTGACGACCCGGTTGGCGGCAAATTTGTCGGCCATCTCCAGAATTCGGCCCGTTGCCCAATCGAAATCCTCGCCCACGAGGTTGATCTGCGCCAGGGGATCGCGGTGATGCGCATCGAAACCCGCCGAGATGATGATGAGATCGGGCGAGAAATCGGCAAGCGCCGGCAGCACGCGGGATTTGAAAGCCTCACGAAAATGGTCGCTGCCGGTGTTGGGCGAAAGCGGCGCGTTCACGACGTTGTTCTTGATGCCCGTCTCGCGTTTGTCGCCGCTCCAAGGGTAAAGCGGCATCTGGTGCGTGGAGCAGAACAGAACCGAGGTGTCGTTCCAGAAAATGTCCTGCGTGCCATTGCCGTGGTGCACGTCCCAATCAACGATGGCGACGCGTTCCGCACCATGGACCTTCTGCGCATGGCGGGCGGCGATGGCGGCATTGTTGAACAGGCAAAAACCCATGGCCTTTTCGGTTTCGGCATGGTGGCCCGGCGGGCGGCTGGCCACGAAAACATTGTCGGCGGCGCCGCTGAACACATCATCCACCGCCGCCATGGCAGCGCCAATGCCGGTGAGCGCCGCTTGCAGGCTTTTGGGCGAGGCATAGGTATCGGCCTCGATGCGGTTGATCTCGCCGTCATCTTCCGGGATTTGCCGCATGATCGAGATCAGATGGCTCTCGGGGTGCGCCAGCAAAACGGCGTCTTCATTGGCCTGCGGCGCTTCTTTCCGCTCCAGCCGCTCGAAATTCGGATGCTCCAGCGCGATGTTGAGCGACCGCAGCCGGTCGGGCCGCTCTGGATGGCCCGCAGGCGTAATGTGTTCCAGGAATATCGGGTGCTCGTAAAGCCGTGTGGCCATGGCGGTGACTCCTGAACGTGGGCAATTCGAAGACTTATGCGCGTTGCGGCAACAGCGGATACCCAGCCATCACGGCGCGGCCAGCGAGAGCTGCGAGAACGGCCTTGAGAACATCGCCAGGAATGAAGGCCATGGAGCCGACGAAGGCCTTCTGAAAACCGATGCCGGCTGCAAAACCAAGATAGGTGATGCCGAACGCATACAGCACGACCACCCCACCGGCGACGCTCGCGAGAAAGAAGTTAACACCCTGCACGAGTGCAGACTGATCCCGGTTGACCAGACGCTCGGACAGATAACCGGTGGTGAAGACTGCGGCAATCCAGCCGATCAGAAAGCCGGTTGTCGGCGTGTAGAAGATCGAAAGCCCACCGCGACCACCCGACAGAACCGGCAGGCCGATGGCGGCGATGAGAATGGTGAGCAGAACGGCCAGCGTGCCGCGCTTCGCCCCCAGTACCACACCAGCCAGCATGACGCCCAGCGACTGCGCGGTAATAGGCACAGGAATGAAGCCAAGCGGAAGCGGCGGCAACAGGCCAAGCGCGATGATGATGGCTGAAAACAGCGAGATCAGAACGAGGTCACGGGTTTTCATTCTCAAGAGGCTCCCATCTCTAAATATCATGAGACGAGGTTTGGCCTCTGAAACCGCGCGCGTCAATGGCATCCGCAATCGCATCGGCATCCTTCAACGTCATAATGATGAGCGGAACAAGGATCGTATGCAGCCTCACCTTCATTCCACGCGCACGGTGAGCATCGCGTAGCGTCTCGTAGCGGTTGATGACTTCAGGTACGAAACGCACGACGAGCCCGACCGCCAGACCCACATCGGCAGCTTTGGCAAGTCCCAATCTTTCCAGCGGACGCAGTGCAAAGGCTATTTCATCCATGAACTGAGAAATGCTGACGCTGGCCGTAATCGCGGTCGCCAAAAGCGTCAGCGCCGTCAGCCGAAAGAGGGCCACCATCGCATCCAACGCGGAAATCAGCAGGAAGCTGAAAACGGCGATAATGGCGATGGTCAGCAGAACCGGTCGCAGCCGCGCCACGGTTTCGCGAAATCCCAGATGCGCCTGCCACAGCACCAGCCCCGCTATTATAACGGCAGCGAGGAGGAGGAGGGGATCACGCGTGAGAAAGAGGGCGATGCTGAACAGCGCAAGGCCTGCCAGCTTGATGCGTGGCGAGAGGCTGTAAAGCCAGCCTGCTCCTTCGACATGGAGGCTTTTCATGTCAGTGCCAATTCGCGGTAAAGCCGGATGGCGTCGGTAGGGGATGCGTCGGCGTGAAGCCTGTTTTGGTGGAACAGAAGAACGCGGTCGAAGCATGCCAGCAGCGGCAGATCGTGGGTGATGACGATCAAATCCTGCTCCAGCCCCGCCATGGTCCGCTCCACCAAGGCGCGGTTCTTGAGGTCGAGCTGGTTGGTCGGCTCGTCCATGATGAGGATTTTTGGATTTGTGATGGTCAGCGCCGCCAAGGCTGAGAGCTGCAATTCGCCACCGGAAAGCTCGTGCGCGCGGCGCTTGGCCAGATGCTGGATATCGAAGCGTTGCAAGGTCGCATCCACCGCCGCATCGATGGCAGCCTTGTCCAGCCCATTGTTTTTCAGGCCGAAGGCAACGTCGTCTCTGATAATGGGCAGGATGATCTGGTTTTGCGGGTTCTGGAAGATGAAGCCGACATCCTTCAAGACCTCGGACGCGTCCTTGACCGTATCGAGCCCGTTGACGCTGACATGACCGCTCGTCGGTTTCGTCAGACCATTGATCATCCGTGCAAATGTCGTCTTGCCGGAACCGTTGAGGCCGATGATGCCGATGCGCCGCTCGGTGAGGGCAAGCGTCAAGGGCTCGACCGCCGCTCTGCCTTCAAAGGCCACACCCGCATCGTGAAAACGAATATCCAACTGCCAGTCCCCAAAATGCTGTCGCAGTTTCTATAAACGCTGGAGACACCAAACAAAACAAGGAACAAAAAAAGAACATTGATTTTTCGACCCCACAACCATAGGCTTTTGCCATGGCGATTCTGATTTCGAACGAAGCAGCACGACGTATTTTCCTGGCGCGACAGGGGCTGTCCGCATCGCCCAGCCGCGCCATGGGCAAGGCCGATCTGTTGAAGCTGATCACCGACATCGGCTTCGTGCAGGTGGACAGCATCGCCACGGTGGAGCGGGCGCATCACCAGATCATCTTTTCCCGCAACCAGACCTACAAGCGCCAGCACCTGACGGAACTGCTGGAGAAGGACCGGGCGCTGTTCGAACACTGGACGCATGACGCCTCCATTTTGCCCGCGACCTTCTACCCCTATTGGAAACACCGCTTCCGCCGCCGCGAGCCGATCATTCAGGAGCGCTGGCGCAGCTGGCACGGCGAAGGTTTCGATTCCGCCTTCGAGGAAACCTATCGCCGTATTGCCGAAAATGGCCCGACCATGTCGCGCGATATGAAGGCGGAAGGTCACCAGTCCGGCGGTTGGTGGAACTGGCATCCCTCGAAAACAGCACTCGAATATCTCTGGCACACTGGCAAACTGGCCGTGGCAGGGCGCGTCAACTTCCAGAAAGTCTATGATCTGGCGGAACGGGTGATCCCTTCCGAGCATCACGATCTGGATGTGCATCATGACGACTTCGTAGACTGGGCCTGCCGTGAAGCGCTAACGAGGCTTGGCTTTGCAACATCAGGGGAAATCTCCGCCTTCTTCGACATCGTCACGCCGCAGGAAGCCAAGCAGTGGGTGACAGATCACCGCGATGAACTCTGCGAAGTCTCACTCGCCTCTTCCGACGGCGCCAAGGAACGCGTCTCCTATGCCTTTGAAGGGTTCACAGGGGAAGCAGAAGCTGGGATGGAGCCACCCAACCGCATCCGCGTGCTCAGCCCCTTCGATCCGCTGCTGCGCAACCGCGCCCGCACCGAACGCCTGTTCGGCTTCTATTACCGCATCGAAGTCTTCGTGCCGGAGCCGAAGCG
The DNA here is from genome assembly GCF_040427045.1 of Agrobacterium vacciniicorymbosi. NCBI lineage: Bacteria > Pseudomonadati > Pseudomonadota > Alphaproteobacteria > Hyphomicrobiales > Rhizobiaceae > Agrobacterium > Agrobacterium vacciniicorymbosi. Next base: position 89,004 of record NZ_JBETMF010000002.1, read on the forward strand.
GCAATACGGCTATTATGTCTTCCCGCTTCTGGAAGGGGACAGGCTGATCGGTCGCATCGACATGAAGGCGGAGCGCAAAGGTGGAACGCTGGATGTAAAGCGCCTGTGGCTCGAGAAGGGCGTGCGTCCGTCGTCTGGCCGGTTGGCGAAGCTGGATGCGGAATTGAACCGGCTCGCCAAGTTTACCGGTGTTGAGAGTGTGCGGTATCTGGATGAGTGGCTTGGGTGAAAGGGCGGTGGATCGGGTTATCCGCAAAGGTTTTCGCTTCCGTCACCCCGCACTTGATGCGGGGTCTAGTCAGCCCAAGTCTTTGGGCTGAAAAGGCTATTCTCGACGCGCGGACGCGCGTCGGCTGAATCCCGCATCAAGTGCGGGATGACTGAGGTAGATGTATTTCCTGCGCGTCAGCTCAGACCGCTCTCACCTTCGAAAAAAGGAATGACGAAAGCATTCGTCACCCAATATCCGTCGAGCTGATCTTGATGCCAAAACCCTCTAGCCCGACATAATGGCGCTCGCGGGAAGTGAGCAGCTTGATGGAGCTTATGCCAAGCTCTTTCAGAATTTGCGCGCCAAGGCCGATTTCCAGCCATTCGTCGTCGCGGGTTCGGGCCTGTTCGTGGGCTTCATCGGGATCGCGGGATTTGCGGCGTCCGGCGACTTGTCCCACACCGACCGAGCCTTCGCGTAGATAGATGATGACGCCACGGCCTTCGGCTGCGATCTTTTCCATGTAATGCTGCACCGGCTGTTTCTTGCCGAAGATGTCGTCAGCCACATTTTCCGGGTGCAGGCGCACGGGAATGTCAACGCCATCGCGAATATCGCCGAAGATTACAGCCATATGCTGCATCGGGTCCCAGGGCAGGGAATAGGTCTGGGCCTTGGCGGGGCCGAAAGGCGTGTCGAGGGTGAATTCCGATTCTTTTTCGACCAGCGTTTCCTTGCGCTGGCGATAGGCGATAAGGTCTGCGACAGACACCTGCTTCATGCCGTGGGTCTCGGCAAAGGCGGAAACCTGCGGGCCGCGCATGACGGTGCCGTCATCATTGACGAGTTCGCTGATGACGCCGATGAGCGGCAGGCCTGCGAGTTTGCACAGATCGACTGCCGCCTCCGTATGGCCGGAGCGCATGAGAACGCCGCCTTCGCGCGATACCAGCGGAAAGATATGGCCGGGGCGGGTAAAATCGGCAGCACCCGCATTGGGGTTGGCCAGGTTGCGAACCGTGACGTTGCGGTCGCTGGCGGAAATGCCAGTCGTGGTGCCGTGCTTGAAGTCTACCGAAACGGTAAAGGCGGTCGTATGCGCGCTGTCGTTTTCCGCGACCATGGCGTTGAGATTGAGGCGTTTAGCCTCTTCTCGTGGCATGGGCGCGCAGACGATGCCGGAGGTGTGGCGCACGATGAAGGCCATCTTTTCCGGCGTGCAATGCACGGCGGCAACGATGAGATCGCCTTCGTTTTCGCGGTCGTCGTCATCCATGACAACAACGATCTCGCCTGCCTCGAAGGCGCGGATAGCTTCAACGACACGCTTTTGATCGTAGGTCATGGTGGTTCGCGTTCCTATTTCAGACGGCCGGTCTGGCCACGGTCTCTCAGGTAATGGTCGGCAACCGTGCAGGCCACCATGGCTTCGCCAATCGGCACGGCGCGAATGCCCACGCAGGGATCGTGGCGACCCTTGGTGCGCACATCGACATTGTTGCCATCGGCGTCGATGGATTGACGCTCAGTCAGAATGGAGGAGGTCGGCTTGATGGCAAAGCGCGCAACGACAGGCTGACCGGTGGCGATGCCGCCCAGAATGCCGCCTGCATGGTTGGACAGGAAAAGCGGCTTGCCGTCATTGCCCATGCGCATTTCGTCGGCATTTTCCTCGCCGGTCAGTTCGGCAGCAGCGAAACCTTCGCCGATTTCCACACCCTTGACGGCATTGATGGACATGAGGTTGGAAGCGATATCCTGATCGAGCTTGGCATAGATCGGCGCACCGATGCCGGCGGGTACGCCGTCAGCCACGACTTCGACCACCGCGCCAATGGAGGAACCTGCCTTGCGGATGCCATCCAGATATTCTTCCCAGACCGGCACCATTTTGGCATCCGGGCAGAAGAATGGGTTCTGATTCACCTGGTTCCAGTCCCAGTTGGCGCGATTGATCTTGTGCTTGCCGATCTGCACCAGCGCGCCGCGCACATCGAGGCTCGGCACCACCTTGCGGGCCAGCGCACCGGCAGCCACGCGCGCAGCGGTTTCCCGCGCAGACGAGCGACCGCCGCCGCGATAATCGCGAATGCCGTATTTCAGATCATAGGTAAAGTCGGCATGGCCGGGGCGGAAGCTCCTGGCGATCTCGCCATAATCCTTGGAGCGCTGATCGGTGTTTTCGATCATCATCGACACCGGCGTTCCGGTCGTGATCATCGTCTCGCCGTCTGCATCCATCATCACGCCGGAGAGAACCTTGACGATGTCGTCTTCGCGGCGCTGGGTCACGAAACGGCTCTGGCCGGGCTTGCGCTTGTCCATCCAAGCCTGCACTTCGGAAAGTGTGAAGCGGATGCCCGGAGGGCAGCCGTCGATGACACAGCCCAGTGCCGGGCCGTGGCTTTCGCCCCAGGTGGAAACGCGGAAGAGATAACCGAATGTATTATGCGACATATGATCAGACCGAGACAGCGGCATTCCGCTGGCGGAACGCATTTCTAAAAAGAGGCGGGTTTTTCATAGTGCAAAAGGCACGGAAGGCAAAAGCCTTTCTTTTGCCAAATCGGTTCCCTCTGTGGCATCTCTCCCGGCGTCAGGACACCTTGCGCCAGTGTTCGCCGGTTGCGAAAGCCGAGAAATCTTCCGGCGGCAGCGGTTTGGCAAAGGCATAGCCTTGAACCATGTCGCAGCCCAGTTGCCGCAGCAGAAGCGCATGGTCCTGCGTTTCCACGCCCTCTGCAATGGTTTCCACACCCAGCGAATGGGCGATGTCGATGATGGAACGCACCAGCGACCGTTCCTGCGGAGAGGTGAGAATGGGCATGACCAGCTGCCGGTCTATCTTCAGCCGCTTGGGCTTGAGCCGCAGAAGGCTGATGATAGAAGTGTGGCCCGTGCCGAAATCATCGATTTCGATGTCGATACCCAGCGCCTTGATCCGCTCGATATTGCTGGCGGCAATATCCTCGTTTTCATCAAGGAAGATCGATTCCACCAGTTCGAAGGTGATTTCGCCGGGGCGGATGGAAAGCTCCTTGAGGCTATCGATGAGGTGATCGTCATGCAGACGGCGCACAGAGACGTTGACGGATACGCGCGGCACATGAATGCCCTTGATGCGCCAGATTTCCTTGTCTTGCAGCGCCTGTTGCAGAACGACCTGATCGATCGTCGAGACGACGTTGATTTCCTCGGCAATCTTCAGGAACTTATCCGGGGTCAGAATGCCTCTGACAGGATGGCGCCAGCGAACCAGTGCTTCGACGCCGGTCAAAGCATGCGTGTTGGCGCAGAATTGCGGCTGGTACCAGGCTTCGAATTCCCCTCTTTCCAGCCCGGTCAGAATTTCGTCCGCCGTTCGCTTGTGGTTGACGATTTCGGCCTGAAGGTTCTGGGTGAAGAATTCGTAACGGTTTCGCCCCGTTGCCTTGGCGCGGTAAAGCGCAAGGTCGGCATTGATCAGGGTGCGGCGGGCGTCTGTGGAACTCGTCTCACCGAAGGCAATACCAATCGAAACGCCGCAGCGGCAGGTGAAACCATCGAAATCGAAGGGCTTGCTGAGAGCAGCAATGATCTTCGCCGCAACCGCCTTGATATTGTCCTTGTCATGCAGCTGGCGCATGAGAATAACGAATTCGTCGCCGCCGATGCGGGCGACCACATCGGTCTCGCGTACATTGGCGGTCAATATCTTGGCTGCGTGAACAAGCACCGCATCGCCCGCGGCATGACCCAGCGTGTCGTTGATCTGCTTGAAGCGGTCGAGATCGAGATGCAGGATCGCAAAGCGCTTCCGCTCCAGAGGGAAGGGTGACGACAGGGCGTCCAGCTCGTGGTCCAGCTTGCGGCGGTTGGCAAGGCCGGTGAGGGGATCGTGCAGCGCATTGTGCTCGATACGGGTTTTGGCCTGCTCCAGCTCGGCGTTCTTGGCCTCTGCCTCGTTCTTGGCATTTTTCAGCTGTTCTGACAGCAGAACATCAGCCGTGACATCAAAGGCGATGCCAACGATCTTCTTGTGGCCATGGCGGTTGACGTGAAGACGACCAACGGCTTTGACATAGTGCAGACTACCATCGGGTAGGATCACCCGCTGCGTCGAAGCCCTGTAGGGATCGTCTTCGCTTCGCGAGCCATCGCCAAAGGCGTTCTCCAACTCGTCCGGGTGCAGGCAGCGGAGAAAGTCTTCCCGCGTTACATGTCGCTCCGGCTGCGGCGGCAGGCCGTAGAGTTCGCACATGCGTTCGTTCCATATCGCGTGCGAATAGTCATGCGTCGCTTCCCAGATGCCGCAGTTGTAGGATTCGAGCGCAAGCCGCAGGCGTCCGGACAGTTCCTCAAGCTCGTGTTCACGGCTGGAAAGCTCATGCAGCGCAAGTTCAAGCTCGGCATTCTTGATGTCGGTGGTGTCCTTTGCCTCACGCAGCTTGTGCGCCATCAGCATATCGGACGTGACATCCCAGAGAATGCCGGTGGTCTGGTGCGATCCATCCGGCTTGATATAGCTCGAACCGGCAGAGCGCAGATAGCGCACGGTGCCATCAGCCACGGGAACGCGGTAAACCTCCGAAGACGTTTGTTGGCCGGAGGAGCAGTTGAAGAAGAAACGCGCCGCTTTCGACCGATCCTCAACAACCAGCGCCGTCAGCCATTCCGTTAGCAGCAGGCGCTGTTCCAACATCGGAAATCCGTGCAGGCTTGCGGCCCGGTCATCCAGATAACAGCGCGACGTATCGTTTTCGATTTCCCAGATGCCGATATTGGAAGAATCCATCGCCAGCTTAAAGCGCTGGGAAAGCTCTAGCAGCCGGGTTTCGCGCAGGCGAAGCGTCTGGATATTGCGGTTGCGCTCGGACAACAGCAGCGCAGCAACAATGATCGGCAGCAGCATGGAAATCGCCGCAATGGCCAGCGTGGTGCGCAGCGAACGGTAATAGGGCTTGACCGCATCCCATCCAGACGCGGGTGTTGCGCGGATTTCCCAGCTCGAGCCCGGCAAATTCACGGACCGGACGACCGGGTCTTCGTGAAGCGGCTCGAGAACCTTGCTTACGATTTCATTGGTGACCGTGTCCCTGATTTCGAAGCGGATGTCGCGCGATGTTTCATCCAGCGGGGCCTGCGTATCGTAACCGATGGAATGCAGAAGCTTGCGCCGATCAACGACGGCCAGAACCAGATCGTCCTTCGAAGCGTTGCCCGCACTTGCTGGCGGCATGGTGACGATGACCATGATGGTGCCGCCTTCGGCAGCTTCGAAGACCTGCGTTTCCGGCAGGCGATCTTTCTCAGGCATGGCGGCCAGTTTCGCCAGCCGGTCGCTCAGCATCGCGCTGATCTGGTCGGCGGGGAAATCAGTGGGCGTTTCGGAAGCGTAGAGCTTCTGCAGCTGAAAATCGCGGGCAAAGCCCAAGGCAATGAAATGATAGGAATGCTGCAGCTGATAGTCGGCAATCTTGTCCAGTTCCGGCGAAGGATTGCTTGCGGATAATCTTGCGTAATGCCCAAACGATGTCAGCGTCGCAACATCCGTCTTCAGCCGCATCACCAGACTGTCATGCAGCATATCCAGCGCATAACGGGCGTGCATTTCCAAATCTTCGCGAATGGACGCGGCGCTTCGGTGGTCGATAAGGTTGAACGCACTCATCACAATACCGGCCATGGCCAAAGCCATGAGGGCTGCCATGATCCGTTTTTTTATGACTTCGTTAAGGCGTTTCCCAATATTGGCCCAAACATTCACGCTGCATTATCCTTTGGAGGCACGTATTCCGCCTCTGCTATACAGCGTAAAACACAATATATTCTGAATCACTTGGTGTAACTTTGTGTATCTGTTATCGCTAAATTAACAATTATGGAACAAGTGGACACACGCGCCCTTGGCGCGGACGCCTTGCCTAAAGGCTTGATTAAAGGTTAAATTCCATTCATCAATTGGACTGAAAATGTCATGCTTGCGGGCGAATTCCGCCACATTCGGGAGGCAAATCTTGTCGCAGACGAAGTTTTTCAGCAGCCTTAAGAAAGCTATAGCGATGCGTTTCATGATTGCCGCACTTATGGCCACAGCAAGTCTGTTTGCACCCTTCAATGCGTTCTCGCAAAGCGTGGATGTCGAGTCGACCATCAGCAAGGTCGATGTGAAGGGCCTCACCATCACGCTTGCCGATGGCAAGAGCTACAAGGTGCCGGAAGAGTTCAATTTCGATGGTTTGCAGGCCGGTGTGAAGGTTGTCGTCTTCTACACCGAAGTCGATGGCAAGCGCGTCGTGGACGACCTCGAAGTCGTCCAGTAAGGCGTCTTACGCTTCAATCGGCAGATCGATCCATTCGGCGATCCGCTTGTCCGTTTCCACGCGCAATATCCGGTCCTGCGGAATAGGAATTTCCGCAGCTTCATCCTTGTCCATGCCAGAGACGAGGCGGAACATGGAGCGAATGACGCCGCCGTGGCAGACGCAGACCGTCTGGCGCTCCACCGAAGACAGCCACGCGCCGATCCGCCAGGACAGGATTTCGTAGCTTTCCGCATCCTCGCCCGGTGGAATGAAGTCCCACTTGGCGGCCTTGCGCGCTCTAACTTTTTCAGGGTGGGCAATTTTCAGTTCGGGAAGCGTGTGGCCTTCCCAATCACCGAAGGAGACTTCGACAAGCCGCTCATCGGTGCGGTAGGCCTGCGGGTCTAGCCCCATGGCCCCGCGCACCAGTTCCATCGTCTCGCGCGTGCGACCAAGCGGGCTGGCGACATAGTCGAAATCCTCGGCAGTGTTTCCGAGAACGCGGGAGAGGGTCTTGCCGTTTTCGACCGCCTGTGAGCGACCGAAATCATTGAGGGGAATATCTTTTTGGCCTTGCAGCCTGCGGATCGCATTCCAGTCTGTTTGTCCGTGACGGATAACATAGACCAGCAAAGCGGCACTCCTGTCTTACTCTGTCATTCAAGGACGTTGCGCCGCGCTGGAAAATCCGGCGGCGCAATCGCTTTAGTCCTTTACGACAGAGATGTCGGGTGCGTCTACCGCTTTCATGCCGATTGTGTGGTAACCGGAATCCACATGGTGCACTTCACCCGTGACGCCAGTGGACAGATCAGACAGAAGATAGAGCGCCGACTTGCCGACTTCCTCGATGGAAACCGTGCGCTTCAGCGGTGCGTTATATTCGTTCCACTTCAGAATATAGCGGAAATCACCGATGCCCGAGGCAGCGAGTGTCTTGATCGGGCCAGCCGAAACAGCGTTGACGCGAATGCCGCGACCGCCGAGATCGACCGCGAGATAGCGAACGCTGGCTTCGAGAGCAGCCTTTGCAACGCCCATGACGTTGTAGTTCGGCATGACTTTTTCAGCGCCGTAATAGGTCAGCGTCAGCAGCGAACCGCCATCATTCATGATCGGGTCGGCGCGCTTGGCAACGGCTGCCAGCGAATAGACCGAGATATCCATGGTGCGGTTGAAGTTATCGCGGCTGGTGTCGAGGTAACGGCCTGTCAATTCATCCTTATCGGAGAAGGCGATGGCGTGAACGACGAAATCGATCTTGCCCCAATGAGCTTCGAGATTGGAAAAAACGGCATCGATGGTTTCAAGATCGGTCACATCGCAGTGTCCGGCCATAAACGCGCCCAGTTCCTGCGCCAGTGGTTCAACGCGCTTCTTCAGCGCATCGCCCTGCCAGGTGAAAGCCAGTTCCGCGCCGGCATCAGCGCATGCCTTGGCAATGCCCCAGGCAATGGAACGATTGTTTGCGACGCCCATGATGAGGCCGCGCTTGCCAGCCATGAGGCCGGATGTCTGAGCCATTGGATGCTCCCTATACTTAAATCGAACTTGCCTATGGCATAGGCCGAACGCCGGTTCAAGCAGGGCTCAGATCATCTCATGTGACGGAATGCAATAAAGGTGCGTTGTTCACGCCTTTCGGCACAATTGCGCTTTGTTAAGCCAATTTATCTGGGTGAAAGCCGGAAAATCCGTGCCGAAAGCCGGTAACCGGCTATGCGGCACTTGTCACAGCCTAGAGATAAAGTCCTTCGCGCATGTGGCGCATCAGGTCCATGACCTTGGCATCCGGCGTATCCAGAAGCACGATGCGCAGTTCGACGACGAAATCGCCGTGACCGCCGGCGCCATCTGCCAGGCCCTTGCCTTCCACGCGAATGGCGCGGTCGGAGCCGGACCATGCCGGAACCGCCACCTTCAATTCGCCGTGCGGCGATTGAACGGCGGCCTCACAGCCCAGCACGGCGTCTGCCAACGAGATCGGCAAAGTCGTGTGGATATCGAAATTCTGAATGGAGAAGGGGCCTTCGCGGGAAGCAAGAAGCGTCACCACCAGATCGCCACGCGCGGCTTCGGGCAATTTCAGTCCCTGACCCTTCAGTCGCACGACGTAACCATCCGTCATGCCGGGTTCCAGCTGGAAGCGAACCTCCCGGTCCTCAGGCATATTGATCGTCATCCATTTCTGCTCGATCAGATCGGTGACGGAAACGGTGGCTTCTGCGGTGATATCAGGTGCCTTTTCGGGAACAGCGGGTGCGCGGCGAATGCGGCGCAGCAGGGCTGCGAAGAAGCTGGTGGAGCTGGCCGATCCGCCATCCGACTTGTCGCCATGCGTTGCCGAGCCGTCTTCAGCCGCAGTCTCGGATGCGTCAGCGCCAGTCTTGATGGACGCCGCTTTCACCTTGGCTTCTGCGCCGAAAATGCGCTCCAGCATGTCTTCAGCCGATTCAGGCTTGGCATTGGTGTCGGTTGTCGCCTCGACCTTGGTGGTGCGGGCCTGGGCTCTGGCCAGTTCTTCCATCAGTTTTTCAGCGGCTTTGGCACGCGCTGCTGCCTGTTTGGCCGCTTCGCGCTGCTGAATGATGGTCTGGTCGCGTTTCTTGTTTTCGGCGGCACGTCTGGCCTGATCGTAAAGACCGCGCTTCTTGGGGTCTTTCAACAAATCATAGGCCTGACCAACTTCTGCAAAGCGGGCGGTGGCATCGGGGTCTGTCTGGTTATGATCGGGATGCACGGCTTTCGCCTGCGACCGCCAGGCCGCCTTGATTTCATCCGATCCGGCGTCTCTTTGAACGCCGAGAATAGAGTAAGGATCACGCATCCGAACCACCAATTACGCTTGTCGGCTGAGGCCTAATATTTTCATCATGAAAAGCCTGCAACACGAAGTACACCCGCCTTGAACGTGCTCAGCTTCAATTGCGTTGCATCGTTCGTTTTCAATTCGGATTGACTGTGGCAAGAAGTTGCTAATCAGACCTTTACGGGCCGCCCGCAGCGGGGCTTGGCCGACCTGTTCTGAAAGACAGGGTAAACGCTTTATTTCTGGTTGAAGCGGGTCATCAGCCATTCACCCGTTTCGGAAAGACATGCCTGGCCGCTATAGCTGGCAACGCCCTCGAAGGAATGGCGGGTGGTGTCGAATTCGCGGCAGACGAAGCCGCTGGTGCGGTCCTCACGAATGGCGGTTACGACACCGGCACTGCCTGTAGCCGCATTGGCCCAGGGCAGGGGGGAATCCGAAATCTTGGCGAGATCGGCAGAGGTCACGGCATTACGGATGGTCGTATCGTCGGACTGTGTCTGGGTATTCTGCTGGTTGGGAACGGAAGCCGTGGAGAGGGATCGATCGACCTTCTCGCCACCGAACAGATCGAGGCTGACGCAGCTGGTCAACATGGCAGCCATGCAAGCAGTTGCGGAAACACCCACGACTGAGGACAAGAAGCTCTTTGTTCGACTGTTCGACTTTGCTATGACGTTCACCATCTATAAACCAGAATCCATCTCTGGTGTGCAAATCAGCTCAGGAGCATTTTATTCAATATGTCGGAAAGCGGGTTAACATCCAGTGACTTTACTGAGGAAAATGAACCTTTCTCACTTTTTGCGGACTGGTTGCGCGATGCAACAGCCGAGGAAATAAACGATCCGAACGCCGTCGCGCTCGCATCCGTGGATGAGGAAGGCATGCCCAGCGTGCGTATGGTTCTGTTGAAACATGCCGATGAGCGGGGCTTCGTTTTCTATACCAACTTCGAAAGCCGCAAAGGCCACGAACTGCTTGGCCAAAAAAAGGCGGCCATGTGTTTTCACTGGAAAAGCCTGCGCAGGCAGGTGCGCGTGCGCGGTCTGGTGGAAGTGGTAAGCAATGCAGAGGCGGACGAATATTACGCGTCGCGCCCACGCGGCAGCCGCATTGGTGCCTGGGCATCCAAACAGTCGCGTCCGCTGGAAAGCCGTTTTGCGCTGGAAAAGGCAGTGGCCGAATATACCGCCAAATATGCCATCGGCGATATTCCCCGTCCGCCGCACTGGTCGGGCTTTCGTATTCAGCCGCTGACCATCGAATTCTGGCACGACCGCAAATTCCGCCTGCACGACCGCGTCGAATTCCGCCGCGATACGCCGGAAGGACCATGGTCGAAGGTGCGGATGTATCCGTGATTCATCAACATGCGGCACGCTGAAAGGTCGTGCCGCATGATCCTTATCGACAAGCGCTCTTTAGTTCCGTGCGGATTTCAGAAGCGTCGCAACGTCGAAAAGACTATCGCAGATCGCGACGCATTTCTCGCGCATCGCTTCCGTTGCGGGCGCGACATCCGGCACCATGATCGTCTGCGTCCCAGCGCTCCATGCGGACTGAACGCCGTGATAGGAATCCTCAAGCGCCACGCAATCCCGGGGATCGATGCCGAGACGTTCGGCGGCGGTTAGATAGGGCAGGGGCGATGGTTTCGGTTCGGCGTAATCGCCACGCGCGAGAACGTGGTCGAAACGACGCAAAACATCGACAGGGCCGAGGTGACGATTGACGGATTCGTGGCCGGAGGAGGTGGCGATGGCCCGCGGCAGGCCGAGTTCATCCAACAGATCGAGGATTTCGAGAACACCCGCTTTCAGCGCCACACCATCCGCCATCTGGATCGCCAGATGCCGAAGCCAGGCATCGCGGAAAGCATCCATTGGAAAATCCTCACCATATTCGGTGCGAATGGTCTTGGTGATCACATCCCACGGACTGCCGCAGACCCGTTGATAGACATCGACAGCCATGCCGTGTCCGCCCTCATCGGAAGCGGCCAGAAATGAATCCCGGTAGTGCTTCTCGCTTTCGATCAGCAGCCCATCCATGTCGAAAATGACCGCTTTTGGTCTGCGCAACACCCCCGCCATCGTTTAGCCGAACCGGAATGGGCGCTCGCCCAGGCTTTCGAAAGGCCGGATGAGATAACCGTCCGGGTCGGCAACGACGAATTGCCGGTTGCCGACTTCGGTCTCGCCGCGCCGATACCACTTCTCTTCCAGCGGCAGAAACAGCGAAATCTCTGCGCGCTCCAACCGCTCCAGAATGGCCTCCAGCGATGGCACCACCAATTGCAGGTTCATGCCTTGTCCCAATGGATATGTCATCGGCCTGGTTTCGTCTTCGAAGGTCCGCCCGGCACCAATCTGGTCGATCATCAGCTGCGCATCGCCCAGCGCCAGATAGGTGAAGCCTTCTTCAGGTCGTTCATAAACCACATGAAAACCAATGAGATCGCAATAAAAAGACCGGCTTCTCGGCCAGTCACTCACGGCCAGTTCAGGAACAAGGGCATTATCTGTAAAAGTCATTTTTGGGCCATGTCACCTTTAAAAACACAATTGCTATAGCGCTTATGCGCAGGAAAGGTAACTCCGTTGCGGCGGAAACGTTGCAGGCCGCAGATCCATTCAACGCGAACGTAGCAGCCTAAAGGCAACAAATGTGAGCACGATCGTGAGCGGTATGCTAATGCCAAAGCCGATCATCAATTCCAGATCGGCCACCTGCTCCGCATTCTCCGCCCCGTAAAGCCCGACGAGCTTTTCGGCAAGTGGTTGCGGAAATTGCGGAAACCAGTCAGGTCGCGTGAGCCACAGATGTGTGAGAACGCTTGAGGCGACCAACACCCATATCGACAATAAAGCGATTTCGGCAGGCTTCCGCATGGCGCTCCGTTACGCCTTCGTCCCGCCGACGGTAATCTGGTCCATGCGCAGATGCGGCTGGCCGACGCCGACGGGCACCCATTGGCCTGCCTTGCCACAATTGCCGATGCCGGTATCAAGTTTCATGTCGTTGCCGATCATCGTCACGCGCTTCATCGCATCCGGACCGTTGCCGATCAGCATGGCGCCCTTGACCGGCGCGCCGATCTTGCCGTTTTCGATGAGATAGGCTTCCGTGCAGCCGAAAACAAATTTGCCGGAGGTGATATCCACCTGACCACCGCCGAAGGACACCGCATAGATGCCCTTCTTGACCGATGCGATGATTTCTTCCGGCGTTTTATCACCGCCCAGCATGTAAGTGTTGGTCATGCGCGGCATGGGCACATGGGAGTAACCCTGACGACGACCGTTGCCGGTCGCTTTCATGCCCATTAGGCGAGCGTTCTGCCGGTCCTGCATGTAACCGACAAGCTTGCCGTTTTCGATCAGGACATTATAGGCCGAAGGCGTGCCCTCGTCGTCGATGGTCAGAGAGCCGCGGCGATTGTCGATGGTGCCATCATCCACCACAGTCACACCGGGTGCTGCCACCATCTCTCCCAGCAGGCCCGCAAAGGCGGATGTTTTCTTGCGGTTGAAGTCGCCTTCCAGGCCGTGGCCGACAGCCTCGTGCAACATCACGCCCGGCCAGCCGGAGCCCAGCACCACATCCATGGTACCCGCAGGCGCATCGATGGCGGTGAGGTTGACCAGCGCTTGCCGCAAGGCTTCATCTGCGCCGCGCTGCCAGTTTTCGGTGCTAATGAAATCTCCGAAGCCAACACGACCGCCGATGCCGTAAGAGCCGCTTTCCTGTCGGTCGCCTTCGCCAGCCACCACGGAAATATTGATGCGGGTCATGGGGCGGATGTCGCTGACGCGATGGCCATCGGCGCGCAGAATATCCACCACCTGCCAGCTGGCGGAAACGCTGGCCGTCACTTGGCGGACCTTGGGGTCCTTGTCGCGCAGATAGGCATCGATTTCGGTGAGAAGCTTGACCTTTTCCTCAAAGCTCGGCGCCCCAATCGGGTTCTCGTCGCCGTAGAGCTTCTTGTTGGTGCGCTGCGGGGCTGCGGCATAGGAGCCGGAATAGCCTTTGGTCACGGCGCCAACGGCGTCGGAGGCACGCTTGAGAGCACCCAGCGATAGCTCGCCCGCATGCGCATAACCCACGGTCTCACCGGCCACGGCGCGAAGCCCGAAACCCTGGTCCGTGTTGAAGCTGCCACCCTTGAGGCGACCATTGTCGAAGGTCAGCGATTCCGACTGGGCGTGTTCAACAAACAATTCGCCGTCGTCAGCACCGGAAAGCGCATCGGCGATCTGGGCGCGCAACTGTCCTTCATCGCAATCGAACAGGGTCAAAAGGTCTTGGGTCATCGCAGGCTCCAGTCGTGGCTGTTAACAGCGCATTTAAGTGCTGGAGCCCCAAGGCGCAAGATTGCTTATGGCAATGCGTCGTAGCCTTCGGCAAAGCCGCGAAGCTCGATGGGAATGCCGACGCGGTCCTGATCGACGGATTCACGCAACGCAAACACGGCATTCTTGCCAGCGCGCAGAACCTTCAGCAGCTCGTCATCGATATCGACTTCCACATAGCAGCCTTCGGAGAAGCAGCGGGTGAAATAGGCGCGGCCGATATTGTTGTTATCGATGTATAGTTCCATCCCGTCCTTCAGCAGCACGCCGAGCGGTGCGAGAATGCGCAGGATGCGAGATTTGCGATCCGCCGTTTTCAGAATGACGACGGATAGGCCGACTTCCGGCCGGTCGTCCGCAATCACGTTCTGCATCAGCGCGCATTGCTCTTCGGATGCGCCAGCGGGCTTGTCGCATATGACAGACCAAGCGCCATGCGTCGATTTTGGCGTACCCGGCTGCTGTTGGGCAAAACCCGCAGCGGGAACGATAATGGAAAGACCGGCGGCGATAAGAAAAGCGCGCGCAATCGGAGACAGACGCATGGATACCTCTGGAATTCGAATCAGTGCGGCTATTTTGACTTGCCGTTCGGGAAAGGAAAGAGCCGCCGTCCTCAATTCCAAGGGAGTGCGGCCAAAATAGGACTTCGCCGTGCTCTGCATGTCCCGGTTTGTCAACCGGCGGTGGTTTTGAGTGCCCATTTGTTGGGCTTCGGCGCATTTAACACAGAGAACGTATAGCGTTAAAAATGCGTGGCTTGCCAACCAAGGCGATATTGCGGCGAAGGGCAAACTATGATTTGAAGTCTACTCTATAAGCATGGATTCTGCGTTTGAGATTGATCATGATCAAACGCGTGAGGGAGAGGTACCGTGACTAACAGAATTTACGCAAGCTTGGTGGGCAGTATCTGTCTGCTCACGGCTGCCAGCGCGCACGCTGACCAGCCGAGAGAGTGGCAGATGGGGTTGCAGGAGGCGGCAACGCCCATCATGCATGAGATTCGCTGGTTCGAACAATATACGCTGTGGTTTATCGTTCCGGTCACACTGTTCGTGCTCGCTCTGTTGATTGTCGTTGCGGTCAAGTTCCGCGCCCGCGCCAATCCGGTTCCCTCGAAAACCAGCCACAACACGGCCATCGAGATTGTTTGGACGCTGGCGCCGGTTCTCATCCTGATGTTTCTGGCATTCCCGTCCTTCAACCTGCTCAATGCGCAGTTGACGCAGCCGGAAAACCCGGATCTGACGCTGAAGGCCACCGCGACGCAGTGGCAGTGGAATTATGAATATGCTGCCGTTGAAGGCGGCGAGGCACTGGCTTTCGACAGCTACCTTCTGAAGGACGTCGACCGTGCCGCCGCAGGCAAGGAAGACAAGGCCCGTTATCCGCGTCTTCTCGCCGTCGATAATGAAATGGTTGTTCCTGTCGGCAAGACGGTTCGCCTGCTGGTGACCGCAGCGCCGACCGATGTCATTCACGCTTTCGCCATGCCTGCTTTCGGCGTCAAGATCGATGCGGTACCCGGTCGTCTCAACGAAACATGGTTCAAGCCTGAAAAAGAAGGCCTTTATTACGGGCAGTGTTCCGAGCTTTGCGGCAAGGATCACGCCTTCATGCCAATCGCCATACGTGTGGTTTCCGAAGAGCAGTACAAAACCTGGCACGATGCCGCCGCTTCCGATCTGAGCGGTGCCAACCGGGCGCTCATGGCTTCTGTGGATGGTGCGCCAAGCGCCGTTCAGGTCGCCGAAAACGAAACCAAGTAACGTAAGGAGTGAGGACAATGGCTGGACATTCCGCACACGACGATCACTCGCACGACCATTCGCATGGGCACGACGCGCATCACGATGATCACGCGCACCATGCGCACAAGCCCACTTTCTTCCAACGCTGGTTCCTTTCCACGAACCACAAGGATATCGGCACGCTCTATCTGATCTTCGCGATCATCGCCGGCATCATCGGTGGCGGCCTTTCGGTCGTCATGCGTATGGAGCTGCAGGAGCCGGGCATTCAGATTTTCCATGGACTTGCTTCCATGGTTTACGGGTTCGAAGGCGACGCTGCCATTGATGGCGGCAAGCACATGTTCAACGTGTTCACCACCGCACATGCGCTGATCATGATCTTCTTCATGGTCATGCCTGCCATGATCGGCGGTTTTGCCAACTGGATGGTGCCGATCATGATCGGCGCGCCAGATATGGCTTTCCCGCGTCTGAATAACATTTCTTTCTGGCTCATCGTGCCAGCCTTCATCCTGCTGCTTCTGTCGCTCTTCGTTGAAGGACCGGCGGGTGCTTACGGTGTCGGTGGCGGCTGGACCATGTATCCGCCGCTCTCAACCAGCGGCATGCCGGGGCCAGCGGTGGATCTTGCGATCTTTGCGCTGCACGTTGCCGGTGCATCCTCCATTCTCGGTGCCATCAACTTCATCACCACCATCCTCAACATGCGTGCGCCGGGCATGACCCTGCACAAGATGCCGCTGTTTGCCTGGTCTGTGCTGGTCACTGCGTTCCTGTTGCTGCTGTCTCTGCCGGTTCTCGCCGGTGGCATCACCATGCTGCTGACGGACCGCAACTTCGGCACGACATTCTTCTCGCCGGAAGGCGGCGGTGACCCGATCCTTTACCAGCACCTGTTCTGGTTCTTCGGCCACCCTGAAGTCTACATTCTGATCCTGCCCGGCTTCGGCATCATCAGCCACATAGTTTCGACCTTCTCCAAGAAGCCGATCTTCGGTTATCTCGGCATGGCTTATGCCATGGTCGCCATCGGCGCCGTCGGCTTCATCGTGTGGGCGCACCACATGTATACGGTTGGTCTGTCGCTGGAAGCGCAGCGCTACTTCGTCTTCGCAACCATGGTCATCGCGGTTCCTACGGGTATCAAGATCTTCTCGTGGATCGCGACGATGTGGGGCGGTTCGCTGACCTTCACCACGCCGATGATCTGGGCCATTGGCTTCATCTTCCTCTTTACGGTGGGTGGTGTCACGGGCGTTCAGCTGGCCAATGCCGGTCTCGACCGTTCGCTGCACGACACCTATTATGTGGTGGCGCACTTCCATTACGTGCTGTCGCTGGGTGCCGTGTTCGCCATCTTTGCTGGCTGGTACTACTGGTTCCCGAAGATCACCGGTTACATGTACAGCCAGAAGATCGGCAATCTGCACTTCTGGGTCATGTTCGTCGGCGTCAACCTCATCTTCTTCCCGCAGCACTTCCTAGGTCTGGCCGGCATGCCGCGCCGTTACATCGACTATCCGGATGCCTATGCGGGCTGGAACATGGTATCGTCCTACGGTTCCTATATCTCGGCGGTTGCCGTCGGTATCTTCCTCTTCGGCGTCTGGGAAGCCTTCGCCAAGAAGCGGGTGGCCGGTGACAATCCTTGGGGTGAAGGTGCGACCACTCTGGAATGGCAGCTGTCTTCGCCGCCGCCATATCACCAGTGGGAACAGCTTCCCCGTATCCGCTGAGGCATTTTGTCCAAGCGTGTATCCCGACTGAACATGATAAATGCCAGTTTCACGCTGAGACAAAACACAATGGAGCGCCGCAAATATGCGCGGCGTTTCCCATGAAGGCAGGAAAAATGACCGTTATCGACAATCGCGACACGCTGGGAATGGAAAGCCTCGAGCTTTCCGAAGCGGGTGCGCGCGATTATTTCGAATTGCTGAAACCCCGCGTCATGTCGCTGGTGGTCTTCACCGGTTTTGCGGGGCTCGTTCTCGCACCGGGAACGATCAATCCCGTGCTGGCCGTGGTTGCCATTCTCTGTATTGCCGTGGGTGCTGGCGCATCCGGCGCGCTGAACATGTGGTATGACGCCGATATCGATGCCGTCATGACCCGCACCGCCAAGCGCCCGATACCTTCTGGACGGGTTGCGCCGGGCGAAGCACTGGCTTTCGGTCTCACGCTGTCGGTCTTCTCGGTCGCCATCCTCGGCCTTGCGGTCAACTGGTTCGCGGCTGGCCTCCTGGCGTTTACAATCTTCTTCTACGCCGTCGTCTACACCATGTGGCTGAAGCGCTCGACGCCGCAGAACATCGTCATCGGCGGTGCTGCCGGTGCATTCCCGCCCATGCTGGGCTGGGCCTGCGTTACCGGCGGCGTGTCCATCGATAGCACCATTCTGTTTCTCATCATCTTCCTCTGGACGCCTGCGCATTTCTGGGCGCTCGCTCTGTTCAAGATGCGTGACTACGGCTCTGTTGGCATTCCGATGATGCCGAATGTTGCAGGTGAACGCTCCACCAAGAACCAGATGATCGCCTATGCCGTTCTGACGGCGGTTGCGGCGGTTGCGCCTTACTTCACCGGTCTTGCAGGTGCGGGCTACGGCATATTTGCAGCGGTTCTCAGCGCCATTTTCATATACTGTTCCATCTCGGTCAGACGCATGGCTGACGGTGATGAGCGTATGGTGCAGGCGAAGAAGATGTTCGCCTATTCAGTATTCTATCTGTTCGCGATTTTCTCCGGCCTGCTGGCAGATCATCTCGCACCGTCATTTCTGACGTTGTTCGGAGGAGCGGCATAATGGAAACCATCAAGCTGAACGAAGCACAAAAGCGGTCGAGACGCGGGCGCAACATTGCGCTCGGTCTTCTGCTGGCGGCGCTGGTCGTGCTTTTCTACATCATCACCATCATAAAAATCGGCGGTTTCTGACCGCAGGACGAAAAGAGGGGGAGGAGACATGGCAACAACAGGAACGACGGGCAAGAAGACGAGCAACAGCTCGATTCTCGTGCTGTGTCTGGTTTTTGTCTGCGGCATGGTCGGCATGGCCTATGCCTCGGTGCCGCTTTATCGCCTTTTCTGTCAGGTGACCGGCTATAACGGCACCACCCAGCGCGTCGAACAATATTCGGATGTCATTCTCGACAAGACGATGAAGGTGACTTTCGACGCCAACACCTCCACCGGCCTCAACTGGGATTTCCGCCCGGTCGATAAAATGGTTGAGCCACGCATTGGCGAAACCGTGCAGGTGACCTTCAAGGCGACGAATCGCTCGCCCGTCGCCACCACCGGCAGCGCGGTGTTCAACGTAACGCCCATGGAAGCCGGTGCTTATTTCAATAAGGTGCAGTGTTTCTGCTTTACCGAAACCACCTTGCAGCCGGGTGAAACGCTGGAAATGCCGGTGGTATTCTTCATCGATCCGGAGATCGTAAAGGCTCGGGAAACCAAGGGCATCCATACTTTGACGCTGTCCTACACTTTTTATCCGTCCAAGACGGAAAAACCGGTTGCGTCCTTGCCGGCAAAGACCGAACGTGACGAGACGAAACTTTGAGAGAGGGAGGTGCGGCCGGTTTCGGTCGTACTGCATGAGGTGGGCTTTTAACGAAGACCACTGTATCGAGTGAGACTAGGGAAGAGCCTGCGGGGATCGATCACATGGCAGACACACATCAGAAAAACCACGACTACCATATCATAGACCCCAGCCCCTGGCCGCTTCTGGCCTCGATTGGTGCTTTTTTTCTAACTTTCGGTGGCGTCTGTTACATGCGCTATCTGCATGGCGGCTCCTTGAAGCTGTTCGGTCTGGAATGGGCTCATCCATGGCTATTCTATATTGGTCTCGCTATCGTGCTCTACACCATGTATGCGTGGTGGGCAGATACGGTGAAAGAGGGCAATGAGGGGCACCATACCCGCGTTGTGTCGCTGCATCTGCGCTATGGCATGATCATGTTCATCGCGTCCGAAGTCATGTTCTTCGTAGCATGGTTCTGGGCCTATTTCGATGCCAGCCTCTATCCGCATGAAGCCATTCAGGCATCGCGCGTGGAGTTCACGGGTGGTCAGTGGCCGCCAAAGGGTATCGAGGTTCTCGACCCATGGCATCTGCCGCTCTACAACACCGTCATCCTGCTTCTGTCCGGCACCTGCGTGACCTGGGCGCACCATGCGCTGCTGCACAATGATCGCAAGGGCCTCATCACCGGGCTGGCACTGACGGTTGCGCTCGGTGTCTTCTTCTCCACGGTGCAGGTATACGAATACATGCACGCGCCATTCGACTTCAAAAATTCGATCTATGGCGCGACCTTCTTCATGTCCACGGGCTTCCATGGCTTCCACGTCTTCGTGGGCACCATCTTCCTGCTGGTCTGCCTGTTCCGCGCCATTGCTGGCGGATTCACGCCAAAGCAGCATTTCGGCTTCGAAGCCGCTGCTTGGTACTGGCACTTCGTGGACGTGGTCTGGCTGTTCCTCTTCTTCGCCATCTACGTCTGGGGTGGCTGGGGCGCACCGCTGGCACATTGATGTCAAACGACGGATTGAGCAAAGGGCGGCGCGTGCCGCCCTTTGTTTTTCTGCGGCTTGATGGTTCGCAAACGGGGAGGGTATGATGACGCAGGAAAACGAGGCGCTCTATCCGCCTGTTGACCCGGTAAAGGTGGGCTTGCGCGGCTGCTGTCCGCGTTGCGGCCATGGCAGGTTGTTCCAGGGGTTTTTGACTCTGAAACCCAAATGCAGTGCCTGCGGCCTGAATTATGCTTTCGCGGATGCGGGCGAGGGGCCCGCGGTCTTCGTCATGCTCATCGTCGGCTTTCTCATCATCGGCATGGCGCTGTGGTTCGATGCGCGCTTTGCGCCACCCGTTTGGCTGCACGCCTTGATCTGGATTCCGACCGCCATTATCCTTTCGCTCGTTCTTCTCAAAAAGATGAAGGGCATCATGATCGCTCTGCAATATCGCAACAATGCCAGTGAAGGCAGGCTTGATCGTGACTGATAGCGTCAGCGCCAAACCATCGCACCGGGGCCTGTGGTTCGCCGCACCGCTTGTCCTGCTTGCCCTTATCATTCTGGTTGCGCTCGGCACATGGCAGGTCAAGCGCATGTATTGGAAAGAGGGCTTGCTGGTCGATATCCAGCAGCGCATCCACGCCGCGCCCGCACCGCTTTCGGATATTGAAGCGCTGGCGGCATCGGGTGGCGATATCGAATATCGTACCGTTGCGCTATCAGGCACCTTCGATCATACCAAGGAGCAGCATTTCTTCGCGACCTTCGAGGGTCAGACCGGATATTACATCTACACTCCGCTTCGCCTTTCCGATGGTCGGGCGATTTTTATCAATCGCGGCTTTGTACCTTACGAGATGAAAGAGCCTTCGAAACGGGAGGCAGGCGAAGTGGCCGGTATCGTTTCGGTGGAAGGGCTGGCGCGTGCCCGGCTGACCACAAAACCCTCCAGCCTGCTGCCGGAAAACGATCTGGCGAAGAACATCTATTACTGGAAAGACTGGTCGGCCATGGCCAGCCGCGCTGGCATTCCGCCTGCCCAACTCGTTCCGTTTTTCGTGGATGCCAATGCCGCCCCCAATCCCGGCGGCTGGCCAAAGGGTGGCGTGACGCTGATCGATCTGCCGAATAATCACCTTCAATATGCGATTACATGGTACGGATTGGCACTCGCCCTTGTCATCGTGGTCGGTTTTGCCTATGTCCGGGGCGTAAGAAATTCCAGAGAATGACGCACGGGAGGCTGAAGGAGAAGGAATGAATATTGCCGTTTCCAAACCGCCTCTGACGATCAGGCTCTGTGGCCCGCGCGGCTTTTGCGCCGGTGTCGATCGCGCCATCCAGATCGTCGTTCTGGCGCTGAAAGCCTATGGCGCCCCCGTTTATGTGCGCCACGAGATCGTCCATAACCGCTATGTGGTTGAAGGGCTGGAAGCCAAGGGCGCGATTTTTGTTGAAGAATTGAACGAAATTCCGCCGGAGCACCGTCAGCAGCCGGTGGTGTTTTCCGCGCATGGCGTGCCGAAATCCGTGCCGGAAGATGCGCAGGCCAGAAACCTGTTTTATCTGGATGCGACCTGCCCGCTTGTCTCCAAGGTTCACAAGCAGGCGATGCGCCACCAGCGCCTTGGCCGCCATGTCATCCTCATTGGACATGCCGGCCACCCGGAGGTCATTGGCACCATGGGGCAGTTGCCGGAAGGGTCTGTTTCTCTGGTCGAAACCATCGAAGATGCCGCACGCTATCAGCCGGTCGATACGGAAAATCTCGGTTTCGTAACGCAGACGACGCTGTCTGTGGATGATACGGCAGGCGTGATCGCCAAGTTGCAGGAACGGTTTCCGGCCATGCAGGCGCCTGCGGCAGACAGCATCTGCTACGCCACCACCAACCGTCAGGATGCGGTCAAGCAGGCGGCTCCCGGCTGCGATCTGTTCATCGTCGTCGGTGCGCCGAACTCCTCCAACTCCAAGCGACTGGTGGAAGTGGCACTGCGCGCCGGTGCCAAGCGCTCCGTGCTGGTGCAGCGCGCCGCCGAAATCGACTGGAATGAGATTGGTGATGTGCAGACGGTTGGCCTGTCTGCGGGTGCGTCTGCGCCAGAGGTCATCGTAGATGAGATCATCCAGGCCTTCAAGGCACGCTACGAGACCACGCTCGATCTGGCCGTGACGGTTGAGGAAACCGAACATTTTCTGGTCAATCGCGAGCTGCGCGATATAGAGCTGACGGTGCAGGACATGGCCTTCGTCAATGGCACCGCAAGAGATGCCCTGCCGTCGAAACCGGCCACCGGCGCCTGATCTTTTCCACCTCCGCCCTTTCAGCACCGCAAGAGATCATAAATTGGCAGTTTACACCGATATCAGCGAAGACGACCTGAAGAATTTTCTCGGCCAATATGATGTCGGCGCGCTGACATCCTATAAGGGTATTGCCGAAGGTGTCGAAAACACCAATTTTCTGCTGCACACCACCAAAGACCCGCTGATTCTGACGCTTTACGAAAAGCGGGTGGAAAAGTCCGATCTGCCGTTCTTTCTGGGTCTGAAACAGCATTTGTTTGCAAAAGGTCTGTCGTGTCCCCTGCCATTGCCGCGCCACGATGGCGAGCTTCTGGGTGAATTATCAGGCCGTCCCGCCGCGCTGATCTCGTTTCTGGAGGGCATGTGGCTGCGCAAGCCGGAGGCTCGCCATTGCCGTGAAGTGGGCAAGGCACTCGCTGCCATGCATCTGGCCGGTGAGGGCTTTGAACTCAAACGTCCGAACGCTCTATCAGTCGAAGGCTGGAAGGTGCTCTGGGACAAATCCGAAGCTCGCGCCGATGAGGTCGAAAAGGGTTTGCAGCAGGAAATCCGTGCCGATCTCGATGACCTCGCCGCCCGTTGGCCGAAGGATCTGCCCGCTGGCGTCATCCATGCCGATCTGTTTCAGGACAACGTCTTTTTCCTCGGCGATGAACTTTCCGGCCTGATCGACTTCTATTTCGCCTGCAATGATTTCCTCGCCTATGACGTCTCGATCTGCCTCAACGCATGGTGCTTTGAGAAAGACGGTTCCTACAATGTCACCAAGGGCAAGGCGCTGTTGGAAGGCTACCAGTCTGTGCGGCCTTTGAGCGAGGCGGAGCTTGATGCGCTGCCGCTTCTGGCGCGCGGTTCGGCGCTGCGCTTCTTCCTTACCCGTCTCTATGACTGGTTGACGACCCCGGAGGGTGCGCTGGTGGTGAAGAAAGACCCGCTGGAATATCTGCGCAAGCTGCGCTTCCACCGTGCGGTCTCCAACGTTGCGGAATACGGGCTGGCAGTCGCATGAAGCATGTCGATATTTTCACCGATGGCGCCTGCTCGGGCAATCCGGGCCCGGGTGGCTGGGGCGCGGTTCTTCGCTACGGCGAGACCGAAAAAGAACTCTGCGGCGGCGAGGCGGAAACCACCAACAACCGCATGGAGTTGATGGCTGCCATCCAGTCGCTGAACGCGCTGAAAGCGCCCTGCGAGGTCGATCTCTACACCGACAGCGCCTATGTGAAGGACGGCATTACCAAGTGGATTTTCGGCTGGAAGAAAAAGGGCTGGAAGACAGCTGACAATAAGCCCGTCAAGAATGTCGAGCTTTGGCAGGCGCTGGAAACGGCGCGGGAGCGGCACAAGGTAACCCTGCACTGGGTCAAAGGCCACGCCGGCCACCCGGAAAACGAACGTGCCGATGAACTGGCCCGCAAAGGCATGGAGCCGTTCAAACGGCGGTGATGAATAGGTGCTTTACTGGGGTTGCGCATCGCCATTCGCGACCTATCTTCCCTAAGCCTTGTTATTCCAAAGGCTATAAAAGCATAAAGCCTGTGTAGTCAGGCATGAGAGGGACACCCCATGATCTTGCATTGCGTTTTCGTGCGCTTCAAATCTGCCGCAACGACTTCCGAAAAGCAGGCGATTTACGAAGCGATCACCGCCCTCAAGGATGTCATTCCCGGCATTGTCGAGGTGAAATGCGGACAGAACGTTTCGTCCGAAGGGCTGAATGGCGGCTTTCTGGATGGCTTCATCATCAAGCTGGAAAGCATCGAGGCCCGCGACGAATATCTCGCCCATCCCCAGCATATCGATGTCGGCGAACGCCTGATCGGCCTGACCGATGGCGGTGCAGCGGGATTGCTGGTTTTCGATATGGCGGAGTGAGTCGGCAAACTACCCTCACCATCACTTGATCCTCGCCACAAGGGCGAGGATATCGGGTGCAGGGGCGCTAGCTCGCCCCTGCTATTCCCGACACGGTGTGACCGCGCCGCCGTTATCAGCTGGACTTGTTCATTGCCGTCGCGATCTGCTCGACATTATAGCGGAACATCTTCTCATAGGTCGGCGCAGGGCCTTTGGCCTTGGAAAGCGATTCCACGTAAAGTTCGCCGCCCGGCTGCGCACCGGTTGCCTTGGCCACCTGCTTGACCAGACGTGGATCGTTGGAATTTTCGAAGAAGTAGGTCTTCACATGCTCCGCCTTGATCTGCTCGATCAGCTTGGCCACGTCTCCGGCAGAGGCTTCGGTTTCGGTTGAAACGCCCAGAGGCGACAGGAACGTCACCTTGTATTCGCGCCCGAAATAGCCGAAGGCATCGTGGCTGGTCAGCACCTTGCGGCGATCTTCCGGGATGCTGTCGAATTTCGCATGGGCAAAGGTGTTCAGCTCATCCAGTTTCTTCAAGTAGGCCTCGGCGTTGGCCTTGAAATCTGCCTTGTCTGCCGGGTCGGCGGCAGAGAGGGTGGTTTCGATGTTCTGCACCCAGATTTTGACATTGACCGGGCTGTTCCAGACATGCGGATCGGTCACGGTCTTGCCGTCCTCTTCCATGCTGCGCGTCTTGATACCTTCGGAGACATTGACCGGCGTTCCCTTGTAACCGGAGGCGGAGATCAGCCGGTCCATCCATCCCTCAAGACCAAGACCGCTGACGAAGACGACATCGGCGGCTTTCAGGCTTTTCGCATCGGATGGAGACGGCTCGAATTCATGCGGGTCGCCATCCGGCTTGACGAGGCTGGTGACGGTAACGTGGTTGCCGCCCACCTGCTTGACCACATCAGCCAGCACGGTGAAGGAGGCGACGGCCTTCAGCTCCGCCGCAGAAAGCGGGGAGGCGAAGGCAATGAAGGCGGGTATTGCGGCAGTCAGCAGAAGATTACGGGACAACATTGGCAGGTCTCCAGTTAGCCCTTCAAATGCGGGCGGGTGAAAAAACGTCCTGCAAGACCCGCCGGTGCTGCCAGAATGGACAGCCCGTAAAGGCAGGTTGCAGCCATGATGATGGTGGGGCCAGAGGCCAGCTCGAAATGGTAGGACACGACAAGGCCGACATAGCCGGAGATGGCGGCACTCAACGCAGCAAGGATCAGCATGGCGGGCAGGCTGCGCGTCCAGAGTTGGGCGATAGCCGCAGGCAGCATCATCAACCCCACCGCCATCAAGGTGCCGAGCGCCTGAAAACTCGCAACCAGATTGATGACCACCAGCACCAGAAAAATGACGTGATAGACCGGCCCACGCCCGCCAACGGCCCGCAGGAAGCCGGGGTCGAAACATTCGCTGACCAGAGGACGGTAAATGATGGCGAGAACGATCAGCGTCAGGGAGGTAATGGCGCCGATCTGGTAGAGCGCTGGCGCATCGATAGCGAGAATGGTGCCGAACAGCACATGCAAAAGATCGACATTCGACCCGTGCAGGGACACGATCAGCACGCCGAGCGCCAGAGAAGCCAGATAGAAGCTGGCAAAGCTCGCATCCTCCTGCAGGGGCGTGATGCGGCTGACGATGCCGGACAGGAGCGCGACGGAGAGGCCAGCAATCAGGCCGCCGAAGCCCATTGCCGTCAGCGATAGCGACCCGGCAATGAGGTAGCCGATGGCGGCTCCCGGCAAGATGGCGTGGCTCAGCGCGTCACCCATCAGGCTCATACGGCGCAGCATCAGAAACACGCCGATCGGGCTTGCCCCTGCAGCAAGGCAGAAGCAGGCGACGAGCGCGCGGCGCATGAAGCCGTAATCCTGGAACGGCGCGAGGAAAATATCATAGGCCGTCATGCTGCTGGCTCGCAAATCTCGCTATTGTCATCCCAGCGCTCAGCCATGATGCGCGCGCGCATGAGATTGACCGGCGACATCACCTGCTGGGTCTGGCCCCAAGCGATCAGCTCGCGAGCAATCAGCAATGTCTCTGGGAAATGCGCCCGCACCTGATCGAAATCATGCAGCACCGCAACCACGGTGCGGCCTTCACCATGCCAGCGGGCAACGATGTCCAGAAGGTCGCGCGTGGTGCGGGCATCGATGGCGGTGAAGGGCTCGTCCAGCAGAATGACGCTGGCATCCTGCATCAGCAGCCGGGCAAACAGCACGCGCTGAAACTGACCGGCAGACAGCGCGCCAATCGACCGGCGCTCGAAGCCCGCAAGACCAACGGTGGCGAGAGCCTCTTGCGCAAGCGCCGCCTGCTGCTTGCTGATAGAGCCGAAGGCACCGGCGGTTTTCCATGTGCCCAGCAACACGGTTTCCAGAACGGAAATCGGAAAGCGCCGGTTGATATCGGCTGCCTGCGGCAGATAGCCAAAGTCGGTTCGCTTCAGCGCATGGGTAATGGAGCCCTCAGATACCTTGACGTCGCTAATGATGGCCTTCAGCAGCGTGGACTTGCCCGCCCCATTCGGCCCGGCAATGGCCGTCAGGCTGCCCTTGCTAAAGCTGCCGGAGACGTGATGCACCGCCGGATGCCGGTCATAGGCCACAGTCAGATTGTCGATGGACAGAACCGCAGCGCCACTCATGACAGCAGCACCGCCCAGTGAATGGCAAGCCAGAGTGGGAAGAGGATGACGAGAGCGATGAGAAGGCGAGTGATGGCGGACTGTCGCAACAGATGCCGTGGAGAGAAATGATGCAGCATGGAATGCTCACAATAATGTTATATAGTTACTGTAATGATATAACAATTACGGCGAAAGCATGGCGTGTTTTGCGGGGAGGTGGGGATGATGATGTCGCGCGTTTCTCTAACGTCATCCTCGGGCTTGACCCGAGGATCTGACCACATTTGACGTTGTGGTTCGTTAGATCCTCGGGACAAGCCCGAGGATTGTTTGCTGCTATCAAGCTATTGTCGGTGCGGGACTGCGCGCCCTTCACAGCGCGCAGTCCCGGCAGCAGGCGACCGTCCGAGGATTGGGACTACACCCCACGTCATCAAGGCTCCCTGCCGCCTTTGCTTCACCGCTTGGAGAGTTGATTGGGCCGCTGATTGCCACGCCCGCAAACAATCCGAAGCCTGCAAAGGATAGCAGACCTATGGACTTTTTGCACACACCACCCCTTCACTGCCTCGGCGTCGATGTCGCCAAGGACAATCTTGTTGTCAGCGATGGGAAACGCATCATCACCTTTGCCAACGATCGCTGCGGCATCCGTAAGCTGCTCAAGGCGATGCAGCCCGACTTTATCATATGCGAGCAGACCGGTGGCTACGAACTCATGCTTCTAGAGGCGTGCGTCAAGGCGGGCATCGCCTGCCACCGTGCCGATGTGATGAAGCTCAAAGCCTATATCCGTTCTCTCGGAACTTTGGGCAAAAGCGATGCCATCGACGCGACACACATGACCGCCTATGGTTATGAGCGATGGGCAAGACTGGCGTTATGGCACGCACCAGACCCCGATGACGTTGAATTACAGGCGCTTGTGCGGCGCCGGGCCGATCTTGTGGCGTTCAAAGTCGCCGAGCAGAATAGAGCGGGTGCGCCGGGCACCAAGGCCGTGGCTGCATCGTTCAAAGCCATGCTCGCCACCATCAAGCGCCAGATAGACATGCTCGACACCCAAATCGCTGCGCTCGTTGCCAGAAGCGTCAATCTTGCCCGACGTATCAGGATTTGCACAACGGTGAGCGGCGTTGGCACGATCAGTGCCGTAAGCCTTGTTGCCCAGATGCCTGAACTCGGCTCCCTGCATCGCCGCCAGGCCGCAGCTCTGGCAGGAACCGCCCCACATCCAAGTGAAAGCGGAAACGCCAAGGGTCGGCGACGACAGCGCGGCGGAAGACCTCAGGTCAAAACTGCTCTGTTCATGCCGGCAATGTGCGCCGCTCAGGGAAAGGGACAATTTGCCCCCTTCTACAAACGCCTTATCGAAAGCGGAAAGCCGCCAATCGTCGCCATCGCCGCAACCATGCGGAAAATTATCATAACTATAAACGCAAGGCTCAGAGACGACTTAATGCAACAGAGTTGATGACGAAAAGTGGCGTGGCGGTGGTCAGCCGCCTGATAACGCCGAGCATCTGCATATGCGAGATTGCGTTGACGTTGGAAAATCCCAGGCACAAGGCCTAGGATGACCTGGAAAAATCAAATCAAAGCTGCTCGATCATCGTAGCAGCCGAGGAAACCGTAGCCTGGCCTGGGTTTTCCTCAACATTCAGAGACTTCACCACGCCGTCTTCCACCAGCATGGAGTAACGCTTGGAGCGCACGCCGAGGCTGCCTGCGGAGAGGTCGGCATCGAGGCCCAGCGCCTTGGTGAAGGACGCGTCCCAGTCTGCGAGGAAGTGGATTTTGCCCTGTCCGCCAGAAGACTGCGCCCATGCGCCCATGACGTGCCAGTCGTTGACCGAGATCACGGCGATATCATCCACGCCGCGGGACAGAATCGTGTCGCGGTTTTCGAGATAGCCGGGCAGGTGGTTGAGCGAGCAGGTGGGAGTAAACGCGCCGGGAACGGCGAAGACGACGACTTTTTTGCCGCCGAAAAGGGCGTCCGTGGTGGTTTCAACCGGGCCGTCTGCGGTCTTTTCCTTGAATGTCGCGGATGGAAGTTTGTCGCCAATCTTGATGGTCATAATATCGCTCCTGTGGCAATGATGCGGCGCGACTATAGAGGATGAAATCGCCAACTTGCCAGCGATTTTCCGCATGTGTTATTGCGGAAAATCAAGCGGGGCTTCCATCACCCGCTCACCGGATTTGACTAGAATGGTCCAGCGCTGACCCTTGGGATTATAGGATTTCGGCAGACCCTTGATGTTCATGTAAAAGGTCAGCTTGCGCTTGTCGCGCACCATATTCTGCGGCTCGAAATAGGCATAGCCGGATGGGCCGGCGACGAAAATATCCGTTTCTTTCGGCGCATCTTCGGGCAAGCGCAACTCTACACCCAGCAGCGTTTTGTCAGGCGTTATGTGGAAGCTTTGTACCTTGAAGTCATCCGTTGCCTCTTCCGGCAAGGTGGCCTTGGCGGTCTGCACGGCTTCGGTCTCTTCCGCCGTCGCCATCTTTCCATGGTCCTTGCGGATTTCGAAGCTGGCTTCGAAAGGAATGCAGATGTTGAGGCAAACACCGATGAAGGCTGTCATACGCGCATTGGCATCATCAGAGCCGGGTTGTGCCTGAAGCACGAAGGGCAGGCTGACGGACCGGTCGTAGCCGATATCCTTGAGGTCGCCATTCTCTATGAGCTTGGGGACCGGGAAGGAGAGGGAGGACAGGGTCGCGCCGCTTTCCGGATCGAGCGTGATCTTGGGCGGAATGCCCGCTTCGCCCGGCTCTCGCCAATAGGTGATCCAGCCGGGTTTGAGGTCGATCTGCAATGCCGCTTCGATGCGGCCATTGGCATCGGCGGGAAGGCTGACGACGCGCATGCGCCCGCCTTCGCTTTGCTCCCAGTCGGTTATATCGGCATGAGCCAACCGGGATGTGGATGCCGTTGCAAGCATGAGAGCAAGCGCTGACAGGGATGCACGTATGGAGATAGAGACCTTGGCGTTCATGTTTTCGGTCTAGCCTAACATCCGCCCCCGGACCAGTTACGATTTTAACTCATTCATCATTTTCGGTTGATTGATTGGCATCTATGCCGCATCCTTGGCCGATGACCAACCACTATGCCGTACCTGTTTCACGCCAGAGTACCGCAGACCGGAGGCGCCAGTGACCTTTTCGACCCTGATGGACAAGAGAGAAAGAGGCTTCCTGGACGGCCATTTTCTCATCGCTATGCCGGGACTGGAAGGCGGCGCGTTCGAGCGGTCCGTGGTCTATATCTGCGCCCACTCCGATGCGGGCGCCATGGGCTTCATCATCAACCGTTCACAGCAGATCACCTTTACAGACGTGCTGCTGCATCTGAAGATGATGGACCGCAATGACGCCATCATGCTGCCCAACCGCACTCGCGAATTCCCAATCCAGTGCGGCGGGCCGGTGGAATCCGGTCGCGGCTTCGTGCTGCATTCGGATGATTACAACAGCGAATCCAGCATTCCCGTGAGCGATGATATTTCGCTGACCTCGACGCTGGATATCGTGCGTGCCATTTCCAGCGGGCGCGGGCCTGACAGGGCCACCATGTTGCTGGGTTACGCAGGCTGGGCACCGGGACAGTTGGAAAATGAAATCGCCAGCAATGGCTGGCTGAACTGCCCCGCATCGGAAGAACTGATCTTCGACCGCACGCTTGATAACAAGTATGAGCGCGCGCTTGGCCTGATGGGCGTCGACCCGCGCATGCTCTCTGCCGAAGCAGGTCATGCTTGAGGCAAATAAAATTTAGCGGAACCAAACGTTATGCCTGACGTTTTTACCCCGGTTGCCAGCGCCATGTCTGGTTAGAAACTAGGGAGAAATACCATGGGTAGCACATCCGATAAAGTCGCTGGCACAGCCAATGAAGTTGCTGGCAAGGTAAAGAAGAGCGTCGGCTCTGCCACAGGTAATGACCGTATGCGCGCCGAAGGTGCTGCACAGGAAACCAAGGGCAAAGTTCAGAAGACGGTTGGCAAGGCCAAGGACTCCGTCAAGGGCGCCGTAGACCGTATGTAATACGTCCTGTCACTTCGGCCCTCGGGCCGTGGCAGTTATTAATAAAACGCATGTGCCTAATACCGGCACATGCGTTTTTTCATCTCTGATCACCCAATTTCCCAGCGCCGGACCGTTTGAAAGCAAATCTTTCCCGTCCTTGGCGCTCGCTTCTGGAGCGGTAAATGCAGCTTTTCTCTTGCGCTGCCTGTGGGCAGCCCGTCCATTTCGACAATCGTTCTTGCGTCAAATGTGGCCATCGTCTGGTCTTCGTGCCGGAAACGCTTTCCATGGAAGCCGTGGAGCCTGCGGGTGATCCCAACTGGTCGCTGGTCTCCAATCCAGAGCGGCAGATCCGTTATTGCGCCAACGAGGTCAACGACATCTGTAACTGGTCGGTGCCTGCGCAGAGCGATCACAAATTCTGCCCGGCCTGTAGCCATAACCGCCTTGTTCCAGACGCTTCGACGGAAGAGGGTATCGAGCAGTGGCGTCGGTTGAGCCAGGCACAGCGTCACCTGTTCTATTCCATGTTGCGCCTGAACCTGCCGCATCCCAACCGCGATGTGGATCCGCAGGGTGGTCTCGTTTTCGACTTCCTGGTGGATGAAGTCGCGCCCGATGGTTCGATCATTCCCGCGATGACCGGCCATGACGAGGGCCTGATCGCCATCCGCGCAGCCGAATCCGACGATGCGACGCGTGAGCAGATCAAAAGCAACATGAACGAGCCATACCGCACCATGCTCGGTCATTTCCGTCACGAAGTCGGCCATTTCATCTGGAACAAGCTGGTGCGCGATGCCAACCGGTTGGAAGCCTGCCGCGCCGTCTTCGGTGACGAGCGCGAGGATTATGGCGAGGCGTTGAAGCGCAATTACGAGCAGGGACCGCAGCCCGGCTGGCAGCAGACCTATGTCAGCTCATACGCCTCGGTTCACCCTTGGGAAGACTTCGCGGAGTGCTTCGCGCATTACCTCCACATCGTCGATACGCTGGAAACAGCGCATGCTTTCGGCATCGCCATTGAGCCGGAGGGACACGAGGAGCTGGAAACGGATGTGGCCTTCGAGCCCTATAGCGCGAGAAGCGCCAAGCAGCTGGTCAGCGCCTGGGTTCCGCTCAGTGTCGCGCTGAATTCCATGCAGCGCAGCATGGGGGAGGCCGACCTATATCCTTTCGTGCTGACGCCAGCCGTGGTGGACAAGCTGGAATTCCTGCACAAGCTGTTGCACGGCCGCGTGCCGGAAGACCAGCAGCAGAGCTGGCAGCCAGCTCCGCAGCAGCAGGCGGAGCAAAATCAGGCTCTCTTGACAACCTGAAAACGCTCACGCAGCAGCCGTAGCGCCGCATCCGGCGTATCCGGCGTGCCGAACAGGAAGCTTTGCCCGTAGTGACAATTCATGCGGGCAAGCTCGGTCGCATCCTCCGGCGTCTCGATCCCTTCGGCCACCACCTGCATTTCCAAGGCACGCGCCATGGCGATGATGGAGCGCAGCAGCACGTTGCGCTTGTCGCTGGTATTGGCCACCAGCGCCTTGTCGAGCTTGATCGTATCGAACGGGAAGCGGGTGAGGTAGGCGAGGGACGAGTAACCGGTGCCGAAATCGTCCAGAGCGAGGCTAAGGCCGGTTTCTTTCAGCTTCGCTAGCACCAGCCGCGCCTGTTCCGGGTTCTCCATGACGATGGACTCGGTCAGTTCCAACTTCAACTGCGCCGGATTGCAACGGGTTCGCTGCAACATGCTGCGCACATCGTTATAAAGCTCGTTGTTCAGCAGCTGTGCACTGGAAATATTCACCGAAATGAAGATCGGCAGCTTGTCGATGGCGTGTTGCCAGTCCATCAGATCGGTCGCGGCTCGCTCCAGCGCAAACATGCCCAGCGGCTCGATCAGGCCGGAGGCTTCCGCGACAGGAATGAACTCGCTCGGCGGAATGTTGCCGCGCTTGGGATGTTCCCAGCGCATCAATGCTTCGAAACCGGCCAGATCGCCATTATCGAGCTTGATGATCGGCTGATAGGCCAGCGACAGTTCCTTGCGCTCGATGGCACGGCGAAGATCGCTCTCCATTTGCAGACGGTCTGTGCCTGACGTGCGGAATGCGGGGCGGAAAGGCTCCACCCGGTTGCCGCCCGCGCGTTTGGCCCGGTACATGGCAAGCTCGGCGTCGCTCAACAGACCGGCGGCATTTTCCTGCTGGTCGATCCAAGAGACGAGACCAATGGAAGCGGTCAGAATGATTTCGCGATTGGCGAAATTGATCGGCACCATGATGGCCTTGTTCACCGCATCGGCAAAATCCGCCACGCGCTGGGGATCACGTTCCGATACGAGGATCAGGCCGAATTCATCGCCGGAAAGACGCGCCAGCGTATCCTGCGGCTTCAACAGACGACGCAGACGGCGGGTCAGCGCAATCAGAATATTGTCGCCAGCGGCAATGCCCAGCGTGTCGTTGACCAGCTTGTAGCGGTCGATGTCGATTGCCATCACCGTCGGGCGCACGGTTTCGCCGTCCGGTGCAAGGTTCAGTACGGATTGAAGCCGGTCAAGGAAGACCTGACGGTTGGGAAGGCCGGTCAGATTGTCGCTCAGCGCATCCTGCAGCAGCCGTTCGACGGAATTCTTCTGCTCGGTGATATCGGTGATCGTGCCAACGCAGCGAATGATTTCGCCGTTGGAGCCCAGCACCGGCCGGGCGCGGATTTGCAGCCAGTGGAAATGCCCGTCTTCGGCGCGAATGCGGAATTCGTGGTTGAGGCGGCCCTTGCGATGGTCCAGCAGCACATCCAGCGTGGCCTTGAAACGGTCGCGGTCATCCGGGTGCAGGCGCGGCAACCAGTTGCGGGCGGCGCCGTGCATGGTGCCGGGCTGAAGCCCGAGTTTGGCTGAAACATCCGGTGTCGTCACGATACGGTCGCGCGTCACGTCCCAGTCCCACACGGTATCGCCGCTGCCGGTCAGCGCCAGCGATTGCCGCTCCAGATCGGAGAACAGCCCCTGTTGATAGGCACTGCCAGCAAAGGCATGCTGAATGACGGTGAAGCCGATCAAAAGCACGATCAGAACCAGACCGCCGCCAAGGGCTGGCTGGACAATGTCATTGTCCAATTGCCCGGTTACAGTGAGCCAGCTTCCAAACAGCCAGACCAGAATGAGTGCCCAGGATGGCACAAGCAGAATGGCACGGTCGTAGCGGTTGAAGCCCAGATAGATGATCAGCACGATACCGGCAGTCGCCGTCAGCGCGAAGGAGAGGCGGGCGATACCGGATGCGATGGAAGGATCGTAGATGGCGACGCCAAATAGCGCGCCAAGACCGATGATCCAGGCGAATGTCGCGTAACCCAGATGCGCGTGCCATCGGTTCAGGTTCAGATAGGTGAACAGGAAGACCACGAAACTGGACGCGAGCGCGACCTCCGCACCCGCGCGCCATATTCGCTCGTCGCTGGACGTAACGGTAATCAGCTTTTCCAGAAAGCCGAAATCCACACAGATATAGGCCAGAACTGCCCAGGAAAGAGCCGCGGATGCAGGCAGAACGGACGTGCCCTTGACCACGAAGAGAATGGTCAGAAGAACCGCCAGAAGTCCGGCAATGCCCAGAACGATGCCGCGATACAGTGTGAACGCATTGATCGTGTCTTTGTAGGCTTCCGGTTCCCACAGATAGATTTGCGGCAGCTGTGGTGTGGAAAGCTCTGCCACGAAGGTGATGACCGCGCCGGGGTTCAGCGTGATGCGGAACACATCCGCATCCGGGCTCGGTTGCCGGTCCAGCGCAAAGCCTTCACTCGGCGTAATGGCGATGATGCGCTGTGAGCCGAGATCGGGCCAGAACAGTTTGGAATTTACCAGACGAAAATGCGGCGCGACGATGACGCGCTCCAGCTGCTCTTCCGACACGTTGGCAAGCGCGAACACGGCCCAATCACCCTGATGCGTGGGGGATGAGGCGCGTACTTCGATACGGCGGCGAATGCCATCCGGGCCGGGGGCGGTGGAAACCTGAAAGGCTTCACCCTGATTGGCGTAAATGTCGGTGGTCGCGGTCAGATCGAGCGCGGTGTCGTCGCGGGAAATCTTGACCGGCTCGAAAGCATGGGCTTCAGCGGCGAAAAATACGCAGAGCAACAACAGAGGCGTGAAGCGCGCTGCGGCCACAAGACGTCCAAAACGGCGCAACGCAAGGCTAATATATGTCATCTATCCTACTGCGTCCCGCCGGGATTTGGCTTGTCGGAGATGAGGGAGAACATGACATGGTCCCGCCACTCGCCGTTTATTTTCAGATATTCCCGCAAGAGACCTTCCCGCTGAAATCCGGCGTTTTCAAGCAGCCGTATGCTTTTGAAGTTCTCTGGAATACAGGCTGCCTCAATACGGTGCAACTGAAGTCCGTTGAAGATGTAGGGTATTACCAGCTTTAATGCGGCAGACATATGGCCTTGGGCGGCGTAAGGCTGGCCCATCCAATATCCAATCATGCAGCTTTGCGCCGCACCGCGCCTGATATAGCCAACGGTGATGCCGCCCAGAAGCGTGGCATCCTGCCTGAACAGCAGCATGGAAATAGCGAGGCCGGAGGAAAATTCCTGACCGTTACGGGTGACCCGCACGCGAAAAGAGCTTTCGGTCAGCTCATCGCTGCGCCATGTCGGCTCCCATGGCTGAAGGAATTGCCTGCTTTCCGACCGCAGCTGGTACCACTGCCTGTAGTCGGAATAGCGCGGCAGTCTCAGCAGGTAATCTGCATTGCGAAGTTCCGGCGTATCACTGTTACGGGAAAGAAAACGTAGCATTTTGTCGCCCAACACCACGCTTCAGGACATGCCCTTGGCCTTCAGCCGTTTGCTTGTATCTTGATGGATGGCGACGCAGAAAGCTCCGCCGTAATGTCCGAAAGCGGCGAGAGGTTTTCCAGCGGGCCGATGGCGGACAATGTCGGAACTTTATCGAAAAACAGCCGTCCCGCAAGATCGGTCAGACGTTCTGTCGTGATGTCGCCCAGACGCGTCATCATTTCGTCGTTCGGGATCGGGCGGCCATAAAGCATCATCTGGCGGGCCATCTGTCCGGCACGCGCTGCGGGGCTTTCCTGACCCATCAACAGCTGAGCGCGGATTTGCGCGCGGGCACGGTCGATTTCTTCCTGATGAATTTCCTGCGACGACTTGCGAAGCTCATCGATGATGACAGGCACCAGTTCCGGAAGGTCGCTGCTGCCGGTGGCGGCGTGAATGCCGAAAATGCCCGTATCGGAAAAACCCCAGTGGAAGGCATAGACCGAATAGCACAGGCCGCGATATTCGCGCACTTCCTGAAACAACCGCGAAGACATGCCGCCGCCCAGAATATTGGCAAGGATTTGCGAACAGTAGAAGTCACGGGCGTGATAGGCTTTGCCCTCGAAACCGAGAAGGACCTGCGCGTCCATAAGGTCGCGCGATTCGCGGATTTCGCCACCGGTATAGATGGCTTTTTCCATGACCGGCGTCGCAACGGGCAATTGCGGCAGACCGGCAAAGCGCTGCTCCACCTGCTTGACGAAGCTGTCGTGATCCACCGCACCGGCGGCCACGACGAAAATGCGATCTGTCGTGTAATTGCGCGCCAGATAATGGCGAATCTGGCCGGTGGTGAAGGATTGCACCGTTTCCGGCGTACCGAGGATGGGGCGGCCAATGGTCTGGTCGCGATAGGCGACACCGGAGAAATTGTCGAAAATCACATCGTCAGGCGTGTCGGTCGCTGCACCGATTTCCTGAAGGATGACGTTCTTTTCACGCTCAAGCTCGGCCTCTTCGAAGGCCGATTCCGTCAGGATATCGGCAAGGATATCGACGGCGAGCGGAACATGGTCTTTCAAAACGCGGGCGTAGTAGGATGTCGTTTCGGTGGATGTCGCAGCATTGACCTCGCCGCCGACATTCTCGATCTCCTCGGCAATCTGCCGCGCCGTGCGCCGTGCGGTGCCCTTGAAAGCCATATGCTCGAGAAGATGGGCGATGCCATGCTCGTCATCGGTCTCGTTGCGGGAGCCGGATTTGATCCACACCCCAAGAGCAACGCTTTCAAGGTGTGGCATTCTTTCCGTAACGACGGTCAACCCGGATGAAAGCCGGGTTACATTTACACTCATATCACGTCTTTCCGCGCTACTTAACTCTTGGCGCGAGCATGGTTGCCGATGAATGTTTCCACGGCGGTCAGCTCAGCATCCAGAATATCGAAACGCTCCTCCCGGTTCATAAGATCAGCAAGCCATAGTGGAAGCGCGGGATCGATTGCGCAAGCGGATTTTACAGCGGCGGGAAATTTCGCTGGATGCGCAGTGGACAAAGTGACCATCGGCGCGTTTGATTTTTCATGCTTTTTCGCCACGAAAACGGCGGTTGCCGTGTGCGGGTCCAGAAGATAGCCCGTCTCTGCCAGCGTATCGCGAATGGTGGCGGCAACCTGTTTTTCCGTAGCGCGGCCAGCTCGGAAGTCACGCTTGATGAACTTCATGGCCTTTTCGGAAATGTCGAAAGCACCGGATTGCTTCAGCCCATCCATGGACCGCTTCACCGCACCGGCATCGCGATCATAGGCTTCAAACAGCAGGCGCTCGAAGTTGGACGAGATCTGAATGTCCATCGAAGGCGATGTCGTGGCATGCACGCCGCGCATCTCGTAGCGACCCGTCTTCAGCGTGCGCGCCAGAATGTCGTTGTCATTGGTCGCGATGACCAGCTTGTCGATGGGCAGTCCCATCTGCTTGGCGACGTAGCCTGCGAAGATATCGCCGAAATTGCCGGTCGGCACAGTAAAGGAAATCTTGCGATCCGGGCCACCCAGCGAAAGGGATGCGGTGAAGTAGTAAACCACCTGAGCCATGATGCGCGCCCAGTTGATGGAGTTCACACCCGACAGCTTGACGCCATCGCGGAATTTCCCGTCGTTGAACATCTCTTTGACAAGGGTCTGGCAGTCATCGAAATTACCGTTGACGGCGATGGCATGCACGTTGGACGCCGTCGAACTCGTCATCTGGCGCTGCTGCACCGGCGAGACCTTGCCGTGCGGGAAGAGAATGAAAATGTCAGTGCGGTCACGGCCTGCGAAGGCATCGATAGCGGCACCACCCGTGTCGCCCGATGTTGCGCCAACGATGGTTGCGCGCTCATTGCGCTGCGTCAGCACATAATCCATCAACCGCGCAATAAGCTGCATCGCCACGTCCTTGAACGCCAGCGTCGTGCCGTGGAAAAGCTCCAGAATATAGGAGTTTGGCCCAGTCTGTACCAAGGGAACGACCGCCGGATGACGGAAGGTCGCATAGGCATCGTCAATCATCGCACGGAATGTATCTGCGGGAATTTCGTTACCGGTAAAGCGATAAAGAACCTCGAAGGCGACTTCCTGATAGGACTTGCCGCGCAATGCGCGAATTTCCTTTTTGGACATGGTCGGCCATTTGCGCGGAACATACAGTCCGCCGTCACGCGCCAGACCCGCCAGAAGCGCGTCGGAAAAACCCAGCGATGGGGCGCTGCCCCTGGTCGATACATATTCCACGAGATGGTCCCTTGTCGTCTTTCAGGCAAATGTCGTCAGCATCTTATCCGCCGGATGCCTCTGGTTTGGGCGGTTTCGGAAGCATTTTGCAAAATTCAGGCAAATCCGAACACAACCAATCGATTTTTTCCAGCGCCGCTGCTATAGACCATCGCCGACAGGCATGAAAGGCCAATAAACAGGTCTCCGGTCCTGTATCGGGATAGTTTTTAGAGGGTTGAACAGAGTGACAAGTAATATTCTGCGTTTGTCTGCCGCCATATCGCTTCTGGCCGTCCTTGCTGGCTGCAACTCTTCAAATCCATCGGACTCGCTGGCCGTCAATGCACCCGCCGCGCAGGCCGTTGCCCCCGTCGTGCAGGCCAATTGCCCACCCATTACCATTCTCGATTCCAACGCCGTTCACCGCGTTTATGCTGGCGGTGCGAAAGACGATGCATCCAAGCTGGTCTATCAGGCCTCCCTTTCCGATACGACACGTTCCTGCAGCATGAGCGACGCGACGCTGACGGTAAACGTTCTCGCCCAAGGCCGCCTCGTTCCCGGCCCGCTCTCCAAGCCCGGCCGCGTCAACCTGCCGATACGCGTCACGGTGAAGGATGGCGACGGCGAAATCTACTCACAGGTCACCAATTTCCCGGTCGATGTTCCAGCAGGTTCCGCAGGCACGCAATTCATCTTCAACAACCCCAACGTCGCCATCCCCAACGCCCCCGGCGGCGCATCGCGCCAGACGAACGTGTTTATTTCGTTTGATGAAGCCGGTGCAAAGGCGGGGACGAAGAGGGGTCGGCGCGGGTAAGCTGACCTCGGAGCATCCCCCGCTTCAAGCGATGTGGCCACCAATGACGTGAGGTGCCGTTCTTGTGTAATTATCGCATATCGGCTATATTGCGCAAATGAGATGGTCTGTCGAAACGCACGAAGCGGCAGATTCTGAGATCGAAGCGCTACCCGTTGGGCTTCAGGCACGACTTGTTCGTTTGATGGAGGCTGTTGAAAATATCGGTCTCGAGCACTTACGCGAACCCCACGTCAAGCATCTCGAGGGCAAGCTTTGGGAGTTGCGAGCCAAAGCAAGTGAAGGTATCGCGCGCGGCATCTACGTAACCATGACGGGCCGTCGAGTCATTGTCCTCCATGTGTTCGTAAAGAAGTCGCAAAAAACTCCCGCAGGTGCGTTGGCAATTGCCAGACAGCGAATGAGCGAGATAAAGCCATGACGAAAATTGCCGATCTTAAAAAGAAACTGATGAGCAATCCGGAATTCCGGGCTGAATATGAGAAGGCTGACGCCGAGTTTCAGCTTATCGAGGCGCTTGTTGGTGCGCGTACCCGCGCAAAGCTATCTCAGTCTGAAGTCGCACGTCGTATAGGAACAACGCAGTCTGCAATCGCGCGACTTGAGGGCGGCGGTGTGTCGCCTTCAATCGACACTTTAAGGCGTTACGCGGAAGCGACAGGTGCCAAGTTGGAAATTAATCTGGTCGGCCATTAAACTGCAGTTTCTTACATTAGGCTGGCCGCGAAAGTTCACTCACAGCCCTGCGGCTTTGCGCAGGGCGGCGTTCATGCGGCCTTGCCAGCCTTTCCCACCTTCACGGAACCGGGCGACCACGTCTTCGTCCAGCCGCAACGTGATCTGTTTTTTCGTATTTTCCAGTGCCGGACGTCCGCGTGTCGCACGAACCTCGTCCATCGCTTTGAAAAACGCAGCAGGCAGAACATCTTTGGCTGGCCGGGCGCTGTCCAGCTCAGCCTCCGTCATTTCCGGAAAATCCACGGCATTCCAGTCAGCTTCGCTGTAGCCGCGTCCAGCGTCAAAGGACTTCACTTTAGATGTCTTGGCCACGGCAGCATCCTTCTTTCCTTTTCGCTGGCCTGCCTGAAGCTCACAATGGATATTGCCTCAGACCCCAGCGTTGCGAATGACCGCAGCCGTTCCGTTGCGGAAATAGCCTATCGCCTTGAAACGCCTGCTGTTAGGTGTCTCTGCCGGGCTTTCCGCGACAATCGTGCTTTCCCAATCGAACTCGCCGATATCTGCAAAGTCCAAGCCGTGCTTGTCGATATTGGCAAGCCGCTTCGGCTCATCCCAGATGATCTTCATGAATTAATGTAACTACATTTATTGAAAAAGCAATGCAGTCATTCAGATCATGAAAACTCGGTCATAGCAATTCACGCCACGCCAGCCCATTCCGACAGTGCCTCAATCGTTGCTGGCAAATCCTGCATGCGGGCGATCACCGTTTCAGCACCGGCATCCGTCAGGCGGTCGGCGTGGCTGGGGTAGGTGTGGGATGCGCCGGTGAAGCCGATCACGCGCATGCCGGCTGCCCGGGCGCCGGTAATACCGTGGACGGAGTCCTCGATCACGACGACGCGGTCGGGTGAGATGTTGAACTGCTTTGCGCCGTGCAGGAAGATATCCGGCTTCGGCTTGACGCGGTCTGCACCCAGATCCTTGGCGGAATAGATGTGGCCATCGAAATAGGGCTTGAGGCCGACCTTGGTCAGCATCATCTCCAGACGTGCGCTGGAAGAGTTGGAGCAGATGCAGCGTGGCAGCGTCAGTCGTGACAACGCCGTTTTGACGCCTTCGATGACCTTTACGTCACGTTCCAGCCGGGCATCCAGAAGCTTTTCGGATTTTTCCAGCAGCGAGGCGGAAAGAGGGATGCTGGCTTCGCGTTCGACTTCCAGAAGAATGTTCTTCCATGTCATGCCGGAGAAGCGTTCGCCCATCTCTTCGGTCGAGATCGGGTAACCGGCATCCGTCAACAGGCGCGATTCCACCTGTGCGGCGATGATTTCGGAGTCGACGAGAACGCCGTCGCAGTCGAAAATGATGAGGTCAAAGCCGCTCATGGGCTCTCCTTGGCAATTTGGTATGGAGGAACTTGGTATCGGAAGAGTTGGGCGCTTTTAGCCCATGTGGGCCATAAGCTCAACCGATGCCGTTGCAAACGAGCCTTGCAGATGCCCGCCACCCACGCGCCTGCGTCTTGCTCGACAATGTTCATGCAGCCCTTTATGTCAGACCAATGGCCAAAACTGCGAAAACCAAACCCGAAGACACCATTGCCGCAAAGATCAGCCGCACGCTGGCGGATCGCATCGTGCGCGGCGAGCTTTCGCCCGGTGCACGGCTGCGGCAGGATCATGTTGCCGAGGAGTTTGGTGCCTCGCATGTGCCAGTGCGTGAGGCCTTTCGTCGGCTGGAAGCGCAGGGGCTTGCCGTCAGCATTCCGCGCCGCGGCGTGCGGGTGGCGGATTTCGGTCTGGCCGATGTGCAGGAAGTGGCGGAGATGCGCGCGGCACTGGAAGTGCTGGCGCTGCGCCATGCCATTCCCAACCTGACTGCCGCTATTCTGGATGAGGCGGAAGCGGCGACGCTTGCGGGTGACAGGGCCATGGATGTGCAGCAATGGGAGGAGGCGAACCGCCGCTTCCACCGGCTGATTACTGCGCCCTGCAACATGCCGCGCCTGATGGAGGCCATTGACGGGCTGCATGCCGCCAGCGCCCGGTTTCTGTTTTCCGCATGGCGGGCAGGGTGGGAACGGCGCACCGATACGGACCACCGCGCCATCATAGATGCCCTGCGCGGCGACCGCGCGGAAGAGGCGGTGCGCATCCTTGATGGCCACGTCCAATGGATTGGCCGCACCGCAATCCGCACGCCGACGGGCTCGACACGCGATGCCTTCGCGATTGTCGGGTGAATTATAGATAATTTTATTTCGCTCTATCCTGCTGAAATCAATGTGTCTATGTGGAATCTATTCACATGGGGTACGCAGGCGCGTGCGATTTTTCCTTACTGCATGTGGATTCTCGAGAGTTTTACGATATCAATCAAGCCGTCTTTGTGAATTATCTATAATTTGAAAAGGAAGACATCATGACGGCTCACATTCGAACCCTTCCCACCGGTTTCCTCGGTCTTTCATCCAGGCCTTACGTCCAGCAAGCGCTGTTCGTCGTTGCTGGCACTCTGGCGCTGGCGCTTGCGTCCAAAATCGCCGTGCCGATGATCCCGGTGCCGATTACCATGCAGACATTTGCGGTGACGATGATAGGCGCGCTCTATGGCTGGCGGCTTGGCAGCCTCACAGTGCTGGCCTGGCTGGGCGAAGCCATGCTCGGCCTGCCGGTTCTCGCCGGGGCGTCATCCGGCTTTGCACCTTTCGTGGGCCCGACTGCGGGGTACCTCGTTTCCTTCCCCATCATGGCCGCTCTCGTGGGTCTCGTGACGGAAAAGGGCATCAGCGGTCATTGCCCTATTGCCGGTTTCCTGCTGCATCTTGCTGCCAATGCCGTGGGTCTTGTTCTTGGCTGGGCGTGGCTTGCTGGGCTTCTGGGCGCTGAAAAGGCCTTCCTCGCGGGCGTAGCACCCTTCATTCTCGGTGCAGTGCTGAAATCCGCACTTGCCGCCGCCGTGCTCAAGCTTCTCGCATCGCGCACAGAGGCCGCCCGGTGACGGTTCGTCTCAGAGCGCATCACCTGCTCTGCATGCTGACCTATGTCGGCAAAGGCTACACGCCCGGCTTCACGGTCAACTACGATCGTGTTGCCGAGCGGCTGAACTGCGGTGAAGAGATCGAAATCGTGTTTGGCCCGGATGATATCTGCGCGCCGCTGCTGGCGGACGAGGCGGCCCATTGCTTCAAAGACAGCATCAACAAGCGGGACGCCAAAGCACTGGCATTGGTCACTGAATGGCTGGGGCAGGCAACGGAAACCGGAAGCCGTATTGCGCCAGACAAAGCCTTCATCGAAAAGCTTCGCTCAGGGTTTCAACAGGGCCATCTGCGGTCTGCATGTTCCGGCTGTGAATGGATGAGCCTTTGCGACCGCGTTTCAACGAGCGATTTCTGCGGCGTGAAAATCGCGCCGCAGGTCACTAGTGCGGTCAATCGGTGACGTTGAGTTCGGTGCGCT
Source organism: Agrobacterium vacciniicorymbosi (assembly GCF_040427045.1). NCBI lineage: Bacteria > Pseudomonadati > Pseudomonadota > Alphaproteobacteria > Hyphomicrobiales > Rhizobiaceae > Agrobacterium > Agrobacterium vacciniicorymbosi. The sequence goes on from NZ_JBETMF010000002.1 coordinate 132,311, forward strand.
CGCCAGCCGTTACCGTCGCCGTCACTTCTTTGGGCTCACGGCTGGTTTTGTCATCATAGGTCACCTTCACGGAGTAATTTCCGGGATGCAGCGTTTCCTGATGCGTGGTGCCGTAGCGACCGGAAATTTCTTTCTGGGTGCCCTGCAAATCCTTCGTGGTTTCCAGAATATCGATGCGCTGTGCGTCCTTCGCCGTCACGGCCAGCACGCCCGCATCCAGATTGACGGTCACATTCGTGCGCTGACCCGCCGTCACGCTGAACGGCGTTTCGACAACGACCTTGCCCAGACGCGCCCGCATGATGAAATTGCCCGCTGGCATCTGCATCAACTTGCCCACGCCATAGGTGCCGGTCAGTGTCTCGCGGGTGCCATCCAGCGTTTCATCGGGAGAGACTGTCTCAAAGCGGATATTGTCCGTCTCCACGGCGCGACCGCCATCCTTGTAGACGGCGTTGGCAATAACCACGCCGCTCGGAATGATCAGGTCATGGCTGACGGTTTCACCCGCGGTGACATTGATCGTCTCCTGCGCCTGTGCAGGTCCGATGCGGCCCTCCAGCGTCAAAGCGCCAGCGGGTACGAAGATTTGCTTGGCACCATAGATGCTGTCGCTGAAAGTCGCGCCCTGTTTGACATCCACGCGCGCCTGCGGCTCTGCTTCCTTACTGTCCACGCTGCGCTTGGGCACGATGGTCAGCTGGGCCGCGTTGAAATCGGCGGTGATCTCCGCCACTGCGCCATCCTTCACCTCCACGGGAATTTCCCGGGTGATATTGCCCAGCGCCGCCACGGCCACATATTTGCCGACCGGAATTTTCTCTTCGAAGGTCGCGTCATAAGCGCCACCGACATTTTCGTCGCTACGTCCGCCCGTGCTGTCCGCCTTGTAGAAATCCCAGCGCACCCGGTCGCTATTGCCAAGCGAAGGCCCGCCTTTGACCAGCACGGCATCGGTTTTGACATTGATCTGTGGTTTGGGAACCGGTGGCTTGGCATTCTGCGCAAAGGCAGTGCTGGCAAACAGCATGGAAACGACAATGAGAGAAACGCGCATTCTGAACTTACCCCTGCAACCCAAACCCTTGGCTCCACCATACAGATGGCGCGCAAAATTCCGAAATCACAACGTTAAAAGTGCTGTCTGGTTCCATTGCGCACCATCGAATATCGTCAGGGTGGCAAATAGGCAGCGGAAAGGTCGTGAGCTTGGCCAGACTCGCTGGGCGGCTGAATGCTCTAAACGGCAGATTGCTTAACCCTGATAATTCTCGCCTTTTGCGCAGTTCGCGTATTTTTTTACGCACTTAGCGTGATTTTGCATGCCGCGTTCAGTCTTTGATAACCAACTTCGGTAACCATAAGGGTCAGTTCAGTCGAGTAAGCGTATGGAGCGAGTACCTATGGCATCAGTGTTTCCGCTGGCCGATTTTCGGCGTGCCGGTTTTGACCTTGCAGGTGAAAGCGACGCCTGGAAAGACAGCATCATCAAGGGTGATTGCGTTGCTGCGCTTGAGGCACTCCCCAGCCAGTCCGTCGATGCGATTTTTGCAGATCCGCCATATAACCTTCAGCTCGGCGGCACGCTTCACCGCCCGGACCAGTCTTTGGTCGATGCTGTCGATAATGATTGGGACCAGTTCGCCTCTTTCGAAGCCTATGATGCCTTCACCCGCGCCTGGCTTCTGGCCTGCCGCCGTGTGCTGAAGCCCAATGGCACCATCTGGGTCATCGGCTCCTACCACAATATCTACCGCGTCGGCTCCATTCTTCAGGACATGAACTTCTGGATTTTGAACGACATCGTCTGGCGCAAGACCAACCCAATGCCGAACTTCAAGGGTCGCCGGTTCCAGAACGCGCATGAAACCATGATCTGGGCCAGCCGCGATGCCAAGGCCAAGAGCTACACCTTCAATTACGAAGCGATGAAGGCATCCAATGACGATGTGCAGATGCGCTCCGACTGGCTGTTTCCGATTTGCAGCGGCGGCGAACGCCTGAAGGGCGATGACGGCAAGAAGGTCCACCCGACCCAGAAGCCGGAAGCTCTGCTGGCCCGCGTCATTATGGCCTCCACAAAGCCCGGCGATGTCGTACTGGACCCCTTCTTCGGCTCTGGCACCACGGGTGCGGTGGCAAAGCGTCTGGGCCGTCATTTCGTCGGCATCGAGCGCGAGCAGGATTATATCGATGCGGCATCCGCGCGCATCGCAGCTGTCGAACCGCTGGGCAAGGCGGAACTGACCGTGATGACCGGCAAGAAGGCCGAGCCGCGCGTTGCCTTCAACGTGCTTCTCGAAAGCGGTCTGGTGCGTCCCGGTCAGGTTCTGACGGATGCCAAGCGTCGCTACAGCGCCATCATCCGTGCCGATGGCACGATTGCGTCTGGCGGTGATGCCGGTTCCATCCATCGCCTCGGTGCGAAAGTGCAGGGGTTGGATGCCTGCAACGGCTGGACCTTCTGGCATGTCAGCGAAGGCGATACGCTGAAGCCTATCGATGATCTTCGGACCGTGATCCGCAACGAAATGGCAAAGGCCGAATAGAAAGCGATCCACCGCTTCGCCTTACCAGAAAGGCCCTTTGTGGCCTGATATACTTCATCCGGTTTTAGTACCTTCAGTCCCGGATGAAGAGTGACCAATGCCCGGCGCTCCCTGATCGCCGGGCATTGGTATATTCGTTATTCATCATAACCGCATTTTCCAAAATATATCAATTGCATGGCAAGTTTGGAGCAAGTAAGGGTGTGTAGCTATTTTGTCCAAGGGAGAGACAATCAAGCCGCATAACGCATCGATACCGAGGTCCCGCCGGGCTTCGTGTCATTCAGATGCCAGAATAAGAAAGCGGCATTTTTCCCAATATGACATTAACAAATCTGGCCGCTTGCGGCCGGACTGGTGCAGGTTGAAGACCGCCATTTTCGCCTGCACCAGACATTCTCTTTCCCCACGCTCTGTAATGTCTATTCGCCTTTGCGAATGCTGTAATCGCGTGGAATTCCCTGTGTCACCGCAAACCAATCTGAGCTTTTGATGCGCTGTTGATGGGCGTCGAACGCGGCCTGATCTGAAAATATTTCCGAGACGAGATATCGCCCTTCGATAACAGGGCTGGGTACGACTTCGAAGGCCATGCAGCCCGGCTCGGCAAGGGTGAGTTCAATGTGCAGCGGCAAAGCGTCAGCCACGGCTTGCCGGCGATCTGGCGGAACATCGATATGGCCTTGCAGATAAATCTTTTCGTCAGACATGGTTTGTGGTTCCCGGATATCAGGCCTTGATGCCGAATTCTGCCAGATCGGCCTTCAGCTTCTCAGCACCGGTAAAATGCACGGCCTGCCATCCGGCAGCCTTTGCGCCTTCGACATTCGGCAGCGAGTCATCGATGAAAATGCTGCTCGCCGGGTCGAGGCCAAAGGTTTCCGCATGCAATTCATAAATCGCCACATCGGGCTTGATCAGACCGACATCGCCCGACACGGTCACGCCGCGTGATAGGGTAAGGAAGGGGTACATCTTCTGCGCTTCACGGAACGTGTCGGAGGCAAAATTGGTCAGCATGGTCACATCGTAACCGCCATCGATAAGGCCTTTGAGGATCGCGACCGAATCGTCATAGGAATGCGAGACCATTTCATGCCAGTGCAGGCGGAAAGCGCGGATCGTCTCTTCATGGTCCGGGTGGTCCTGCAAAAGCAGCGCTTCGGCGTCGGCCCATGTTCGGCCCCGGTCCTGCTCCAGATTCCATTCATGTGTGCAGACGTTTTCGAAGAACCATGCCCGCTCTTTCTCATCGGGAATGATGCGGCTGTAGGGAATGTTCGGGTCGTAATGGATGAGAACCTTGCCGATATCGAAAACGATGTGATTGATCTTGGTCATCAATTTTTCCTGCTTTTATCGAATGCGAGAGGAATAGCCTGAGAGATGGCTTTTTTCATCACCGTCGGCAGGGCCTGCGCATCAAGATTTGTGACCGGCTCCCACCATTCGTCATTGGCGCCCGGTTTCACGCTGCCGGAAACCTTGGCGCGGAAAATGGAAAGCCGAAGCTCGAAATGGGTGAAGACATGAATGATTGTACCCGCTGCCTCCCACGCCGCATCGAAGGGTGCATGGTCGGTGCCGGTGCCGCCATCGATCCGCGCTGTCCATGCGGTTGTCGGCACCTCCGTCATGCCGCCCAGCAGGCCGGTTTCGATCCGGCGGCGCAGCAGGATTTCGCCTTTGTCGTTCACTGCCACGAAGGCGGCACCCACGCGCACCGGCTTGTCCTTCTTGGCTGCCTTCACCGGAAAACGTTCCGGTTCATCCTGCGCCAACGCCAGACAGTGGCTGTTGTAAGGACAGAGCGCGCAGGCCGGACGCTTCGGCGTACAGATCGTGGCGCCCAAATCCATCATCGCCTGCGCAAAATCCCCCGGACGGTCGGCGGGCGTAATCTCCGCCACCTTCGCCCGCATCACACCCTTGGAGCCGGGCAGGGGGGCATCGATGCAAAACAGGCGGGAAATCACCCGCTCGACATTCCCATCCAGCACAGCCGATTGCCGGTTGAATGCGATGGCCGCAACGGCTGCGGCCGTATAATCACCAATGCCGGGAAGCTTCTTCAAACCCTCTTCGGTATCGGGAAACACGCCACCATGTTCGTTCGCCACTGCTTCCGCGCATTTCTTCAGATTGCGTGCACGGGCATAATAGCCAAGCCCCGCCCAAGCCGCCATTACGTCCTCGCTGGGAGCGGCGGCCAAGTCCTCGACCCGTGGCCACAGCGCCAGAAATTTAGCGAAATAGGGCTTCACTGCCTGCACGGTGGTCTGTTGCAGCATCACTTCCGACAGCCAGACATGGTAGGGATTGGCCCGCAAACCCTTGGCTGTCATCGGCGGCGAGGTACGCCATGGCAGGTCACGGTGGTGCCGGTCGTACCATGCCAGCAGCATGTCCGCATAAGGCGGGTTTTCGATTTTATGAAGCATGGTTTGCTGTGGCCCTCGTATTGCGCCTATACTTGGTTCATCCGCTTGCGCTGATCAAGCCCATAGCTTCCGGGTAAAAAGAGTTGCAGAGGTGAGAATGAAAAAGCCCCGCAAAGGCGTTATACAGATTGCCGAAATCGCAAACGGCATCATCGATCCGGTTCTGGCAAAAAGAGCGGGAATCAGCACGTCTTTGCTCGGCTCCTGGGATGAAATTGTAGGAAGCGATTTCGCCGATTGCACCCGCCCGGAAAAAATCACCTGGCCGCGTCGTGACGAGGGGCCGGATCGTGGCGGCTATCAGCCCGGCGTTCTGACCATCGCTTGCGAAGGTGCGCGAGCGCTGTTTCTGACCCATGCGCAGGGTGAGCTTATTTCCCGCATCAACGGTTTTTTCGGCTTTCCCGCCGTGCGCCAGATCAGGATCGTGCAGAAGCCGGTTTCGCAAACGCTGAACCGTCGCCCCAAGCCGCAGCCCTTGCGCGGCGATGCCGCCAGACGGCTGGAAGGCATGATGGAAGGCATAGAAAGCGAGGCTTTGCGCAAGGCGGTAGAGCGTTTGGGAACCGCCGTTATGCAGAAGCGAAAAGCGGGCCGGACGATTTGAAGCAGGCTGAAAATCCGCACTGTCCTTGACTGGTCACAATTCTTTGACAAGAAGAAAAGAAATGGCCGCTTGTTATGAACAGGTTGCCGCTATATCGGAATCGCAGACAATTGAGTCTTTCACAAACAGGTGCTTTCATGCATTTTCCCGAATTTAATATCACCCGCCGCAGCCTTCTTGGCGGTGTTGCTCTTGCTGCAGTTGCCGCGGCACTTCCTTTTGCCCTGACACCAACTGCCGCCCTTGCACAGGATCTGCCTGAATCCTCCGGCAATGTGGACATGGCCGAAGTGCTGAAGCCGGGTCCGCTGCCGGACCGCGCGCTGGGTGATGCGAATGCACCGGTTAAGATCGTCGAATATATGTCGATGACATGCCCGCACTGCGCGCATTTCCACAACACGACCTTCGAAGAAATCAAGAAGAAGTATATCGACACCGGCAAGGTCTACTTCATCATCCGCGAATTCCCGTTCGATCCGCGCGCTGCCGCTGCCTTCATGCTGGCCCGTTGCGCACCTGAGCAGCAGTATTACCCGTTCGTCTCCATGCTGTTCAAACAGCAGCAGACATGGGCAACCGCGCAGGATGCACGCGCAGCACTCCTGCAAATGTCGAAACTGGCCGGTTTTTCACAGGAGACATTCGAGGCCTGCTTGACGAACCAGAAACTTCTGGATGATGTGAACGCAACGATGCAACGCGGTGCGACGGAGTTTGGCGTCAACTCGACCCCGACCTTCATCATCAATGGAAAGCGCTACGCTGGAGACATGTCTGTTGAATCCATGTCGGCTCTTGTCGACAGCCTTCTCTAAAAGACGTTACCGGTTAAAAACGGGCGACGGATGTTTCCGTGCGCCCGTTTTTTTCGTTGAGGCCGCAGCATGAAGTTCAACAAGCTGCGCCTGCTCGGCTTCAAATCCTTCGTGGAGCCTTCAGAATTCATCATCGAGCCCGGCCTGACCGGCGTCGTTGGTCCCAATGGCTGCGGCAAGTCCAACCTTGTCGAGGCGCTTCGCTGGGTGATGGGCGAGAATTCCTATAAGAACATGCGCGCGTCCGGCATGGATGACGTCATCTTCTCCGGCTCCGGCAATCGCCCGGCCCGCAACACCGCCGAAGTCGGTCTTTACCTCGACAATTCCGACCGCACTGCGCCCGCCGCCTTCAATGATGCCGATGAAATTCAGGTCACGCGCCGTATCGAGCGCGAGAACGGCTCGGTCTATCGCATCAATGGCAAGGAAGCCCGCGCCAAGGACGTGCAGCTTCTATTTGCCGATGCCTCCACCGGCGCACGCTCGCCCTCCATGGTGGGGCAGGGGCGTATCGGCGAACTCATCAACGCCAAGCCACAGGCGCGCCGGCAGTTGCTGGAAGAGGCGGCTGGCATTTCCGGGCTGCATTCCCGTCGCCACGAGGCGGAATTGCGCTTGCGCGCCGCCGAAGCCAATCTGGAGCGGCTGGAAGACGTTACCGCGCAATTGGAAAGCCAGATCGAAAGCCTGAAACGGCAGGCGCGCCAGGCCAACCGCTTCAAGATGCTGTCGGCGGATATCCGCGCCCGCGAAGCGACATTGCTACACATTCGCTGGGTGGAAGCCAAACAGGCCGAAGGCGAGGCGGAAAGCGCGCTCAATCAGGCCACCAATGCGGTTGCCGAAAAAGCCCAGCGACAGATGGAAGCGGCCAAGGCGCAGGGGCTTGCGAGCTTCAAGCTGCCGGAACTGCGTGAGAACGAGGCGAAGGTCGCAGCCGCTCTGCAACGCCTGCAAATTGCCCGCACGCAACTGGATGAAGAAACCAACCGCATCCTGCGCCGCCGCGATGAGCTTGCCCGTCGCCTGGCGCAGTTGGGTGAGGATATCGAGCGCGAAGAGCGCATGGTCTCCGACAATGCCGAAATCCTCGCGCGTCTGGATGCAGAAGAAGCTGAAATCCTCGAAATTCTGGCTGACTCGGGTCGCACCTCCGAAGAAACCCGCGAGGCTTTCGAGGAAGCCGCGGCCAAGCTTGCCGAAAGCGAACGCGTTTTCGCCGCCCTGACCGCAGAACGCGCCGAAGCCTCCGCCAACCGGACCCAGCTGGAACGCACTATCCGCGATCTGGCCGACCGGAAGGCGCGGCTTGATCGTCAGTCTTCGGAAGCGTCGGCAGAAATCGACAACATAGACGAAAAGCTCTCCGGCCTGCCGGACCCCTCGGAAAAACGCGAAAGCGTGGAAGCCGCCGAAATCGCCGTCGAAGACGCGCTCATCGTAGTGGAGGAAGCTGAAACTGCGGTAGCAGAGGCCCGCTCTGCGGAAGCGATGGCGCGTGGCCCGGTGGAAGCCGCGCGCAGCCGCCTCAACGCGCTGGAAACCGAAGCGCGCACCATCTCCAAAATGCTGGCCGCCGGTGCCGTCTCCGGCTCGTTTACACCGGTGGCGGAAGAGCTGAAGGTGGATCGCGGCTTTGAAGCGGCCCTCGGCGCAGCCTTAGGCGATGACCTCGAAAGTCCGCTCGACCCAGCCGCCCCGGCCTATTGGACCGCCAATGGCGAAGGGGACGCTGATCCGGCGCTGCCGGAAGGCGTGGCATCCCTGCTTGCCCATGTCGCAGGCCCGGATGCGCTGAAACGCACGCTGCGCCAGACGGGTATCGTCTCCAGCGCCGAAGAGGCCAAGCGACTGATGCCCGCACTGAAACCCGGCCAGCGTCTCGTCACCAAGGATGGCGCGCTGTTCCGTTGGGACGGCCATATCACCAGTGCCGATGCGCCCGGAAATGCCGCACTTCGGTTGGCCCAGAAAAACCGTCTGGCCGAGCTGGAAAATGAGGTCGAAGAGGCGCGTTACGCCTTGGAGGAAGCGGAAGAGCAGCTTGCCGCCAGCGCCGACGAAATTCGTCTGGTGGAAAGTCAGCTTGCCGATGCGCGCGAACGCAGCCGCCTTGCGTCGCGCCAACTGGTCGAAGCCCGCGATGCACTTTCCATGGCCGAACGCGCCTCCGGCGATCTGCTGCGCCGTCGTGATGTCGTCTCCGAAGCGATCAATCAGATCAGCGGCCAGATCGAAGACATCGCCGTTCAGGAAGAAAATGCCCGCATCGAGCTGGAAGACGCTGCCGATCTCTCCGATCTCGATCTGCGCCTGCGCGAAAGCCAGCTGGAGGTCGCAACTGACCGCAGCCTTGTGGCCGAAGCCCGTGCAAAGCATGAAGGCCTGAACCGTGAAGCGGAAGCGCGCCAGCGCCGCATCAATGCGATTGCGCAGGAACGCGCTACATGGCAGGCCCGTGCCGCCAGCGCCAGCGGTCACATCGCGACCCTGCGCGAGCGCGAAGACGAAGCCCGCGACGAACTGGCCGAACTGGATATTGCGCCGGAAGAATTCGACGAGAAGCGCCGCGATCTCCTGACGCAACTGCAAAAGACCGAGGAAGCACGGCGGCAGGCTGCAGACCAGCTGGTCGAAGCCGAAAGCCTGCAACGCGAGGCAGACCGCACCGCGACCATCGCTTTGTCCGAACTGGCGGAAGCCCGCGAAAAGCGTGGCCGCGCCGAAGAGCGCCTCGTCTCCGCCCGCGAGAAGCGTCAGGAAGGCGAACATCGCATCCGCGAAGCGCTGAATGTCGAGCCTCATATGGCATTCCGGCTAACGGGCCTCGCAGTCGATACGCCGATGCCCGAAATACGCGATGTCGAGCGTGATCTCGACCGGCTGAAGATCGAGCGCGAGCGGCTGGGTGCGGTCAACCTGCGCGCCGATGAGGAGCAGGCCGAGCTTTCCGAAAAGCTGGCGGCGCTTATCAAGGAACGTGATGACATCATCGATGCGGTGCGCAAGCTGCGTGCGGGCATCCACAATCTCAACCGCGAAGGCCGTGAGCGTCTGGTCGCCGCCTTCGATATCGTCAACACGCAGTTCCAGCGACTGTTCACCCACCTCTTCGGCGGCGGCACGGCGGAACTGCAACTGATCGAATCCGACGATCCGCTGGAAGCTGGTCTCGAAATTCTCGCCCGCCCACCGGGCAAAAAGCCGCAGACCATGACTTTGCTGTCCGGCGGCGAGCAGGCCTTGACTGCCATGGCGCTGATTTTCGCCGTCTTCCTCACCAACCCGGCCCCCATCTGCGTGCTGGATGAGGTTGACGCACCGCTGGATGACCACAATGTCGAGCGTTACTGTAACCTGATGGACGAGATGGTGGCCTCCACCGAAACCCGTTTCGTCATCATCACCCACAACCCCATCACCATGGCCCGCATGGATCGTCTCTTCGGCGTCACAATGGCAGAGCAGGGCGTGTCGCAGCTTGTTTCCGTCGATTTGCAGATGGCCGAACGGCTTATCGAGACCGTTTGAGTTTACGCGTTCTTCTCCATCCGCCGCATTTATGCTGCACTGCGGTGCCAAGCTGCGAGAACGGGCGTTCCCAACAATGTAACAATGCTGTAAAGGGTTGAAAAACAAGAACGCTTCTGGGTGGAGAGCGTAGAATGAAAAAATGGGTTTATACCTTTGGCAACGGTGCTGCCGAAGGCCGCGCGAGCGATATCGCCATATTGGGCGGCAAGGGTGCAAACCTTGCTGAAATGGCGAGCCTCGGCCTGCCCGTTCCCCCCGGCCTGACCATTATCAGCGAAGCCTGCGCGCGCTACCATCAGGGCGGTCGCTCTTTGCCAGAAGAACTGAAATTGCAGGTCACAAGCGGCATTTCCGGCATGGAAGCCATCACGGGGCGCAGCTTCGGTTCCGGCTCGCAGCCGCTTCTGCTCTCCATTCGCTCCGGCGCGCGCGCCTCCATGCCCGGCATGATGGACACGGTTCTCAACCTCGGCCTTAATGACGAGACGGTGCAGGCGCTAGCCAGCGATTCCGGCGACGCCCGCTTTGCCTGGGATAGCTACCGCCGTTTCATCCAGATGTATGCCGATGTCGTCATGGGCCTGGACCATGAGATCTTCGAGGAAATTCTCGAGGACGAAAAGGGCCGCCTTGGCTACGAATACGATACCGAGCTTTCCGCCGCCGAGTGGCAGCATGTCGTCTCACGTTACAAGACCCTCATCGAAGAGGAGCTGGACGAACCTTTTCCGCAGAACACACAGGTGCAATTGTGGGGCGCCATTGGTGCCGTCTTTGCCAGCTGGATGAACACCCGCGCCGTCACCTACCGCCATCTGCACAATATCCCCGGAGACTGGGGTACGGCGGTCAATGTTCAGGCCATGGTTTTCGGCAATCTGGGATCCTCCTCGGCCACTGGCGTTGCCTTTACCCGCAATCCCTCCACCGGCGAAAAAGAACTTTACGGCGAATTCCTCGTCAATGCGCAGGGGGAGGATGTTGTCGCGGGCATTCGCACGCCGCAATCCATTACCGAAGAGGCGCGCATCTGTTCCGGCTCCGACAAGCCATCGCTGGAAAAGCTGATGCCGGAGGCATTCGCCGAATTCCTCGAAATTTGCAGGCGGCTGGAAACCCATTACCGCGATATGCAGGATATGGAATTCACCATAGAGCGCGGCAAGTTGTGGATGTTACAGACCCGCTCCGGCAAACGCACCACCAAGGCGGCGATGAAGATTGCGGTCGATATGGTGGCCGAAGGTCTTGTGACCACCGATGAGGCGATCTGCCGGATCGAGCCGTCCTCGCTCGACCAGCTGCTGCACCCCACCATCGATCCCTCCATCGAACGCCCAATCATCGGCTCCGGCCTTCCGGCCTCTCCGGGTGCTGCATCCGGGGAGATCGTCTTCACCTCCGAGGAGGCGATTTCCGCCAAGGCCGAGGGACGTCGCGTCATTCTCGTGCGCATGGAAACCAGCCCGGAAGACATTCACGGCATGCACGCCGCAGAAGGCATTCTGACCACGCGCGGCGGCATGACCAGCCATGCGGCCGTGGTCGCGCGCGGCATGGGCATCCCTTGCGTCTCTGGCGCGGGCTCGATGCGGGTGGATGTGCGCAACAACGTCCTGATCGGCGTCGGCTGCATGCTGAAGCGGGGTGATGTCATCACCATCGACGGTTCGTCCGGTCGCGTGATGAAGGGCGAAGTGCCGATGACGCAGCCGGAACTCTCCGGTGATTTCGCCAAGCTGATGGAATGGGCAGACGCGACCCGCCGCATGACGGTGCGCACCAATGCCGATACACCTGCCGATGCCCGTGCCGCCCGCGCCTTTGGTGCGGAAGGCATCGGTCTTTGCCGTACCGAACACATGTTCTTCGAAGGTGACCGCATTCAGGTGATGCGCGAAATGATCCTTGCCGAACATGAAGATGGAAGGCGGGCCGCACTCGACCAGTTGCTACCCATGCAGCGGCAGGATTTCACCGACCTGTTCTCCATCATGCACGGCCTGCCGGTCACTATTCGCTTGCTGGATCCGCCCTTGCACGAATTTCTACCGAAGACGGATGGTGAAATCGTCGAGGTCGCAGCGGCCATGGGCATGTCGCAGACGCTGTTTCGCCAGCGGCTGGATGCCTTGCATGAGTTCAACCCCATGCTTGGCCATCGCGGCTGTCGTCTCGCCATTTCCTATCCTGAAATCGCGGAAATGCAGGCCCGCGCCATTTTCGAAGCCGCCGTGGAAGCCGCCCGCCAGACAGGCGCGCCCGTCGTGCCTGAGATCATGGTGCCGCTGGTCGGTCTGCGCTCTGAGCTGGATTACGTCCGCGCCGTCATCGACCGCGTGGCCGCAGCCGTGGCGCAGGAAACCGGCATGGCACTCGAATATCTGACTGGCACCATGATCGAGCTGCCGCGCGCGGCCCTGCGTGCCCATGTCATTGCGGAAGCTGCCGAATTCTTCTCCTTCGGCACCAACGACCTGACGCAGACGACATTCGGCATCTCTCGTGACGATGCTGCCCGGTTCATCGAAACCTATCAGCGTAAGGGCATCATTGAGCGCGACCCCTTCGTGTCCCTGGATTTCGATGGTGTCGGTGAGTTGATCCGCATCGCTGCAGATCGTGGCCGCCAGACGCGTCCGGAACTCAAGCTCGGCATTTGCGGCGAACATGGCGGCGACCCGGCTTCCATTCATTTTTGCGAGGATGCGGGTCTGGACTACGTGTCCTGCTCGCCCTTCCGCGTGCCGATTGCACGTCTCTCTGCTGCGCAGGCAACGCTGGCCATGGCGCAGAAACGTGACACCGAAGCCGTCTCGAAGGTCGTGCCGCTCAGGGCGATTCCGGCGAAGGTCTAGCGGTTCTGCACGATGATGCGGCGTTCCACCACGACGGGGCGATAGAACATGTCGCGGCTGGATTGCGCCTGCCATGCGCGGGCATCGGCACGGCGGTCAAGATCCAAATCCAGCAGGCAACCGGCCATCTGGTCTGTATTGGGGCGGAAGCCATAGCCACGGCAGGTGGCCTCGTCACGCGCCCGCCGTTCCTCCGGGCTCAGCGTCTGGCACGCCGAAAGCGCCATGGTTGCCGCAAGTGCGCCGAGGACGATGGAAACACGCATGATGATAACTCCCTGGAATGCCAGCTTGTCGCTGTCTTGTGTTTCACTGATACGATTGTTTGAGCCCGGAGAAAAGTCTGCCGCACGGCAAAGGTTGCGTTTGGAAAACACGTCGCGGAAAAGTGTTTGCCGGGCCGCGATGAGTGGAGGGACAGATTCCATTCGAGGCCAAAAGGCTTTATGACATGCTGTACCGGCGATTCCTTGCGAAACCCAGCTTTTGCGCGGAGTGCCTTCATTGCAAAACGACAGCATGTCGCGGAGATGTCGCTATGATCTTTCCCCATCGACATGCGCATCCGGGTGCCGCTTTATGACTGTGCGTTTCGTTCGGCCCGTGTCCTTTGCGGCATATCTGTCCCGATATCTCGGGCTGTCGGCGCTCGTGCTGTTTCTCATCGCCGCACCTCTGCACCGCTTTGGCCCGCTGACGCTGCCGGATTTCATTTCGCTGACCCTCATTTCCGCCGCCATCGCCACTGTCGCGCTGCTGCTCGCCATCATCGGCTTGCAGCGTCTCTGGTCTGCGGGTGCAAAGGGTGGCATGTGGTCGCTCTATGCCATCTTTCTGGCAGCCATTCCGCTTGGAGTCGTGGGCTTTGCGGCCTTTCTCTACTGGCAGAAACCGCCCATCTATGATGTCTCCACGGACGTAGCCGATGCGCCGAACTGGCTTTCCATTCCAACCGCCAACCAGCAATGGCTGCCGCGCCCGGCCATTATATCCAAGGCAGACCGCGATGCGCAGGTGGCAGCCTATCCAAGCCTCGCAGGCCACCGCTATGAAGGCGCGATAGACCGCGTCTACACCGCCGCCCGCAAGGTCGCCAAAGCCCAGCGCATTCGCATTGCCTACACCGATGGCCTGATAGGCTCTCTGCCGGATGTTCAGCCCGGCGTGCCCAGGCAGGACCAGACCGAAGGCACCAACGACACGCCTATCGACGAGTTGCCCACCAACGTCCCTGTGCCACTGGCGCGCCCGGCAGAGGCTCCGGCGCCGACCTTCTTCAATGGCAGCGGCGTGGTGATGCTACAGGGCGAAATGCGCAGCCTCATCTGGGGCCTGCGTTTCGATGTCCTCATCCGCCTGCGCGAAGACACCGAAACCACGCTGGTCGATGTCCGCGTCGCCTCCCGCTTCGGCCCGCATGATCTGGGCATGGGCGCGGATATAGCAGAGGCCTATCTGGATGCGCTGGATGCGGAAATGCAGGGGTTGAACGATAATTGAGGACGATCAGATAAAACGGTCGCGTTCGTCAGCCGTCGGCATCCGGCAGGTCTGACGCCTTCCGGCAATCTTCATGCGGTTTCTGGCGACGATATCGTAGATGCCGTCTCGAAGAATGCGCGGGACGAAACGTAGAATTGACATCAGGCCAGCAAACCCGCCCAAAAGCTGAAGCACGCGCAAAGCACCATCCGAGCGCGGATAGGCGATGCCGTTTTCAATCAGCAGGCTGGTTTCGTAATCATCTGTTCTATAGCCGTAATGGCGCATCAGCGCAGTACCGAGTTCAGACTGCGCCGGGGTGAATCGAAAAAGCCCATGCTTATCGCGCTGCAGGACAAGATCGACATCTCGCGAGCAAAAGCCGCATTCGCCATCAAAAACGATCAGCGGCCTGTCGTCGGGGAACTCCGGAACCGATGGATCATCGCGGTAGCTATAGGCGTCAGCCATGGTCTCAAATCCTATGCCGGGAAATAAAGCCCATTCAGCGAAGGTGGTCCATCCGTCTGCACTTCGCCCTTTTCAATCAGGTCTTCGATATGCGCCAGAACGGAAAGCGCTGCTGCTCCATGCAATCGCGGATCGGTGCTTCGGTAGATGATCTTCACCATATCAGGGATGGTCCGGTCGCCCGCCTTGATGCGTGCCAGCACGGCTTTTTCCCGCATGCGCCTGTGCGCTCGCAGCCCGCGCATGAAGGCCGTGGGGTCGTTGACCGGCCCCCCGTGGCCGGGCAGAAACAGCCGGTCCTTACGTTTCAGAAGCTTCGCCAGCGAGGCCATATAATCGCTCATCGATCCATCCGGTGGCGCAACGATGGTCGTGGCCCATGCCATCACATGGTCGGCTGAAAAGACGATGCCGGTATCATCTAAAGCAAAAGCCGAGTGGTTTGCTGTGTGGCCGGGTGTATGCAGAGCAGTCAAAGCCCATCCGTCACCGGAGATGCTCTTGCCGTCCCCCAGCGCGATATCAGGCTCGAAAGCCGTATCGGAACTCTCGGCAAAGGGGTTGCGCTCACCCTCATGCAATGGACGTGCGGCACGATGCGGGCCTTCAGCCACCGTCAATGCACCGGTCGCCAGCTTCAACCGCGCCGCCAGAGGCGAGTGGTCGCGATGTGTATGGCTGACGAAAATATGCGTCACATCGCGTCCGGCAAGCGCTGCCATCAGAGCCTGGAAATGCGCCTCGTCATCAGGGCCGGGATCGATGACGGCCACGGATTTGTCACCGACGATATAGCTGTTCGTTCCGTGGAAGGTAAAGGCCGAGGGATTATTGACGGTGATGCGCTGCACACCTTCCGCCACAGGCACGGCAATGCCATAGGCGGGGTCGAAGTCACGGTTGAATTCCGGGTCTGCCATCGGCTTAGTCAATGCTCACTTATATTCGATCTCGATGAAAGACATCGGCTCGCTGCCCGCATTGACCACATTGTGCGAAACGCCAGCCTCACGGCGATAGGGCATACCCTTCGGCGTATCGACACGGCGACTGCCGTCCTCATCTTCGATCAGAAAATGACAATCCGTCATCGGCACTACGACGTAACCGAGGCCATGGGTGTGGTGGCCGGTATCAGCACCCGGCTCGAAGTCCCAACGGATGATCCGCACCACGGCATCATCAAGCAAAGTCGTGGGTATCGCGGGTGGACGTGCACTATATTTGCTCATGGGCGCTTTCACCGAAAAGCCTGAAGACCGGATATATCCTGACGTAACATGAAGCTTAGCCCGGACACACAAGAAATATTGTTCATCCATCAACTTAATCATTGCCGCTGCCGCCCCGCTTTGCTAATCAGGCGCCGTTCAGGCAGTGGCGCTTCGCCCATCTGCCCTGGTGGGGCGTCGCCAAGCGGTAAGGCACCGGTTTTTGGTACCGGCATTCCCAGGTTCGAATCCTGGCGCCCCAGCCATGTTTGAAAATCATCGCGCCTCTTCGAAATTCGCCTCTGCCTCAGGCAACATATTTGCGACTTTCAGCTTTGCTCAAGTCTGAATTTTAAAGCCTGCCAAGCGGGGAGGTGAGACAGGTTCCTGACCCCACCACTTTCGCAAGGCAATGCCAAACTCCTCGGCCTCGGTATTCTCGAACAGTCGCTTTGGCAGGACATGGGCCTGAGTCTTTGATGTCCAGAAATAGTAACGTTCTCCGTCTTCCTCGACGCTATAGAGGCTTTCCCACGGACATAACCATGTTTGTTGCCGGACAAGGACAGAGACGCCTTTGTCGTCCACCGTCATCTCCAGTGGAACATTGACAGCCTCGCGTGCTTCGAGAAAACCCTGCCAGAAGCCACGAAACTGTGCGCGGAAAAAGCTATAAAGCAGCCAAGCAAGCGCCGGGCCCGCAGCGAAAGCACCGATGACGATAGCCGCAGCTATCAAACGATCTCCGCTCTTCCACCACCCAAACGCAATAATGAAACCTATAAAAAGCGTACAAAGGGTGACAAATCCCGCGAAGCGGCCGAACGGCAAAGGCTCACTGCGAGCGTAGCGTACTGCCATATGGTCTTCGATGCTGATTTCAAACTGCTTCTTAAAGGCAGAATTTGTCGATGTCCGCCAGATGGAGGGAACTGTTGACTTGGCCATGTCAGCTTCTCCTGCTCGAATATGGTAGATTGATAATGTCAGCGCGCGGGGTAGTAATAATAAGAACTCATTGAATAATTGACCACGCAACAGCCATTTTTGCCATCCGTGAATTGTAGATGCAAGCAAAGATTGCATGTTCTCTGTGCTGCAAAACGGAAAAGGCACGCCCGTAGACGTGCCCTAATATTTTGATATTTCGACAGGCAGTGACGCCCGCCAAAACCGCTCGTTAAAGCGCCATGTCCGGGCGCTTCACACCGGGTTCGCTTGTCGCGCCCGGCGCTGCGTTGATTGCACTCACATCAATCTGCGGCGGTGTTGGCAGTTGCAGGTGTTCTGCGGTGTAAGCCCATTCCTGGCTGACCTTTTCAGGGTCTGCATTTAGCTTGGTGCCGTAGCTTGGAACGATCTGGCGGATTTTGGCCTGCCATTCTGGAGTGGCGACCTTTTCCTTGAAGACCTTTTCCAGCACGTTGAGCATGATGGGGGCAGCTGTGGAGGCACCCGGGGAGGCACCCAGCAGGGCTGCGATGCTGCCATCCTTGGCGCTGACGATTTCGGTGCCGAGCTTCAGCACGCCGCCCTTGTCCTTGTCGCGCTTGATGATCTGCACGCGCTGGCCTGCCTGCCATAGACGCCATTCGCCCTGCTTGGCACCGGGGAAATATTCCTGAAGCGCTGCGAAGCGGTCATCGTCGGAGAGCATCAGCTGACCGGCCAGATATTCAACCAGCGGATATTCATCGATGCCAACGCTCATCATCGGCCATGCATTGCTCATGGTCGTAGAGGTCAGCAGGTCGAAGTAGCTGCCTTCCTTGAGGAACTTGGTGGAGAAGGTCGCAAACGGTCCGAACAGGATGACGCGCTTGCCGCCAATAACGCGGGTGTCGAGATGCGGAACAGACATGGGCGGAGAGCCGACCGATGCCTTGCCGTAGGCCTTGGCCAGATGCAGCATCGTCACGTCAGGGTTTTCGTTGACGAGGAAGGAGCCGCCGACGGGGAACCCCGCATAATCGTCACCTTCCGGAATGCCGGACATCTGCAACAGGTGCAGCGCTCCGCCACCGGCGCCGACGAAGAGGAACTTCGCATCCACGGTGTGGGTGCTGCCATCTTTCGTGTTGCTGTAGCTGACGCGCCATGTGCCATCGTCATTGCGCTCGATGCCATCGACTTCGCTGGAAACCTGAAGGTTGAAATTCTGCTGGCTCTTCAGATGAGCAACGAACTGGCGGGTGATTTCCCCAAATTCCATGTCGGTGCCGAGCGGAGACCATGTCGCGCCGATCTTCTGGCCGGGGTCGCGGCCTTCCATCATCAGCGGAACCCATTTCTTGATCTGCTCCGCGTCGCTGGAATATTGCATGCCGGCAAACAGAGGGCTGGCCTTCAGGGCCTCGAAGCGCTTTTCCAGATAGGAAATGTTTTCGTCACCCCACACAAAGCTCATATGCGGTGTGTGGTTGATGAAGGAGCGCGGGTTTTTCAGCACGCCATTGCGCACCTGCCAAGCCCAGAATTGGCGGGAAATCTGGAAGGATTCGTTGATTTCGATCGCCTTGGAAATGTCGATGCCGCCATTGGCGGTTTCCGGCGTGTAGTTCAGTTCCGCGAGCGCGGAGTGGCCGGTGCCGGCATTGTTCCAGCCGTTGGAGCTTTCCAGCGCCACCGCATCCAGACGCTCCAGCATCTCGATAGACCATGTCGGCTCCAGCTCATGCAGCCATACGCCAAGCGTAGCACTCATAATGCCGCCGCCGATCAGCAGGACATCGACCTTCTTATCTGCAGCCTGCGCCAGCGCTGGTGCGCCCGGCACTGCGGCAGCAGCCAGACCGGCAAGCGCGGTGCCCAATACCTGGCGGCGGTTCATGGTGAAATTGTCGTGCGAAAATCCGGTGTTAAGGCCGTTGCCCTTGTCGTCTTTGGTCACGTCTTTTCCTAAACTATTGATGATTTTCAAATTGTGCGGCGCAATAACGCAAACAATCCCGCAACACAACGTCGGGAAAACACGCCAAGGTGGCGGGGGGGGCAGGACTACCCGAATTTAGCAAAAGCGAATATGGAGTGGAAAAAGGCGAGGCAAAACATCGCGGTGCGACATTTTGCCTTAGTTTTCCGCATCATACAGCATCAGCTGTTTTACGCGGTCAAGGCCAGAGATAAGACCTCAGAATTCAAGCTAATCGATTGTATAATATGTCCTGCGTGAAATGCATAACAGATGTGCGGGCTCAAATCAGGCGCGCATGGCAGTACAAAAGCGTGAAGGCGCTGAGGTTGAGAGCATGAAAAAAGCCCGCCGAAAATGAATTCGACGGGCTTTTGAAAGGGTTCTCTTCCTGCCTTAGTTGGCGGCGAGGAACTCTGCGCAATAGCTTGGGCCGTTGACGCCTGGGCGGTCAGACACGGTGCGGATGGAGCGGATGTTGTAATCGCTGCCGACAACCAGCTGCACGGTGCAGGAGAGGTAGACCTTGCGGGCAGACGATGTCTGGCGGCCGCGCTTGCCATCCTTGGTCTCGTCATACTTCGCGGGGATCGTGGTGGTCTTGTAACCGCCGCGCCAGTTATAGGTCGTGGTGCTGCCGGAATCGACATCGCTCAGCGGCGGGCCGAACTTGGCGAAGAAGACGCCAGCCGACTGGCCGACCCAACGGGTTTCAACAGCGCTTTTGGGAGCAAGCGAAGGAGTGGTGGTGGTGCAAGCGGAAAGGGCAATGGCCAGCCCTGCCAATGTTACGCTGCGAAAACGCATGTCGAAATTTCCTTGTTGTGCCGTTTCCGGTGTTTTGCGGGAGGATGATGTTCCCCTAGCAGATTTGTGACGAAGCGGCAGGGCCAGCGAACGCCGCGACGCATATTTTTTGCCACAATTGTTTTTTTGTAACGATTTTGTCTCCGGAACAGATGGCGGCAGGCCACTTTGTCGACCCAAAAAAGCTGTCACAAAAAATTCAAACGGCCTTCTTGTCGAAAACCGGACGCTGGTTTATAGAAGCGCCGCTGGTCACGGAGTGTAGCGCAGTCTGGTAGCGCACGTCGTTCGGGACGACGGGGTCGGAGGTTCGAATCCTCTCACTCCGACCAGGTAAGGCCTTAAAATCCCAAGGTTTTCTCATTTTTCTAAAGCTGTTTTGCGCTGCTGAAAATCTTGTCGGTCTCCAGCTCATGTTGCCACATTTGCAAGAATATCCCTCCAGACCCTCGTTTTTCGCATGAAGCCTCGGTCGTCATGTGGATTCCTGTTGCTAGCACTATAGCAAGCGCGACTATTTTTGGGCTAACGGCCGTTTCTGATAGGTTTTTAGGCGAAAGCCGTTGGATTCTCCCGATAGGGCTATGGTGTATTAGCAAAAATGATAGTGTAATCAGATACCGCATGCGAGTTAGGAAATAGCTCACTGTAACGTTTCAGAATAGTCATCTGCCCAAGCTACTAAGCCCAAGGTGTATGGATGTCATACCGAAGTAAACGTGGTGCTTCTGGCAAGGTCACATTGCAGGACGTTGCGAAAGAAACCGGAGTCAGTGCGATCACGGTTTCCCGCGCCTTGCGAGAGCCGGGTAAGGTCTCTAACGCACTTCGCGACCAAATTCTCAATGCCATCGAAAATATGGGTTATGTGCCGGATTTGAATGCCAGAGCCCTGGCCAGCGGCACCAGTGCCTTCATCGGTGTGCTTCTTCCATCTCTGTCCCATCCCGCTCTCAGCGCGGTGCTCAGTGGCATCGAGGCGCGGGTGAGGGGAACGGATTATCGCATTCAATATTCCAACACCCATTATGACCCGGAAGAAGAGGTCAAGCAGCTGCGCGCCTTTGCCGCCCAGCGCCCCGCCGGCGTCATTGTGGCTGGCACGGAGCGGTTGGAAAATCTGAAAACCATTGTGAAAGAAGCGGGCTGTCCCGTGGTGCAAACCATTGATTCCTCCTTGAAGATGGAGGGCATCGCCGTCGGCATCGACCACAAACAGGCTGCCATGGCGGCCACCCGTCACATGCTGTCGCAGGGTTATCGCCGCTTCGGCATACTTGGCTGCGGCCATGACATCAGGGTGCGCCTGCGCAAGTCCGGCTATTGCGAAGTCATGCAGCAGGCGGGCCTGTTCGATGAGAGCCTGATCATCTGGCAAGACGCGCCGCCCAGCATCCATCTCGGCTCGCGCATGATCCGCCGCTTTATCGAATCCCGGCCCGATGTGGATGGTGTGCTGTGCCAAAGCGACGATCTGGCGCTGGGCGTGATCTTCGAAAGCCAAAGACTGGGCATGCGTGTACCGGAAGATTTCGGCATTTGTGGCTATAATGATCTGGACTACGCCGTCTCCACCGAACCGCCGCTGACCACCGTGCGCGTGCCACGCTTCGATATAGGCTACAAGGCCGCAGATATCGTCATCACCCTCGGGCAGGGCGGGCTCATCAAAGAGCGAATCTTCAACATGGGCTTCGAAATGGTGGACCGCCAGACCACACGGCGCTTGAAAGCCGCAGCGTCTGCCTAGAGCGAGACATTTTCGAGCACTGAGTTAGCGCAAAGCCCTTCAAAACACCCATAATTCCTCATCGGCAAGTAGCAAACGAGCTCGATGGCGAAACGCAGGGTCGCTTTTCGCAAGGAACTTTTGGCTTCGACGACGCGTTAGGTCAGCAAGTCAAAAGGAGAGATATGATGCTGAAAGCTATGGTTTTGTGGGCAATGGGCGTGCCCTTGTTTGTCGTTGTTCTGATCTGGATGTTCTTCTTTTAATCTCCAGTAGACATCAAAAAATACCATCAAAAAGCGCAGGTTTAGACCGGCGTTTTTCGTTTGTCTGAGCAGGGCCGCGCGCGAAGTGGCCTACTGATCTGGCATAAGCTTCGCGAAAGCCGGGCCTTGTAGTCCTTTTTTATAATCAGTCGGAATTGTTCTTCATGATGAGGGCAGGGCTGGCGCAGCAAGCAAGAGACTCATCCCGCATCGGTCCTCGGGCTCGAGAATTTCCTGTCGGCGACGATGCCTTCTGTCGATGTCAGAGCGAATTCTCCCCTGAGGACGATGCCCAGTCGTTACTCACAGGCGGTCGTCGCGATGTCCAGTTCAGAAATCCTTCTCTCCATTTGCGTTCCTACATATAACAGGCAGTTCCTGCTGGAGAGGAACGTCAATTTCCATCTGGAATGGTTTCGGCGGCTGGGCATGTCGTTCGAGATCGTCATCGTCGATGATTGCTCGACCGACGGTACCGCGGACTATATTCAAACGCTCTCGCAGGTCCCTGAAGTCAACGCCTACAGGCGCACCAAGAATTCCGGCTTTGTCAGCAATTATGCTTTCGCCATGCGCCGTGCGCGTGGGCGTTACGCCGTCTTCCTCGGCGATGACGACTTGCTCATTCCGGAGAAGGTCAAGGAATATGTCGAGATCATGCAGGCGGACTCCGGCATCGGCATGGTGCAGGCGCCGTGGATGCTGGTCGATGCGCGCGGCGGTCAGCGCGATATTTCTCCGTTCTACCGTATTCCCGGCCCGACCCGTCACTCCAAGGGCGATTTCTCCTCCTTCCTCAACTTCATCTTCAACCACCACGTCTTTCCGGAATTCCTGATCGTTCGTCGCGACGTCCTCGCTCGGTCGATTTCAAGCGCAACGCCCTTCATCTTCTGGGCTTACCTCTACACCGCCCGTGCGCTTGAACATGCCGATGTCCTGTTCATGCCGGAGCCTTTTGCACGCGTGACGGCAGTCTCCGACGATCCGAGAATGCAGCAGGGCAACAATGAGTGCATGTTCCAGTGGGACACCTACCGCGGCGGCATCGAGTTTCTGGCGGCGCAGATGTGGAAGAATAAAACGCCTTCGACCCACGAGCGCAGCGACTTCTTCCAGCGCCTCGTCGGCTTCATGATGCAGCGGCAGGGCGTTGCCTTGCGCTTGCACATCGAATCCCGCAACTGGCCGGAAGCCTATATTCTATATAATCGCATGGCTGCGTATCAGAACGTTCCAATGACGGGTACTTCGATCGACACGATCCAGAAGCTGGCTGGGCTCGTCGTTGCCGGAAAAGAGGCGGCAGCATTCAGTGATCTTCCGATCATCGTCGATCCGGCTGTCGGTGACGAGATCGTCACTCTCCTGCCCGCTGCAATACAACAGCGACTGACGCGCATAACACCAACGTCCGATGATGGCCCTCGCGCATGGCTTCGTTTCGATCCGAAATTCGGTGAGCCCATGGCCCGCACCGACGCGGCTTTTGATCTTCAGGCCTATATCGGGCAGTTCATCTAAAAACGAAGACGTGACTTACGTGCCGGGGCTCTCTACCGGCATGTGAGTCACGTCCAAATTTCCGTTAGAATATTGGCGGCTTGGGCTTTCTTCAGCTCTGTAACGGTGGCCGCCATCAGCAATTCCCCACTCGAGACAATTACTCCGAAGGCGCCCGCAGCTTTTGAAGCGTTTCGTTGATGAGCGTAGACGAGGTGGACTTGGTGTAGGGGAAATAAATGATCCTCACGCCGACTTCCTTGAACTGATCCTCGAATTCCTTCCACTTCGGTGTGTTGTACCAGTCATCACCCACGAACATGACGTTGAAACCGTATCGTTTCCAGGCGTCGAACTTGTCACGGGAAAATTGCGGTACGGCAACGTCGACATATTTGATGCCTTTGACGATCTCCAACCGCTCGTCGAACGAGATGACGGTGCGCTTACCCTTGTATTCGCCGACAAGTTCATCGGTGCTGACGCCGACGACGAGCTTGTCGCAGAGAGCCTTTGCGTTGCTGAGCATTCTCATGTGCCCGACATGAAACAGGTCGAAGACACCCGCCGTGTAACCAAGGATCATCTGCTAAAGCTCCAGTAAAATCAGTGTTGATATATAAGGTCTGAGATATCCGCCCAGGGCGTGTCCAGCAACGTCTCAAGGTTGAAGCGAAGCCACTTATCCATCCCCGACCCTTCGCCCGCAAAGAGACGATCCGTCGGCACGGGAAAGCCAACTTTGGGACGGTCGATGATGGCGTCCGGCAATATGTTCCGGCACAGTCTTTTCAGCGGAGCTTTCGCTACGCCATTTTCTAGTCTGTAAGACGCCGGTGTGCCATACATCAGTTCGACAAGCCGATGATCCACGAAGGGCGTGCGCGCTTCGACGGAACACATCATCGTGCTGTTATCCAGTCTGCGCAGCAGCCCATGCAGATGGTGAATCTGGAAAAAGGCAGCTGTCCGGTCCAGCGCGGTGGTGCGATGCATGACGGGTGAGAGGATATCCTCGAGGATTTCACGATCGTCATGTTTGCCGTAGCTGTAGAGCTGATCGAATTTTTCGATATCCCACGGATTTTCAGCTGCCCAACGGAAGATGCGGTCATAGCCGAAAAACAACTCGTCCGCGCCTTCTCCACTCAGGATTACGGTGTTGAATTCCTTTGCGACTTTCGTCATTTTGTAAATCAGGACTTCATTTGGCACAGACAGCGGTTCGCCTCTGTGAAGGATGAGCATCTTAGCGATGTCCCGGAACTCCTGATCTCCGATGGTGATGGCGTGATGGTTGAATGAGAATTTTTCAGCCGCGAGTTCGGCCCAGTCGAACTCGTTATTATCCTCAAATCCAACGGTCCATGTATGCGGGCGTGAGCTGAGAGCGGCGATCAGCGTGCTGTCCACGCCTCCACTTAGGTAACTGCCCACCGGCACGTCTGCGATGCAACGGAGATCGACGGCACTTTTCAAAGTGTCCATGATCTCTTCGTCAGAGACTGACTTATCGTAGACCTCGCGTTCCGGGAGGTCCCAGTAGCGCGTGAGCTTGCCATTGAAATAATAATGGCCAGCAGGAAACAGCGATATACCCTTGTACATCGTGCGACCGTTGAAAAAGCTTCGGGCTTTCACATACTGACGCAGGGCAAATGGGTCGATTGCCGTCAGATCGTGAAGCTGCTTCAGCGGCTTGATCTCGGAAGAGAACGAAACGGAAGAGCCATTCTCATGGACATAGAGCGGCTTCACGCCGAGGCGGTCTCTGGCTGCAAAAATGTCGCCCGTCAGCATGTCATGGATGACAAAGCTGAACATGCCGTAGAATTCCTTGAGCGCGTCAGGCCCGATCTTGACGTAGAGCTCAATGAGAACCTCGGTGTCGCACGAGGTTTTGCAGTCGATGTTGTGTCGGGTTGCCAGCTCTTTGAAATTGTAGATTTCGCCGTTGAATATGATCCGGTAGCGCCCGTTGGATGACACGAATGGCTGGTTGGCACGCGCATCGAGATCGACGATTTTCAGGCGCCTGTGGCCGAGCTTGACGTGGTCAAGGCAGACAATCGATCCAGCATCCGGACCACGGTGATGCATCAGGTCGAGTGCGCGTTCAAATGCCGATCGATTGATCTCGGGAAAATTGGAGAATAATATTCCGCACATTTGAAATCCTCAGAATCGGAAAAAAAGAACGCGCCCCTCATAGCTTGGATTTGTCTCAGCCCGAAGTGCTGCTCACAAGACTATGAGAGGAACGGCCATAATGAGAAGCGGCGGCGCTGTTAAACGCCGATGCCGCTGGCAATGGAATCGAGAACGATTTCCGTCGATGGACGCTCATTCGGCAACAATTTCTCAAGCAGGCGTTCACGCGCCTCCACATTGCCCCATGGCTTGCCATTGGCGTAGGCGAGAACTGCGTTTTCTATTTCTTCCATGGTCGTCACGGTTTCAGCGCAGGCGTGGGCCAGTTCACCCAAAGCATTGAATGGAACGCGCCGTTGTGAATCGATGAAGACCAAAGGCTTATTGAACAGCTGGTATTCCGTCAAAAACGAGACGCCGTCCGTCAGCATCAGGTCGGATGCCGCGAACAGGTCGCCATATTGACCTTCAATGATCGAGCAATTGGGCAGGCTGTTCCAGCGTGCTTTGAAACCATCGACATCCGCTTGTGTCATCAATCCCATTTTTACGACCAGCGCAAACAGGGCAGGGTGAGGCTTCAGCGCGAACTCGATATTCGGCGAGCGCTGCGCCCAGGTCAGCATGTCTCTGTAGATGCGGTGGAACACGCCGAACGCAAGCCAGTCGTTGCCGACAGAGTGATGCGGCGCCCAGATGACGCGGAACGCCTTTTCCTCACCGCTATGGATGGGCCAGGATCCTTTTCCGATAAAGCTCACCAGTCTCTCATGTTTCGGGTAGCCTGAAAGCACGAATTTGGATGGATCTGAATGCTGGAAACTGCGGAAATAGGACTGTGTCTGCTCTGTTTCGCAAAACACACGCCACGCCGAACGGTGATACGGCTGATCGAACGCCATGGGCGATATTTCCGCCACGTCACGCTCGGAATGGCTGAATTTCGAGACGAGAGAGGTTCCATAGGTGATGGCGCAAAGCCGCGCGAAGCCCAATTCTTCGGTGCGGAACGCAGCCGGGTAGTCCCTGTCCCATTGCGACTGACGGAAAATAACGTCTGGAGACAGCGCGCGAAGGATATCGAGCCCCTCGAATGAGTTGGGCATACCCAGCCGAAGATGGGCAATCCCAAGTTCCGTCAAGGCTTCACTCACCGAGCTTTCACCGCCGCAGGCGTTATCGCCCGGGAACACTCTGTCGATGCTGACCACGAGAGGATCGAAGCGCCCGTCATTCTTCATGGCATGGAAAATATCGATCTGCGCGTCCCAGGCCTCGATCATGTGAACCAGAAATACGCAGCGGATTTTGCCGGAAGTCGGAGGCATCTTGCGAATGCCCGCATGCATGACCTGACGCAACTGGCCGAAGTTGCTTGCAATATGCTCGCTTTTCACCGCGAGGCCTTTGAAGCTTTCAACGAGGTTGTTTGCAAAGGATGCGTTTGATTGGGAGAGCTCTCGAATATTGCTCGATGTGACCTGCACGGCCTCATGGAGCTTTTGAGCGTGGGCGTGCTGAACGCCAATAGCATCTTCTCGGAATTTCGCCAGAAAGTTGACCAGCTCCAGCATGATCTCATCCTGAATCTGCTGTCTTTGTGCCAAGGCAGAAATATCTGCAATCACTTGGTCAAGCTTGTCGCTGACGGACGCAGACGATGCGGTGTTGGCAGCCATATCCATATTAAAACTCTCACCCTGTTTACCCAAGTATTTCAGCGTTTGCTTGCGCCGAACTGACCCTGGGTTCGCAGGCTGAGTGTCCTGTTTTCAAATCTGGCAGACTGGAAAAGAGAAAGCGCTGGAGATGGCTCCAGCGCTCTCGGGATATCAATCAAGCTCATCGAAAAGACGCGAAGCCGTCGCCGCACTCGTCCGGCGGACTTCGATTTCGTCTCTGCGGCTGGAGAGCTGTTCGCTGGCCAGAAGCGCTTCGGCGAGATCGGCGGGCAGGGAAATCAGGACACGTTCGCCCTGGGCAATCTTGCCGGTGTCGCTGCGCTTGCCGAGGATCATGCCGCCGGCCACCGTGTTGTTGGTGTCGGGGTCGATCAGGATGAAAGAGCCGGTCGAACGGTTCTGGTCGTAGGGGTCGAAGATGGCGGTTTCATCGAAGGATAGGCGCACCTTGCCGATGGCGTTCATAGGCAGCGTGTCGGCATGCGGCAACCATTGGCCGTTTTTCAGGTCCAGCTGCGTTGTCGGCTGCACCGTCACGCGCTGGCGACGGCTGCCGCTTTTCAGCCAGTAGCGTTTTGAGGGTTCGATACCACCCGGCTGAAGCGCCACGATCTGCGCGTCGAAGGCATGACCGGTTTGCGGCTGGGCTTCGATGGAGACGATCACATCGCCACGCGACACATCGACCTGACGGTCGAGAACGAGGGTGATCGCATCGCCCGAAACGGCAGCATTGCGCACCAGATCGAAGGTGACGATCTGCTTGACGTTGGCCACCATGCCAGATGGCAGGATGACGACGCTATCGCCCGGCTTGACGGAGCCACCAGCCACCGTGCCCTGATAGCCACGGAAACTTTCGCCCGGGCGGGACACGCGCTGTACAGGCAGGCGGAAACCGCCGGTCTGGGTGGTTCGAACCGTCGCCAGTTCTAGCGTTTCGGCCAGCGTCGGGCCATCATACCACGGCATGGAGGGCTTGCCGGAGAGAACGACGTTCTCGCCCTTCAGCGCCGACATGGGGATAGAGGTGATCTGCTTGGTGCCGAGCGATAGCGCAAATTCGCGGAAGTCGTGGGCAATCAGCTCGAAACCGGCCTTGTCGTAATTGGTGAGGTCGATCTTGTTGACGGCCAGCACGAACTGACGAATGCCCATCAGCGCGGCAATCGTCGCATGGCGGCGGGTCTGTTCGAGAATGCCGGTGCGGGCATCGACCAGTAGCACGGCCAGATCGGCAGTCGATGCGCCGGTTGCCATGTTGCGGGTATATTGCTCGTGGCCGGGCGTGTCGGCCACGATGAAGGCGCGCTTGTCGGTGGCGAAATAGCGATAGGCGACATCGATGGTGATGCCCTGTTCGCGCTCGGCCTGAAGACCGTCCAGCAGCAGTGCGAAATCGGGCAGGCCGAGATCGTTCTGTTTGCCGCTGTCGCGGTGCAGCGTTGCGGCCTGATCTTCCTTCACCGCCTTGGTGTCCCAAGGCAGGCGGCCGATCAGCGTGGATTTGCCGTCATCGACGCTGCCGCAGGTGATGAGACGCAGTGGACGTGTGTCGCGCACGGCCTTCACAGGCTCGACGAAGGGCAGAATGGTGGCGGATTGTGCGTTTGCGTTCTGTGTCATCAGAAATAGCCCTCGCGCTTTTTCTTTTCCATGGAGCCGGACTGGTCGCGGTCAATGGCACGGCCCTGACGCTCCGAAACGGTGGCGATTTCAAGTTCGGAGATCACCTCGTCCAGCGTGGTTGCCTCGGAGTTGATGGCACCGGTCAGCGGGAAGCAGCCCAGCGTGCGGAAGCGGATCATGCCGTGCTGAACGACTTCGCCGGGCAGCAGCTCCAGACGCTCGTCTTCAGCCAGAATCATCATGCCGTCGCGCTCGATGTATGGACGTTCGGCGGCGTAATAGAGCGGAACGAGCGGAATGTTTTCGGCCTGAATGTATCGCCAGATATCCACCTCGGTCCAGTTGGACAGCGGGAAGGCGCGCACGCTTTCGCCCTGACGAACCATGCCATTATATATGTTCCACAATTCCGGGCGCTGGTTGCGCGGGTCCCATTTATGATCAGGCGTGCGGAAGGAATAGATGCGCTCCTTGGCGCGGCTGGCTTCCTCATCGCGGCGTGCCCCACCAAAGGCGGCGTCGAACTTGCCAGCGTCCAGCGCCTGACGCAGCGCTTCCGTCTTCATGATGTCGGTGTAGAGCGCCGAACCGTGGGTAAACGGCGTCACGTTTTCGCTCGCGCCGCGCGGGTTGGTGTGAGAAATCAGGTCGAGATCGTATTCCTTGACGATATTGTCACGAAACTCGATCATCTCCTTGAATTTCCAGCCCGTATTGACGTGAAGCAGCGGGAAGGGGATGCGGCCCGGAAAGAACGCCTTGCGCGCAAGATGCAGCAGCACCGACGAATCCTTGCCGATGGAATAGAGCATCACCGGATTGTCGAATTCCGCCGCAACTTCGCGGAAAATGTGGATGGCTTCGTTTTCGAGGGCTTTCATGTGGGGATCAAGCGGCTGCTTTGGTGTGCTGACACTCTTGCTTTCCGTTTCCGGAACTGCATTGGACATTTTAAACTCCGGCAATCTACTGATTTCAATTATCTTTGTGAGGCGGATGGTAGCGGGGAGGCTTGGGCTGCCTCGGCCACGTGCAGGCCGCATTCGCGCTTCTCGTCATTTTCCCACCACCACCGACCGGCGCGTTCTGGCTCGCCGGGCTTGATGGCGCGGGTACACGGCTCGCAGCCGATGGAAGGATACCCACGGGCGTGAAGGGGGTTGATGGGAATGTTTTCCGACGAAACATGCACCTTGATCACATCGATATCCCAATCCGCAAGCGGATTGATCTTGATCAGATTGCGCTCGGCGTCGAATTCGGCAAAGGGCGTCGTTGCCCTGTTGCCTGACTGGCCACGACGAAGTCCAGTAATCCAGAAACTTGCGCCTTCCAGCGCCTTTGCCAGCGGCACAAGCTTGCGCACGTGGCAGCAGGCATGGCGGGCTTCGACGCTGTCATAAAAACCATTCAGACCATATTTCGCAGCATAAGCGTCGATGTCATCCTGCTCGGGATGAAAGCGCTTGATGGTGATGTCATAGCGCTCTTCCGTCTCGCCGATCAGCGTCACGGTTTCCGCGAAAAGACGGCCCGTTTCTAGCGTCGAGACACCGATCGGAAGGCGATGTGTGCCGATTGCGGCGGTTATGACCTGATCCTCGATACCGAGGCTCGTTGTGAACACCGCTCGTCCGCCCAACCCTGCAACGAAGGCAAGCCGACCGGCTAGATCAAGGCTGGCGAGCGTTTCATCGAGCGATGCAACATCATGGCTGGAAAGACTATGCGATGGGGTGTTGATGGTCATTTCACGGGTCCGAAACTCTACTGCTTCGAATAATCCCTGAAATGCGGGTTTTTTGACAGGAATGGCTATGCTTGTGCATGGCCTTGGGGAGCAAATATCTCTCTTGCACGTAAGTTACGCGCAAAAGAGTCCCAATCTGGCGAAATCAGTCCCGATTTGTGTTCGTATAAAAACTGCGCTAATCGAAAAAAGCAACCCCATTCATGATATTTTCGGTAATTTTAGTATGATTTCCCAAAAGGCGAAATATGCGTTGCGTGCGCTGCTGGCGTTGGCGAGAGCCGACGGGAACTGTCCTGTGCAGATTTCCGATATTGCCCGTACCCAGGCCATCCCGAAAAAGTTTCTGGAGCAGATCCTGCTGGAGCTGAAGCGCGCGGAGATCGTCACCAGTCGTCGTGGCAAGCAGGGCGGTTATCTGCTTCAGCGCCCGGCGACCGAGATATCATTTGGCGAAGTGCTTCGGCTGATCGATGGGCCGGTGGCGCCGCTGCCGTGCCTGTCGCAGACGGCTTACCGGCGCTGCGAGGATTGCGACGGCGAAACACAATGCGAAATCCGTCACGTCTTTGCGCAGGTGGCGGATGTGACGCGCAACATTCTCTTCAACACGACGATTGCAGATGCCATCAGCGGTGCCGAGGTGGCCGAGCTTCTGACCGCGTAAACCTTGAGCGACACGGAAAAATCATCCCTGATGACGGATTTTTTTATCCGTTAGCGGCGAAAATACGGTAAAAATGCGAACTGGTTTTGCGTAAAGCCCTGCGTTTCCACGGCACTTGTTGCGCATTTTCAGCATGCGGCGTTGCATTTGTTGCCGCTGACGCCAAGCGAAGGGAAACACTTTTGCGATCGTGATCGCCCTGATTGACCAACTCTACTGAACCGGTAGTGTTAAGCGCAATGCATCTAGGAGGGATACCGATGTCGAAACTTCTTTCCAGCCTCAGCGCCGTAGCGCTCAGCCTGTCAGTCACTCTCGGTGCTGTCGGAATGGCCCGCGCGGAGACCACGCTTCTCAACGTGTCCTATGACCCGACCCGCGAACTCTACAAGGACTTCAACGAAGCCTTCGCCAAGAAGTGGAAGGCCGACACGGGTGAAGACGTCACCATCAAGCAGTCGCATGGCGGCTCCGGCAAGCAGGCTCGTTCTGTTATCGATGGTCTGGAAGCAGACGTCGTAACACTGGCGCTACAGAGCGACATCGACGCCATCGTTGCCAATGGCGGCAAGATCAACAAAGACTGGCGCACCCGCCTTCCGCACAATTCTTCGCCATACACATCGACCATCGTGTTTCTGGTCCGCAAGGGCAACCCGAAGGGCATCCACAACTGGGGTGACCTCGTGAAAGGCGATATCCAGATCGTAACGCCGAACCCGAAGACATCGGGCGGTGCGCGCTGGAACTATCTGGCCGCATGGGCCTGGGCAAACGAAGAGTACAAGGGCGATCAGGACAAGATCAAGGCTTACGTCGGTGAACTGTACAAGCGCGCTCCAGTGCTGGATACGGGTGCACGCGGCTCCACGGTAACGTTTGCACAGCGCCAGATTGGTGATGTGCTGCTGGCATGGGAAAACGAAGCCTATCTGGCCGGTGAAGAATTCGGCAAGGACGCCTTCGATATCGTCGTTCCGCCGATCTCCATTCTGGCAGAGCCGCCGGTCGCCGTGGTTGACGCCAATGTCGATGCCAAGGGCACCCGCAAGCAGGCCGAAGCCTACCTGCAATACCTCTATTCTGACGAAGGCCAGAACATTGCTGCCAAGCATTTCTACCGCCCGTCTAATCCGTCCGTTGTCTCCAAGGATTTGCTGAAGCAACTGCCTGACATCAAGCTCGTCACCATCGATGATCCGCAGTTCGGCGGTTGGGCCAAGGCGCAGCCGGAACATTTCGGTGATGGCGGTATCTTCGACCAGATTTACAAGCCCGCAAAGTAAGCGGATGATGTGACACACCGAACAGGTCGCCCACGCGTCTTGTTCGGATCGGAGACAAGATCGACCGGCCCCGAGCCGGTCGATGGCGCATAAGAGGGTGGCTGTCGATGGCCCCCATTTTACCCGGAGCCTTGATGAGCAAAACCCCATCGCCCGCAAAGTGGAAGTGGCGTCAATCCAGTGTCTTGCCGGGGTTCGGCCTGACGCTCGGTTACACCATCACCTACCTGTTTCTCATCATTCTCATTCCTTTGGCCGGTCTGGTCTGGTCCACCGCAAAACTTGGTTTTGCGGATTTTTTCGCCATTGCGACCGATAGCCGGACGCTGAATGCGCTGCGCATCTCCTTCACCACCGCCTTTCTGGCGGCCTTCGTCAATGCCATCTTCGGCGTGCTCATTGCATGGGTGCTGGTGCGTTACCGCTTTCCGGGCCGCCGCTTCGTGGATGCCATCGTGGATCTGCCGTTTGCGCTGCCGACAGCCGTTGCCGGTATTGCGCTGACCGCGCTTTACTCCAATCGCGGCTGGGTTGGCCAATTGTTCGAACCCTTCGGCATCAAGATCGCCTTTACGCCGACGGGTATCGTCATTGCGCTGATCTTCATCGGTCTTCCCTTTGTCGTGCGCACGGTGCAGCCGGTCATGGAAGAGATCGACCGTCAGGTGGAGGAGGTCGCGGCAACGTTGGGTGCCAACCGCTTCCAGACCATCACCCGCATTCTGCTGCCAAGCCTCACACCTGCCATCCTCACCGGCTTTGCGCTGGCCTTTGCGCGTGGGGTCGGGGAATATGGCTCGGTCATCTTCATTGCGGGTAACATTCCATATGTCTCGGAAATCGCGCCGCTTCTGATCGTCATCCGGCTGGAGGAGTTCAATTATGCGGCAGCCACCGGCATCGCCACCATCATGCTGATCATCTCGTTTGCCATGCTCTTCGTCATCAATCTCATTCAGGCTTGGAGCCGCAAGAGGTACGGTTATGCCTGATCACGCGCGCAGCCTCCCATCCACAAAGCCGTTTCGTGATCCCGCCAGCGAAGCTCTGCCCGCTCGCATCGTACTCATCGGGCTCGCCTTCCTGTTCCTCGCATTGTTCCTCGTGCTGCCGCTGGTCGCGGTTTTCGTCGAAGCCTTCCGAAAGGGCATCGGCTCTTTCTGGGATGCGATTGTCGAGCAGGATGCGCTATCGGCCATTCGCCTCACGCTTCTCGTGGCCGCCATTGCCGTGCCGCTCAACCTCGTTTTCGGTATCGCCGCTGCGTGGTCCATCGCGAAATTCGAGTTCAAGGGCAAGGCGTTTCTCATCACGCTGATCGACCTGCCGTTCTCCATCTCTCCGGTCATTTCCGGTCTCGTCTACGTCATCCTGTTTTCATCCCACAGCGTGCTAGGTCCTTGGCTGAAAAGCTATGGCATCGAGATTCTCTTTGCCGTGCCGGGCATCGTGCTGGCCACCATCTTCGTGACATTCCCCTTCGTCGCGCGCGAGCTGATCCCGCTCATGCAGGATCAGGGCACGGGCGATGAAGAAGCGGCCATTTCGCTGGGTGCATCCGGCTGGCAGACTTTCTGGTTCGTGACGCTGCCCAACATCAAATGGGGCCTGCTCTACGGCGTGCTTCTCTGCAACGCCCGCGCCATGGGCGAGTTCGGTGCCGTCTCGGTGGTCTCGGGTCATATCAGGGGCGAAACCAACACCATGCCGCTGCATGTCGAAATCCTCTATAACGAGTACAATATCGGCGCGGCCTTTGCCGTGGCTACATTGCTTGCGGGACTTGCGCTCGTCACACTCGTTCTCAAAACCATTCTTGAAATACGCTTTGGCGCGGGCAACGCCGCCGGCAAGCATTGAAGGGCATATCAATGGAAGTGAAAGTTTCCGGCATTACCAAGCAGTTCGACCGCTTTCCCGCCTTGAACGATGTATCGCTGAACATCCGTTCCGGCGAGTTGATCGCGCTGCTTGGCCCATCCGGCTCCGGCAAGACGACGCTGCTGCGTCTCAT
The DNA here is from genome assembly GCF_040427045.1 of Agrobacterium vacciniicorymbosi. Lineage (NCBI taxonomy): Bacteria > Pseudomonadati > Pseudomonadota > Alphaproteobacteria > Hyphomicrobiales > Rhizobiaceae > Agrobacterium > Agrobacterium vacciniicorymbosi. The sequence goes on from NZ_JBETMF010000002.1 coordinate 166,680, forward strand.
CGCCGGTCTGGAGCAGCCGACGCAAGGGCAAATCTTCTTTGGTGACGAAGATGCCTCGCACCGCTCCGTGCAGGAGCGCAATGTCGGCTTCGTCTTCCAGCATTACGCCCTGTTCCGTCATATGACGGTGGCCGATAATATCGGCTTTGGCCTGAAAGTCCGCCCATCCGCCAGTCGCCCACCGAAAGCGGAAATCCGCAAGCGCGTTTACGACCTGCTGGATATGGTGCATCTCCAAGGTCTGGAAAAGCGCTATCCCAACCAGCTTTCCGGCGGTCAGCGTCAGCGCGTGGCACTGGCCCGCGCGGTCGCCATCGAGCCGCGCGTGCTGCTTCTGGATGAACCCTTCGGTGCGCTGGATGCAAAGGTGCGCAAGGAACTGCGCCGCTGGCTGCGCGAGTTCCACGACCGCACCGGCCACACCACCGTTTTCGTGACGCATGACCAGGAAGAAGCACTGGAGCTGGCCGACCGCGTCGTCGTCATGAGCCAGGGCAAGATCGAGCAGGTCGGCACCGCCGACGATGTCTACGACACGCCAAACTCACCCTTCGTCTTCTCCTTCATCGGCGAATCGTCGAACCTGCCGGTGACGATCCGCGATGGTCATGTGCTGTTTCAGGGGGAAAACATTGGCATCAGAGAGGCCAATGACGGCGAGGGCGATCTGTTCTTCCGCCCCGAAGATGTGGTGCTAACCGGCGAGCAGGACGCGCTCTACGGCAAGGTCACCACCTGTCGCCGTCTGGCAGGTACGCGCATCGCCGAAATCGACATCGCCAACAATGGCCATCAGCCCTATCATCTCGAAATCGAAGTTCCGCTGGACGCCTCGGTCGCCGTCGGCAACGAACTCCGCTTCCGCCCAACCCGCTGGAAAATCTTCCGCAAGTAGAGAGCGGACAAAGGAAAAGGGCCGCTTGGTTAGCGGCCCTTCCATGAGTTTGGTCGTTGTTACAGACCTGGAAACGTTTATCAACGTCCCGTTGGAAGGCGGATCAAGCCGAGGGCTGCCTCGTCAAAATCAAATCCTTTCCACTGTCACGCACCAAGACCGAAATCTCACTAGACATTGGATCACCTTCCTTTCGCTACGTTGAACATAAGAAGAAGGTAATACGATTCGCGGGGATTGCAAGGGGTGGCGAAACTCACGCCGCCTTTTCAGCCTTCATGTCGAACTCGAAATGAATGTTGTCGTACGGAAATTCGACGCCGTTTTCGTGCTTGTCGATAATGCCCGCATTGATCAGCGTCGTTACATCCCGGTGCACCGCCTGCACATCACGGCCTACACGCCGCGCCACTTCGCGAATGGCGAGCGGGCCTTGGCCCACAAGGCTTCTGACGATACTCAGTCGCAAAGGCGCCAGAATACGATGCAGGTCGTCGTAGCTGGAAAATTCGATGGATGGTGTCGCCTCTACCGCATTGCCGGAAAGGGCAAGCTTCCCAGCCGCCGCGAACCGCGCCTTCATGTCGTCCATCGTGCTCAATCGTATCGTCAAACTCGTCATTTCAGAATCCTTTCCATGTCGGTTTGAAAGTCGTCGAAGAGCGCTTCAAGCGTGGTGAATATGATTGCTTCTTCACGACCACCGATGTGGCGATGGTCTCCTTTGCCGCGCTCATTGTCGTAGCGAAGAATGCACTCGCCATTCACGACAAGCGCCAATCGGTATTTGAATGGGTGGATGCTGCCGGGTACCGGCTTGGGCAAGTGCCATAACACCACTTCAAAAAAGGTCTTTTCATCAATAACCTTTCTGGATTTTTCTATCAACGTCGCACCCATGTTGTTATTGTTAACAACACAGCGGACTGTTGTCAATGATAACAACAGTCCGGATCATGTCTGCTCAAGAAACCCGCATCATAATCTTCCCAATATGACTGCTGCTTTCCATCAGTTTATGCCCATCCGCCACATGGTCGAAATCGATCACATCGTGAATAACCGGCGCGATCTTGCCTGCTTCCAATAGCGGCCAGACTTCGGCCACCAGTTCATCGCGGATGGCGCGTTTTTCGTCTGCGGTGCGGGGGCGCATGGTGGAGCCGGTGACGGTCAGGCGTTTGACCATGATGGGGCGCAGATCGACCTTTTCGGCAATGTTGCCACCCAGAAACGCGATGATCGAGAGACATCCGTCCTTGGCGAGCGAAGACAGGTTCTTGGCGAAATAAGAGGCGCCGATCATGTCGAGGATGACATCCACGCCCTTGCCGTCGGTCTCAGCCTTGATGACCTCGGCAAAATCCTCATCGCGGTAATTGATCGCCCGCTTTGCGCCGAGCTTTACGCAGGCATCGCATTTTTCCTTGGAGCCAGCGGTGGCATAGACCTCTGCGCCAAACGCCTTGGCCAGCTGAATGGCGGTTGTGCCGATGCCACTGGTGCCGCCGTGGATCAGCACGCTTTCGCCCTCGGTCAGCCCTGCCATCTGGAACAGGTTGGCCCAGACGGTGAAGAATGTTTCCGGCAGTGCCGCCGACTTTACCGCGTCATAACCCTTGGGGAAGGGCAGGGCCTGGCCCGCAGGAACCACGCAATATTCCGCATAACCGCCGCCATTGGCCAGCCCACAGACATTGTCGCCTATGCTGTATTCAGTAACACCTTCGCCCAGCGCCACGACTTCACCGGAGATTTCCAGCCCCAGAACCGGGCTTGCATCCTTTGGTGCCGGATAGTTGCCCTGCCGCTGCGCCACATCGGGTCTGTTGATGCCCGCGGCTGCCACCTTGACCAGAATCTCACCCGCCTTGGGGGTGGGAACTGCGCCCGTTGCAAAGACCATTACTTCCGGTTCACCGAAGCTTGGCAGATCAACAAATCGCATCGTCGTGGGCAAAGTCATGGCGGGCCTCCATTGTGTTTCAATGGCAGGGAAACTAGGCGAGATGCCGCCCGGAGGGAAGGAGGCGTTTTGCCGCTACGGCGAAAGTCAGGCCATGAAGCGGCGCTGACCTCTCAATGCGCGTCGCCGGAACTGCGGATGATGAGGCCGGATTCGCTTTCCTTGGCAGCTTTCTTGATGGCCGCGATCTCGCCCCCGATCCGCTCAGGATTACCCAAAAGCAGGCCTCTGGGCAGTTGCAGCACGCCGATGGAGCAGCGCAGCAGCGCAAACTCACGTTCATTGCCAAAGCGGTCATGACCAGTGATCAGCCCTGCAGCCCGGTCTTCTTCCGAATAAAGCTGCACCACGTCGTCGTGGAAATCGCTGAGCAGACGCTCCAGAATTTCCGTCACCTCATCCTGCTGCCAGTCGCGAACGCCGATGAAGAAATCGTCGCCGCCAATATGGCCAAGGAAGCAATCGCCGGAGAAGAAATAACGCTTCATCAGTGCTGAAAACAGCGTGATGGCATGGTCGCCGACATGGAAGCCGTATTTATCGTTGAAGGGTTTGAAATTGTCGAAATCGCAATAGCAGAAGAAGCGGTTGTCATCGCTGTCGCCGCAGCTGGCTTCGATGAAGCTGCTGATGGCCCGGTTGCCGGGCAGGGCCGTCAGCGGGTTCTGCTCCTGTGCAAGCTTCAACTGCTTTTCATTGATGACCTTGATGAGCGATGCAGCCGAAACCACGCCGATATAGCGCATATTCTCGGTCAAAATCACACAGGCGCTGCCGCCCGTATTGGCAAAGACATTCATCAACTGGTCGGCATCCGCATCCAGCCCGACAATTGGCGCGCCATCCACGAAATGCGAAATGGTGCGCTCATAGACCTTGTTTTTTAGCAGGTCGCGGCCAAAGGGCTGGTAGATGTATTCCTTGAGATGATGCTCGTTGATAACGCCGCGCGGCTCGCCATTGGCGTTGAGAACCGGAAAGAAGGCCTGCGCCGGATTGCGGCGAAACAGCTCGAACACGCTGTCGATGGTGTCGTTTTCAAATACGGTCGGCAGCCGCTCGATCTGGCGGCGAATGAGGATTTCATCCAGCGTCTGGCTGCTGCGACGGGTCTCGCCCAGATGCTGCAGATGCGGAAAGGCGCCTTGCAATTCACTGACGAAAGTGGTGGGCCGGGAAATAAACCAGCCCTGCACCAGATCCACGCCATGTTCGCGGCAGGCCAGAAACTCCGCTTCGGTCTCGATGCCCTCGGCAATCACCCGCACACCCAGCGTGTGAGCAATGTTGACGATGTTCTTCACCAGATGGCGCTTGCGCGGATTGCGGTCCATGCCATCGATGAAATAGCGGTCGATCTTCAGGTAATCGACCGGGAACTCGCACAGCAGCTTCATCTCGCCATGGCCGACGCCGAAGTCGTCGATAGCCAGTTTGAAGCCTTCCTTGCGCATGCGGGCAATCAGTGCGCTGAACTCCGGCACGCTGGTATTGTCGAAACGCTCGGAGAGTTCGAAACAGATTGAGGAGGGCGGTATCGAGGCTTTGGCCAGATGCTCCAGGAGCTTGTTCAGAATGGCATCGCCATGCGGAATGAGGCGGACATCGAGATTGAGAAACAGCGTGGCGGAGGAAAATTCCGGCAGGGTGGAGAATTTGGCCAGCGCCCGGCCTGCCAGCATCTGCTCTACGGCAACCAGCTGGCCATCGGCTTCGATGTGGTCCAGAAGGTCCAGCGGGCTGGAAAAACCGATGCGGTCGAAACCGCGCATCAGGGATTCGTATCCGAAAACAGTGCCTGTCGTGGCTTCGACAATCGGCTGAAAAGCCGTTTCAAGAACGAGTTTCGCCATGGAAGCCATTTGCCCGGTTGCAAATCGCCGTATGACGTCAGGGTCGATCGCCGTCGACTGCATGAATTTTCTCCACCATTGCGCCCATTTTTAAAGGCACTTTTTGGGTGGGAGAATGCTCGAAACTCCTCAACAAAAGCTTTCTGACAGATGAAGCTTTCTTGAAGTTTTTATGACACAACCGCGACGCACTAAAATAGCTCTCATGCAGAAGCCCTAATAGCTCAGGCGTGACGCCGTTTGAGAGAATGCGCAGCATAAAGTTCGGCTACATTGAGATGCTCACCGCTTACATGTGCATCCGTGCCACCCTTGGTAGTGTCGTCGCGGCCAGCAGTTTCCACCCACAGGCGAAGGGCTGCGCGCACAACTTCACTTCCCGAAGCGTAATCCCCACTATTCACCGCTTCGCGCATCTTCGCGGCCTGCTCTGGGGAAATGGATACAGTCACCATTGGCATCATGTCTCTCCCTATCATGGCGGTTCTTGTCCCTGACAATCATGTCGAAGCTGAACCGTCCTTGGCCATTTATGCATCCGCTCCCGGCCAGTTGTGAGCAGACTTAAGTGATTATTATATTAGCACATCTGTCATGCGCGCCCGAAGGAACGCCCACCTTCGTTTGCGGTTCCGAAGGAAACGTCGTTTTATGAAAATGGGAAGAGGCGGCAAAAACCGCCGGGCTACCTGTCACGGCGCAGACATGCAGCTGCGCTAGTGGACGCTGAAGGCTTTTCAAGCGAATGCAATCGGTCATGCCTGCGACCTTTCATTTGCCAGTTGGCGCGATCCTAGCACATTTGGGCGAGCGGGCAAAGTTTTCCGGCATGTTTGATATGACGCAAGTCACACGATTGCGTGTCGCATTTATTATTGATTGATCAGTCAATCAATAATAAATTGCCTGTAAAGGAGAATGCCAATGCCGAAGCTTGGAATGGAGCCGCTGCGCAAAAAGGCGCTGATGGATGCCGCATTGCGGGCCATTGGCCAGACCGGTTCGCTGAATGTGACCATGTCTGATATCGCTCGCGAGGCGGGGGTGTCGGCGGCACTGGCGCATCATTATTTCGGCAGCAAGCAGCAGCTTCTTCTGGAAACCATCCGCAGCCTGCTGCGCGCCCTTCGCCGTGATGCGATTGCCGCGCTGAGCCAGGCCTCTGGCCCGCGGGCGCGGCTGAGCGCCATTGTCCGCGTGTCGTTCCAGAGCGATCAGTTCACCAATGAAACCGTGGCCGCATGGCTGGCCTTTTATGTGGAGGCGCAGCGCTCCGAAGAAATGCGCCGCCTGCTGGTGACCTATACCCGCCGCCTGCGCTCCAACATCATGGATAGCCTCAACCGCCTCTGCCCACCGGATGATGCCGCCCGCATCGCCGAAGGGGCCGCCGCGCTGATAGACGGGCTCTACATCCGCCACAGCCTTCAGGCCGCACCGCTCGGCCTTTCCGCCGCGCCTGCGCTGGTGGAGAACTATTTCGACACCCAGCTCAAACCCTTTTCTGACGCGCCTTCTCTGGAAGGCAAGCCGTCCATTCGTATTCTCTGAGGACCTTTAGATGACATTGAAAGCCCAGCCGAAAGCCTCCCATTTCATCGATGGCGATTACGTCGAAGATACTCAAGGCACGGTCTTCGAAAGCATTTATCCCGCCACCGGCGAAGTCGTCGCAAGGCTTCACGCCGCCACGCCAGCCATCGTAGAGCGCGCCATTGCCTCCGCCAAAAAGGCGCAGAAGGAATGGGCGGCGATGAGCCCGACTGCGCGGGGTCGAATTCTTCGTCGCGCCGCCGATCTCATCCGCGAGCGCAACCGTGCTTTGTCGGAACTGGAGACGCTGGACACGGGCAAGCCGATTCAGGAAACAATCGTCGCCGATTCCACCTCTGGCGCGGACGCGTTCGAATTCTTCGGCGGCATCGCACCCTCGGCTCTGAACGGCGATTACATTCCGCTCGGCGGCGATTTTGCTTATACCAAGCGCGTGCCGTTGGGTGTCTGCGTCGGCATCGGGGCGTGGAACTATCCGCAGCAGATCGCCTGCTGGAAGGCTGCCCCCGCGCTGGTCGCTGGCAACGCCATGGTTTTCAAACCATCGGAAAACACGCCGCTTGGTGCCTTGAAGATTGCGGAAATTCTCATTGAGGCAGGTCTGCCTAAAGGGCTGTTTAACGTCATTCAGGGCGACCGTACGACTGGCCCGCTGCTGGTGGAGCACCCGGATGTGGCGAAGGTCTCGCTCACCGGTTCCGTGCCCACGGGCCGCAAGGTGGCCGCTGCTGCTGCCGGTCATCTGAAACACGTCACCATGGAACTCGGCGGCAAGTCTCCGCTGATCGTTTTCGATGACGCCGACATCGAAAGTGCTGTCGGCGGCGCGATGCTGGGCAATTTCTACTCTTCCGGTCAGGTCTGCTCCAACGGCACCCGCGTTTTCGTCCAGCGCGGCGCAAAGCAGCGCTTCCTCGAAAACCTCAAGGCCCGCACCGATGCGATGGTGATCGGCGATCCCATGGATGAGGCAACCCAGATCGGCCCGCTGGTGTCCAAAGCACAGCAGGAAAAGGTTCTGGCCTATATCGAAAAGGGCAAAGCCGAAGGTGCGACGCTCATCACCGGCGGCGGCATTCCCAACCATGTTGCGGGTGAGGGTGCCTATGTGCAGCCGACCGTGTTTGCCGACGTAACCGACACCATGACCATCGCCCGCGAGGAAATCTTCGGGCCTGTTATGTGCGTGCTGGATTTCGATCACGAAGACGAAGTCATCGCCCGCGCCAACGCCACCGAATTCGGCCTCGCGGGCGGCGTGTTCACCGCCGACATCAACCGCGCGCACCGCGTGGTGGATCAGTTGGAGGCGGGGACGCTGTGGATCAACACGTATAATTTGTGCCCGGTGGAGATGCCGTTTGGTGGGTCGAAACAGTCCGGCTTCGGGCGGGAGAATTCGGCGGCGGCGCTCAATCATTATAGTGAGTTGAAGACAGTTTATGTGGCGACGGGGAAGGTCGAGGCGCCTTACTAAATCCGTGCGCTCCCCTGCTAAGGGAGTATCGGGATCAGTGGCTCATCCTCGTCCCTCGAGGCCTGTTTCACAGGCACCTCAGGATGAGGATGAGAGCAAGCGTCTCGGTCTCCGTCACTCCACAGCAACGCATGTTTTCAACCAGACAATGCAACGTCTCTCCACCTCATTTTTCGAGGCCCGTTTCACGGGCGCCTCAGGATGAGGATGAGAGCAAGCGTTTCGTCCTCCGTCACTCCACAGCAACGCATGTTTTCAACCAGACAATGCAACGTCTCTCCACCTCATTTTTCGAGGCTCGTTTCAAGGGCACCTCAGGATGAGGATGAGAACAAGCGTTTGCCCTCAGGCACCCTTCAGCAGCGCACGCTCGTCAACGAAATAAATGCACAACCTCTCTCCACCTCATCCTGAGGTGCCCGTGAAACGGGCCTCGAAGGACGAGGTGGCCACAGCAAAGAGCAACCACAATGCAGCAAGCAGATTTCGTCATCGTCGGTTCGGGTTCCGCCGGCTCTGCCATGGCTTACCGCCTGTCGGAAGACGGCAAATATTCCGTTATTGTCATCGAGGCCGGTGGCTCCGATTTCGGGCCCTTCATCCAGATGCCTGCTGCCCTAGCCTGGCCGATGAGCATGAAGCGCTACAATTGGGGTTATCACTCGGAACCGGAGCCAAACCTCAACAATCGCCGCATCACCGCGCCGCGCGGTAAGGTCATTGGCGGGTCGTCTTCCATCAATGGGCTCGTTTACGTTCGCGGCCATGCGGAGGATTTCAATCGCTGGGAAGAGCTTGGCGCGCAGGGCTGGGCTTATGCCGATGTGCTGCCCTATTACAAGCGCATGGAAACCAGTCACGGCGGGGAAGAGGGCTGGCGCGGAACGGATGGGCCGCTGCATGTTCAGCGCGGACCGGTCACAAATCCGCTGTTCCACGCCTTCGTCAAAGCCGGATCGCAGGCCGGTTTCGAGCTGACGGATGACTATAACGGCTCCAAGCAGGAGGGCTTCGGCCTGATGGAGCAGACAATCCACAACGGTCGCCGCTGGTCCGCTGCCAATGCCTATCTGCGGCCAGCGTTGAAACGACCGAACGTCTCTCTGGTGCATGGATTCGCGCGCAAGATCGTCATCGAAAACGGCCGGGCCATGGGTGTCGAGATCGAGCGGCGGGGCGGAGTGGAAACCATCCGCGCCAACCGTGAGGTCATCGTCTCGGCGTCGTCTTTCAATTCTCCCAAGCTGCTGATGCTCTCGGGCATCGGTCCAGCCCAGCATTTGCAGGACATGGGCATCGAGGTGATAGCGGATCGCCCCGGCGTCGGTGCCAACCTTCAGGACCATATGGAGTTCTATTTCCAGCAGGTCTCCACCAAGCCAGTTTCGCTTTATTCATGGCTGCCTTGGTTCTGGCAGGGCGTTGCCGGTGCGCAGTGGCTGGTGACGAAGGGCGGGCTGGGTGCTTCCAACCAGTTCGAGGCTTGCGCCTTCTTGCGGTCTGAGCCGGGCCTGAAGCAGCCGGATATCCAGTTCCACTTCCTTCCCGTCGCCATTTCCTATGATGGCAAGGCGGCCGCGAAAAGCCATGGTTTTCAGGTCCATGTCGGTTTCAACCTGTCGAAATCGCGCGGCAATGTCACGCTGCGCTCGTCCGATCCGAAGGACGATCCGGTCATCCGCTTCAACTATATGAGCCACGCCGAAGACTGGGAAAAGTTCCGCCACTGCGTCCGCCTGACGCGGGAAATCTTCAGCCAGAAGGCATTCGATGATTATCGTGGCCCCGAAATCCAACCGGGCGAGAGTGTTCAATCGGATGAAGACATCGACGCATTCCTGCGGGAGCATCTGGAAAGCGCCTATCACCCCTGCGGCACCTGCAAGATGGGTGACCGCAACGACCCGATGGCGGTGGTCGATCCCGAATGCCGTGTCATCGGCGTGGACGGCTTACGCGTCGCAGACAGTTCGATCTTCCCGCACGTCACCTACGGCAACCTCAACGGCCCCTCGATCATGACGGGCGAGAAGGCGTCGGACCATATTCTGGGCAGACAGCCGCTGCCGCGCTCCAATCAGGAGCCGTGGGTCAACCCGCGCGCAGCGGTGAGTGACCGCTGAGGATCAGTGGTAGTCGTCTTCGCGCTGGTGGCGGATGGCGAGGATAGAGACGGTTTCTGCGTCCTCGATTTCGATAAGGGCAATATAGCCTGATGAACCAAAGGGTATCAGAAGCTCTCTACGCCGTCCGTTGTCACCAATGGTTTTACGCGTCGCGAAAGGAAACTCCTTGAGGTTTTCTATAGTGCTGATGATCTTATCGAGGGCTTTTTCCGCGGTGGGGAAATCCTTTTCCAGAAGAAATTGATAGAGCCGCGTAATGTCGTCTCTGGCGGAAATCGTATATCGAAGATTGAAACTCAACGGCCAAGCTCTGCCTTTTTAGCCGCAAGCATTGCCCGCAGCTCCGCATGAACTTCATCTGCCGAATAATAAATTCCCGTCCGTTGTGATTCTTCCAACGATGCAATCCCACGCGCGATAAACTCCGCCTGCGATTTGCGAATTTCCACCTGTTTGCGAACCGCCGCTTCCATGAATGCGGAAAGCGTTTCGCCGTCCTTCAAAACGCTTTCCGCCTTGTCGCGAAATTCCGGCTCAACGCGTAGAGAAGGCAGTGTGGCAGTTTTTAAGGGTCGGCTCATGGGCAACGTCCTGCATTGCAATTGCGATGCGCGATCCTGCTCCATTCCATGGCAATTGTCAAAGACGAGGTTGCAATCCCAGCGTCGCAGGTCGATAACTGAGGCCTTCCCCGGACGACAGAAAAGTTGCCATGCCTTCCAAATACAAGAAAATGAAAATGTTTCGCCGCTCCCGCGTCATGTGGGGTTCGTGGCGGATATGGAAGCCGCGTGCGGTGTTCTGGACCGGCGCTCTGGCTGTCGGGGTCATCAGCGTCGCTTTCGCGAAAATGGCAGACTGGGCGCAGCATCTGTTCTTTTCCGTCACCTCGTCGGGGGAGTGGGCCTTTCTTCTGCCGCTCATTATCACGCCACTCGGCTTTGCGCTTTGCGCGTGGCTGGCCATTACCGTGTTTCCCAATTCCGGCGGCAGCGGCATTCCGCAGGCCATTGCGGCACGGCACTTTCATGATGATGAAGATCGCTCACGGTTGCTCTCACTAAAACTGGCGGTGGGCAAGATCGTGTTGACCATTGCCGGGCTGCTGTCGGGAGCGTCCATCGGGCGTGAGGGGCCGACGGTACAGGTGGGCGCGTCGATCATGCTTCAGGCGGCACGGATTGGCGGCATGGCGCAGGCGCGGGGCCTGATTCTGGCCGGTTCTGCCGCAGGCATCGCCGCTGCCTTCAACACGCCGCTGGCCGGTATCGTCTTCGCCATTGAGGAAATGAGCCGGACTTATGAGTCGCGCTCCAACGGTCTGGTGCTGACCGCCGTTATTCTGTCGGGTCTCGCATCGCTGGGACTAGTCGGAACCTACACCTATTTCGGAACGAGCAACGTCTTGGCGCAGACGGCGGCGGATTGGGGGCTGGTGCTGATCTGCGGCATTGGCGGCGGTGTGTTCGGCGCGCTGTTCAGTGCCGGTGCGCTCAAAGCGTCGCAGCGCATTCGCCGCTGGAGCCATAGCGTACCGCTGAAACGTATGCTGATCGTGGCCGCCGGTTGTGGTCTGGCCTCCGCCATCATCGGTGTGGCAACGGGTGGCGCGACCTTCGGCACGGGCTATGAACAGGCGCGGTCCGCCATCGAAGGTCAGGCAGCGCCGACATTCTTCTTCATCGAGAAACTGGCTTCCACCTTTCTTTCCATGATGTCCGGCATTCCCGGCGGTATTTTTGCGCCATCGCTTTCGGTCGGTGCCGGTTTCGGCAGCACGGTGTCGTCCATTCTCGGCACAAGCATCGGGCTCGGCGCAATCCTTGGCATGGCGGGATATTTTGCCGGCGTCGTCCAGGCGCCAATGACGGCTTTCGTCATCATTCTGGAAATGACCGGTAACCACGAAGCCGTCATTCCCATCATGGCGGCGTCCATGCTGGGCTATATAACGTCGCGCATGATTTCGGCAGAGCCGCTCTATCACGGCCTGTCCCGGGTCTTCATCGCGCAGGGCATTCGCGCCAAGCGCGCTCACCGCAGCGGCGATGATCACACACCCAGCCGTGAGCCCGTACCGAAATAACCCAGCCCCGGAATTTTGATGCCGGGGTTCATCACGTCGATCCCGGCAACCAGTCCGAGGAAATTGACTTCCAAACCACTGCGCTGACCAGCGGACACGCCGAAGAAGCCGCCCAGCGAAAGGCTGATATCCTTCCAGTCATCGGCAACATGAATGAATTCGCCGTTGGGCAGATAATCGCGACCCACAGCATCTGGCGGCAGCACGACGCCCAGTTCCGGCACGCTACGCAGCACATGGGCCACGAAGGTGTTGGAGTTGGGACCGGGATAGATGCGATAACCGCCTGCCTTGCCATAGGGGTAATCGGCAATGGCTTTTTGCATTTTGGGGATCAGCTTTTCGGCTTCTTCGCCGTGTAGCTCCACCACAAGGCGCGGCATGTTGGAATACCAATAGGCGTCCGGAGCATAGGCGTTACGGCGGATGGGCGTGCCCCAGCCGACCTTGTCGTAGCGCTCATAGCTGTCGGCACCTTTCTCCTTCATCACGATCCAGGCGTGGCTGGCAATCGAGCCCTTGAAGCCTCCGGTCATGGCGGAATAGACATAGATCGCCGCTGGCTTGTCCGCCGGTGCTTCAGGCAGAATACCTGCGGAAGACCAGCGCGCGTTGCGATAGCCGGTCGGGTGCTCTTTCATGACCCACAGGCCAGCCGAAGCCAGCGCGGGCAGCAGGTAGATGATAAGAATGGCAAGCAGCAAACGTTTGGCAAGTTTCAACTGTGGGCCTCGTGCATCGATAAGAGAAGTTGGATAGAACAGTCTCAATTTCGTATTTTTTGAGGCCGCCCCATGCACAACCCCGTTACCGTCGAAGTCACCAGAGGAAATCTTGTCGAAAGCCGCCATCGTGGCATGGCCGTGGTGGTCGATGGGGATGGCGCGGTCGTGTTTTCCGCTGGAGATATTGAAAGCGGCGTGTTTCCACGCTCCGCCTGCAAGGCCATGCAGGCGCTGCCGCTGATGGAAAGCGGGGCTGCGGATGCTTACGGCTTTGGCAACCGGGAACTGGCGCTCGCCTGCTCCTCGCATTCTGGCGAAGATGCGCATGTGCAACTCGCCGCCGCGATGCTGGCCAAGGCGGGCAGGGATGTCGAGACGCTGGAATGCGGCGCGCATTGGTCATCCGACCAGAAGACCATCATCCATCAGGCCCGAACTCTGGACAAGCCGACGGCCCTGCACAACAACTGCTCCGGCAAGCATTCTGGCTTCGTCTGCACCTGTGTCCACACGGGCACTGACCCGAAGGGCTATGTCGGCTACGACCACCCGCTGCAGCGGGACATTCGCGCGACGATGGACAGCCTAACGGGCACGGCGCTTGGTCATGATAATTGCGGCACGGATGGCTGCTCCATTCCCAATTACGCTGTGCCGCTGAAAAACCTGGCGCATGGCTTTGCGAAGATGGCGACAGGGCAGGGGCTTGAGGCAGGCCGGGCCAAAGCCTCCCGCCGCCTGATCGATGCCTGCATGGCGGAGCCCTTTTACGTGGCCGGAACGGGCCGCACCTGCACGCGGCTGATGGAACTCGCGCCCGGCCAGATATTTGCCAAAACGGGTGCAGAAGGCGTGTTCGTCGCGGTCCTGCCGGAACAGGGCATCGCCATGGCGGTGAAATGCGAAGACGGCACCACGCGCGCTGCCGAAGCGATGATTGCCGCGCTTCTGGCCCGCTATTCCGAAAAGGACAGCGCCCGGCAGCAGGCGCTGTTGGGCATGGCAAACCGTTCCATGAAGAACTGGAACGGCATCCATGTCGGCGATATCAGGGTGACGTCAGCGCTGTGATTACGCCGCTTCGCTGTCGCGGGCGCTCCACATGGCCTTGAAGGCCGGGCGGGACTGGCAGCGTTCCAGCCAGGCCCGGACAGCCGGATTGGCGTCGAACAAGGGCACGTGCGCCTGGGCGTAACGCACGACTTCAGCGGCGTTTATGTCTGCGACGCTGAAACGGTTACCGACCAGATAGTCATTGCCGGACAGATGCTGCTCCAGGACCTTGAACGGACGGCGCAGCATGCGGGCCGCAACCTCGATCACGGCTTGGCCGGCATCGGTGCCTGCCAGCCCCTCGGCCACGGTGGAGGAAATCTTCAGCGCATTGGTTTCGATTTCGGTCGCGGCAAAGAACGACCACTGCATCATCAGCGCGTCTTCGGAAAGATCGGCAGGCGCAAGCGCCGTGCCATGCTTGCGGGCGAGATACATGTTGATCGCCATGGATTCGTAGAGAACCATGCCGTCATCTTCGATGCAGGGAATGGTGCCCATGGGGTTGATCGCCAGAAAGGACGGCGTCAGCGTGTTAAGCGGAGCGCCTGCCGCCAGCGGATCAGTCACGCGTCTGGCCTGAATGACAGGCACATGGCGGAACTCCAGCCCGAGTTCTCCCGCCAGCCAAAGTGTGCGCGTGGCGCGAGAGCGATAAACCCCATAAATCGTCAGCATTCCAGATCCCCTTCGATTGCTGGAGGGCAACCTATTGCTGCCGCTTGGAAAACGGAAGTCGGAATAGTGATGGGATAGCCGATTTTTTTGGAAGCCCCTGTGCATCTTTCGATTGCATTTAAATCGAATTAGAGCTATCTGCGGCTATATTGCACCAATATTGTTCACGCATAAATATATTTCCCGTTACAGACAGTGTTACGACTCATTTTAATGGGGCATAAGTATTTTTGCTCCATGGTCGTGCAAGCTGAGCTGTTACCGTGAAGTATGGCATTCAGTCGCAAGAGCAATTGCAAACAGGAAAGACTGGGTTCGGTAGGGGTTGTTGCGCGATGCGTGAAGAAAATGGCGCTCGTTCGTTTGGCATGCAAGCATTGGCAACGGATTTTCTGACGAACGGCCTTGCGGATGCACGGCTGGCCTATCTGCTCAACAATATTCCTGAAATGGTCTTTCTCAAAGACATAGATGGTTACTATACGTATATGAATGCGGCAGCGCTCGCCTGTCTTGGGCGTCCCGCTGATTTCATGCAGGGACGCCGCCTTACCATTTATGACATGGCACCACCCGATGTCGCACGCCGGATCGACGTGATGGATCGTAACATCATGACCACGGGCGAGGGTCTTTATGAGGCCGAAGAACGTGTGGCGATGGACGGCCATGTCCGCTGGTACTCCGGCACGCGCATTCCTATTCGCGACGACAAGGGCGAGATCGTTGGTCTTGCCGGTATTTCCCGCGATATCACTGCCGCCAAATGGCAGGAAACGCTTCGCCACAGTCATGCAGCACTTCTGGAAATGATCGTACACGGCCAGCCGTTGACGTCCATACTGGAAGCCGTGGTCAAGACGGTGGAGAACATGCTGCACAATCTCACCGGCTCTATTCTGCTGCTGGAGCAGAACCGGCTATGGAATGGTGCTGCTCCCTCTCTTCCCGATAGCTACACGTCGCTGATCAACGGCGTCGAAATTGGTCCGGGCATCGGCTCGTGCGGGGCGGCGGCGTGGCACCGCGAAGCCGTCTATGTCAGCGATACGTTTCAGGACCCGCGCTGGGCGGAATCCGTCGATGTCGTCATGCGTCATAATCTTCGTTCCTGTTGGTCCACGCCGATCATGGGCAATGGCGGCGTGTTGCTGGGCACCTTCGCGCTGTATTCCGGCACGGTGCGCATGCCGACCGATATCGAAAAAGAAATCATCGATATGGCGACCAACATCGCCGGTATCGCCATCGACCGCCGCCGCGCGGAAGAGCGCGTGAATTTCATGGCGCACCACGATCCGCTGACGGGGCTTTCCAACAGAAACCTGTTCTGGAGCCAGTTCCGCCGCGCCATTCATGAGGCCAGACGCGAAGACCGGCTGGTGGCCATCACCTATATCGATCTCGACAATTTCAAGCAGATCAACGATGTCCACGGCCATGCCGTGGGGGATGAGGTTCTGCGCAGCCTGGCAGAGCGGATCACCAGCTGCATTCGCGCGTCCGACATTGCCGTGCGGTTGGGTGGCGATGAGTTCGCCATCATCTTCAGCAACCCCAAACATGACGAGCCCGGCATCTTGCGGCGGCTGGAAGCCATTCGTCAGCGCGCGGCAGAGCCGATTGCGCTGGAAAGCGGTTCAATCAGCGTTACCTGTTCCTCCGGCACGGCCTTCTACCCCGGTGATGGTGAAACGCCGGAAGCCCTTCTGGCCAAGGCAGATGCTGCCATGTACGAGGCCAAGAAGCAGGGCCGCAACAGTGTGCGGGTCTTCGAGCAGACGTTTGGCGATGGCATCTGACGCCTGCGGCACATTGCCTCAATATTCAGAGAAATAGCGTAAGTTACTGAAATTAAATGATTTAATCTATTCTCGAAATAACCGGGGTTTGCGCCGCGCTGCGCGGATTTGATCTTGCGCAAATCGAGCGCTCCCGGCCTGTTCTAATCTGCCTCCATCAACCGATGGAGGTTTCTATGACAAATACCGATACCATTTTCGATGCAATCTCGACGCCGGTTTATGCGGGCGCGGCTATCGTGCTGCTGCTATCTGTCCGGCAGATGGAAAGCTGGAGGACTAAGCGCGGTCACCATGTGAAGCCGGATGCGGCGCGGCGGGATGGGCCAGTCAGAGTTCTGCGGGCGGCGCAAAGTCGGAAAGCGTCGGCGTTCTGAATATTGCGTGAAGTTTCTCCCGCTTAACGGCTTTCCACCGCTTTTACCGTCAGAGCCAGGGCATCCGGTGCGAGGCGCTTTTCGAACCGACCGATAAACCGGTCGAACAGCCGCGCGAAATCCGCCACGTCCTGCTCTGGCCAGTCGCTGACGACTTCGCGGATGATGCTGATCTTGGCGCTGCGCATTTCCGCCAGAATGCTGTGGCCGAGTGGTGTGATGTCGATGACGCTGCGGCGTCCGTCTTCCTGTGACGCTTCCCGTTTCAACAGACCTCTGCTCACCATTTCCGCCACCACGCGGCTGCCGCGCGAAGGGTCGAGACGCATGGCATCTGCAATGGCACCCACGGTGGCCGAGCCTTCGGCGCGGTTGACGATATCGAGCACATCGATATGCGAAAGCTCCAACCCCGGTGCCAGCTTGGCAATGGCCATGCGGCCAATCACACGCCGCCCAATCATCAGCCGCATACGTGTCATGGTGTGGCTGATATCCAGCACGTCATCGCGATCGGTGTTTTCACACTCTTTCGACAGTGATGCGTGCTCGTTCATATCTGCGATTCCCCGATAATTTCACGCAATATAACACAGACACAGAAATGTGCCATTGACATATATGTGCGAAAGGCACATAAATTCTCCATCAAGCGTGAGACCCTCCCATGGATATGTCCGTTACGCCTGTGGCGCCCCTCGTCGCGGATCGCCGTCGCAGGCTTGTTGTTTTCTTCTTTCTGATGTTTGCCATGTTCATGGCGACGCTCGACAACCAGATCGTATCGACGGCCCTGCCGACGATCGTGGGTGAGTTCGGTGCGCTGGAACGCTTTGGCTGGATCGGCTCTGCCTATCTCTTGGCAACCAGCGCCGTCATGCCTGTCTATGGCAAGCTGGGCGATCTCTTCGGGCGCAAATACGTCATGATGGCCGCCATCGTCATCTTTACGCTGGGCTCGCTCGCCTGCGGTCTGGCATGGTCGATGGATTCGCTGATTGCCGCGCGTGTACTGCAAGGCCTCGGCGGCGGTGGTATCATGGTGTCGATCTTTTCCGTCAATGCCGATCTGTTCGAGGCACGGGAGAGGGCACGTTACCAAAGCTATTCCAGCCTCGTCATCATGGCATCGGGCAGCGTCGGGCCAATCCTCGGCGGCACGATGAGCGATCTCTTCGGTTGGCGCTCGATCTTCCTCATCAACCTGCCCATCGGCATCATCGTGCTGACGGGGCTTGCTTTCCTTCTGCCCTATCGTCGCCCGGAACGGCAGCCCAAGATCGATTATCTCGGTGCGATCCTTCTGGCGCTGACAATTTCCAGCGTCGTGCTGTGGGCCGATAGTTCGCAGCTCTTCGGTTCGATCTTCGCCTGGAAGAGCCTCTGCATCGTCGCCTTTGCGGCCATCACAGCCTATTTGTGGGTGCAGGTGGAGCGCCGTGCGCCGGAACCTGTCGTGCCGCTGCGGCTGTTCAAGGACAGCACCTTTCCGCTGTTCATGATCATTTCGTTGGTCAGCGGCGGTCTTGGCATCGGCATGGTCAACTACTACGCGCTGTTCCTGCAAACGACGACGGGCCTTTCTCCGTCGTCAGCCGGCCTGTTCTTCATAGCCGTCACCGGCGGTATCGTTATGGGGTCGCTCACGGCGGGGCGGCTGATTTCCAAAACGGGCAGCTACAAGATATTCTCCGTCATCAGCCTGTCCATCGCAGTGTTGGCCATGCTGTCGCTCTCGCAAATGCATGCGGGAACGCCGCTCTTCGTCATTGCCATCATCCTGTTCGCACAGGGGCTCGGTGTTGGCCTTGGACAGCAGGCACCCATCATCGGCGTGCAGAATTCGGCGCCGAAGGCAGATATCGGTGCAGCCAGCGGCGCGGTCTCGCTGACGCGCATGGGTGGGGCGGCGATTGCGATCTCGATCTATGGCGCGATCATTTCAGCCAATCTCAAGGGCGTCGGTGTGGATATTCCCGGCGTCGGCAAGATACAGGAATTGACACCCAAGATGCTGGCAGAACTGCCTGCCGCATCGCAAAGCGCTGTCGCCAATCTCTATGCCGGGGCCTTCACGCCTCTGTTTTACGCAGCGGCAGTCACCGCAGTCATCGGCCTCGTTGCAGCACTTGCCTTGAAGAACGTCAGACTGCCCGCAGCAGTCGTCGAAAAGCCGGTTGCGGCAGTGGAATAAGGCCAGGCGCTGAAAAGTTGTGGCGGGAGGAACGTGTTGCTTTGACAAACGTTTCTTCCATCCACGCCGCAATCGATAGCGCTTATGAAACCAGAGAAATTGCTCTATCCCACGCCTAAGGGGCTCTATTGCTCCGTCGGCGATTTCTATGTCGATCCCGTGCGCCCGGTGCCACGGGCGCTGATTACCCACGGCCATTCCGACCACGCCCGCGCAGGGCATGAGAAGGTTCTCGCCACCCGCCAGACGCTGGATATCATGCGCATCCGCTACGGCGAGGATTTCACCGGCAGCGAACAGGCCGTCGGTTTTGGCGAGACGGTGGAGATCAACGGCGTCACGGTTGGCTTTTATCCCGCAGGTCACGTTCTCGGTTCAGCACAGATTTCCATCGAACATGGCGGCACACGCATCGTCGCATCCGGCGATTACAAGCGCGGTGTCGATCCCACCTGCGCGCCTTTCGAGCCGGTGAAATGCGATGTCTTCATTACCGAAGCCACCTTCGGCCTGCCTGTTTTCCACCACCCAAAACCCAGCCGCGAAATCGCCAAGCTGCTGACCTCCATCAAGCAGTTCCCCGAACGCACCCATCTGGTCGGTGCCTACTCGCTTGGTAAGGCGCAGCGCGTGCTGCGTCTGCTGCGTGACAACGGCTACCGTGAGCCCGTCTATATTCACGGGGCGCTGGTCAAGCTCTGCGACTACTATGTGTCGCAAGGAATCGACCTCGGCGACCTTCGCCCCGCGACGCTGGAAAAAAGCAACCCCGCCCAGTTCAAAGGCGCCATCGTCGTCGGCCCGCCCTCCGCTTTTCAGGAAAAATGGGCGCGTCGCTTCAACGAACCGCTGATCTCCTTCGCCTCCGGCTGGATGATGGTGCGCCAGCGCGCCAAACAGGGCGGCGTGGAACTACCGCTTGTTATCTCCGACCATTGTGACTGGCCGGAATTGTTGGAGACCATCAAGGAAGTCGCGCCGTCTCAGGTCTGGGTAACCCATGGCCGCGAGGAGGCGCTGGTGCGCTGGTGCGAGCTGCAGGGCATTCCGGCACGGCCGCTGCATCTGGTGGGCTATGAGGATGAAGGGGATTGATGGTGCGGAGTTTGCGGCTTACCCCCCTCTGTCCTGCCGGACATCTCCCCCTCAAGGGGGGAGATCGGCCAGACGCGTGCTCCCCACTTCATACGCAGCCTTCGATATGGGCGAGAGCCAACCACGAGTCTATCTCCCCCCTTGAGGGGGAGATGTCCGGCAGGACAGAGGGGGGTGTCCCACCCGCAGTTCCCCAACGCAGGGAGCATCCCCACCCATGAAATCCTTCGCAACCCTCCTAGACCGCCTCGTCCTAACACCCTCCCGCAACGGCAAACTCAAACTGCTGACCGACTACTTCCGCGACACCCCCGACCCCGACCGGGGCTATGGCCTTGCCGCCATTGCAGGCACGCTGGACCTGAAAAGCATCAAGCCCGCCATGCTGCGCGAATTGGTGCTGGAGCGGATGGACGATGTGCTGTTTCACTATTCCTATGATTATGTTGGCGATCTGGCCGAGACGATCTCTCTTGTCTGGGATACCAGTCAGAATATCAACCCGCCGGACATCCAAGACCCCGGCCTTGGCGAAATTGTCGATCTGATGAATTCGCTGGGCCGCACAGAGGTTCGCTCAGCGGTGCGCGATCTCTTGGATCGGCTGGAAACGTCGTCGCGTTTTGCGTTTCTGAAACTCGTCACCGGTGGCCTGCGCATTGGCGTGTCAGCGCGGCTTGCCCGGCAGGCTCTGGCGGATTTTGGCGGCAGGGATATCACTGAAATCGAAACACTGTGGCACGGCCTGACCCCGCCCTATGAGCCGCTTTTCGCATGGCTGGAGGGCAAGGCCGAGCGCCCGGTGCTTGCAACGCCTGCGATTTTTCATTCGGTCATGCTGTCGACGCCCGTCGGCGATAACGATCTGCAAAACCTCGATCCCAAGGACTTCGTTGCCGAGTGGAAATGGGATGGCATTCGTGTGCAGCTGTCGCGCTCCGGCGAGACCAGAAAGCTCTATTCCCGTTCAGGCGATGATATTTCCGGCGCCTTTCCAGACGTTCTCGACAGAATCAATTTCGAAGGCGTCATCGATGGTGAACTGCTGATCGGCGGCACCGCCCGTTCCAACAATTCCACCCGCACTTTTTCGGATCTGCAACAGCGCCTGAACCGCAAGACAGTGACGGGCAAAATGCTGGAGGAATACCCCGCCTTCATCCGCGCCTACGACCTTCTGTTCGAGGGCGATGACGATATTCGCGGCGAGGTTTTTCTCAAGCGCCGGGAAAAGCTGACCCATCTCATCGAAAACGCCCCGCATGACAGGTTCGATCTGTCGCCGCTGGTGCCCTTCGACAACTGGGATGAGCTGGAAACCCTGCGAAAAGCGCCGCCCGATCCCGTCATTGAAGGCGTCATGATCAAGCGCAAGGACAGCATCTATCAGGCAGGTCGTGCCAAGGGTCCGTGGTTCAAGTGGAAACGTGATCCCTTCAACATCGATGCCGTGATGATGTATGCCCAGCGCGGCCACGGCAAACGCTCCAGCTATTATTCGGACTTCACCTTTGGCGTCTGGTCCGAAAACGAGGATGGCGAGCAACTGGTGCCCGTCGGTAAAGCCTATTTCGGCTTTACCGATGCGGAATTGGAAGTGTTGGACAAGTTCGTACGCGATAACACGGTCGAACGTTTCGGCCCCGTCCGGGCCGTTCGCGCCACGCCCAGTTTCGGTTTCGTGCTGGAAGTGGCCTTCGAAGGCATAAACCGCTCCAACCGCCACAAATCCGGCGTAGCCATGCGCTTTCCAAGAATCGCCCGCCTCCGCGCCGACAAGCTGCCATCAGAGGCAGACAGGTTATCGACGCTGATGGCGATGATTGAGGAGAAAGAGTGATGATATCATTGGTTTCTCAAAACAGTGAGTGGACAACCGAATGGGTCAATGGTGAAATTGAAATGTGCGCAACGCTGTTTAGGGTCATCGCATATGGTCGATAAACTCTCCTCCACCGACACCATTTCCAAACGCCTGACGCGTCGCACTTTGCTGGCCGGGGCGGCGGGGCTGTCTGCCGCTGCGCTGCTTGCGCCGCATGCGCGTGCCAGCCTGACGATGCCGGAGTTCATGCCGCTGGAGGCCGTGGATTATGCCGATGCGCGCAAGCGGTTTCACACGCATCTGCTGCGCAAGATTTCGGCACCGGAAAAATCTTCGCCGCTTGGTACGCCGGATGGCGGGACGCGGGTGACGTATCCCGGTGGGCCTAATGGTTCTATCGAGCTTGTTGCGTGGCTATCTGATTACACGCCGTCCAGCACGCTGAAACCGGCGGTGCTTTTCCTCCATGGCGGCAATGCCACGGGGGACGGTCACTGGGCTTTGATGAAGCCCTATTGGGACGCGGGCTTTGTGGTTCTCCTGCCATCTTTCCGGGGTGAAAACGGCCAAAAGGGCAATTATTCCGGCTTTTATGATGAAACATCCGATGCGTTGGCGGCGGCTTCCTATCTGGAAAACCTGCCGGGTATCGACAAGGATCGCCTCTATCTCGCGGGCCATTCCAATGGCGGCACGTTGTCGCTTCTGGCGTCCATGACGCGGAAATTCCGCGCCGCGGTGCCGATTTCGGCAGGCGTGAATTCCTGGCGCTATTTCAACCGCTATTCGGACGAGCTTTGCTTCGATGGCAGCAATCCGCAGGAGTTCATCATGCGCTCCTCGGTCTGTTTCGGGCCCAGCCTGAAATGCCCGACGTTGCTGCTGCGCGGAACGGAAGAGCGGCCCTTCGATGATGACCACAAGCTGTTGATGGAGCGCGTGCGTTCTGCTGGCATGCCCATCGACAATATGCTGCTAAAGGGCACGCATAATGGCGTGGTGCCGGGAGCGGTGGTGGAAAGCATTCGTTTCTTCAATCAGTTTGCCTGACATCGCTCCGAACTGACCATTCCTCCAGCTTCGCGCCAGCCGGGCAGGGCATTGTCATCGCAAAGATGACTCCCTGTGAAGCGGTTCAATGACAGTTCTATCCCTGAAACACTGCCGTCGCCTTGTCTCCCTCGCGGTGCTCTCGCTCATGCCGATGTTGAGTGGGTGCCTGTTCGTGACGGATACGAGCCGCATGAACCCGGATGTGTTCGTGCAGGAAACGGCACCTGTCTTCAATTACAACAATGTCGGCTCCATTCCGCGCCAGCCGCTGCCACCGACGCCGGGGTCGATCAACAGCCGTCCGCCGGATCTCTTCCGTTCGCAGTTCCAGCAGCATTACGGCCCGCCATCCACGGCGCGGCCAACGGGGTCTGGCCTTTCGCCCGCTTACAGCAACAATCAGACGCTGGGTTATGGCCTGCCGGTGTCGAACCCGCTGCACCGCGTGATGTATGACCAGCTCAGCGATGACGGCCATACGCTGCCCGCTATTCCCTATTCGCGGGTCGATCCCCGTTTTCTGCGTCAGGACGTGAGTTACCAGACGGCGGAAGCGCCGGGCACGATCGTGGTCGATACCAAGCAGCACTTCCTCTATCTGGTTCAGCCGGGCGGCAAGGCCGTGCGTTATGGCGTGGGCCTCGGTCGCGATGGTTATGCCTGGGCCGGTCGCGGCAAGATACAGTGGAAGGCCAAATGGCCGCGCTGGACGCCGCCGGACGAGATGGTGCAGCGACAACCGGAACTGGCGTCGATATCGGCTGCCAATGGCGGCATGATCCCCGGTCTCAACAATCCGCTCGGTGCCCGGGCGCTTTACATTTTCAAGGATGGCAAGGACACGCTGTACCGCGTTCACGGCACGCCGGACTGGCAGTCGGTGGGCAAGGCGACATCGTCCGGCTGCGTGCGCATGCTCAATCAGGATGTCATCGATTTGTACGACCGCGTGCCGCAGGGCGCGCCGATTGTGGTTATCTGATCACGCAGGGCAGGAAAGCTTGCGCAAACAGGCCATGTTGCAGATCGGCAACTGGCCTTTAGCTATGTATTAACTACTATACCAATACGTGATCTGCTGTGGAACAAATGACGTACAGCGAGATTGAAGGATGGTTCTGCAACCCCGCTAACATCCGCCTAGTCGCTTCGATGTGAGAAAAACGGCCTTATGATGAGCACCGACACAGATCTTTCCAGACGCACTTTCCTTTCCCTTCTCGGCCTTTCCTCTGCATCGCTTCTAGCGGGCTGCGCCTCTTCCGGCGTTCGTCCCTATAACAGCGTGCAGCCGGGCAGCATTGCCAGCAACTTTGCGGGCGATTTCCGCTCGATGTTTGCAGGTGGCATTTCCGATGCCGAGCTTGCCGTGATGTACGGCACCGTAGAGGATGGCGGTTACGTCATTCCCGCCGTGCCTTACCAGAAGATCGACCGCCGCTACTATCGCCAGCGCGTCGTCGATCCAACCGGCGAACCTGCCGGCACCATCGTCGTCGATACGCGCTCGCGCTTCCTCTACGTTGTCGAGCCCGGCGGCTCCGCCATGCGCTACGGCGTCGGCATTGGCCGCGAAGGCTTCGCATGGTCGGGTGAAGGCGTCATCCAATGGCGTCAGAAGTGGCCAAAATGGACCCCGCCAGACGAGATGGTTGCCCGCCAGCCGGAACTGGTCAAGTTCTCCTCCAAGAACGGCGGCATGCCACCGGGCCTGAAAAACCCGCTCGGCGCCCGCGCGCTCTATATCTTCCAGAACGGCAAGGACACGCTCTATCGCCTGCACGGCTCGCCAGAGTGGAACTCCATCGGCAAAGCCGTCTCGTCCGGCTGCGTCCGCCTGATGAATCAGGACATCATCGACCTCTACGACCGTGTGCCGAACAAGGCGCGGGTTGTGGTTTGGCAGTAATCATGAAGAGGAGGGCGGCACTGTGCTGCTCTTACTTCTTGAAATTGCAAACGCCGATTTTTGACATCCTCGGGCTCGTCCCGGGGATGTAACATCTTACAAATCAATCAGTTGCAAATCCTCGCGGCAAGCTGGCTTGCCGTGAAAGAGGATACGAGTTTTTTTGGCAATGAAGATCTGACAGCGATGCTCCAAAAGCAGTCATCTCGTCACTGAGAAGTTTGCCACACTCCTTCCAGATGCAATGAAATGAGTAGCTTACATTGTCCGCTTTCCCTGCATATCCGCAGCGGACGACGGGGCAATGCATTGCTGGTCAGCGAGAAATAGGACCAGCGCAGATCGGGTTAGCGTGAGAAAGAGCGTTAACCGGACATTCCCGAACCTGAAAATCATCTTTTGAACCGGAACGAGTTCGCACGATGATCGACGGGAGTTTTCGCGCGGCCTCTCACACTCGGCTTTTGTTCTGTCTACGGAAATGCTTAATACCGGGAATGACAGAACCCACGTCCGATCAAACCGAACAGCTCGCTATTGCCTTCGAGCGCTTTACCCGCCGCTTTAAGGTCGCAGAGGCATCCGCTGCCGTGCAGAACGCGCTCAATGCGCTGGATATACAGGTCCTCCTGTTCATCAACGATCATCCCGAATGCAGCCTGGGCGACGTGGCCCGCCACCTCCAGGTCGCCCTGACAACCATGTCTTCCTCGGCCGACCGTCTGGTTCGCCGGGAAATGATAGAGCGGGAGCGGCCGGAGGCCAATCGTCGGTCGGTGGCTCTGACGCTCACGCAGGGCGGAATGACGGTGGTTAAGGGCTACATGGATGGCTATCGCTCCTCATGTCGCGCGATGTTGGAGGCGCTCGATCATGACGACAGGATCGCATTCCTGGATCTGGCGGAAAAAATAAAAAATACGGATATTGAATAATACGAATTTCGTAGTATATCTCCGCCGACGAAATCGACGGATATACGAGATGACTGACACACAGACGACTGCGCTTATCACAGGCGCCAACAAGGGTATCGGCCTCGCCATTGCGCGTCAGCTGGGCAAACATGGCTACGTCGTCTGGCTTGGTTGCCGGGACGTTTCGCGGGCCGATGCGGCGGTTGAACATTTGCAAAGCGAGGGCATCGATGCCCGTGCCGTCCAGCTTGACGTCACCAACGAGGGTAGCGTTGCCGCCGCCGTCAGGGTCGTCGGCTATGACAATAGCGGCCTTGACGTGCTGGTGAACAACGCGGGCCTAATGTATGCGCCGCCGCCCTCGCTCGAGGAGGAATCCATCGACGAGATCAGGCAGATGTTCGAAACCAATGTGTTTGGAACATTGCGGGTGACACAGGCCTTCCTGCCATTGCTGCGCAGATCAAAGGCGGCTCGGATCGTGATGATGAGTAGCGGCCTCAGTTCGCTGGAGGATGCGCTCGATATGCGCAGCGAAATGTGGGGCGTTGGCTTCGGCGGCTACTGTGCATCAAAGACAGCTCTGAACATGCTGACCGTCAAGCTGGCCAAAGAACTGGATCGAGAGGGGATCAAGGTGAATGCTGTCGACCCGGGGCTGACATCCACCGACATGACGGGCAACGGTCCCGGCCATTCACCTGATGTGGGCGCGCGTCCTGCAGTCGCTCTATCGACGATGCACGCCTACGGTCCTTCCGGTGGTCTTTATGCATGCTCGGCACAGGGCGAACTGGTTCGGAAGAATTGGTGACAGAGCGGAACGATACTCAAAAAAACGGAGCGGAAATGCATTTCCGCTCTTTGATCGTTGAATGAAGCAAGCCGATAAAAAAGAATGGTTCATCTCACATTTTGAGGCCGGAACGTTTTCTCCGGGCGGAACCCAGATTCTACTTTTAGGGTATCGTTTCTATTTCACTCGCTCAAAGCGCGTCTATCTTCCGGTATGGGGTATCGCTCCCCGTCATAGACCAGACGCAATGTCTGCGGCTTGCTGGTGACGGTCTTGTCTTTGCATTCATTGTCTTTTTCAACGAAGCTGGTCTTTGTCGATTTCGTTTCAACCAAGGTTATGTCTGCGTAACCGTTGGTTCTGTTCGCACTCATCGAAAGCGTACTTCCACTCGACTGAAACTCACCGGCGCAATTTGTGTCCCATTCGCCTCCATTCTGTGAGACGACCAAGCCATCCAGCACCGGGCGAAGCGAACCATCTTCTATCACATACAGCCACAAGCCCGCGCCATCGTAAGGGT
Organism: Agrobacterium vacciniicorymbosi; assembly: GCF_040427045.1. Lineage (NCBI taxonomy): Bacteria > Pseudomonadati > Pseudomonadota > Alphaproteobacteria > Hyphomicrobiales > Rhizobiaceae > Agrobacterium > Agrobacterium vacciniicorymbosi. The sequence goes on from NZ_JBETMF010000002.1 coordinate 193,584, forward strand.
TTGGCCTTGAGCTGCCTGAAGTCGATATGCGCAAGCCGAAGGCCGTCTGGTCTTGCGTCAACCTGTAGCGTGCCGTGTCGAATTCGACCGCGCTGATGCTTATCGCATCGTCATTCATTCTATCGGCAAGAAGCAGGCGATGTTTTACCGCTGAACTGGCTGTGTCGATTACCAGAAGATCCAAGTCGCCCACGGTGCCATCTTCATTTGTGGACTTGATCAGGGGCACCGCGACGAGCGTGAGTTGAGGATTGGCCGGCCAGACACGGCATTTCATCGTATGCGGCGTGTCACCACTGGTTTCGCCGTCGTTGATCTGGATTGTTGAGCCGCGGAACTGGAATGTTTCCCCGCTACTCTTCGTGGCATCAGGATAGGCGTGGCGGACTATGGCCTCAGCCCTGCCATCGCAACTCGGACCATCTTCTGCCTGCGCCTTGTCGATTGCGAGGACGCCCGGAATAACGATGAATAAAACGACCCTGATACATTGAGCAAACATTGGTGCGTTCCATGAGGCTTGATGGGGCGTGCGCTGGACAGTATCGGAACACCCCAATGTCTCAAGCCTAATCCTTCACCAAATTCTCCTTCAGCGCGTTCAACCGATCCCGCAACTGGCCCAACTCCTCCAGGCTGCAGCCCGTCGCCTCGCCAATCGAGCGCATGACGTTGGCGGCTTTCTTTTTCAAATCCGCGCCTTCCGGCGTCAGCGCAATCAGCACCTGACGTTCATCCACCGTGCCGCGCTTGCGGGTAATCAAGCCAGCCTGTTCCAGCCGCTTGAGAAGCGGGGAGAGGGTGCCTGAGTCCAGCCCCAGCATTTCGCCCAGTGTTTTGACAGTTGCGGTTTCCTTTTCCCACAGCGCCATCATGACCAGATATTGCGGATAGGTCAGACCCAGCGGTTCCAGCAGCGGTTTATAGGCGCGGTTGAAGGCGTGCGCGGCGCCATACAGCGCGAAGCATATTTGCAGGTCGAGCCTCAAAAGGCCTTCCATCGTCCCGTCGTCCATAATGTGAGCTCCAAATGCGGCTGGAGAGGGAACAATTTATCCCGTCACTCGGTTCCTGCCCCATGCACAAGGCAACGCAATCTCCTCAATATCTATTGCAGAAATTGAAAAATTTCTCAATGTGCAAAATTGTATTGCGCGCAATTTAATTGTGAGCTATATGATATTCAACATCAACCGAAGGAAGTGAATGACATGGCTATTCTCTACACCACCCAGGCAACCGCAACAGGCGGCCGTGCAGGCAACGCCAAGTCCGCAGACGGCGTTCTCGACGTAACGCTGACCGTTCCCAAGGAACTGGGCGGCGACGGTGCAACCGGCACCAACCCTGAGCAGCTCTTTGCCGCTGGCTATTCCGCCTGCTTCCTCGGCGCGTTGAAGAACGTCGCTGGCAAGGAAAAGGTAAAGATTCCTGAAGACACGACCGTGGCGGCAAGCGTTGGCGTTGGCCCGCGTGAAGACGGTGGCGGCTTCGGCATCGACGTGTCGCTGAAGGTCAACATTCCCGGCCTCGACAAGGCCACAGCAGAGGATTTGGTCAAGAAGGCGCATATCGTTTGCCCTTACTCCCACGCGCTGCGCACCTCTACTGAGGTTCCTGTTTCTGTCGCCTAATCTCGTCCCCGTGATTAACGACACAGCAAGGGCTGGCTTCACCGCCAGCCCTTCTTGCTTTCAGAAAGAAATTTGCTATATTCTTTCCAAGGAAAGGATATGCGCATGAATATCCAAGTTAGACCATCAGCGGACCCGGCAGAGCAGGGCAGGGTCGTCACCAAGGCGGTGGTATCAGCCGCAGAACGGCTTGGCCTGAATGCGGCCCGCGTTGCCGATGTACTCGGCGTTTCCGCCCCCACCGTGTCGCGCATGAAGCGGCTCGATTTCGTACTGGAGCCGGGCGCCAAGTCCTTCGAACTGGCCGTCTTGCTGATCCGCGTTTTCCGTTCGCTCGATGCCATCGTTGGCGGGGATGAGGCGGTGGCGCGCGCATGGCTGCGAAACCACAATGATGCGCTGGGTGCCGTGCCCGCCGAAAAACTCACAACCATAACCGGATTGCTCGATGTCCTTGCCTATCTGGACGCCAGACGCGCTCCAATCTGAAAAACGTGAAATTTCAGGCCATTGGTGGCGGTTGGTGGAGGCTCAGCACCACGTCTCCACCATGAAGCTTGTCGATACGGTGGATGAGCAATCCCTGCTGGAAGATATTCTGGAAGGCAGCAAACGACGCTTTCCGCCGGAATGTGCAGGGCTCGATTATCTGCTGGCGACGCCTTTTCGCTACGATGCCGCCTATCCCTATGGCTCCCGCTTCCGCCGGGCGGGCTGGACCAAGGGCGTTTATTATGCGGCGGCAAAGGTGGAAACGGCGCTGGCCGAAATGGCATTCTACCGCCTGCTGTTCTACGCCGAATCCCCCGCCACGCCGCTGCCCGCCAATGCCGCAGAATACACCGCCTTTTCCGCCGAAATCGCCACGCCTGCGGCCATTGATCTGACCACGCCGCAATTGTCGGATGACAAGGCGCTGTGGACACACCCGACGGATTACGAACCGTGCCAGGCGCTGGCAAACACGGCACGCGCTGCGGACGTCGAAGCCATTCTCTACCAGTCCGTTCGCGATCCGCAGGCTGGGCTGAATATCGCGCTTCTGACGCCGCTTGCCTTCAAGAAGAAGCAGCCGGTGGAGCGGGTAAGCTGGCGCATCCGGCTGGCGAAGACCGGCATTCAGGCGCTGTGCGATTTTCCCATGCGGCGCATTGGTTTTGCGGTGGAGGATTTTGCGGGAGACCCGCGGATTGCGGGGTTGTTGCGGGGGTAGCGCTACCCCAAATCCACAAGGTCACTCCGCAATCTGTCCGCATCACCGCTGCCAATCTGCGCTTCCACCTCGCCATGCGTCCGTGTCCAGATGGGAATGGCGGAGGCCAGTATCGCCAACCCTTCCGCCGTCAGTTTCAGCCGTTTGCCGCGCTTGTCTTTCGGGTCGGGCTCTATGGAGAGCAGACCGCGTTTTTCCAGCGGCTTCAGTGCTGCCGTCAGCGTCGTGCGGTCCATGGCCAGCAGGTTGGCCACCGGCCCCATGGGTGGCGGTTCGGGGCGGTTGAGGGACATGAGCAGCGAGAATTGCCCATTCGTCAGTCCCACCGGCTTCAGCGCCATGTCAAACCGGCGTGCCAAAGCACGGGCGGCGCGCTGGGCATGCAGGCACAGGCACGTATCGCGCACCAGGAGTGTTGTCGAAAAAGGAATCACTGACGTATTTGACATGCGGAATATATGTTGATATCAACGTAAATAGTCAAGCAAAATCGTTTTGGTGGTTTAGGAGGGCATCAGCCAAACCAAAACCGCGCCATAAGTGTTGTTTGTGCAGCTGTAAGATCGAAGGAGGATGAGATCATGCCGCATGCTATCGTTTCCAGAGAGGAGTGGCTGGAGGCCCGCAAAGCGCTTCTGGCCCAGGAAAAAGAACTCACCCGCGCACGTGACAGGCTGAACGAGGCGCGCCGCGCCCTGCCGTGGGAGCCGGTTACGAAGGATTATATTTTCGACACGCCGTCCGGCCCGAAATCGCTGGGTGAGCTGTTCGGCAATTGCAGCCAGCTCATCGTTTATCACTTCATGCTGGCACCGGATTGGGAAGAGGGCTGCGTCGGCTGCTCCTTCTTTGCTGACCATGTGGATGGCGCAATCGTTCACCTCAAAGCAGGCGATGCCGCCTTCGTTGCCGCATCCCGCGCGCCGCTGGACAAGATCGAGACCTACAAGGCCCGCATGGGCTGGAAATTCCCCTGGGTATCGTCTCAAGGCAGCGATTTCAATTATGATTATCAGGCCTCGTTCCGCGATGAAGACGTCGCTTCCGGCACCATTACATATAATTACACGGACATGCCTGCCATGGGCGATCTGAAGGATCTGCACGGCACCAGCGTGTTCGCCAAGGGTGAGGACGACAAGATTTTCCACACCTATTCCACCTATGCCCGCGGTGCCGAGCAGACACTGACGACGCTGATGCTGCTGGACCTCGTGCCAAAGGGCCGTAACGAGGAAGGCACCATGAACTGGGTGCGCCGTCACGACCAGTATGAGGATTCACCCAAGGCCGCCAGCTGCTGCCATTAACATCACAGGGAGAGACGGCATGGAAAGCGCAAAACCGCAGACGGAACACGCATTTCTGGAACGCCTGGTGGGCGAGTGGGAAATGGTGTCCAGCACGGGCTATGAGGGTTACGATCCCGATGATTCCGAGCAGCGCTTCACCGAAAGCATCCGCTCTGTCGGCGGGCTCTGGATTGTCAGCGATGGCAAGGGAAAGATGCCGGATGGATCGCCGATGGAAGCGATCATCACGCTGGGTTTCGACCCCGCCAAGGGCCACTATGTCGGCTCATGGATCGGCTCGATGATGACGACGCTCTGGGTCTACAAGGGCTGGCTGGAGGCGGATGGAAAGACGCTGGTGCTGGAGGCGCAGGGCCCGAAATTCGATGGCAGCGGCGAATTCGCCACCTATCATGATATCATGACGTTGCATGATGATAATAGCCGCACTTTCTCCGGCAGCGTGCTGCAGCCGGATGGAAGCTTCAAACAATTCATGTCGTCGGAATTCCGCCGCGTATAGAGAGGGAGAGAAGCGATGTCTGATACCCATGGGAAATTCATCTGGGCGGAATTGATGACGCCGGACAAGGACGCCGCAGGCCGCTTTTACAGCCACGTCGTCGGCTGGGAGCTGAAGGATTTCGGCTCGCCGGAGATGGGCTATAAAATCTTCGAAGCCAATGGCGTCGGCGTTGGCGGCATGATGGAACTGACCGAGCAGCATAAAGGCGAGGGCATTCACCCCAACTGGACGCGATATGTGGCGGTGGATGATGTGGATGCCACGGCAAAACGCTTTGAGGAAAAAGGCGGCAAGATCATGCGTCCGCCGAGTGACATCCCCGAAGTCGGCCGCTTCGCCGTGGTGACGGACCCCTCCGGCGCTGTGCTCTGCATCATGAAACCCTTGCCGATGGATACGGGCAGTTTTCCCGAAGAGCCGCAGCATCTCACCGGCCATGTCGGCTGGAACGAACTTTTCACCGATGATGTCGATAGTGCCATGGCCTTTTACGGTGATCTCTTCGGCTGGACCAAGGATCATGATTTCGACATGGGCGAAATGGGGCCATACCGCATCTTCGCCTATGGTGGAAATCAGATCGGCGGCGTCATGAAACGCCCGCCGCAAGTGCCCGTGTGCCACTGGGGCTATTACTTCAACGTCGATGGCATCGACGACGCCATCACCCGCGTCAGCACAGGCGGCGGTAAGGTCGTGAATGGCCCAATGTCCGTGCCGGGCGACGCCTGGATCGTCAACTGCCAGGACCCGCAGGACGCGTATTTCTCGCTGGTCTCGCCGCGGAAGTAATCACCCACCCCTCGGCAGCCGCACATGATCGATAAACGCCCGTAGCTTAGGGGCCAGGTTGCGGCGGCTGGGGTAGTAGAGGTAGAAGCCAGCGAAGCTGGGGCAATAGTCCTCCAGCATGGGCAGCAGTTCGCCGCGCTCGATAAAAGGGCGGAAGGATTCTTCCATACCGAAGGTGATGCCGGCACCGGCGCAGGCCAGCTTGATCATCAGCTGCATGTCGTTGGTGGTGAATTCCGGTTGGACGGCGACGGCGAATTCGCGGTCGTTTTCTGCAAATTCCCAGCGGTAGGGCGCGACGCCGGGGCTGGGACGCCAGCCAATGCAGCTGTGGTCTATCAACTCCGCCGGATGTGATGGCAGGCCGCGCCGGTCCCTATAGGCCGGTGAGCAGACGGGAAGCTGCCGCTGCTCGACCGACACGGGAACGGCGATCATGTCCTGCGCAATCAATTCGCCCAGCCGCACGCCCGCATCATACTGTTCGGCGACGATATCGAATTCCTCATCGGTGACGACAATATCCAGCTGAACCTCGGGATAGGCAGCCGCAAAACTGGCCAGTAGCGGGCCGGAGAGGAAGCGTTCGGCGATGGATGACACGGCCAGCCGCAACTGCCCGCGCACAGCGCCGCCCAGCGAGGAGGTGGCAAGGGCTGCCTGCTCCAGATTGGCGATGGAGGGCGACACATCGGCATAGAGCCGCTGGCCTGCTTCGGTGAGGCTGACGCTACGCGTCGTGCGCTGCACCAGCGCAATCCCCATCATCTCCTCCAGCTTGCGAATGGTCTGGCTGACGGCGGAACGGGTCACGCCAAGACGGTCGGCAGTTGCGCGGAAATTCCGCTCCTCCGCCACCATGCAGAAAATCGAGAGGGCATTGAGATCGATATTCATTGGTTAGATTTTCTATCCATTGAAGTAAGAATTGAGGCAGTTATCACGACAATGCCATCGAACTATCTTGCTTGCAACAGCACCGCTCCAACAGGGACGGGCTGGCAAACAAGGAGATAGATCATGGCATCGAACAAAGTCGTTCTCATCACAGGTGCATCGAGCGGCATCGGCGAAGGCATCGCCCGCGAACTCGCCACCGCAGGCGCAAAACTGGTTCTCGGCGCTCGCCGCCTGGACCGTCTGGAAGCGTTGGCGCAAGAGCTTCGCCAGTCCGGCGCAGACGTCGTTGCCCAGCAACTTGATGTGACGGACCGGGAAAACGTCGCGGCTTTTGCCGAGGCTGGCCGCAGGGCCTTCGGTCCAATCGACGTCATCGTCAACAATGCGGGCATCATGCCGCTGTCGCTCATGTCGTCGCTCAAGGTCGATGAGTGGGACCGCATGATCGACGTCAACATCAAGGGCGTGCTGTACGGCGTTGCTGCCGTTTTGCCTGAGATGACCAGCCGCAAGTCCGGCCAGATCATCAACATCGCCTCCATCGGCGCACTCGCCGTTTCGCCCACGGCGGCGGTCTATTGCGCGACGAAATTCGCTGTCCGCGCCATTTCCGATGGTCTGCGCCAGGAAAACAAGGACATCCGCGTGACCTGCATCCACCCCGGCGTGGTGGAAAGCGAACTGGCAGGCACCATCACCGATCCCGCCGCTGCGGAGCTGATGAAGGGCTATCGCTCCATCGCACTGAAACCCGAAGCAATCGGCCGCGCCGTGCGCTTCGCCATCGAGCAACCTGATGATGTCGACGTCAATGAAATCGTCGTTCGCCCAACTGCAAACCATGGAGGCTAAAATGAAAATCATCTTTCCATTCGCCCTTGCCGTCGTAACATTGGTGGCCGCCACTGCGGCCTTTGCCAACCCCGAGCAGCTGGAAGACCGGCTGCAACGCGGGGATCAGGTGATCCGCACGCTCAACAACGGCGAGCCGCAGCAGACTCTCGAACGCATGCGGCAGGAATTTCCATTCCTTGCTGAAGCGACCGAAGGTTATGCGCTGGGCGAAGTCTGGTCCCGTCCGGGGTTGGACAACCGCACCCGCCAGCTCGCCACTGTTGCCGTCATGGCGGCCTTGGGTGAGCGTAATTTGATGAAGGTCCATGCTGGATACGCGCTGAATGTCGGCGCGACCGATGATGAGCTGAAAGAGATGATCTACCTCGTCACGGTCCCGGCAGGCTTCCCGAAGGCAATTGCGGCTTCGCAGACGCTTTCCGAAATGTTCGAAGAACGCCGCAATCAGGCCAGCACAGGAGCAGGCGAATGACCATCCTCTCCACATCCATCGCTGTCGCCTTGGCGGCAGCATCCATCGAAGCCGATCCGCAGCGGTCGGCTCCAGCCCTGAAAACCAGCGCGGCGGACCAAACCGCCCGAGCGCAAAGCCACCCCTATATCGGCATGTGGGTAACGGGCGATGGCCGCATCCGGCAGGAGCTTTTGACAAACGGGCGCTATGACGAAGCGCGCGGAAACCGCAAGAGTGCCTATCAGGGCCGTTACGAGGTGAAGGGCAACCGCATCGAGTATTGGGACGATACGGGCTTTACCGCGGATGGGGAGTTCCGTGACGACGTGTTGTACCACGGCGGGATGGTGTTTTACCGGGAGAGGTAACCACAACACTCCCTCATTCCTGTGCTTGTCACAGGAATCTAGTCAGCCCAAGTCCTTGGGCTGAAAGAACTTCTTCGCCGCGCAGACGCGCAGCACTGGATTCCTGTGACAAGCACAGGAATGAGGGGTGGGCTTCCGTTCCGCGCGGGAACGACGACAACACTACCGCCGCAAACTCCCTAAGATACCCCGCACCAGCGCACGTCCAACCGACGTCGCGACAGACCGTGCCGCACTCTTCATCGCTGCCTCGATCACCGTTTCGCGCTGGTAACCGCTGGATTTGCGTGCTCCGCCGGTGGTGGAGGCTTGCTTCGGCTCTTCATCGCCGAAGCCCGGGAGCTTCCAGCGGCCAGCGGCAGTGTCGGGTTGCTGGCTTGCCTGTTCTTCCGCAGCACGCTTTGCAGCCTCCGCCTCGGCTGCCTTCTGGGCGCGGGCGGCAAGAAGTTCGAAGGCGGATTCGCGGTCCAGGTCGGTGTCGTAGATACCGGCAACCGGGCTTGTGCTCATGATGCTGCGGCGTTCGTCATCGCTGACGGGGCCGACGCGGCCCGATGGCGGGCGAACCAGCGTGCGCTCCACGATGGAGGGTGCGCCCTTGTCGCCCAGCGTCGAAACCAGCGCCTCACCGGTGCCGAGTGTGGTGATGGCGTCTGCCGTGCTGAAAGCCGGGTTCTGGCGGAACGTATCGGCTGCGGTTTTTACGGCCTTCTGCTCACGCGGCGTATAGGCGCGCAGCGCATGCTGCACCCGGTTGCCCAGCTGCGCCAGTACGGTTTCCGGCACGTCCAGCGGGTTCTGCGTTACGAAATAAACGCCCACACCCTTGGAGCGAATGAGGCGAACCACCTGTTCCACGCGTTCCACCAGCACGCGGGGTGCATCGTTGAACAGCAGATGCGCCTCATCGAAAAAGAAGACGAGCTTGGGCTTGGCGGGATCACCCACTTCCGGCAGTTCCTCGAAGAGTTCCGAGAGCATCCACAGCAGGAAGGTGCCGTAAAGACGCGGGTTCATCATCAGCTTGTCGGCTGCCAGAACCGAAATCGTGCCGCGACCATCGCTGGTGGTGCGCATGATATCGGAAATCTTCAGCGCCGGTTCACCGAAGAAATGTTCCGCACCCTGCTGTTCCAGCACCAGCAGTCCGCGTTGCAGCGAGCCGACGGAGGACTTGGAAATCAGGCCGAACTGGTTGGAAAGCTCAGACGCATGTTCACCCATATAGTTCAGCAGCGCCTGTAAATCCTTCAAATCCAGCAGCGGCAAGCCGCCCTGATCGGCAATCTTGAAGGCGATGTTCAGAACGCCTTCCTGCGCTTCCGATGCATCCATCAGGCGCGCCAGCAGAAGCGGCCCCATTTCAGCGATGGTGGCGCGAACGCGGTGGCCCTTTTCGCCGTAGAGATCCCAGAAGATGACGGGAAACTGCTCGAAGGCGAGATCGGTAAAGCCGATCTGTTCGGCGCGTTTCGTCACCCAGTCCTTGGCCTCACCCTTGGCGGCAATGCCGGAGAGGTCACCCTTGATATCGGCGCAGAACACCGGCACGCCCGCCTTGGCGAAGCCTTCCGCCAGCACCTGAAGCGACACGGTTTTACCCGTGCCGGTGGCGCCGGTGATGAGGCCGTGGCGGTTGCCGAATCTCAAGTCCAGATATTCGCCCTTGTTGAGGGTGTCGTCGGGATTGCGGCTCGTGCCGATATAAAGCTTTCCGTCCTGCAGCATCGTGGCGATCCCTCCGGTATAGCGGGCAATGGCTGCCCTTTATCCATTCTTTGCAATATACTTATAGGAACTGTTTCCGCCCTCAACAACTGTTTGATAGGGATGTTGAAGAAGGGCGGCGAAACTTGTTTTTTCCGGCTTTTCGCCAGCTTGAAACACGGCATCAATTGTTTTACGTTGACGTGAACGTAATTTTATTCTCCAGGAGGAAGACTATGAGCGAGATCGTCACCCAGGTGGCTGACAGGGTGGGCATTGCCCCGGACGTGGCGGAAAAAGCCCTTGGCATGATGCTGGGTTTCCTTCAGCGCGAGGCCGATGATGCGCCGGTTGCCAAGATGATCGAATCCATTCCCGGCGCACCGGAACTGGTGGCCCGTTTCAACGGCGAAGGCCAGGGCGGCGGCGGTTTGCTGGGCGGCCTGATGAGCGCCATCGGCGGCGGCGGCATCATGGGTCTCGGCCAGCAGTTGATGAGCCAGGGCCTGGGCATGGGCGAAATTTCCGCTCTCGCCAAGGCGACGATTTCCATTGCGCGCCAGCATGCAGGCGACGAAGTGGTCGATCAGGTTATCGCCTCGGTTCCAGGCCTCAGCCAGTTCGCGTAATCAAACTGCCCGGCGCGGAGGGTGTTCGCTGAACGCTTTCCGCGCCTTTTCTATGTCCGCATGGTGCGTCTCGGCCCAGATCCACACGCCGCAGAAGGCGGCGCCGAGGCTTCTGCCCAGCGGGGTCAGGCTGTAATCCACATGCGGTGGGATGACCGGGTGGATGATGCGTTTCACCAGCCCGTCGCACTCCATCTGCCGCAAGGTTTTCGTCAGCATCTTCTGGCTGATGCCGCCGACATGGTGGCCGATCTGCGTGAAGCGCAGCGTGCCGTTTTCTTCCAGAACCTCCAGAATCAGCATCGTCCACTTGTCCGCAACCTTGGCGATGATGTCACGCACCAGCGCCTCGATGACCGGATCGGTCTCATCGGGTGGCGGTGATTTGCGCTTTTCCTCGATGATGTCATCGGCCAGATGCCTTTTCATCCAGACACTCTCCTTCGGGTAAGTATAAATCTTTCGGGTGCCTTCTACCCATTGGAGAGCAATCTACCTACTTTCCGGTAAGACAACAAGGAAAGGCACTCCCATGAACGTCACAGGCAACACCATTCTCATCACCGGCGGCGGTTCCGGCATTGGCCGGGCGCTGGCAGAAGCATTCCACGCACTCGGCAACAAGGTCATCATCTCCGGTCGCCGCGCTGAGGTTTTGAGAGAGGTCTCCACCGCCAATCCGGGCATGGCATGGGCGACGATGGATGCGACCGATGCCGCAGGCATCAAGGCTTTCGCGGATAAGCTCATCGCCGACCACCCCGATCTCAACGCCGTCATCAACAATGCCGGCATCATGAAGAACGAGGATATCAAGGCAGCACCCGATTATCTTAATATTGCTGAGGAAACCATCGCCACCAATCTCCTCGCGCCCATCCGCCTCACAGCAGCGCTGCTGCCGCATTTCCTGACGAAGCCGAAGGCAGCAGTACTGACCGTCTCATCCGGCCTTGCCTTCGTGCCGATGGTCGCCACGCCCACCTACAGCGCCACCAAATCCGCCATCCACGCATATTCCATGGCCATCCGAGAACAGCTCAAGGGCACCTCAGTGGATGTCATCGAAATCATCCCGCCCTATGTGCAGACCACGTTACAGGGCGACCACCAAGCCACCGACGAACGCGCCATGCCGCTCGACGCCTATATTGCCGAGGTCATGGACATCCTGACCAATCAGCCGGAAGCAACGGAAGTGGTGGTGGAGCGCTGCAAGCCGCTGCGTTTTGCCGCGCAGAACGGCAATTTTGATCAGGTGTTTGCGATGGTGAATGGGTTGCATTCTTGAGATGGTGAGGGAGGCGGATAGGTCACCCCGCAGGGCACCGTCACCCCGGCCTTGAGCCGGGGTCCAGCCAACCCAAGTCATTGGGTTGGAAGACTCTTTCACCTGACAGACGTCAGGTCGCTGGATTCCGGCTCAAGGCCGGAATGACGGAGAGTGTTGGGTATTTATTGCCGTTAAGCCCTCGACTAACGCAAAACTACTTATCCCACTCCGGTGCCAGATGACCCGGATTAACAATCCTGCCATCCGCCTTCGCCAGCGCAAAAATCGCCTGCATCTCATCACTGGACAGCTCGAAATCAAAGATGTCGTAATTTTCCTTCAACCGGCTTTCCGTCGCCGTCTTGGAAAGCGCAATCACATCCGGCTGCTGCACGGCCCAGCGTAGCGCAACCTGCGCGGCGGTCTTGCTGTGTTTTGCGCCGATGTCCTTCAGCACCGCATCCTGAGGCACCTTGCCGTCCGCCATCAGGTAATAGGCAGTGATGGAGATGCCGTTTTTGCGGGCGGCTTCTATGACTTTGGTCTGGTCGAGATAGGGGTGGTACTCGATCTGGTTGTTGGCAATCGGCGCGTCGGACAGTTTTATGGCCTCGTCCATCAGCGCGACGTTGAAGTTGGAAATGCCGATGTTGCGAACCTTTCCGGCCTTGTGGACTTCGTTCAGCGCGCCGATACGCTCTGCCAGCGGCACATCGCTTTTGGGCCAGTGGAGCAGAAGAAGGTCGACATAATCGGTCTTCAGCTTGGTCAGGCTCTCATCCACAGATTTGATGAAGTCGGCGTGTTTGTACTGATCAACCCAGACCTTTGTCGTGAGGAAGATATCGCCACGGGCAATGCCTGAGTTGGCGATGACTTCGCCGACAGATGCCTCGTTCTTGTAGATCTGCGCCGTATCGACATGGCGGAAGCCGAGCTTCAGAGCTTCGGGCAAAATGCGGTGGACGTCTGCATCAGGCATACGGAATGTGCCGAAGCCGAGAGCGGGGATATTGGCGCCATTGGCGTTCACTGTGTGCATGGTTTTCTCCATTTTGGGAGGGGGCCCCGCGAAGATGCGGGGCGGGAATGGTATAGGGATAAGTGTGTCGGCAGCGGTTTGGTTCAAGCCGCGTGGGCGAGATTTGTTATAGGCTACAAATGGGCCGCCACCTCGATTTCACCAAAACAGCGATTAAAGGTTGTTAATTTCACGGAAAGAAAAAGAAATATAATTCTAGGTTGAGGCAAGCTTCGAATGGCAACTTCGGCAAATAGCCACTTGGAGTTTTGAAAATGACATCCGTTGCAGCAAACTCACATTACAACACCGTTACGACATCACGCTCCGCCGACAAGGATCAAACAGCATCCGAAAACTCTGACGGATTCGGCGCACTGGTTGCAGATGGCGATACGTCTCCGACCAAAAATACAGCCACGGCCTCCGATGTCGTCACCGTTGGTCCTGTCACCACATTGCAGCTTGCCAACGGCGAAACCTTCGTTGGGCAATCGCACCGAGTTGATTTTTCCCGCATTCAATTCAGCGTCGCGCAACAGCCAGAAGATAAATACCAAGATTATATGAGCGTCACAGAAGAGACGATTGAAACGACGCATGAATCGCTGGAGCGGCGTTTCGAGCTGGATTATGCGACCGTCGTTTCCAACGGGAGAATGGTCGCGAGAATCGATAATCGCGGAGAGGTGATCAGCTTCAGCGACTATTCTGCTGCCATCAACGATCTTTTGTCCAGCGTCGATGGGGCGGCGGGGCCTGATCTGGCGCAGAAGAGAGCAGACGCTATAACTGGTCTATTCGGAGCCAAGGTCGTCAAGTCGGATGCCGCCATGACGCAGGAAGACTTTGACGTGATTGCCGAATTCGACGTCTATAGCCCGGTCAAGTATCAGGACGGCTTGGGAGAAACTACCGATGACCTGCTCAAGATGCTCGGCAGCTTTCAGAACGTCCAAAAAGATCGGGCCGATTATCTGGCGCAACAGGCAGTCGCTGACGTGGCGCTTTAATCACTGGATTTGAGAAGATGAGGCATCTCCCACCCTTTGGATGGGAGATGCCTAACCCAATCAGCTCGTCAACCGTGGCGATGTGATAACCCGCTTGAACAGTGCGGACATGGCGTCGCTGATGCCTTCTGTGGGGCTGACTTCGAAGTAAAGGCCGGGGGAGGCGCAGTCCTGCATCTTGGTGCCGATCTGCGATTGGAAAGGGCTGATCCAGGTGTTGTACCAGTCGTTGGTCGGCAGGGGCAGGTAGGTGGTGTAGAGGACCGCGATGCGGTAGCCCTTGTTTTTCAGGGCCGTGCAGAGCTTGGTGTCGATGGGTTCCTGACAGCGGCCGCCGGTCAGCTTCTTGGTGCAGCCGGAGGGTTTGTAGCTGTCGCCGACGCCATCGGAGACGAAGAACACGACCTTGTCGGGTGTGGCGGCACTTGCGCCGTTGCCGGGCTTGCCGATCTTGTCGGCGATCTGCGTCATCGCCCGGTCGAAATCCGTCATCTGGTCGTTGTTGTAGCCCTGATAGGGAATGGACATGAGGTCGATATCCGCCGCCTTCTTTTTGGTGGTGGCGAGATCGGCGCTCAGTGGCGAAACTTCCAGAAGCTTGGTGTCTTCTGCCTTTTCACCAAAGGTATAGACCGCCATTCGATACTGGTTGACGTTCTTTCTGGTCGCGACGGCGGTGTCCATCAGGCTCGCCGTTGCCTTGGCCACGACGTTGATGCGCGTCGTCACGCCCAGTTTCTTGGCTTTGAAGTAATAGCTGTTCTGGTCAGCCACACCGTCTTTGACGATGTGACAGGCAAAGGCGCATTTGTCGCTGGTGTTGGCCACCAGTTTGGAAACGTCTGATGGCGTTGCGCCCACGCCCATGGAAGGGGTATTGTCCAGCAGAAGATAGAAATCGCTGAACATTTCGGTCTCGTATTTTGCCGTCGCCTTGCCGGAAACGGTCACGAATTGCTTGCCCAGAATGCGGGTCAACGAGGTGTTGACGGTTGCCTGAAAGGCGACGGCTGCCTGCACCACATTGCCGACCTTTTCCACCGACACATCGACGGATTCGACCTCGAAGTCGTCGCGGCCAACCGCATCGCTTTTGAAGAAGTTCATGGCTTCGTCATCGGGAAGAACGATCGCGCCATCGCCGGACATTTTTCTGGCCGCTTCTACATGCGCGGACATTTTTGCCACCGCAGACAGCACGGCGGCATCGGCTGCCTGCTGCAAATCGGCCTTGACCGCCATGGCCTGGCTGATATCCAGAGCAGCCCCGGCAGCGCCAAAAATGGGCACAACCATGAGTGCGGTAAGAATACCGAAGTTACCTGATTTATCTTGCCAGAAATTTCGCACGTTCTACCCCAGCGTTCGAATTTTTCGCAAGAATAGCCGTGTAGGATTGAAAACTGGTTTCCTAAAATAACTAATGGCTGGTGAAAATATTGCATTAATATATTGATATTGATGTATTATCTGATGCTTTTAAAGTTTTATGGCAATAGCAAACGCGGCGCAAGGAAACATCGTGTCACGCTCCCAGCGTCTTCTAGACCTTCTTCAACTCCTGCGCTCGCATCGCAGACCCGTCAGCGGTGCGGAACTGGCGCAGGCGACGGGCATCAGCCTGCGCACGCTCTACCGCGATATCGCAACCTTGCAGTCGCAGGGTGCCAATATCGAGGGCGAGGCGGGCGTGGGTTATGTTCTGCGGCCCGGCTTTTTGCTGCCGCCGCTGATGTTCAGCGAAGCGGAAATCGAGGCGCTGGTGCTGGGCTCGCGCTGGGTGGCGGGCAGGGCGGATGGGCCGATGGCGAATGCGGCGCGCGCCGCCCTGACAAAGATCGCCGCCGTCTTGCCGGAAGAACTGAGCGAGGAACTGGAAAATTCCACCCTACTGATCGGCCCCGGCAAGGTGCTGGAAATGGCCCATATCGATCTGGGCAGCGTGCGCGCCACCATTCGCAGCCAGTTGAAGGCGCAGATCGATTATGGCGATGAAAGCGGGCAGGGCACGCAACGCACCATCTGGCCTTTTGCGCTGGCTTTTTTCGATCAGGTCCGGGTTGTTCTGGCATGGTGCGAGCTGCGGCAGGATTTTCGCAGCTTTCGCGCCGACCGCATTACGGCGTTCCAGCCGCTTTCGACACGATACCCGCGCAATCGCCAATCGCTTTTGAAGGAATGGCGCGCGCGTCAGGCAATCACTGCTGACAAAAACTGACAGTAGCACGGTCTAGGCTCACTCCATCGTCAACAAGGAGACAGAGCGATGACCCACCCCAACTTCACCATCCTGTTCGTGGAAAACCCGGTTAAAAGCACCGAGTTCTATAAGGACCTGTTCGGCATGGCACCTGTGGAAGCGTCCGAGACGTTCGCGCTGTTCATTCTGCAGGGCGGCCTGAAATTCGGCCTCTGGTCACGCCACACGGCGGAACCCG
The DNA here is from genome assembly GCF_040427045.1 of Agrobacterium vacciniicorymbosi. Taxonomy (NCBI): domain Bacteria; kingdom Pseudomonadati; phylum Pseudomonadota; class Alphaproteobacteria; order Hyphomicrobiales; family Rhizobiaceae; genus Agrobacterium; species Agrobacterium vacciniicorymbosi. The sequence continues at coordinate 209,699 of NZ_JBETMF010000002.1, forward strand.
CCGTCACCGTAACCGGCGGTGGAATGGAAGTCGTGTTTCAAGTAGGGGCAGATAGCGATGTCGATGCGCGCCACCGGGAATGGAAGGCCAAAGGCCTGACCATTCTGCAAGAGCCGACCGCCATGGATTTCGGCTATACTTTCACCGCCGCCGATCCCGACGGGCACCGCCTGCGCGTCTATGCATTCCACGGTTGATTGCCAGATTTGAAGGGTTCGGAGTAGCCCACAAACTCCTCTTCCGTCATGCTCGGGCTTGACCCGGGCATCTAACCACCTCGAGACAGCCGAGAGGGTAGTGGATCCTCGGGACAAGCCCGAGGATGACGAAAGTGGGAGTTCAGCAGTTACTTCTTCACCGCCACGATGAACAGTCGTGGGAACCGCAGCAACCGCCGCCCGTCTGCCATGGGTGGATAGGCGGCGTCGATGCGGGCCAGATAATCGGCCAGAAACGCCTCGCGGTTTTCCGCGCCTACGGCTTCCAGATAGGGTCGAAGGCCGGTGCCTTTGACCCATTCCACGATGGCTTGGGCATTCTGCATCGGGTGGTTATAGATCGTGTGCCAGACATCGACCCGTGCCGATTTTGGCGAGAGCCGGTCGAAATAGGTGGCGGGAGAGGGCAGGGCGCGGCGGCGCAATCGGTTGCCTTCGAAGGCGGCGCTCCATGGTCCCGCAGCGCCGGTTTCTTCCATGGCAAGATGGGTGGGTTCACCGAGATTATCCGGCATCTGCACGGCCAGCACGCCGCCGGGCTTCAGGTGATCCATCAGCGCAACAAGAATATCCAAATGGTTCGGCAGCCATTGAAAAACGGCGTTGGCATAGAGCAGATCGGCTTTCTGCTGCGGCTTCCATGTGGCGAGATCAGCCCTCTGGAAGGTGGTGTTGGGCAGCCGAAGCCGCGCCTTCTCCAGCATGTCCTGGTCGCTATCGACACCGGTGATGACGTTGACGCCATAACGTTCGGCCAGAAGTTCTGTGGAATTGCCAGGCCCGCAACCCAGATCGTAACCCGCCGTCAACCGTTCCAGCGGCACCTGCGCCAGAAGATCGCTGGCAGGGCGGGTGCGTTCGTTCTCGAATTTCAGATATTGCTGCGCCGACCACACCATGATGCACTCCTCGATTGGTCCGAACATCGCATGGCGAAAGCAGGTGGACCAGCCACTTATTCATCAAAAAGCGTGATGGGTGTATCGATGCCGCTTGCGGATGGCGCAATAAAATCCAAGCGGAGGGCCGTTTTTCCGTAACTTTCCATCAATTTCGGAAATCGGAGGAATTTGGTCTTGACGCTCAAGGGCGAGAGGCATTCATTCCCCGGCACATCTACCAAGGAGAATGTCATGTCCGTCGATACCGCGCCCCGCTCCCCCACCTGGACCTATGTCGATGGCCAGTGGCTTCCCGGCAACCCGCCGCTGATCGGGCCGACCTCGCACGCCATGTGGCTGGCATCCACGGTGTTTGACGGCGCACGCTGGTTCAACGGGCTGGCGCCGGATCTGGATTTGCACTGCCAGCGCGTCAATCGCTCTGCCATCAACATGGGCATGAAGCCGACCATGACGGCAGAAGAGATCGAGCAGTTGGCGCTGGAAGGTGTCACGAAATTCGATGGCAACACGGCCATCTACATCAAGCCGATGTATTGGGCAGAACACGGCACGCCGGGCAGCATCGTCGCCCCGGACGCGGCCTCCACCCGCTTTGCGCTTTGCCTGTTCGAAGCGCCGATGGATGCCGGTGCGCCAATCACGCTCACCGTCTCCCCCCTTCGCCGCCCATCGCCGGAAACGGCCATGACGGATGCCAAGGCCGGTAGCCTCTACCCCAACAGCGGCCGCGCCATTCTGGAAGCCCGCTCGCGCGGCTTCGGCGGCGCGCTGATGCTGGATATGAACGGCAATGTTGCCGAGACGTCCTCCGCCAACGTCTTCATCGTCAAGGACGGCGTCGTCTTCACGCCGGTCCCCAACCGCACCTTCCTCGCGGGCATCACCCGCGCCCGCGTCATGGTCCTGCTGCGTCAGGCCGGTTTCGATGTGCGCGAAGCCACACTTTCGGTGCAGGATTTCCGCGAGGCCGACGAGATTTTCTGCTCCGGCAACTATTCCAAGGTCTCGCCGGTCATCAAGCTGGACGAGCGGGAGCTGCAGGCTGGTCCGGTGGCGCGCAAGGCGCTGGATCTGTATATGGAATGGGCGGGCTCCGCGAATGTTGAGGCGGAGTGAACATCGTATAACTCGGTATTTTGCTTTGAACCTGAATATACCAGCCGCGCGTCTAGGCGCGCGGTGGACGGTTTAGTTCAAAAACTGATAGGTTCACGTTTTAAGGGGTAAACGATGGCCGACATTAATTGGGAGATGGTGTCAGCATTAGCAAATGTCGTGATGGCGCTGACTGCGGTAATCGCCGCGTGGTATGGCTTACGTCAGTATCGTGCCTCGCTCCGAATTCAGGAACTAGAGCAGATCGACAACATCTATAGGTCTGGCGTCGATGTCGTAACCAATAATCCCCCGAAAGAATGGGACTTCGCATCTATGAAGCGGGTGATAGATCACCTTGAACTTCAGGAGAGACGCATCGCTTATGGTCTTATCAGCGCACGTGCATTGGAGTTCTATCGTGATGCAGCCTCGATCAACGGCGATTTTGTTGACATCCCTGCCGATAACCTAAAACTCATCAGGTCAATTTTGCAGGCTGATCTTAGAGGATACCGCCACCTTATCGCTTCATTACAAAAAAATCAGAAAACGGCCTACATCGTAAACTGGTGACAGTCCCCGTAGCTCATTGCACCAACACCCCCCGCGCCACATCCACCACCGCCTGCGTCAAAGGCATCAACTTCTCCGCTGCCAGCCTGTTCACCTGCCAATAGAGCGGAATATCCAGCGGCGTATCGGCCACCAGTTCCAGCAGGCGGCCCGAGGCCAGGTGCTGCGCCACAAGCGCGTGCGGGTTCATGCCCCAGCCCATGCCCAGAAGGGCCGCATCCACGAAGCTTTGCGTGGAGGGCAGCCAGTGGGTGGGGTGAACGACGGGCGCGCCGAAGACATTCGATACCCATTGGTGTTGCAGCCGGTCTTTCTGGTTGAAGGTTAAAGCCGGGGCCTGCGAAAGCCGCGCTTCTGTCACGCCGCCTGCGAAATATCGCGCCATGAACTGCGGGCTGGCGGTGGCGTGGTATCGCAGGGACCCTAGCGGCGTGACGCGGCAGCCCTGAACCGGCTTTTCAAAGCTGGTCACAGCGGCCAGAACCCGCCCGCGTTGCAGCCATTCCGCCGTATGGTCCTGATCATCGACTGCAATGTTCAGCAGATAATGCTGCTCGGTGGCAAAGCCGGAGATCGCATTGAGAAACCATGTGCCGAGGCTATCGGCATTGGTTGCGATGTGTAGCGTGACCTGTTGCCCCGGCTGGTCGGGCGAGAGCAGCGCAGGCAGTTGCCCGAACAGTTCCGTTTCCAGCATGCCCACATGCTCCATGTGGCGGCAGACCCATTCGCCCTTTTCCGTCGCCGTGCAGGGGTTGCCGCGCAGGATCAGCACCGCACCCAACCGTTCTTCCAACTGCTTCACCCGCTGGGAAATCGCAGAGGGCGTGACGTGCAAGGCGAGCGCTGCCTTTTCAAAGCTGCCCGTCTGCACGACCATTGAGACCGCGCGCAGCGCTGCATAATCCAACATGACATTAGCCTGACTTAATCCAGATAAGAAAGCTTAACTGGATTAACTTGGCCGCGCCACCTATTCAAAGCCGGAAAAGAGGGCAGGGTACATGGATTTTTCGACCTATATGACGGGCTTGACGATGGGGCTGACGCTGATCGTCGCCATCGGCGCGCAAAACGCCTTCGTGCTGCGGCAGGGGCTGCGCGGCGAGCATGTGTTTGCCGTGGTTCTCGCCTGCGCAGTGTCGGATGCGATCCTGATCACCGTCGGCGTTACCGCCTTTCGCGAGATCGCCGCCGTGATGCCAGCGCTGGAACCGGCCATGCGTTACGCCGGTGCGGCTTTTCTGTTCTGGTATGGCGCAAAAAGCCTGCAATCGGCACTCGGCGCATCGAATGTGCTCGTCGCCGCATCCGGCACCGTGACCTCGCTCGGCTCGACGCTCGCCACCTGTCTTGCGCTCACATGGCTCAACCCGCATGTCTATCTCGACACGGTGGTTTTGCTCGGCACTATCTCCACGCAGTTTCCGGGCTCGGAAAAAGCATTCTGGGCCGGTGCCGTCACCTCGTCCTTCGTTTTCTTCTTTTCCCTCGGCTACGGCGTCCGCTGGCTGCGGCCCATCTTCGCCAATCCGCAGGCGTGGCGCATACTGGAAGGCGTCATCGCGCTCACCATGTGGCTGATCGCCATCAAGCTTTTGACGGGTGGCTGAGAATGGCGGAAAGCGCCCGCAGAGGCGCGGTCATATGCTTGTCGCGGCGCAGGCCCAGCGCCAGCCTGCGTTCAAGCCTGGGAGATAAAGAGCGGATCGTCAGCGGCGACGATGCCGCCTCATCCCGCATAGCCATGGCTGGGACAATAGCCACGCCCAGCCCCGCTTGCGACAGCTTCTTCAAGGCTTCGACGCTGCCAAGCTCCATTACTGGCTGAACCCGTTTGCCGCCCGCCTTCAGCCAGTCATCCACCAACCGTCTCGTATTGCCGCCTTCATAAAGCAACAGCGGCTGGCTGGAGAGAAAATCGGCGGTGATCTCGCCTGCTGGCAGTGTGGCATCCGGCGGAAAAATCGCCACCAGCTCTTCACAGTGGATGTCGCGCAATTCGATGCTGCGCCCGCTGGCGGGCAGAGTCACGATCGCCGCATCGATCATATTGTCTTCCAGAAGCCGCAGAATATCCGGCGTGTTGCCGGTCTGAACCTTGATCTCGATATCAGGCATGGCATGGCGGATTTGTCCCAGAATGGCAGGCAGAAAATAGATCAGCGCTGTCGCACCGGTGCCGATCCGCAACCGACCGGCAGCACCGCTGCGGTGCGGGGCCACCGCCTCCATGGCCTGCGCGACATCTTCGGCAATGCGCCTTGCATGGACCAGCAGATCGCGCCCCGCCGATGTCGGCTGTGCCCGTCGCCCCACGCGCTCCACCAACCGGGTGCCCAACTGTTTCTCCAGCAGACGAATATGCAGGCTGATCGCGGGCTGGGTCACGCCAGCCTTTTGCGCAGCGGCGGAAAAACTGCCGAGATCGGCCACATCCATGAAGCTGCGCAGCTGCTTGAGATCGAAATCCATCACCAAAGAATTCCTTATGGTTTGCATAAGATGGATAATCTTTATTTTGGTTTTCGTCTGGTGCAAACTACACGAAGAGAATTTCCCAGGATATTGAAATGCTGTCCCAGCCAAAACCCACTGTCACCATCCGCCCCTGCGAAGAGGGCGATATCAAAACCATTACCGAAATCTACCGCCATGCAGTGCTGCACGGCACGGCCAGTTTCGAAATCGAGCCGCCATCCGCAGAGACCATGGTCGAGCGCAGGCGGGTGCTGGTTGCGGGCAGCTTTCCTTATATTGTCGCAGAGGTGGAAGGTGCGGTTGCAGGCTACGCCTATGCCGGACCCCACCGCGCTCGACCGGCCTATGGCGCGACGGTGGAGGACTCCATCTATGTCGATCCGGCGCGCAAAGGCCTCGGTATCGGAAAATCCCTGCTTCTAGCCTTGATCGATGAAGCCACTGCGCGCGGTTTCCGCCAGATGGTCGCCGTCGTCGGAGATGCCGACAACGCCGCCTCCATCGGCGTCCACCGCGCCACCGGTTTCGAAATGGTCGGCACCCTGAAATCCGTCGGCTGGAAGCATGGCCGCTGGCTGGACATCGTGCTGATGCAACGCGCGCTGGGTGAGGCGGGCACGTCGCCGCGGTTCAAGGTGGAATAGACCTCCCATCAGCATTGTGGTCGTTGGTTGATGACGGAGTTCAATGTGCTCAGCGTTTTCACATAGATTTCCGTTTCATGCGAAATCAGCGCAAGAAGCCCCATGACGTCGGCCAGTTTGGCCTGTGGGGTTTTGTCGAATAGAGCCGCGTGGTGCATAACATCGTTGCGAAGCTTGCGCATGTCTTCCAGCATCGAATGAATCTGGCTACGGCCGATGGCTTTTTGCGCGTAGGGGAACGATCCCTTGATGCCATTGTGCCACAAATGTTTGTCATAGGCTTTGCCCATCAGGGCGACCCAAAAGCCAAGCGAGAGTGCGGAAACGACATGGTCCCCACTTAGGGTCACGCCGTGTTTCCTGGTTTCTTTCCTTACAGCTTCGCGCAGCTCGTCTCTCAATCGAGGCGGCAGAATGTTTTCGAATTTGGGATTTTGATACCACTGCGCCGAAAAACGTTTCTGCACTGGCTTGAGGATTGCGTTTCTTGTTGCTACTTCGGTAAATTGGATCGGTAGATAGAGGCATTCGCACAGTCTGACGTTCCAGACATAGAGGCGAAGGGCAAATTGCGGATCGTTTTTTGCCGCAGGCATATATCGTGACAGCCGCACCCTGGAGAGCGTGTTTTCTATCTCGGCGTAAACCAAGGGTGTGCAGGAAAAAGGGTCTTGTATCAAAAGATGTTTGGCCTTATTTCTATCACATGCGCTGCGGAACAGATCACTGCCTTCGGCATATCTACTGCGGACAAAAATCGGGGGCAGGCCTAACGGCGCTGCCCCTTTATTTTTTGCACGCAAACTGGCTGCCTTGCAACTTTCGCGACAGGCGACGACGTGCATTTTCTCAGATTTCATGACAAAGCCGAACCGAATGGCATGGATCGGTACGCTTCCCAGTGTGAAAAGCGGCGTCCAGCAAGTCATGAGTGGAATTTTCTCTTTTGCCGGAACATTTTGATATTTCACAGGTTGCCTCCGATGACGTCCGCTCTTATGGTCCGCGCACAAGGTTTCAAGGAGCGGTCACGCCGCTGCAACAAGGAGTAAAACCATGGCCTTTGAACTTCCCGAACTGCCTTACGATTACGATGCGCTGGCGCCTTACATGTCGCGCGAAACGCTCGAGTTTCACCACGACAAGCACCACAAGGCCTATGTAGCCAACGGCAACAAGCTTGCTGCTGAAGCTGGCCTTGCAGATCTTTCGCTGGAAGAAGTGGTCAAGAAGTCCTTCGGCACCAATGCCGGCCTGTTCAACAACGCTGCCCAGCATTACAACCACGTCCATTTCTGGAAGTGGATGAAGAAGGACGGCGGCGGAAACAAACTTCCCGGCAAGCTGGAGCAGGCTTTCGCGTCTGACCTCGGCGGATACGACAAGTTCAAGGCAGATTTCATCGCTGCCGGCACCACGCAGTTCGGCTCCGGCTGGGCATGGCTGTCCGTCAAGAACGGCAAGCTTGAAATCTCCAAGACCCCGAACGGCGAAAACCCGCTGGTTCACGGCGCAGACCCAATCCTCGGCGTAGACGTATGGGAACACTCCTACTACATCGACTACCGCAACCTGCGTCCGAAGTACCTCGAAGCCTTCGTCGATAATCTCATCAACTGGGATTACGTTCTGGAGCGTTACGAAGCCGCTTCCAAGTAAGCCATCAATCCCTTTAAACATCGCCCCAACGTCATCCTCGGGCTTGTCCCGAGGATCTAACGAACCACTCGATTGAACGTGGTTAGATCCTTGGGACAAGCCCAAGGATGACGAAAGGGAAATGTGTGGATAGAGAGACATTGACACCCGGCCTCAGCGCCGGGTGTTTTCGTTTTGCCTCCGTCATACCGCACTTGATGCGGTATCCAGTCAGCCCAAGTCCTTGGGCTGAAAGAACTTTTCCCGCCGCGCGGACGCGCGTCTACTGGTCCCCGGATCAAGTCCGGGGTGACGGCGGTGGGGAGGCATTGTCAGCTTTCCATCCGTTGTCACACACCTGTCATTCGCTCGTCCTATGCGGGGGCATCATGACAGACACATCCGCACCGCTCTTCTCCTTCGGCATCGTCGCCGATCCCCAATATGCCGATATCGCGCCACGCCCGGACATGGGCCGTTATTATGCGGAAAGCCCGCGCAAGCTGGCGGAAGCCATCGATGTGTTCAACGCCCACGACCTAGCCTTCGTCGTCACGCTGGGCGATATCATCGACCGCAGCTGGGAGAATTTCGATGCGATTTTGGGCTGTTATGACAGGCTCAGGCACCGCTCGGTTCTCTTGCCCGGCAACCATGACTTTGCCGTTGCGCCGGAATATCTGAGCCAAATCCATGCGCGCCTCGGCATGCCGTCGCCATGGTATGATTTTTCCATCGGCCATTTCCGCTTCGTGGTGCTGGATGGCAATGACGTCAGCCTGTTTGCCCCGCCACCCGGCGACCCGCGCCGGGCGCTGGCCGAGAAGAGACTGGCCGGTCTGCAGGAAGCCGGTGCCATCAACGCGCAGGACTGGAACGCTTCTTTCAGCGACGAGCAGCTGAATTGGCTGGCAAAAACGCTGGATGCAGCCGATGCGGCGGGCGAACATGCCATTCTGTTTTGCCACTATCCGCTCTATCCGGAGAATTCGCACAATATGTGGGACGCGCCTGATGTGCTGAACCTGCTGGCCGCGCATCCAAGCGCCAGAGCCTGGTTCTGCGGCCACAACCACACCGGCAATTACGGGCAGCTGGGCCATACGCATTTTCTCAACTTCAAGGGCATGGTGGATACGCTGAGCGAAAACACTTTCGCCATTGCCGATCTCTATGCAGATCGCATCGAGATTCGCGGATTTGGCCGCGAGGATAGCCGCACGCTCACGCTCTGAACGCCTTATCTCACGACATGTCCGGTGCAACACGCCGTTGCGCGGGCGGGTGAAACGCATCGCCAGCGAGATGAAATCACCACACTTATTCATTTGATATTCCCCGAAAAAACGGATGATTTGGCTCGATATGGCGACATCATTTTGCGACCGTTATATTTTCAGGAATACTCACGATGACTTACACCGAAAATCTCTGGCTTTATTTCTCGCTCCTGTTCGGCATCATCATCCTGCCGGGCATCGACATGCTTCTCGTTCTGGCAAGCTCGCTGACCGGTGGGCGAAAGGCGGGACTTGCGGCCACATCCGGCATCATGGCGGGCGGGGTGGTGCATTCGCTTTACGGTGCCGTCGGCGTCGGGCTTCTTGCCAGCCTCATGCCCAAGCTTTTCACGCCGCTGATGATCTTCGGCGCGGCCTATATGATCTGGGTCGGCATCGGCCTCATGCGCAGTTCCATCGTGGTGGAGGGGGATGAGGTGAGTGTCAGCGCGTCGGCCCGCCGGGCGTTCCGGCGTGGCATCGTTACATGCCTCTCCAACCCAAAAGCCTATCTTTTCATGATGGCCGTCTACCCGCAATTTTTAAAGCCGATCTATGGCCCGGTCTGGATACAGGGCATCATCATGGGGCTGATGACGGCGGCCACGCAGCTTGCGGTCTATGGCACGCTGGCGCTCACGGCGGGCAAAAGCCGGGATTTGCTGGTCTCTTCACCGCATGTGACGATTTTCATCGGTCGTGCCGCCGGTTTGCTGCTGGTGGTGGTTGCCGGTTTCACGCTGTGGGAAGCTATCGCACATCGCTGATATGCACCTGATTTCGCTCCAGAAATCACCGGAATGTGACTTCTTTTTGCCATGGGAAGCGGGCATCTTCTTGTGCGTTCGTCGCGCCTGTCGCAAAGCTGTGCAGTGAATTTGCGATAGGCATGAAGCGATACGAAGCATACATCCCGCCAGCATGCGGATCAGGAGAGAGATGATGAAGCTTAGAACCATTGCCGCGTCCATAATGATAGGCTGTCTGTGCGCCGGTGCGGTTTCCGCAGCCGGCGAGGTCGAAAAGCGCGAAGGCTTGATGAAGGGTATCGGCGGCGCCATGGGCGCGCTGGGTTCCATCGCCAAGGGTGAAAAGCCCTATGATGCGGACGTGGTCAAAACCGCCGTCACCACCATCAGCGCCAATGCCAAGGCATTCCCGGACCAGTTCCCTGCCGGTTCTGAAGGTGGTGCCGCAGCACCTGCCATCTGGCAGAACTTTGCAGACTTCAAGACGAAGTCCGAAAAGCTCGGTACGGATGCAGATGCGGTTCTGGCGCAATTGCCGACGGATCAGGCCAGCGTCGGCGCAGCCCTCAAGACGCTGGGTGCCGATTGCAGCAGCTGCCACCAGACATACCGTCTGAAGAAGTAATCTGTCATCGCCAAGGTCCGCCATTCAACCGGCGGGCCTTTTTTGCATTTTGAATTTTGATTGAATCGGAGAAGGCGATGGCTTCCATCTGGGCGAAGCTGGCGGGTGGCGCCGTTGTTGCGGGTGTTGCCGGGTTCGGCATTTTCATGTGGGTTACAGCGCCTCAGCGCCAGTCGCCAAGCCATTGGGCCAATCTGGGTGAGCCCAATCTCGCCAATGGTGAAACCCTGTTCTGGGCAGGCGGCTGCGCCAGTTGTCACGCCGCCCCGGATGCGACGGGTGATGCGCTGAAAACGCTGTCCGGCGGGCAGGCGCTACCAAGCCCCTTCGGCACCTTCCACATGCCCAACATCTCGCCCGATCCGCAACATGGCATCGGCAGTTGGACGGTGGCGCAGTTCGGCGATGCGATGACGCGAGGCGTCGGCAAGAACGGCGAACATCTCTATCCGTCCTTCCCCTACGCATCCTATGCGCGGATGACGCCGCAGGACATCAACGACCTTTTCGCCTATCTGAAAACACTGCCCGCCAGCGCCAATGATGCGCCCGGCCACGATCTGCCATTCCCCTTCAACATCCGCCTCAGCCTCGGCGGCTGGAAGTTCCTGTATTTCGATAAGGGCCAGCCGCGCGTGGAACTCGCCAATGCGGATGCAGAGGTCGTGCGCGGCCAATATCTGGTAGAAGGCCCCGGCCATTGCGGCGAATGTCACACCCCGCGTGATGCGCTGGGCGGTTTCCTGAAAGACCAGTGGCTGGCCGGTGGCCCGAACCCGGAAGGCGAGGGGCGCATTCCCGATATCACGCCCGGGTCGCAGGCTATCGGCTCATGGACGAAAGCCGATATCGCCAACTACCTCGAAACCGGCTTCACCCCGGACTTCGACAGCGCGGGCGGCTCCATGGTCAAGGTCCAGCAGAACATGGCACACCTGACAGCCGAAGACCGCAACGCCATTGCGGCCTATCTCAAGGCGGTACCGTCGCGGTAACTATCTGCTCTTAGTCCGTGGGCATCACATAAAGGCTTACCGGTGCCCAGCTTATGTCGATATCGATCTTGGAATGGAAAGGACCCCATCCATTGTTTTGGGTGAGTTTCATCGAGAGGTCGCCAGACTGCTGAAAGAGTCCTACGCAGTGCGCGCTTACTTGCTTTGCGGATGCAATAAATTGTCTTGATCGGTCAGCAAGATTACCAGTTAGCACGACCTTAACCTCAAAAAGCTCGCCACTTGGTGAAACGCTAATTTCGAAGTCGCCTTTGTTTCCGAGTCGGTCATACTTTCCGTTTGCACGTAGCTCGTTACTCACAAAAGTCGCCAACAGACCGGTTCCGACGGAAATATGATTAGATCCAATTTCCATCTTTTCGTTGAGATTTCGTCCGACCCGGAAACCGCCGGAACTAGGATTTACTGATACAAAGTCCACCATCTGACACGTCCTTTTAAGTTGTTGTTCACATGCAAATACAATCTAAAGTTTCTTAATTTTTAGAAAACAATTATTGCGTTTTTTGCGGATATTGACTCTGCATAGCCAAAGGCCTGATAACAGGAGTGTGATGGTCTTTCCGGGTTCGCTCGGAAAGTGAAAAGGGAATACGATAGGAGCGAGCATTCGCTCTCATTCGTGGCTGCCCCCGCAACTGTGAACGGAGAGCCTGAAAACAAAGACCACTGATCTGGCAAGCCCGGATCGGGAAGGTGTTTTCAAGGTAACGACCCGTGAGCCAGGAGACCTGCCATTGCGTGAAGTGTCGTCAATACCGGCGGGGTGTCCGGGCAAGCACGGTTGGCAGGTCGGGTCCTCCCGCCTTTAAAACCATGTGTCTCTTTCCCCGTGGTGAATGTTGAATGCGGTCGTGCGGCGTTTGATCAGAACAGCGCCCATCCGCACAGGAAAGGGTCACCATGTCTATCCAGCAGAATACGGCGTCATCTGCCGTCTCATCCAAAACATCGAAAATCGCGCAATCGCTGACGGCAGCCGCACTCGGCCTGTTCATCGTCGGCTTCGTGGGCTTTTCGCATGTCGAAGCCGTGCACAATGCGGCGCATGACACGCGCCATGCCAACGCTTTCCCTTGCCATTGAGGGGAGATGAACCATGCCATTTTTCCGAAATATCGTCTTTTCCGCCGTTCTGGTGGGGCTGATTGCCGGTCTCGCCGTCAGCGCCATGCAGGCCATTGGCACCACGCCGCTCATCCTTCAGGCGGAAACCTTTGAGAGCGCCGGTGGCGAAGCGGCCCCCGCCCACAGCCATGATGCGGCAACACCCGCGGACCATCACCATGATACAGAAGCATGGGCGCCTGCCGATGGTTTCGAGCGCAATGCCTACACCATCGCCGCCAATGTGCTGACGGCAATCGGTTATGCGCTGGTGCTGACAGCGCTGATTTCGCTGCGCAGCACGCAGGGCGGCTGGCGTGAGGGCCTGTTCTGGGGTCTTGCCGGTTTTGCCGCTGTCATGCTCGCCCCGATGATCGGCCTGCCGCCGGAACTGCCGGGCAGCCCGGCTGCTGCGCTTGAAGCACGGCAGATCTGGTGGATCGCAACCGTTGCCGCAACGGCTGGCGGCATTGCGCTGCTGGCCTTCAAACGGGGCGAACCATGGGCGATCATCCTCGCTTTGGTGCTAATCGTCGCGCCGCATGTCGTCGGCGCCCCGCTGCCGCCGGAAGGCGAACATGCGCTGGCACCTCTGCCCCTGGAGCGCCGCTTCGTTGTGCTGGCAACGGTAACAAGTTTCGTGTTCTGGCTCATCCTCGGTTCGTTGAGCGGGTTGTTCCTCAAGCGTTTCGAGACGGCCAAGTAACATGACGCAAGCTAGGGAAAACGCAGTGGAATGGAGTGATGAGCTTCAAGCCCTGCGTTTTTCCGTCCCCGGTCATGGCGCGCTCTGCGCCATGCATCGGCTCGCCTTCAAGGCGCTTCTGCCGCAAGAGCCGGGCAGGGAGGCCTGCATCAGATTTTTCGCGGAAAACCACCAGGCCTTTATCAGCGCCGCCACCGCCAAGATCACCCGGCTGGCTCTACCCTTCGACCGCAGCCTGCACATCAACAGCCGCGATCTCAGGCGGGCGATGACACATGCACTTCCCGAAGGTCCGGTGCGCTCCTGCCGCGTGCTCGATCGGGGCTAGGCGGATATCAACGCTATCCCGCCAGCCCCTTCGCCACATCGGCCAGCGTGACTTGTGAAAACCGGCTGCGCAACAGTTGCTCGGCCTCATCGAACACGCCCTTCAGTGTCGCGTTGACCGCCTGCTCAATGTGACATCCCGGCATGTCATAGGCAGGTCCAACAGCGAAGATGGATGGCTCGCCAACGGCGCAGTAGATATCGAAAAGCGTCAGTTGGTCGAGAGGGCGAGCCAGCCGCCAGCCGCCGCCATGGCCTTTTTCCGATAGCACGAAACCCTCATCGCGCAGGCCCGCCATCGTGCGGCGGATAACGACGGGGTTGGCGTCCAGCATCTGCGCGATCATCTCCGATGTCATCGCCCCATCGTGCTTATCCATGTGGATCAAAACATGCAGCATGCGCGAAAGCCGACTGTCCTGCCTCATCCTCAAATTCCTTCTGCAAATCGCGTCGATCTATAGCACGATTGCCTCATGATACAAATGAAGTGCCATGACTATTGACTCTACACAATCACGACACTTATGTTGTTGCGAGAAAAGGAGCCAGCCATGAACGACACGATCTACGACGTCATCATCATCGGAGGCAGCTATGCGGGGCTATCGGCGGCGCTGCAACTCGGTCGCGCCCGCAGAAGCGTGCTCGTCATCGATGAAGGTCTGAGGCGCAATCGCTTCGCCTCACATTCCCACGGCTTCATCACGCAGGATGGTGTCGATCCGGCGGTCATTGCGGCAACGGCACGCTCGCAGGTGGCGCAATATCCAACTGTGCAATGGTTGTCTGGCCGGGCGGATGCGGCTCGACGGATATCGCAGGTGGGTGATACGGCAGCAGGCTTGTTCGAAGTCATGGTTGCAGAGACGCGAATTCTCTCCAAAACGCTGATACTCGCCGTCGGCGTGAAGGATATTCTGCCCGGCATCGAAGGTCTGGCGGAGCGCTGGGGGAAAAGCGTGTTCCACTGCCCCTATTGCCATGGCTATGAGCTGAACCAAGGTCAGATCGGCGTCATTGCCGGATCTGAACTGTCTATGCACCATGCCCTGATGCTTCCCGATTGGGGACCAACGACGCTTCTTCTCAATGATGCCTTCGAGCCGAACGCAGATCAACTCGCAGCCCTTGCCACCCGTGGTGTCACGCTAGAGCGCAGCGCCGTGCAAGCACTCAAAGGTCATGCCGATGTGCAGCTTGCCAATGGCCGAACGCTCTCCTTTGCCGGGCTCTTCGCCCTCGCGTCGATTGAGATCGCCACGGCCATCCCAAACCAACTCGGCCTCGATCTAGAGCCCGGACCGCTAGGCTCCATCATCAAAACCGATGCGATGAAGGAAACCAGCATATCCGGCGTTTTCGCCTGCGGCGATGCTGCCCGCGCCATGGCGTCCGTGGCGCTGGCTGTCGCGGATGGAAATCTCGCGGGCGTCAGCGCCCACAGGTCGCTGATGTCAGGAATGATCGCTCACAGGTAAGTGGCTTCGCGTCATCGATGCTCCGCCGAAAACACCGCAATTTCGGCTTCCGCTTCCGGCCCCCAGAGATCGAGCGCCTTCAGCACTTCGGTGGCGAATGTTACCGGTGCGCTGCCGGGGGCGGTGATGATGCCTTCGTGGCTCACCGCCTGTGGCTGGTCGTGGTAGTGGTCCGCGCCCTGATAGGTCTCGTATTTACCGTGGGACTCCAGCGAGTTACCGGTATGGGCCACATGGTTCAGCACGCCGGTTCCCGCCAGCGCACTCGCTGCGGCGCAAATGCCTGCCACCACGCGGTGCTGGGCGCGAAAGCGGTGGACGAGATCGGTAAAATCAGGCGCGGCACCCTTTTCCCAGATCAGCCCGCCGGGAATGACCAGCGCATGGATCGTCTCCGGGTCGAGTTCATCATAGGCCATGTCAGGCGTCACGTTGAGCCCACCCATGGAGGTCACGGGGGCACCGTCCGGCGACGCGGTGACGATATCGACGCCCAGATAACCGCGTGCTGCGGCGGCCAGCAAAGCGGGTTCCCAGTCGGCAAAGTCCTCGGTCAGAGCCAAGGCGATACGAGGCATTGTCTTCTCCTGCAATCAAAGACATCAAGATCAGCGGACGGAGATCCTGTCGTCAAGCAAAACCTGAAAACGGCGGTGTCGGTTCCGTCCCCTCGGGCGCTTTAAGCCAGCGCCTGCATGAAGCGCATGCCGGTGACGGGGCGCGGAACGAAATCCATGTTTTCGTAGAATTTATGGGCGGCGAAGTTGCCGGTCGCAGCGCCGACAGACAGGTAGTCGCAGCCGCAACGCTTGGCCACGTCGCGCGCGCGGGCCACCAGATGCTGGCCGGTGCCGTGGCCGCGGTGTCCGTCGCGGACGAACAAATGATGCAGATCCATGCCGCGACGGCCTTCCTGCGCGCGGTACTGCGGCACGAGAATGGCGTAACCGATCAGTTCGCCATCCGCCTCGGCCACCAATGCGGTGATCCAGGGCATCTGTGCGAAAAGATCGCGCTCCAGCTTCTCCGGCGTAATCGCCGCCGCATCGCCATGGTGGGCGGCCAGCAGGGTGATCATCTCGTTGAGTTCAGGCAGATCGGCCTTGCGCGCACCACGAATGGTCACGACGGGCGGTCTCGGCAGGGTCAGAAGGCTGTCTTCGGTCATTGTCTCGTCCTTCGGGTTCTGGTTTTTGCCGTCAGGACGTTTGAAAACAACAAAGCCGCCTGACGGCGGCTTGTTGACAAAGTGATCTGTCGAGCCGCCCTTAAAGGAAGGCCCAAAAATACGTGCAGGAAATGAGTGCGCGTGCGTTGATCATGTCTAGCTAGATGCGCTCGAATCGAAAAACTGTCAAGTGGGTTTGAAACGCCTTGCCGAAAACGTTGTCCGGCCAGCACTTATCTTGGACTGCTCATTTAAATAAGAAAATAATCCTCATTTCTTATATAGAGAAGTTTTGATCCGTCATTTTTCGAGCCCATTTCTGAGATTGATGTTGCCGAATTGATGGTGTATGAATTAATTCCTATTTAGTCAGGAGTTGCATCATGCCCTTCCATCTTGAAACCTTCAGCGCGGAACCGGCCTTTGGCCCGGCTTATTCCGCCAGCCTCAGCCCGCCACCAGCGGTTCCCATGGCGCATCGCGCCGCCTGCCAGCGCGTACGCCAGATCACCTATGAGACATTTGCGCAGATCGTGGATCGCGACATGATGCGGCGGGATCGCCGGCATGCCATGCTGCATATCCGGCAGATTGCGCTTTATGTCTGCCATGTCACGCTGTCTCTGCCCCTCCCAAATGTCGCCGTCTGCTTCGGGCGGGACCGCTCCACGGTCAGCATCGCCTGCCAGCGGGTGGAAGACCGCCGTGACGATCCGGGTTTCGATGAATTCGTGACGGCTGTCGAGGAACAGGCAAAGCCGCTTCTCGCAACGCTTCAGGCAGGTGACCATGACTGAGGGAAAGAGCAAGCAAGAGAAGAACGTTGAACGCGCGCTGGTACGCCTTTTGCGTTTCATCGGGCGCGGCCCTGCGCAGGTGAAGGATTGCGGCGCGCAGGTCGAAATCAGCGTCGATCACACGCCGGAGCCTCGGCGCATGGAAAAACATGTGCTGGAGCAGGGGTTTGCCTCCGGCTTGCTGCGCATGGAGGAAAACCGGCTCACCCCCTGCGACACGGCCAGCGCCTTCCTCAAACGCGCCATGGTCAAGGAACGCGACGAGATTTTTCAGGAGCAACACCGTCTCTGCGATATGGTCTCGGTGGAAATCGAAGGCGCGCGCCAAACTGCTCGACGCAACGAACTGTCGTCGCCGCTTCTGGCCCTCTTGCGACTGAAGGACCGCGATGGCCAGTCATTTTTTCCCGCAGAAGCACTGGACGCAGGCGAAAGACTGGCCAGCGATTTTCACCGCGGCCAACTCAGCCCCCGCATCACCGCCTCCTGGGAGCCGCGCCTGTCTAAACGGGTCAAAGGCCAAGCCAACGGCGCCCAAGACCTCACCGACACCGCTATGGCCGCCCGCAACCGCTTCTCAAGGGCCGCAGACGCGATGGGCCCGGAACTGGCAGGCGTCGCCATCGATGTCTGCTGCTTCGAAAAAGGATTGGAACTGGTGGAACGCGAACGCCAATGGCCCGTCCGCTCCGCTAAACTCATGCTACGCACCGCCCTGCTGGCCCTTGCCCGGCACTATAACCCGCCACAGCCCGCAGTGCGCAAACGCGAGAGCCATCACTGGGGCGCGGAGGGGTATCGACCGCGTGTGTGAGGTAGCCGGTGGGTGGAGCGATGGTCTTTACGCCTTTTTCCCTTTTGCGGAACCGAACGCTGTATCGAGACGCTTTTCCACACTGCTGCCAGATGTAGCCTTGAGAAGCTTTTCCCATTCATCCGGCGGGTCGCCATCATTGAGCATGTCTTTGAACACGGTATAGGCATCGGTCTTGGCACCATATGTTCGCAGCGTGTTTTCATCATTCACCCAGGCGAAGATGATGACTTTCGCTTTGGTGCTGTATCGAAAAAACAGACGAAACCGCCCGCCGCCGAATTTGGCTCGAAACCAGTGGCGGCGGGTCGTGCCAAGTGTGTTGCCCTGAACATAAGATGTGGCGGTTGGGTCTTGCGGAATCTTGTCGAACAAGAGGGACTGAAGTGCTGCCAGCAACTTGGTGTTGGCATTGTTGCGATAGGTTTCGGGGTCTTTGCGAGCCAGATGCTCTACGGTTGTCGTCAGCTTTTCAAGCTGGTCGAGCAGAAGCGGATGCGCACGGACGGTCCAGCCATTAATGACAGGCATGTCAGATCGTCACATCGCCATCGATCGGCGCATCCAGATCGACTTCGACACCCTTCGTCAGTTCCATCATTCGCTGGCGCAGCGCCTCGGGAAACTCCTGAATATGTTCGGGATGCTTTTCCATGTCTTGCGAGAGAAATGCGAGAAAGCTGTCGATGACGGGATCGTCTTCCTCGTCCACTTCCTTCTCTATCGAGACATGTCTGTTTTCATCGATGTAAAAGGCTATGCGCCCGCCATATCCCAGGCCAAGCGCATCCCGCACGGATTTCGGCACAGTGACCTGGCCCTTTTCCGTAATCGTGCTGACTTTTTTCAACAAAGCGGGCATTTCGAACTCCATTGCGAGCCCAAAAAGTAAGGAAAATTCCTTACTTTGTCAATGCGGATATGCTCACGCTGCCAGCAGCTGCGCCTCTGACCTTATGCGGTTGACCATGGAGCGCAGGCCGTTGGCACGCTGGGAGGAGAGGTGTTCGACAAGGCCGATCTTGCCGAAGACTTCGATGGCGTCGAGCCCGGCGATTTCGGAGGCGTGTTTGCCGGAATAGACGGCCATGACGATGGCGACGAGGCCGCGCACGATGTGGGCGTCGGAATCGCCCTCGAAGGTGAGGATCGGGTCGGCGGAACCATCGCTATGGCTGACGAGCCAGACCTGGCTTGCGCAGCCTTGCACCTTGTTCTCGGCGGTCTTCTTGTCCTCGGCCAGATCGGGCAAATCCTTGCCAAGCTCAATCACGTAGCGGTAGCGATCCTCCCAATCATCGAGAAAGGCAAAGTCGTCCATGATCTTGTCGAGAGAGGCCATCTGTCCATTATCCGTTGTTCGAACCACAGCTCCCTCGTTCCTGTCACGAGGACGGGAACGAGCAGAGGTGTCTCGTGAGCATATAGGTCAAACCATCCCCGAATTGAACCGCCATACAAGCGAAAAAAAGCCCTGCGACGAAGGGAAATTCGTGCAGGGCTCAGGAGTCGGGCAGTCAGGCGGCTCGATCATGAGCCGCAAGGGCGGGCAGGAGGCGGGTGGCCTCACTTGAAATCGGAATGGTCTGTGCTGCTCAAGGTGCCGGGCGGCGCAGGGGCAGGGGCACGTAGGGCTGGGATTTGATGGTGCCGGTTTTGATGTCGTCGCTTTCCTGCGCCACGTCGATGGTTGCGGCAGGCACGGTGAGGGCGGGTGCGGCAGGGGTGGTGTCGGCCAGTTTGACGGCAGGTTCGTTGCTGCCAGCCAGTTGGGCGTCGATCAGCTGATAGGCGACTTTTGCGCCTTCGCGGGCTCTTTCACCCAGCGCATGAAAGGTTTCGGCGCCCTTGACGCAGACATCAGGCTTTTCCACGCAGATGGCGCTGACATAGCGGTAGGCTTCGCTGGCAGCCGAAACGGCGCCGGCCACGTTCATCTGCGACGTCTGCGAAGTGCTGTCGCTCGACCCACCGAAGTAGGAAAGCGCCACCAGAACCAGCGAAAAGAAGATCGATGACTTGATCAAAAACCACATTGCGAAACTACCCTGTTCAAACGTCGCCCTTTTCGGGTCGTCCGTGTTTGCCCTGTTGTCCGGGCTTGGAATCACCCTAGAACCAAGAGACCAACAGCCATTTGCGAAAACCGGAAGGATTTAATTCAAATTGTATCTATTTGTTCCGTGACAGGACTAAGAATGACGTTTCGCTCAAACTTTAACGGTCCATGTTAAGCATAATTGCGGCGGTGGCCCACAAAAGCAGGGGATAGCGGCACATGCCGTTGCCACAAAGATTAACGCAATGGGAAAAATATAACGAAATCCTTCGCTTACCCGTCGTTAACCATGAAACACAAAGTCTGCCTCAAATGCCTCGAAATGGGATTCGGCCCAGCTTTAAGCCGGGTTGCGCTGCCTGCTTTTAGCCTTTCCTTAAGTCGCAGGCCCCTATTGTCGGGCATGGTTAAGGGCGCTCTCGCCCCTTTGGAATTCGGTGTTCAGGTATTGCGTAATATAACGGAAAAAGCGATTGCGTTGATCGATCATGCCACCGGCATGTGGCTTTCGCGCATGGAAGAAGACGCCAGCGTGCGGACCGCCACGGTCCATGCCCTGCGCCGTCTGGTGGCATTCGGTCTCACCGCGCTGTTCGTCGTTCCTGCCGTTTTCTGCCTTGCCTTTTCCGTCTCCGTTGCGCTGCCGCTGGGCGTTGCCACCGTCATCGCCGTCTTTCTTGCCGCCGCCGCCTCGCTCATCGCTTTCCGCAAACCGCTGAGGCAGGAAGAGATCGCTGCTGCGCCTGCACAGAATACGGTGCTGGCAAGCCAGGTCCCCGGCCTGCTGCTGGTGTTCGATGAGCATGGCGTCGTCAAAAGCGTTTCTGGCCGCGATCTCAAGCAGTTTCCCGCCCATTTCCAGAGCTGCACCGGCCATCTCTTTGCCGAGCTGGTGCATGTTTCTGACCGTATCGGCCTGATGCAGGCTTTCGATGCGCTGCGTCAGGGCAACGATAACGCCATTGCCGATCTGCGCTTTGAAAATGCCATTGCAGCGCGCCAGACGCAGTTCATTCATGCGCGCATGGATATCACCGCCGAGCGTGACCGCTTCGGCAGGCTGACCAGCGTTATCGGCCAGCTGCGGGATGTGACCGAAAAGGAATTGCTGCGCAACGAGGTCGCCCGCAAGGCTGCGGAAGCGGAATCGGCCAATGATGCCAAGTCGCGCTTTCTCGCCGCCGTCAGCCATGAATTGCGCACGCCGCTCAATGCCGTGCTGGGCTTCTCTGATATTCTGGCCGGGGAATATTTCGGCAAGCTGGAAAATGACCGCCAGCGCGAATATGTCTCGCTTATTCGCCAGTCCGGCGCGCATCTTCTGTCTGTGGTCAACACCATGCTGGATATGAGCAAGCTGGAAGCGGGCCGTTACGAGCTGCTGATGGAGCCTTTCCGGATTGCAGATGCCATCGCCACCTGCGAGGGCATGCTCGGTCTTCAAGCCCGCCAGAAGGGCCTGACGCTGACCAGTCGCATTCAGCGCGATATCGGCGAAGTGGTGGCAGATCAGCGCGCCATCCAGCAGGTTCTCATCAATCTGGCCGGCAATGCCATCAAGTTTACCGAATCGGGTGGTGTGGTCTCCATGGACGCATCGCTGGAAGGCCGCATGCTGAAACTCACCGTCAGCGATACCGGCATCGGCATCGAAGCGGACAAGATCGCGTTTCTGGGCCAGCCTTTCATGCAGGTGCAGAATGAATATACCCGCCGCTATGAAGGCACGGGTCTGGGTCTTTCGCTGGTCAAGGGGCTGGTGGAGTTGCATGGCGGCAGATTTGCGATTTCCAGCCGCGCCGGTGAAGGCACCGTCGTGACAATCCTGTTGCCTGCGGATGGCTCCGGCCAGACGAATGGCACGGATGGTGACGATGGCAGAGGTCCGGTGGAGTTTCCGCCGCGCCTCAAGCAGCAGGCTGCCGGTGCGGTAAAAATGATGAAGGAGGATGTTGCGGATGGCCGCGCCAAAGCGAAAATCGCCTAGGAAAACACCTGCCCGCAAGGAGCCCGGTTTCGTTTCTGTGGCAGCACTCGCCATAGGACAGGAAATTCTGCGCCATCCCAAACTGGTTGGTGGCTGCACGGCCTTTTTCGTCGTTTTCGGTTTCGTTGCCGCCAATGCACTCTGGTACCAGCCGGGCCATCACCCGTCGCCTTTCCTGCGCACGCGCGATGAGGAAAACCCCAACGGCATTCCCGGTTATCGCCTGGCCTCGGGCCTGGGAGAACACGGCAACGTCACCACCTTCCGCATAGAACGCCAGACCGATACGCCGCAGCCACAGGCACCGGCGGCAGCACCCGCTGCCCAGCCAGCGGACCCGGTGGCAAATGCCATCGCACAGGCCGCGCCGCATCCTCCCTCCGAACTGGTGGCTGAAATCCAGCGTGAGCTTGCCCGTCGTGGTCTCTATGAGGGCCCGGCAGACGGCATGACCGGACCACGTACCACTGCGGCTATTCTCTTCTTCGAGGAAACGGTCGGTATGGAGCAGACCGGCGAGCCTACGAGCCGCATTCTCTCCGCGCTGAAAATCGACAGCGCCACCACGGTTGCCGCTATCCCCAAGGCCTTGCCGAAGGATCGGCCCGCCAGCGCCAATACCGGCGGCGTGGCCATCGATCCCGTGGCCGCCGCCATCCGCAATGCCGAAGCCAACGCGCCCAAGCCGCAATCCATCTCGCTGACCTCAGGCGGATCTGCCAAGTCAGTGACGAAGGATCTGGTCGCCAAAATCCAGCAGGGCCTCGTCAACATCGCCTATGCCGATGTGAAGGTGGATGGCATGGCAGGCGAACAGACCCGCACCGCCATTCGCAATTTCGAAAAGCACTACCGCCTGCCGGAAACCGGCGAGCCGAATGAAGCGGTGCTGAAAAAGCTGAAATCCATCGGCGCTTTGTGATACTGCGTCGCTATGCGCTTAAAATCTGAGATATTTGTCTCCGCCCTGATCCGCCGCGTCTTTTCCGCAGGCGATTTCGCCGCCGTGGAGTGCAAGGGCGCAGATGCCGCAGGTGCCATCTTCATCCGCCAGCGCCTTCGCGGCGGGCTGGAAAACCTCTACGGCCCCGCACCGCAAAGCTTCTCGGACGACGAAGAGGAACGAGCCGAACGCCGCTTCGAGCGCCGCTTGATCAATGCCGAAACGCAGGATGTCGAGGCGTTGCTGGAGAAGGAACGGCGTTTCGATAGTGATTTGTGGGTGGTGGAGCTTGAGACGGAGAGTGTGGAGGGGTTGTTTACGGTTGTTGCTTGAGGCGGCAGCGCCAGCGGGTGTGGCTCACCCCCCTCTGTCCTGCCGGACATCTCCCCCTCAAGGAGGGAGATCGACTCGTTGAGACCTCTCGCCAATCTT
This sequence comes from Agrobacterium vacciniicorymbosi, assembly GCF_040427045.1. NCBI lineage: Bacteria > Pseudomonadati > Pseudomonadota > Alphaproteobacteria > Hyphomicrobiales > Rhizobiaceae > Agrobacterium > Agrobacterium vacciniicorymbosi. The sequence goes on from NZ_JBETMF010000002.1 coordinate 232,747, forward strand.
AAACGTTGAGGATAGAGCGACGGATAAGCGTCTAGCCGATCTCCCCACCTGAGGGGGAGATGCCCGGCAGGGCAGAGGGGGGTAAGCCCCACCCGCTGCCCTACAATACCGGGCGTAAAAGGCCCCACCCGCAAACGCCTACCAACCTAAACCGCCGCCTGCGCATCCCAGCTTTCAGGATCGGCCGTGGCGAAGATGGCGTCGAGGTTGAGGAAGCAAATCATCACCTTGTCGCGGGCAAAGATGCCTTCGGCAAACCCCGTGGTGGCAAGGCCGGCGGCGGCGGGGACTGGCTGTAGGTCGGCGGCCGAGACGGTGAGAATGTCGGACACGCGATCCACCATCATGCCGATTGTTCTGCCCTTGACGCTGGTCACAACGATGGCGCTGCGTTCGCTGGCTTCCGCAGGCGGCATACCCAACTTGCAGGCCAGATCGATGATGGGGATGACCGTGCCGCGCAGGTTCATCACGCCCACCACTTCCGGCGGCGTGTGTGGCAGAGGTGTGACGGGGGCCCATCCGCGAATTTCGCGGATGGAGGTGGTGCGAACGGCGAACTGCTGCTCGCTGAGCATGAAGGCGATGATTTCAAGCGCGCCGTCGCCGCGAATGATTGGTGCATGATCCATCAAAATTCTTCCCAGTTGCTTTTGGATGTATCGAGAGCGGCGTTGCCGGAGAAGGCAGCGCTGATCTTGCGGCCAAGCGCACGCGCAGGAGAGGCGGATGGACGGTCATGGGAGGAGGCAGCACGCATTGGCGCTGCGTTTCCGGCATGGCTGCCGTCCGAAAGCTTGAACTGCGCCAGAAGCTGGTTGAGCGAATGGACTTCCTGCGCGAGACCGTGGCTGGCAGCAGTAGATTCCTCGACCATAGCAGCGTTCTTCTGCGTGTCCTGGTCCATCTGGTTCACAGCGGTGTTGATTTGCTGAAGACCGGAAGACTGTTCCTGTGCCGATTCCGCGATGGCTGCGACGTGGCGGTTGATTTCCTGAACCTCGGTCACGATGGTTTCAAGGGCAATGCCCGTTTCGCCAACCAACTGTACGCCCTGCGCAACCTGCGTGTTGGATGTGGTGATGAGCGCCTTGATATCCTTGGCCGCATTGGCAGAACGCTGTGCGAGTTCGCGAACTTCCTGTGCAACGACCGCAAAGCCCTTACCCGCTTCACCGGCGCGAGCCGCTTCAACGCCTGCATTCAAGGCCAGAAGATTGGTCTGGAAAGCGATTTCGTCGATGACGCCGATGATGTTGGAAATCTCGCCGGAGGATTTTTCGATCTGCTCCATGGCGGTAACGGCCTTGCGCACGACGTTACCGGATTGCTCCGCGCCAAGCTTTGCGCGGCTGACCAGTTGACCGGCTTCCTGGGCGCGACGTGTCGCGTCCTTGACCGTGGTGGTGATCTCTTCCAGCGCTGCGGCGGTTTCTTCCACGGCGGCTGCCTGCTGCTCGGTGCGCTTGGCAAGATCGTCTGCGGCAGAGCGGATTTCATTGGCACCGGAATCGATGCCGCGAGCATTCTGTGCCACGCGGTTCAGCGTGGACTGAAGCCGTTCTGCGGTGCTGTTGAAGTCATTGCGAACGCCATCCAGCGTTTGCGCAAAAGGCTCGCGCAGGCGGTGCGTGGTGTCGCCGTCGGCAAGCTTGGAGAGGGCGGAAGCCAGATTGTCCACGGCGAACTGCACGTCTGCCGCCTCCTGTGCCTTCTGCTTTTCGCGCGCAATGCGCTCCTGCTCGGAGGACGACCGGTTGGCCTCGGTTTCGCGCTCCAGACGGATGCGTTCGATGGCGTTCTCGCGGAAAACCTGCACGGCAGCGGCCATCTGACCCACTTCGTCCGAGCGGTCCATTCCTTCGATTTCAGCCTTTGTTTCTCCCGCAGCCAGCGAGGCCATGCGTTCACGAAGGCGGGCGATAGGCACGGAAATGCCCGCACTGGCGATGTAGAGGCCAAGAGCGATCAACAGGGCCGACACCGTCAGGATACCCACGGCGGCAGTGATAATGGTGCTGTCTGTATTGTCGGAAAGATTCTGGCTGCCTTCGTTCATCGCCGTGATGAGTTGTTCCGTGCCGGCTGTCACCTTCGGCGATATTTCGCCGATCTTGGCGACTACAGCGAGAGCGGCACTCTGCGCTTCGGTGCGATTTCCGGCTTTCGCGAGATCGAATACTTTTTTGCTCAGAGCATCCGCTTCCGAGATGCCGCTCAGAATGTCCGTAACGGCTTCCTTGCGCTGGGGGGTCAGCTCCGCGACCTTGACCTGACGCTCCGATGTCGTCTTGCTGTCATCCGTATATTTCTTGACCGCAGCCGCAAATGCGTCACTGGAAGGATCAAGCAATGCAGCGCGCAGCGTCTGAATAGACATCGAGTTCATCGAGCCGCTTGTTCGGGCGTTCAAAACGGCGGCGTAAGCATCCTTGGCAATGAAATCATTGTAGATATCATCGGTGGATTGATACTGCACGCTGACATAGGCCAATCCGGCGATGGACGCTGCGCTCATCAAGGCGATGACCGAGATGACCTTGGTCTTAATTTTCGTGTTTTTCAGAAATGACATGATTTCCTCAAGGCAGTGGTCAACCGCCTCATCAGCGGTTGGGAATAAATATTTGAAACATCGCGCGTAGCCGTCCCCTGCATCGGGGCAGCAAGCAGTTACCAAATCGCAATCTTTGGTTGATTGCGCTCCTCCGCTTGGTCTACTGACTTCATGTTTGAATGAAGTCTGCGGCGCAACAGTTCATTATTTTATCTAAATTTTGAGTTACTTTATTATGCGAATAATTACCGTTACGTGAAGTTGTGAGGCTATTTGAAATTACAGGGTTTTTTGCGCTCTGCCCCTTCCGGCACTCGCAAAAGGGGTGCTGGAGCTTCCCATGCGTTAGTTTGGCCAGAGGCTGGCTGCCAAAACCAGAAAGCGCCAGCGTTGTGGCGCTGGCGCTTTTGTCAAAAATACAATCTTCGGGGGTATTTGCGTGTGGTTGATAAGACGCCTCAGCGTCTGACCACCAGCTTCTGAACCGCAGCCGTTTCTTCGGCAACTGAGGCTTCCTGACGGCTTGGGTCGACCGTGTAGCGGTCGGCACGACGCCAGTTTTCGATGCGGTCTTCGCACTGGCCGGGGTCGAGCTTTTCAAGCATGGCTTCCGCCTTGGTCATGTCGCCATCACGCACCTTCAGGTGCGGATAGAAACATTCCAGCACGAAAGCCGCATCGGCGAAGTCCATGCCAAGGCCTGTCATGGTGGTGGCCAGTTGCTGGCCGGAAATATCCAGCATCACCCGCTCCGACAGCCAGTGGCTGGCCGAAAGCGAATCCGAAAGCGCCATGGAAAACTGCCGCGCATTGCGTTCGCGGGCAAAGCGCACCAGCAGAGCTTCCTGTACATCCGTCAGGCGGCGTGCTCCAAGGTTGTCGCTGTGCGGACGGTTGAGCTGGCGGGCCATGGTGCGAAGCTGGCGGCGCAAATCCTCTTCGCGGTCGGCAATGGTCTTCTGCATGGAAGGTGATTGCGCGGGCAGGGCGGCGGTGTCCTGCTCAGAAGGACGTGTCGGCGCGTGGCGGGAATGGCGCAGGCCCACAAGCGCATCAATAACGGTGGGCGAAAGGTCGTCGCGGCGGACGATGGTGCGGGCATGCGCACCACCCTGGGTGCGGGCAATCGCAATCAGCGTGTCGTCGTTCAGAGCCTTTGAAGACACCAGAAAGGGTGCCGATAGCCCAATGGGCTGGCTGGCAATGAAAAAGGCGACTGCCGATGGCACATTCGGGTTTTGAGAGAGTGCGGCCACGGCTTCCCGTTTCGCTTCCGGCGTGGAGGCGGTGAACAGGGGCATGAACAGTTCCGCAAACTGGCGAAGCTCGGACTTGGACGGGTGCGAAAGCCCTTCAAAACTCGATACAGTGGCCATTAGCACCACATCTTTCTTCCTCTCGGCACTGGGCCTTTCTAATTCTCGAAACCGGTCGGTCAACGCAATACCCAATGAGACGCAAAACAAAACGATCCGTTCAAATTAGAGCAAACGTGTTGACGCCCTGTTAACCAGCAATGTCGCAAAGCGGTTTTTTGTGCTTATGCACAGTGAATTTTTAAGAAAAGAATTTCGGAAAATTACGCGCCCTTTGAACCCTGCACATTGCTGCGCTAGCGGGAACTCGCCTGCCGTGTCGATAACACGGGATGGCGAGCCCCTGACCGCTATCATGGCGGCTAAGTCCCTTTAAACACGCGGGAAATGACAATGGTCAAATGTGATCTCGTGGAAATCTGACCTGTTACTTTTTCGGTCTTCGGCAAATGGTTATATAATACAATGACTTTGCTTGGCTCGCCCCAGTTGTGTTCACAGGACTGTGAGACGCGCCCCTGTGAATAAAATGCTGCATGGCAGTAAATTTTAATGGGTTTTGTGTCATGGCAAGAATATTAGTATTAACGAATAATTAACCTCCACATGTTTGTAATCCCATAGGCAGTTATGAGATTCGGTGTTAGATTTGGGGTATGAAATCTAGCATTCTGGGTGGCAAGCACTGTTGCACCCGCAGCTGCCTCTCGTCTCCCATGCCAGTCTGTGGACTGGAAATGCACAATGTTGTGGTGATGGCATTCCCGCGCGTCGCTTGAGCGTCCGCGCGTTTATTCAACAAAACAAGCGTCATGCCCCTGAGAGGAGAAGACAATGGCAGACATCATTTCGTTTTATGCGGCGTGGCGCCGCTTAAGCAGACCGGCAGATGCGCACAGGCCGCCAACAGGACCGGCACAATTGCTGTTTTTCACAGGCGTAAGGTATGAGCGCCCCATCATCGACATCAAGATGGAAACGCGCAAGAAACCGCGCAAGCGCAAGACGGTTGTCGCTCCTACGGATGCCGCTATCGGTTCCTGATGTGACGGGTCTGAAGACTGCTCAAGACCACGGCGTTGGCTCGCATTTGGCTTCGCCCAGGAATCTCTCCGCTTCTTCCACGAAGCTTGGCTGTGGCACCATGGTGCGCAACACGGCATAACCCTTGTTCTGGCCCGCTTCCACCAGAATGGATTGCGCAAGCCCCTCCGGCTTTGCCTTGCGGATGGCCGCAAGCTGCACCTGGTTTGCCACCAGAATATCCAGCTCTCCACCCGCCGATGTACGGTCGTTCATGCTGAAGATTTCATTGGACGCACTGTCGAAAATCGCCACCGACCAGAATGGCACGGCCCCAAAGGCCGCCAGCCGCACCGGCTTGTCTGTGATGTCGAAGGTGCAGACGGCAACCCGCATGAAGGGATCGCCACTGCCAAGCTCGGTCTTTTCACGGCTGTCATCCAGCAGATGAAACACATTCGCCCTGCCTTCCGCCACCGAGCGCGTATAGGCATCGCGGTTGGAAAAATGCGGGATCGACAACAGGATGATCAGATGCAAAACCGCTGCACCCACAAGCCCGACGAAAACGGCAAAGAGAACCCTAAGCATTGCCGCATCCTGTTTTCTGGATTTCCGGCATCTTTATGTCGATAAGGCCAGTGCTGCCAGCGACAGGCGTATCGAGCAGCGTCAGCACCAGCTTGAAATTGCCACCCTTCGGTACCGCCAGCCAATTGTAGGTCTGGGCGGTGGCAGCCACGCTGATATCCATGCTGCCATCCGGCGCATGCAGCAGCGTGCGGGAATTGAGCGCGATGGGACGGCCAGAACCATCATCCAAAAGATTGCCCTGCTGGTCGGCAGCATAAAGCGTCCAGAAGCGGGAAGGGGGCACGGTGCCCGCCAGCCGGTAACGGCACTCGCCCGTCAGGCGCTGACCGGCGCTGTCGATGGAAGCGGTAAAGCTCAGGCCTTCGGCTGTTCCATAGAGCAACTTGCCCGCATCCGCACGGTGGGATTTGGCGTAAGGGTCGGCCTCAATCGTCTGCGCTTCAGGAAAGGCATCCCAGGCTCCGATCTTGATCGAGCCGAAACCATCGGTCGCTTCAAGGGCCGCAAGCGTGGACAGTATGCCGCCGCCAAAGGCGATAATGAGCGAGATTGCAACAAGAAATGGAACTCGAAACACGCTGTTTTCCCGTTTTGGAACAGGTGAGCGTTAGCATTGATTTTGCTTCGGGGAAATGGGCAGAACGCGACGCACACAGGGCTTTGCATAAATCTCCACGCTTGTTGCTGAGGATGTGCTAATTTGTGGCCCGGAACCGCCGCCTGATGTTTGCCGAGGATGCCCATGGCCAGCAAAACCGATCCCGTTTTAGCCCAAGACGCCACCTTGCTGATCGACAAACGCATCGCTGAACTGAGCGATTGGCGTGGCGAAACGCTGGCCCGCCTGCGTGCCATCATCACCGAGGCAGACCCTGATATCATCGAGGAATGGAAGTGGCGCGGCGTCCCCGTCTGGTCGCATCACGGCATCATCTGCACCGGCGAAACCTATAAGTCCGTCGTCAAGATGACCTTCGCCCACGGCGCATCCCTTGCCGATCCCCACCACCTGTTCAACTCCAGCCTGGACGGCAACACCCGCCGCGCCATCGATGTGCATGAGGGGGAGGAGATCGATGCACAGGCCCTGACCGCGCTGGTTCGCGCGGCTGTGGCGTTGAACGTCTCGAAGAAGAAGTAGCAAGGCTTTACCGGCCAGTCGTGTCCGTCGCGACCACATGTTTGTCGCGCCGCGCCGTGAAGCGTATTTTCGAGGAGAACCTGTGCATCGGTTTTTCCAGCAGCACATAAATGACGTAACTGGCCAGGCAAATCAGTGGCAGGGAAACCAATGCCACACCGGCACGCCCTATTTCCGGCACCAAAAAACGGTCGCATATCTTGATGATGACGGCCACCATGAAGAAGTGGAAGAGGTAGAGCGAATAGCTGGCATCGCCAAGCGCAGTCAACCAGTTGCGGCCTGTTGCACGCCCCGCCTTTTCCAGCAGAACGGCCCCCAGAACCAGCATTGCAGCCGGTACGCCCTGCGTGAAAAACGTGTTGGTGATGGGCGCTATCGTATAGGCAGGGTCGAAGATTTTGTTCAGGCTGAACATCAGCACGAAGCCGACGACGCCCAAGCTGACATAAAGACCCGTATTTCTGTTGGTCTTGGCAAGAAGCACATCCGCGCTTTGCGCAATCAGCATTCCCAGCACAAAATCCAGCATGATCGGCCGTGTATAGACATAGGCCAGAATGCCGTATTCATCGGCGTGGATGAACAGCCCGGCGATGGTCAATGCCAAAATGATGGCGGAACAAATGTAAGTGCGCAGCTGGTAGCGAAGCCAGATCGCGATGCTGAACATCAGATAGAAGAACATCTCATAATTCAGCGTCCAGCCCAGATAATAGAGCGGATAGATGCGTCCCTCGGACTTCTGATAGGGAATGAACAGTGCACTCTTCACCATGGAAGGCAGATCGACCTCTGTCGATTTGAACGCCGCTGGCATGACAAGAAAGATCAGTATGACCAGCAACGTCGCGAGGTAATAGAGCGGCGCAATTCTGAGAAATCGTCTGAACAGAAAGGCCAAAGGTCCGGTTACACGCTGGCTTGTCGTATAGACCATAATGAAACCGCTGATGACGAAGAAAAGATCGACACCTTCCAGCCCATAGGGTGTGTATCTGAGCAGCGACGAGCCGGGAAACAATTCGCTGAGATGTGCCCAGACGACGAGGCAAGCTGCAAATGCTCTCAAAATCTGGACGTTCATCAGCATGGGCAGGTTCTCTCGCGTGCGTGATGCTATCGTAAGTGGAATTTTATTACATTTTCTCGCTTGTGAATTTCAAGGTTTTTATTCAACTTCGAAAGCATACGCGTTCGAATACTGGGAATATTATTAACTTGCACTCTGAGTTTGGCGAGCAAATCTTGTCTCGCACGGGTGCAGCATGCTTCATTACAGTCGAATGGACATCCAGTTCGTCTGGATCAATCCTGTTTGGACTGAAGGGCAGTTCGGGCGATATCCGACAGCCGGGCATCCTGATACGCCTTTGTCAGCGCCAGTTCAGCGCCCTGAAATGCTTCTACCAGCCGCGCATTCGTCGCTTTTTCCACCGGACAGGATGGGTGGTCACTGGAAAGTGGAGCTTCGAGAATAGTCTCGCCCTGAAGCGCACGCTGGATGTCGAGGATCGTCAGCTCTTCCAGAGGTCTTGCAAGCGACCAGCCGCCGCCGCGACCACCTTCTGAGACGACGATGCCATGTCGCCGCAACTGGCCCATGGTTCGCCGCACGACCACTGCGTTGGTATTCAGCATCTGCGCAATGCGCTCGGATGTTTCCCGTCCACCCAGAAGTCCCATGTGAACGAGGACGTGCACCATGCGCGCCAGTCGGCCATCCTGTCTCAATCGTGAGGTCTCCATAAATTGTAACAATATTTGTTACGGTATCTTGATCCTGCTTATTCTGTAACATATCTTGATACGCAATGAACGCCAAGCGTCGCATGGTATTTGGACATGGCGCTTTCCTGAAGCGTGCCTTTCGAGGAGATCGATATGAAACAGCGGATGATCGAGACAAGAACCCTGAACATGAACATTCGGGAAGCGGGCGAGGGGCCGTTGGTTGTGCTTTGTCACGGGTTTCCGGAAACCTCGCATGCATGGCGTCACCAGATCGCCGCTTTGGCCGAGGCCGGGTTTCATGCTGTGGCGCCTGATATGCGCGGCTACGGCCAGACGGAAGCACCGCAGGATTGGGCGCAGTTCACCGTCTTCGACTTTGTGGCGGATATGGTGGCTCTGGTCGATGCGCTGGGTGAGGACAAGGCCACCATCATCGGCAATGATTGGGGTGCGACAATTGCCTGGCAGGCCGCCCTTCTTCGTCCTGATCGCTTCCATAAGGTCGTTGCCATGGGCGTGCCTCTGATGGGCCAGCCACCCGTTGCGCCCAGTGCCATCTTCCCCACCACAGATGACGCCATGCTTTATGCGCTCTATTTCCAGCAGGATGGGGCGCGTGTGGAACTCGACAAGAACCCCGAAACGACGCTGCGCAAAATCTATTACGCCGCCAGTGGCGAAGCCGGACCACGCCTGCCGGGCGACGATACACCCAACCCGTTCGGCATGGTAGCGCGCAAGCGTGGTTTGCTTGCCGATCTGCCGGATCGTCCCGTGTCATGGCTGAAGGAGAGCGACTGGCAGGTGCTTGTCAGCGCCTTCACCGCGTCAGGCTTTGCGGGCGGTCTCAACTATTACAAAAATCTCGATCGGAACTGGCAGCTCCAGCATGCTCTGTCTGGTCTGAAAGTCATCGTCCCCGCGCTGTTCATGGTGGGGAAGCGCGACACCGGCCTTGCCATTCCCGGCATGAAAGAGATGATCGATGCCATGCCCTCGCTTGCTCCGGCTCTCCAGAGAACCCAGATGGTTCCCGGGGCTGGCCATTGGCTGCCGCAGGAGGCACCAGAGTTGGTGAACAAGGCCATCATCGAGTTTCTGAAAGGTTGAGACGTTCAGCCACTTGCCCTGACGCATGAACGTAAAAACGCCGCCACCGGAGGGGTGACGGCGCTCTGGAAATTCGAGTGTCAGTTTGCAGGTGCAGGGGCGGGCGCAATTGCAGGAGCCGACGGTGCAACCGGTGCTGCCGGGGCAGGTGCCGTCGGGGCAACGCCACCAGCGGAGACGTCATCCGTGGCAACAGGGGCAGGTGTTACTTTGCCATCTGCTGCCGCCACGCGCCAGACTGTGTTGCCCGCATCATCCGCCACCAGCAGCGCGCCGGTGCCATCGATGCCGACACCCACGGGGCGGCCACGGGCCTTGTCGCCCTGAATGAAGCCGGTGACCACATCCTGCGTCTTGCCCGCTGGCTTGCCGTTTTCGAATGGCACAAAGGTCACGCGGTAACCGTTGAAGGCGGTGCGGTTCCAGCTGCCGTGTTCGCCGATGAAAGCACCGTTGGAATAAGGTGCGGGCAAAGCGGAGTTGAGCGAGAAGGTGAGGCCGAGGGCTGCGACGTGGCTGGAGAGCGCGTAATCAGGCTTGATGGCCTTTTCCACCATATCCGGGCGCTGCGGGTGAACGCGGGCGTCGACATGGTTGCCATAATAACTCCATGGCCAGCCGTAAAAGGCGTTTTCCTTTACCGATGTCATGTAGTCGGGCACGAGGTTCGGGCCCAGTTCGTCACGTTCGTTGATGACGGCCCAGAGTTCCTTGCTTTCAGGGTTGAAGGCAAGGCCGTTGGGGTTGCGCAGGCCAGAGGCGTACAGCTTAAAGGCGCCGGTCTGGCGGTCCACCTGTAGGATTGCGGCGCGGTTCTTCTCGGCCTCGATGCCGTTTTCCACGATGTTGGAGTTTGAGCCGACGGAAACGTAAAGCATCTTGCCATCTGAGCTCAGCGCCAGATCCTTCGTCCAATGGTGGTTGATCGGCCCGCCGGGAAGTGGTGTCAGGATCTTTGGCTCGGCGGTAATCTCGTTCTGCCCTAGCTGATAGGGGTAGGCGAGAATATTGGAGGCGGTCGCGACATAAAGCGTGTTGTCAGCAAAGGCGACGCCGAAGGGCGAGTCGAGGTTGGTCAGCAACTCGTGGCGCTCATCCACCGTGCCATCGCGGTTGGTATCGCGCAGCAGGGTGATGATATTGCTGGGTTTCTGCGGGCCGGTTTCACCATGGGCAATGGACATGATCCAGCCGCGAATAATGTCCTTCGGGCGCGATGGCGCTTCACCCTTCGGCCCGCGAGACTGCACCACCAGCACATCGCCATTCGGCAGCGTGTGCACGGTGCGCGGATTGACGAGGTCTTTTTGATAGGCCGTGATTTTCAGGCCCTGCGGCACGGTTGGCGTTTCGCCATCCTTCCAGCCGATGACCTCGGCCACCTTCAGGTCGGGAATGAGGCTGGGCGAAGGATCTGGCAGAACCGGGTCGGCCCCAATCTGCTGCGAAAGATCGAAATTGCCGTTCTGCTCGCTGCAGGCGGGCAAAATGACGGCGACGCTGCCGAGGAGGATAGAGCTGAGGAAAAAGCGCGGCGTGACCATCATACTCTCCAAGCCAGTCTTGCATATTTGCGGGTAGAAGCGGCAACCGCCATCAGCGACACGACGAAGGTGACGGCAGACAAAAGCAGCCCGTAGGGCACAACAGCGGTCCAGCCATCACCGGCGTGAACGAGGCTGTTGACGAAGGCCAGAAGCAGCATGACGATGAAAAGAAGAATGGCAAAAAACGAAGGCCGCATGGGACGCGTCCGCGCCCGCAACAGATCGATCAGCCCCGCCAACAAAGCCAGACCACCGATGACCAGCCCGGCAAACAACAGCCAGGCGGAAAAATTCTGCCACATCAGATTGCCGGTCTGCCAAAAGGCGATATCCGTTCCCAGCGCCAGCGAAAAGCAGACGAAGGGAAACGGCACGAACAGCAATTGAAAGGGATATGCAGAGGCTTCTCTGCGAGACGAGACATCATTCATGGAGAAGGCTCCGAAACTCAAGACGAATATGGCAATTGCATTGCGCGGGACACATCCATGCTGCGCTTGAGAAATCAACGGTTTGGAGGGGATTTGGTTGCACAGTGCCAGATGGGCAAGCCAAGGCCAGGCAGGGAGCAGCCGCGCAAACCTAAACGCCAAAATCCATAGCATGGGAACTGCATTCCCGCTCACGCCGTTACCCGGCCATGACCGACACCAATCTCGCCGCCACCTACCGCGCCTATATCGCCTGCCTCGATGCGCAGGACTGGCAAAATCTCGGAAATTTCGTTGCCGAAAATGCCGTGCATAACGGGCGTGCGCTGGGCCTGAGCGGCTACCGCGCCATGCTGGAAAACGACTTCCGCGAAATCCCGGATCTGCGCTTCAACATCGAGCTTTTGGTCTGTGACCCGCCTATGGTCGCCAGCCGTCTGCACTTTCATTGCACACCAAAAGGCACCTTCTTCGACCTGCCCATCAACGGCAAAACGGTTACCTTCGGCGAAAACGTCTTTTACCGGTTTGAGGCTCGAAAGATTGAAGAAGTCTGGTCGGTCATCGATACGGCGGCTATTGCGGCGCAGTTGCAGGATTTCAATTAGTTGCGCGGCTCATACCGGGTATGGCAATCAGGGTCGGCGAGGATTTCACGGAGCATTGTAAAGAACTGTGGAACCGTCTGGCCAATTGTATCAGGTGTGAAGTCGAACCAGTAACGCCTCGAAAACTCGCCTTCGAGATCGTTATGATACCTCTCACTAAAACGCTCCATTTCCTCGAGCAGTTTCTGCTTCTCTTTAAGCTCGGTGAAATGCGCATAACCAGCAAGTGCCTCTGGTACGCTGTCATATTCCAAATCCATGTCCTGATGTAGATAGCCCGCAATAAGGCCCGCGAGCGTTGGAAAATCGTCTTCGGCTGTGGTCATGGAGCTCATCATCAGGGAACAGGAAATGCCGTCAGAATATAGTGCGTCATACCGTTATAGCTTTCCTTTTTTATAACAACACGCAGTTTCGACATTTGCTGCAGCTGTCCGGACGACCGAATGACGCCGTGTCCGACGATGCGGCCCGCATCGAAGACGATTGGCGGTTGAAGGGTTGCACCGGTGGGAGCGGTTTTCGACCACTGTAAAATTCGCACCTGGTTGACTTTCAAGGCTCGCGATATCTGTTCTTCTGCCACACGAAGACCGGTGAAAGAAGAAATTGCCGGTGGTGGTGCGCGCCCTGTTGCCGTTTGCGCTATCCGTTGCCGCAGAAACGCTTCGTCCTTGCCGACGTGCCTGGCAATCGTGTGTCCACCCAGACGCGTTCCCGCTTGCGCCTCATGTTGCATCAGAGAGATACGCCCGGAGCGTACGGCAGCAGCCCTAACGGCACCCGCCATTATGGCGCCGCCGATTGGCACCATGAAATCCACGGCCATGCCAATGTTCTGCGCGGTATCAGGACTGGCCCCGAGGCTCCTTGCCATAGCCGATGTGCTGCGTTCAGTCAGCGACCGTTCGTCTCGACCAGTCCAGAGTTGACGCCCGCCAGTGGTGCATTGGTCCGCTGCATGGATTGCCAGCGCAGTACCCCCGATTTTTGTCAGTGTCGTTGGTTCGGGAGTCAACCAAAGCGCTCCAGCGGTGACGCCTTCTGCCGCGCATCCAAGAAGCCGCAATGCACCTATAAGGCGATTTCCCGGTGTTCCGCTTTGTTCGACGCTTTCACCTTCCAAAACCGCTGCCAATTGCAATGCAGACACTGCAATAACCAGCCCCTCATCCGCGTCTTCGAACTGTCTGGTTTCGACCGCCATGTAACCTCCGACGAATTGCCTTTAAAACTCAATCAAAAACCATTTTACCATCTGTGATTGAATTTTTCTGTCATTCTGTGGCATTTCCAAGGCGTTCACTCATGACGTCATGACAACTTTGATTATTCAGAACATTGAAAGTCTGGCATTTTGTAATGATGTCGCTCTAGCTTGCGAAAAAGTTGAATGAGCCCTGTCGGAAACCCGCTCCACTATTCGTCTTCCATCTGTACCATCAAGGGAGAACGGCCATGACCATAACAATCACTGCTTTTGAACGCTCGCCGGATCGCGGCAAGGGGTTGGCGCGGGATATGCGGGTGCGTTGGGCGCTGGAGGAGGTAGGGCAGCCTTATGAGGTGCGGCTTTTGTCGTTTCAGGCGATGAAGGAGCCGGACCATCTGGCGCTGAATCCCTTCGGGCAAATCCCGACCTTTGAGGAGGGCGATCTTGCCCTGTTCGAGTCCGGGGCCATCGTCTTCCATATTGCCGAGACCCATCCGGGCTTGCTGCCTGTAGAGGCGAATGCACGGGTGCGTGCCATCGGCTGGATGTTCGCCGCGATCAACACCGTTGAGCCACCGCTTATCGACCGCGTGGTCGCCAAAATTCTGGAGGGAGACCGCAGTTGGGCGGATGAGCGTCTGCCGCTGGTCGATGCGCGCATTCACCAACGTCTGCGCGAGCTTTCCGCCCGCCTTGGCGATGCCGAGTGGCTGGATGGTGCGTTCAGCGCGGGTGATTTGCTGATGGTGACGGTGCTTATGCGCGCAAAGGCTGGGGGCTTTCTAAGCGACTATCCCAACCTCGCCGCCTATGTTGAACGCGCCGAAGCCCGCCCGGCCTATCAGCGCGCATTTGCTGCGCAATTGGCCGTTTTCAAGGCTGCCTCGGCGGGGTAGCAAGAACGCGGTCCGTGTTCGACATCTGATTCTCGATGGCGTATCGCGGAGCTTGTTCCAACGCGTCGTGAGCGGCGTGAAGCAGATGGCACTATGTTACGAAAGGCGGAATTTCCCATGGCACCACGCGTGAAGCTTCGGGCTCTGGATGGGAGTTACGGCGTGGCCCGTCTGGGTCCGTCCAATGCCATTCCCGGCTGGGCGGATGGGCAGGGCTTCGTCAGCATCAGCCGCACGGATGACGAACTTTCCATCACCTGCCTGCGGGAGCGAATTCCTGATGGCGTGAAGGTGGATGGCGGTTGGTCCTGCATCAAGCTTCAGGGGCCGTTCGCCTTCGATGAGACCGGCATCGTACTGTCTGTCATCCAGCCGCTTTCGGAAAATGGCATCGGTATTTTCGTGGTATCCACATTCGATGGCGACCACCTGCTCGTCAAAACCGACGACCTGGAAACCTCCCGCGATCTTCTGGTCAAGGCCGGGCATTCCTTTATCTGATCGATACTCCAACCTGAAAATGACATGTAATGAACGACATAGAACAGCCGGTCCGTGAGCAGCTTGCGGCCTATAATGCCAAGGATATCGACGCCTTCATGCCCTGGTGGGCGCAGGATTGCGAATATTACGCATTCCCATCCACCCTTCTGGCCAAGGGTGTCGATGAAATCCGCACGCGCCACATAGAGCGCTTCAAGGAGCCCGATCTCCACGGGAAACTGCTGACCCGCATCACCGTCGGCAATGTCGTCATCGACCACGAGACGGTGACCCGGACCTTCCCCGAAGGACGCGATGAAGTGGATGTGGTCTGCATTTACGAGATTGAAAACGGCAAGATTGCCAAGGCATGGTTCAAGCTGGGCGAGCAGCGGATTTTGTGATCGTGCCCTTCTTGTCGCATGAGCCGTATCGACCATAAGCGGTTGCGGTTCAACGCTTTTTCGAACAGACTAAGATATGCATGAAACCGCAAAGCCCCATTCCCGCCGCCGCGCATTCCTTGCCGATACGACGGCGCTGATCGTGTTTTTCACCACGACCGGCATCATCAACGAACGCTTCATTGCCGGAATGACATGGGAACAGGTGCTTCATGCCAGACTTCTGGGCGCAGCCCTGATGGTGCCGGTGGGGCGGCCTTACGGCCTGTGGCGTGACTGGCTGATGCGTTTCGCAAAGCCTAGCCGCATCTCGCAAATCCTGTGGGACAGCCTAGCTCTGGTCAGTTTCCAAGTGCCGATCTATGCCGCCATCATCGCGGTCACCGGCGCGTCCGGGCAAGGCCTGCTCTTCGGCATTCTCGGCGCAGCCGTAATGATGCTGACGCTGGGGCGACCTTACGGCGCGTTCCTCAACTGGGTCCGAAGCCTCTTCGGCCTGCCGCCGGGTGGCGATAGGCCCATGAGTTTGAAGAGTTTGGATTGATTTTTTTAGGTTCTAATGAGCGGGATGGTTTGCAGGAAGTTTTGTTGGGGCGTGCAGTCGGACAGGGGGTTGACGAGGAAACGGGTTGGCTCATCCACCACCCGCAACTGCTGCAGATACGAGCGTCGCAAACGAACCGAGCACTCCAGCGGTCACTGGTAGGGCTGCAGTTTGCCAATTCCGTCGCTTACAAAGTCGTCGCTTTCAAGCAGTCGCGGCGGTGTCGGACCTTCCACGAGCCAAAGCGAATTTGCCTTCAGCAAAGTTAAGCTGCTGCATTGAAGCACGTCGCCAGACGTAAGTTGCAATGTTTCGGACTGGCAATCGAAGACACGGTTCTCGTGGTCCGTTAAAAGAAGGCCAGAAACAAAACCCCACAACAAACCGGCGATGACCAAGACGAGAAGACGAGGGATGTTCTTTCGCTCCGCCCGCAAATACATCACATGGCCGAGAAACACGCAGCAGATCGTCAGCGCTGTTCTAAACGATATGACACCGAAAACTCCGAAAACGAGGATGAGCAGCAGCGCAATCCCGACGTATGTCAGGACTTTTAGGACGCTTATGTTTCTAAGCCGGTGTAAAACATCGGACGTTCTTGGATCGCTTTCTGCGAAATTGCGTGCACGATCCCAAGCAAAGATGATCACCAGATTGTAAAAGCCATTGTAATGAGTGGGCCAAGTGGAAAACACCAACCACATTGCATGCTTGTCGTGGACTAATATCGCAAGCTGGGGCAGACGGATGAGAAAGGCGAGCTGTGCGCCGAGCATGAGTGCCAGCAGGACAAATATCGCACTGAGCACTCTTAAGAGCACCGGCCAGAACCTGGATATCGATAATACCAACGGCTGCCCTGCTACCTCTTTTCGCCCGGAATACTCGCTATCATAAGGGCGAAAATTTTCAACCCAAAGAAATAGACACTCTTCAGGTGCAGCTAAAGCGATATTATCAAAAGAGCAAAACTACCGCTTCACCCCATCACTCCCCACGTCCGCAACCTTCTGCACCGTCAGCGCCGGAGCGGACGCTTCCTTCAGCTTCTTGCCAATCGAGCGGATGACCCGTGTTGCCTCGGTGGAAAGGGAGCGGGGGCGGGTGAGGGCGGGCATGGCGTTGGCGTCTGCGGAGGCGACGAGGCCGCCGTTGGCGGGTTTGGGGTGTGTGCCTGATGGCAGCGGGTTCTGGATGCCGGGAATGGGGCGCAGTTCCATGCCCTGATGGGCATAATCCATCAGCCGCTTGAACGTCATGGCGGGCAGGGCGCCGCCGGTCATGTTGTTCATGGAAGTGAAGTCGTCGTTTCCGAACCAGACAGCCGTTGTGTAATTGCCGGTGAAGCCGACATACCATGCATCGCGGTAGGACTGCGAGGTGCCGGTCTTGCCGCCTGAGACGATGCCGTTGTCCAGTGCGCCGCGCCGCGCCGTTCCCTCGACGGGAATGGTCACCAGCATGCGGTTCATCTTGGAATTGGCTTCTTCGGAGAGCACGCGATGTGCAGGCGGCTCGTCGCGGTCGAAATCGTAGAGAACCTTGCCTTCGTAATCCAGCACCTGTTCGATGCCGTGGCGACGTGACTGCATGCCATCTGCCGGGAACACGGCGTAACCCGTGGCCTGATCCAGCACGGTGACTTCGGATGTGCCGAGCGGAATGGTCTTGTCGGTGCGCAGTGGCGTGGCCACGCCCATGGCTTTCGCCGTATCGGCAATGATCTGCGTGCCCAGAACATCCTTGGCAAGCCGCACCGGAACGGTGTTGTAGGATTTGGCAAGGGCCGTCTGCAACGTCACCTTGCCCGCATAGGAGCGGCCATAGTTTTGCGGAGACCAGCCGCGCCATGTCACAGGGGCGTCAGAAATCAGCGTTTCCGGCTTGTAGCCCTTCTCCATGGCGGCGGAGTAGGTGTAGACCTTGAAAGACGAGCCCGGCTGGCGAAGGGCCGCCGTTGCGCGGTTGAACTGGCTTTCACCATAATCCCGCCCGCCGACCATGGCGCGAATACCGCCGCCATTTTCGATGGTCACCATCGCGCCCTGCTTAACCTTGTAACCTTCGCCATATTCGCGAAGACTGCCTTCCATCGCCTGTTCGGCGGCCTGCTGAAGGCCGGTGTCTATGGTGGTGCGCACGACCACCGTGTGGTCCTTGATCTTGCCTTCCTTGGCCAGCCTCTGCACTTCGTCAAAGGCCCAGTCGAGGAAATAGTCCGGTGCCTTCACGTCTTCACGGTCGATGACTGTCGCCGGGTTGCGGCGTGCGCCAACGACCTGACCTTCGGTCATCAGGCCACCCTGCACGAGGTTGGAAAGAACCGTGTTGGCGCGGGCGCGGGCGGCGGGAAGGTTGACGTGCGGCGCATATTTCGCCGGTGCCTTGAACAGACCGGCGAGAATGGCGGATTCGGCCAGCGTCACATCCGTGAGGTTCTTGCCGAAATAGAATTGCGCTGCCGCAGCCGCCCCAAATGTGCCGCCGCCCATATAGGCGCGGTCGAGATAAAGGCTGAGGATTTCCTTCTTGGACATGTTGGCTTCCAGCCACAGCGCCAGAAAGGCTTCCTTGATCTTGCGCTCCAGCGAGCGTTCATTGGTCAGAAAAAGGTTCTTGGCCAACTGCTGCGTCAGCGTGGAGCCACCCTGCACGACGCCGCCTGCGCGGGCATTCTCGCTCATGGCGCGGGCAAGGCCGATGAAATCGATGCCGAAATGGTCGAAGAAACGGCGGTCTTCGGTGGCCAAGACAGCCTTGATGAAATGGTCAGGCATCTGGTCGATCGGCACGGAATCTTCGTGAATAATGCCGCGGTGGCCGATTGTGTTGCCGTAGCGATCCAGGAAAGTGACAGCGAAATCACCGCGATAGCGCCAGTCCTTCTTGGTTTCCTCGAAGGCGGGCAGGGCCAGCGCCAGCATCAGCACGGTGCCTGCGGTGCCAACGGTCAGAGCGTCGTCGGTGATGTTGATGAGGAACTTTTTCCAGCCGCGCACATGCAGTTTGCGCGATGCGATGGTGACCTCTTCCCAGAAGTCGAAAACGCGGGATGCAGCTGTCCAGAGGCCGGAATCGATGAAGGAATCGATCCGCAGCAGAATGTGGCGTTTACGGCGCGCTTGTTTCTTGTCTTTATCTTCCTGCACCTGAAACGAATTCCTGTTCGATATGGCGAGTGGATGCTTGACGCAGCAACCTTGCGCGGGTCATTCCTCACCACTACTCCGCCGGATTTAAGAATTATCTTATAATCGCGCGGAATGCGATATGACAAAAAGGGCTAGAGCGCCGTGTGTCCTTTTGGACGCACATAACACGCTCTAACTTTCTCAATCGGCACATCGTGCTATACGATGCGCCAGGGCCATGTTGCCGCCCGATGCCCCAAAATGAAACGGAAATGTTAACGATGAGTGACGCGCCATTCTGGAAAACCAAATCGCTGGCGCAAATGAGTAACAGCGAATGGGAAAGCCTGTGCGATGGCTGTGGCCTGTGCTGTCTCAACAAGCTGGAGGATTGGGACACGGGCGACGTGGTCTTCACCTCCGTTGCCTGCCAGCTGCTGGATGGCGACAGCTGCCAGTGTTCGGACTATCCCAACCGGCGCGATACGGTGCCGGACTGCATTCAGCTGAGCCTGAAACTGGTCAATGAAATCGGCTGGCTGCCACCCACTTGCGCCTACGCCTTGGTGCGTGATGGCGAGGACCTCTATTGGTGGCACCACCTCGTTTCGGGCGATCCTCAGACGGTGCACATTGCCGGTATTTCTGCGCGCGGACGCACGGTAAACGAGCTGGATGTGGATGTGGATGATTTCGAAAATTACGTTGTGGACTGGCCTTTGACGGTGGGGGAGCAGCCGGAGGCGCAGCGGCGGTGAGGGGCCAGCCCGAAACTCGACGTCATCCTCGGGCTTGACCCGAGGATCTAATCACGCATCGTCATTCTCTCGCTATCGTCGAATACGCAGGAGCGGCAGCAGATCCTCGGGTCAAGCCCGAGGATGACGGAGGAGAGGGCTCGACCCTTGAAAATCCCCGTCCTATTCCTGCCGCATCAATACGTTACCCAGCTTCTCTCTTTTCTTATGCCCGTTACCGGCTATGATGCATCGCCGGATATTCAAGGAAAATGCATGCGCAATCGTTTCGCGCTTCTTCTGCCAATCTGCCTGATCGCAATGAGCGCGTCCGCGCGCGCTCAGCCAATACAGCCATATGAATGCACCTTCGTGACCTCAGTGGAAACCGGTGCGGTCATTACCCAGCAGGGCACCTGCGACCGGCGCGTGTCTCCCGGTTCCACCTTCAAGGTGCCGCTGGCGCTGATCGGCTTTGACGCTGGCATTTTGCTGGATGAGTTCAACCCCGTGTGGGATTGGCAAAAAGGCATGGAGGCCAAGCCCGAAGAGCGCAAGAAAGTGGACCCCACCACGTGGCAGAAAGAGGGCATTCGCTGGTATTCCCGCGAAATCACCCGCCGCCTGGGCCAGGAAAAATTCGCCGCCTATGTCAAGCGTTTAGGCTTCGGCAATGCCGATGTGGCCGGAGATGCCGGTGAAAACAACGGGCTGACGGATGCCTGGGTCGGCACCTCGCTGGAAATCTCGCCGGTAGAACAGATTGGCTTCATGCGCCGCCTGCTGGCTAACAACCTGCCATTTTCCCGCGATGCGCAGAACAAGACCAAGGCCATTATTCCAGTCTATGACGGTGCCGAAGCCTGGAGCGCGCACGGCACCACAGGCACCGGCAACCTCAAGGGCGATGACGGCAAACCAGACCCCAACCGCCCCTTCGGCTGGTTCGTCGGCTGGGCCGAACGCGAAGGGCAACACATCGTCTTCGTCCGCTTCCGTGTCGGCGACAAGCCATCGGACAAGCCCATGGGGCAGGTGGTGCGAGAGGAATTCTTGCGGGATATTCCACGGTTTTCGGTGCATCGATAGAAAATCTGCGAAAAAATCGACGTCTCACCCATTCGGGCGATGTACCTTGCCGCAACCGCTGCTAGTTAAGACATTATTAAGCGGTTGGGGCTGTTGGAATGTTCGAAGCATTTATCGGTGCAGTATATTTTTTGCACGCTGGCGTTTTTGCCATGTTCGTGATCGTGGAGCGCAACAGGAATGGTGGCGCGTGGCGGCTGAAGCATGTGGTGCTGATGGTTGGAGCCGCCACCTGGCCCTTGCTGATTGGTGTGGCCTTGTTGGCGGCATCTTTCAAGGCCGGTTCGGCGGCGTTTTCTGCTGTTGCTTTGATGATGTCCCGGGCTGAGGGCTCAAACATCGAAGCTGGAAATCGAGGACAATAGCGCGGCAAGCTCCGATTGGCGCGCCGTGCCGGTCTTGCGGAAGATCGATTTGACGTGGGTGCGAATGGTTTCCGTGCTGACCGCCAGATGCTGTGCGACGGAAGGAATGTCGTTGCCGGTTGAGATGAACTGCGCGACCCGCGCCTCTGCGGCGGAAAGGTCGAAAAGCCCTTGAATGACGTTAGCGGTCGGCACCTTTTGCCTGTCGACAGGCGTGACGAGCAGAAAGAAGGCGGCAGAAGCAAAGATATCGCGGGCATTGCCGCGAATGGGCAGTAGATGGGCCACCGCTGCTGGCGTGTCATCGATCTGCGGCAGGGGAAAGGACTGGCAGGCTTGTAACGGCGCAGTCTTTGCAAGCCGGAACTGCTGCAAGGCCTCTGCAAGCTGGGTATTGGCAGCTGACGATGCGAAGCTGAACCTGTTGAAAGCCTGGAAGGAAATCTGTTTTCCCAGCGTCGTCAGCAAGGCGTTATGGGCCAGAATGGTGCCGCGCTCCGTCAGTACGGCGGAGGGCAGGCCGGTCACCTCAAGCGCTTGCACTGCGGCGTTGATACGCTCGAATTCCAGACGCCCGGCCATCATAGCGGCGCGCGCCAGATGCGGTCTCAAACCATCCAGAAACGAAATATCCGCGCTGGTCATCGGCCCACGGGCACGTTTCCGCTCCACCGAAAAGACGATGTGATCGCCGCTCGGCACCGATATTGCGGTTCCCGCGCCAAAACCGTAACCCAGCGGCTGCATCAGATCGGTATAGATCGGGAAGGTGTTGTACTCTTCGTCGGTGAACTCCTCCGCCTCGTTGAAAAAGCCGCTGTAAGGTTTGCCCAGAAGCCGCTTTGCCCGGTCGTTGCGACTACCCCAATCCTCCCGCAGAATGCGGTCGATCATATCCATGATACCAGCAGATGCCCGCCATTTTGTGGAAACGGCGTTGGAGTTGAAAAGAACAGTCCCCGCGCCACCAGCCTGTAACGCCATGTCGTTCAACACCGTTTCCCAATGATCGGGAAGAAACGCGGCTTCATAAATAAGATCGATGAGGTGATGCGGTGCGTTCATATGCTTTGACCGTTCAATGAAATAGTAAAAACAGAAAATTCTATATGCAATGATCGTGAATAAATGGCTGAATGACACGGCTATTCAGACACGCTTTGTGCTGCAATGCAATATTTCTTGTCAGGCGGCGCATGTCATCACCCATTTGGGTGAAGTGGGTATCCGCCTGCGCGAAACCCGGCAGCCAAAATCGTCGGGTTCTCCCTTGACCTTCCCATCATGGGAAGCCTTACATGAAGTCTCGAAAGGGGAAATCCCATGAATGAGACAGTCAAGACCAACATCCCGGCAGAGCCGATTTCCGTGTCCGTGGAGGGCATGACCTGTGCGTCCTGCGTTCGGCGCGTCGAGATGGCGGCGGGGAAGGTGCCGGGGGTGGTGGCCAGTTCGGTGAATTTTGCGACGAAGCGACTGACGGTGGAACCGGGGCAGGGGTTTTCGGCAAAGACGCTGGCCGCAGCGGTGAAGAAGATTGGTTATGAGGTCGCGCCGCAGAAGATGACGCTTTCGGTGCAGGGCTTGAAGAGTGCGGAAGATGCGGCGCGATTGAAGGCCGTGCTGGAAGTCGCGCCGACCACTGTAAATGTGGAGGTGGATGCGCAGAGCGGGGCGGTGACCATTGAAAGCATGGGCGGTGCGCGTCAGCGCGAGGTGCTGGTGGAAACGGCTCGGCTGGCCGGGTTTGCGCTGAAGGCTCCGGGTGCGGCGGGCCGCGACCACACAGGGCATGAGCATAGCCACCATGCCGGTGACGAGGCGACGCTGAAGCGGGATGTCGTTCTGGCGGCCGTCTTCACCGCTCCGCTTTTCGTGCTGGAAATGGGCGGGCATCTTTATGCGCCGATGCATCATTGGCTGATGGGCGTTATCGAGACGCAGACGCTGTATTACGTCTATTTCGCGCTGGCGACAGTGGTGATTTTCGGGCCGGGATGGCGGTTCCTGAAGTCCGGGTTTCCGGCACTTGCGCATGGCGCACCGGAGATGAATTCGCTGGTGGCGCTGGGGGTGAGTGCGGCCTATCTCTATTCTCTGGTGACGACCTTCGCGCCCGGTCTGCTGCCTGAGAATGCCCGGCATGTCTATTACGAGGCGGCGACCGTCATCGTCACGCTGATCCTGATCGGGCGGTTGCTGGAGGCGCGGGCTAGTGGCAAGACGGGTGATGCCATTCGCAAGCTGGCAGGCCTTCAGGCCAAGACAGCGCGGGTGGAACGGGGCGGCCAGGTGCTGGATATATCGCCCGAAGAGGTGCTGGTGGGTGATATCATCATCATCCGTCCCGGCGAGCGCCTAGCCGTGGATGGCGAGGTGGTGGAGGGTGCGTCCTATATCGATGAATCAATGATTTCGGGCGAGCCGGTACCGGTGGAAAAGACTGTGGGAACGCATGTCACCGGCGGCACGATCAATGGAAATGGTACGCTGAAGTTCCGGGCGACGAAGGTCGGTGCCGATACGATGCTGGCGCAGATCATCCGGCTGGTGGAGCAGGCGCAGGGGGCTAAGCTGCCCATCCAGCTTCTGGTGGACCGGGTGACGGCGCTGTTCGTGCCTGTCGTGATTGGCGTCGCGGTGCTGACTTTTGTGGTCTGGGCGATCTTTGGGCCGCAGCCTGCCTATACCTATGCGCTGATCAATGCCGTCGCTGTTCTCATCATCGCCTGCCCCTGCGCCATGGGGCTTGCGACGCCGACTTCGATCATGGTCGGCACGGGGCGGGCGGCGGAGCTGGGCGTGCTGTTTCGCAAGGGCGAGGCTTTGCAGGCGTTGCGCTCCGCCGGGATCGTTGTGGTGGACAAGACCGGGACGGTGACGAAGGGCAGGCCGGAACTGACGGATTTGGTGGTTGCCGATGGGTTCGAGCGCCGGGAGGTTTTGAGGCTGGTGGCAGCGGTGGAAAGCCGCTCGGAGCATCCTATTGCTGAGGCAATTGTGCGGGCGGCGAGGGTTGAAGAACCCCTCCCCAACCCCTCCCCACAAGGGGGAGGGGCTAACCCGGCTGAACCGTTTGATGGAGGACTGACACCCATGCAACGCGGTTTCTCCCCCCCTGTGGGGGAGATGCCCGGCAGGGCAGAGGGGGTCTTCTTCTCAACCATCACCAACTTCCAAAGCATCACAGGCTACGGCATTTCTGCCACCGTGGATGGCCGCAAAATCGACGTCGGCGCGGACCGCTTCATGTCCAAACTCGGCCTCTCCGTCGCACCTTTTGCTGACACAGCACAAAAGCTGGGCGATGAAGGCAAGACACCGCTTTACGCCGCCATCGATGGCAAACTGGCGGCCATCATCGCGGTGGCAGACCCGCTGAAACCCTCCAGCATCCATGCCATCAAAGCCTTGAAATCCATGGGCATCGAGGTGGCGATGGTGACGGGGGATAATGCGCGCACGGCCAAGGCCATCGCCAGCCAGGTTGGCATCGAAACGGTGGTGGCCGAAGTATTGCCCGAGGGCAAGGTGCAGGCGATCCATGATCTGCGGCAGGGCGGCAAGACACTGGCTTTCGTGGGTGATGGGATCAATGACGCACCGGCGCTGGCTGAAGCCGATATCGGTATAGCCATCGGCACCGGCACGGATGTCGCCATTGAAAGTGCCGATGTAGTGCTGGTGGGTGGTGATCTGATGGGCGTGGTGCATGCCATCGAGATGAGTCGCGCCACCATGCGCAACATCCGCCAGAACCTGTTCTGGGCCTTCGGGTACAACGTCGCGCTCATTCCCGTGGCGGCGGGTGCGCTTTATCCGGGGTTCGGCATCATGCTGTCACCCATGGTCGGGGCGGGAGCCATGGCGCTGTCCTCCGTCTTCGTGCTGGGCAATGCCTTGAGATTGAAAACAGCGAAGGTATCGACATGAATATCGGTCAGGCATCTGAGGCGTCGGGCGTATCGGCCAAGATGATCCGCTATTATGAACAGATCGGCCTCATCACGCCTGCGGCCCGCACGGGTAATAATTACCGCGTCTATGGCGAGCAGGATGTGCACAATCTGCGTTTCATCAAGCGCTCCCGCACGCTGGGTTTTTCGCTGGAGGAAACGGAAACGCTGCTGAAACTCTGGCAGGACAAAACCCGCGAAAGCTCCGCCGTCAAGGATATAGCGCTCGCCCACATCAACGATCTGGAGCGCAAGATCGCGGAGATGAAAGCCATGGTGAAAACGCTCTCCCATCTCGCCCACTGCTGCGGCGGTGACCACCGGCCGGACTGTCCCATTCTGGACGATCTGGCAGGCATCGACGCCTCAGTGACGCATAAGTAGTTGGAATAGAAAGGAAATCAACATGACAACCACCACCTTCACCGTACCCGACATGACCTGCGGACACTGCGAGAAAACGATAAGGGGTGCCCTGACAGAAGCGCTTCCCGGCGCAGACATCGGTATCGACCTGTCTATGCACAGTGTGACGGTGACTGGCGATGCCGCGACGGCTGAGGAGGCGATGCGGGAGGTGGGGTACAGCCCGGAGCGGGTGGGGTGATGTTCTGGCAAAGGAAGGACGAATATGCTACTGAGTAGTAGTCGTTTTCCCAATGGAGAGTGGTCATGTCGGTTAAAGCGTCGGTTTCCATTTCAGATCAACAGGATAGCTTTGCACGCCAGCTTGTTGAGGATGGTAGGTTCTCCAGTCTCAGTGCTGTGGTTCAGCGCGGAATAGAACTTCTGCGTCAGGAGACCGAGTTACATGACGCTGAATTGGCGGCGCTCAAGGCACTGCTGGAGGAGCGCAGCAAAGGTCCGTTTATATCTCAGGAAGAAGGGGAAAGGCGTACCGAGGCAATGATTGCAGCGAAAAAGGCTGCTTATGGCCTATGAGATTATTCGCTCGGAGGATGTCGAGCGTGATCTAGAATTGCTCTTCGATCATCTCCTGGAGTCGTACTTAGCTTTTGGGGACGAGTTAGGAGAGGCTTTTGAACGGGCGAGCGTCAGGCTCAGGTCGATCGACAAAGAGATTGAGCTTCTGGGGCACGCACCGTTTCAAGGAACGTTGTCGCCACATCTTTTGCCCGGCTTGCGCAACGTCACGAAAAACAAAGCCATATTTTATTTCGAGGTTTTGGAGGGTCGCCAGCAAGTCAAACTCCTTGCGGTTTTCTTTGGTGCCCAAGATCATCAACGGCATATGCTGAAGCGATTTTCGGCGCGCGGGCCAAACGAAAAAGGGTGATCCGAGATCACCCTTTAAAACCATAAGAATTTCTCAACGATCAAACCTCGTCAAACTTTCCGCCTTCGCGGGATGGATTGCGATCCAGAAGCTTTTCCTCGACATCATCCGGCAGAGCGTCGTCGCTTTCCTGATAGGGATCGTCGTCGGTTTCGGCTTCTTCTTCGCGTAGTTCCTGTTCGATCTGCTGCGAAAGTTCGCCGTCTTCTGGGAGGTCGTCTACTTCAACGTCTACGATGTCCTGATCGAGGGCGTCTTCGTTTTCTGTGAGGGGCTTGCGCGGGTCCATGGTCGTGTTCCTGTCGGGTTTGGGGAAGGGGAGGATGCACGCAGTCATTAGGACTGCGTGGTCATGAACACGATCATTGCCAGATAGATAACGAAGGCCATGATGCCGACGCCAGCGATGATAAGGATGATACCGCGGCCGGCGCGTGTTTTTTCGCCTTTGTTCTCATTGGCCTCGGATGGAAATAGAATGGGATCGGTTCCCTGAATCTTGGTCACGAAGCTCTCCTCTGGATAAGTTTCTTACCAAGACAACGATACAGGGAGGCGAATGTTCCTGAGCGCTTACTGTTTTAGCGCCCAGATCGTGGCGTGCGCCACCGCCCCATCGATGCTTTTCAGGTGGGCTGCGCGCACCGGCTCGAAGCTTTCGAGGCGCTTGGTGCCGACATAACGGCCATGGTCGGCAAAGACTTCGATGGAACCGTAATCGAGGAAAATGCGCAGGCGGAACGGGCGTGCGCCCTCGGAAATATAGCGCGGCGAGGCACCTTCGCGACCGTCTTCATGGCGAATCCAGAGGCCCGTTTCATCGCAGACGACGCCGAGTTTGACGCCGGGGTGGTCGAGTTCCAGTTCGAAGGGTAGGCCGGGCTTGGTGAGTTCGAACAGCAGTTCTACGGCCCCGGTGGACAGATCGACACGCTCTCCCGCCGCAAGTCTTGTGCGGTCCAGAATGCGGTGGCGCAGGCTTTCTGCGGCACCGATGGGCGGTGTCAGCAGCGCGCCGTGGGAGAAGTGCATGCGGCGCGGCAGGGTCATGGCGGTGGGGAAGTCGATTTCCGGCGTCGCATCCGCCCAATTGGCCAGCCAGCCGATGCCGACGATGGTATCGCCATCCAGAAAGGCCTGAAACGCGTAATTATCCGTGCCGAAATCCAGTTCCTGGCCGAATTCCTTGACGAAAGTCTTGCCATCGAACCAGCCGACATCGGCCATGGTCAGGTTCTTGCGGCCCGTGGCGGCATCTTCCGAGTGCATGAGGCCATAAGTCAGCACCCAGCGGGTGGAGCGGGCATTGGCAGGGCCATCCAGCGGCAGCAGGCAAGGGCATTCGATGGCGGTGGTCTTGTAGCGCGTTTCCACCCACAGCTTGCCCACATAGGTCCAGCCGGAGGCGGCTGTGGGGTCCTGCGTTTCATAAAGCAGAATGACGCCGCCGCCATCGCTCTGGCTGCCTAGCAGCATTTTCCAAAGGCCATCCGGGCCGCGTACGACGTAAGGGTCACGGAAGTCAGGGGTCAGGCCCTGCCCATCCGGGCGGTGGCCGAGAATGACGTCTGCCTGACCAGCCATGATGAGATCAGACGAAGTCGCTGTCAGCTGGATCTGCTGTTCCGGCACGCGGTCCTGCACCTGTTCGGTAAAGAACACACGAATGCCGGTACCTTCTACCAGCGGAATGGTGGAGCCGGAATAGGCCCCGCCACGCTTGTCTGGCCTCGTCGTCAGGTCTTCGGAGGGGAAGAGGAAGATCGGCAGGTGCCGCCAGCGCAGGTAATCCGACGACACCGCATGGCCCCAATGCATGGTGTTCCAGCGCAGGCCATGGGAATAATGCTGATAAAACAGGTGCGGTCGTCCCTCGAAACGGCCAAAGCCGTTGGGATCGTTCATCCAGCCGAAGGGCGGGCGGAAGTGGTAGCTATCCGGCAGATCGGGGGCGGCATTATCCGGCTTGGTGTGGACGACTGTAATGCCGGTTTCCAGCACGTCGGACTGGACGAACCAGTAAATGACCGAGACGGCTGTGGTGACCGTATCGTAGCTTAGCTCGACGCGACCGCCGCCGAATACCTGATAAATGCGGAAATTATACTCATCGATATTGGTGGAGGAGACCTCGGCGAACTTGCCATTGTGATTGGAAAACGAAACAGCCCCCGGCTCATCGGCCTTCTTCGCCTTCAACCAGATATGGAATGTGGCATTGACCGGAAGATCGGTTTGAATGGTGCGGATGGCGCTCTCGATCTCTACGGGCAAGGCGGTATCGTTCATTCCACTGTCCTTTCGTCTCTGTGTCTCAACAGAATAGGAACGAAAGTGGCAGGTTAAAGTTCATCCCCGCCAAACTGTGCGGAGATTTCAGAGGCTTGTGCGCAAGCGTCGTTCAGAAAGCGCCTTTGCCGACGGAGGCGAACTGCGTTTTGACATCCACCAGAAGACCCTGGAAATTCAGCGATTTCTGCCCGGTTTCAGTAAGGGACCCGGTGCCGGAAGCCGCATTGTCGGGCGGCGGACACGTAAAACAGGTTAGCCCCGCCATATGCGGACCGGCACCCGTAACCGGAAAACCCAAGGCCAAATCCCGCGCCGAGCCCTCCATGGGTTGATAGCCATAACGGGCAAGGCCGACCGGCCGAAAACTCCTGATCTCCGGCTGTTTCAGCACCTGCAACCACGAAACGGCAATGAGCCGCGAGCCTTGCGCCTGCGTATAATGCAGCCTGTGCGTTTCCGCAGTCCGCTCACCATTTTCCACCGCCAAAACGCCGGTGGACAGAAGCGATAAAAGCCCGCAGGCCGCGATTGTTCTCCTGAAAACGAACCCCATCATCCGAAAGTCCCCAAACGAATCACCCAGCCGCCGTGATCGGCAGATTTTGTCAGGGTGCTACGATTGGTTAATAATTTCAATTAAAAATAATTTAGAAAATGCTTTCGCACGGATTGCGTGATTAAGATTTATCTAAAAATTGTTGTGAAGCATCATTATTTTCGTGAGCTATTGCAATGGAGTAATGGTTGCAATTTTAAATAAAACTACAAAAGATTGATTAAATAAAGCGCAAGCTAGGGTCTTGTAGACGTAACCTGGAACAGGGCCGTCAAAGAAAACGTAAGGTCTTCGA
The DNA here is from genome assembly GCF_040427045.1 of Agrobacterium vacciniicorymbosi. Lineage (NCBI taxonomy): Bacteria > Pseudomonadati > Pseudomonadota > Alphaproteobacteria > Hyphomicrobiales > Rhizobiaceae > Agrobacterium > Agrobacterium vacciniicorymbosi. The sequence continues at coordinate 262,069 of NZ_JBETMF010000002.1, forward strand.
TCACGACAATAGGTCGTTTAAGGTGTCCCGGACTAGTTCCTTGTCGGGCCTCGGCAAAGATTTTACCGTTTTCAAAAATTCCAACATTTCAGCCAATATTTCTCGAGGCATCTCTCCGAGTACCTCCGCCTCATAGAGATTGAGCTTTTCATCAGTATAGCGTGCGAAGATCGAAAAGCTGATTGAGGTGAATCCTGTTTCGGAAGGCGGCAGAAATGATATTTTTGAACAATCGATGTTGAGGCAGTCTTTATAACTTGGATCAGAGTTCAAGAAGAGGAATTTTCCGGAAATACCATTTTGCGGGAGGCAAATGCAAAAATGATATTTTTTGTAACCGGCTATGGGCGCAAATATTCTTACGATATCGCCAGCTTTCATCAGATATGCTCTGAAATGAATTTCAATTCCTGTGCTTTGTCGACCGCGGGGAAGTCATAAAGCATTGCGTAGCTCATCACGAAAGCTTTCTTATCGCTTTCATCGTCCCACGCATCTACATATGCCGGATCTTCGTGTGTAAGCTTTCTGATTTGCTGGAAGCCAAGTGATTTCACCGTGATGAAAGACTCATACAAAGCCTCGCAATCACTCTCTGAAAGAATGTTTTCGTCAAAGCTGCGCTGCGCATTACTATACTGAAAAACTTTGTGGCCGGTTTGAACGCGCGTCCAAGGCAAATTCTTGAGCGACGGGTCGGACTTCAACAAATCATAAGCGTTTGACGGCACAGGGCCATGCTCCATCGCGACATATCTGTCAAACGTGATCGGTCTTCCGTATTCGTTCAGATGACGCCGGTCAGACAGAAAAAGCGACTTTACGATATCGTACTGGGAGGCAGACTTATGGAGTCTGTCGGCTTCAGAAATCAAGAAAACCAAAGCTTCGAGAATCCGCGCCGCGTTTGGTTTGATATCGATTATGGGAGCCTTTGCACGCATTGCCTCTCGTCTCCAGACGGGCTTTTGAACACTATGTCGTCAGTATTGACGACGTTAAAATACCGCGATTGAATTTACAGGATATGAGGAATTCGACGCAACAATTCTGGCATGCTTCTAGCAAAGTCCCTTAGTCGCTTCAATGTCCCTTTCATTTGGTAACGTTATATCACAAAGCAACTGGCATCTCACAATTGCGTCTCCATATAGATGGAAACAGGGAGATTACCCGTGATCCATTTTGACAATTCCTATGCGCGCCTGCCGGAGCATTTTACCGCCGCTGCCTTGCCCACGCCGGTGGCGGCGCCGGTGTTGATTGCGTTCAACCGGCCTTTGGCGGAAGAGCTTGGGCTCGAGCTTGATGGCGTGGATGATGAGCGCTTGGCGGCGATCTTTTCCGGCAACGTCGTGCCGCCGGGGGCGGAGCCTTTGGCGATGGCCTATGCGGGGCATCAGTTCGGTAATTTCGTGCCGCAGCTGGGTGACGGGCGGGCGATTTTGCTGGGCGAAGTGGTTGATATCAATGGCAAACGCCGGGATATTCAGCTGAAGGGTTGCGGGCCGACAAAGTTTTCGAGGGGTGGCGATGGGCGGGCGGCGCTTGGGCCGGTGCTGCGGGAATATATCGTATCGGAGGCCATGCACGCGCTCGGCATTCCGGCCACACGCGCGCTGGCAGCGGTGGCGACGGGCGAGCGGGTGCAGCGCGAAACCGGTCTGCCCGGCGGCGTGGTAACGCGGGTGGCGGCGAGCCACATCCGGGTTGGGACGTTCCAGTATTTCGCGGCGCGTGAGGACCATGCGGCCATCAAGGTGCTGGCCGATTATGTGATCAACCGGCATTATCCTGAGGTCAAACAGGCCGAGAAGCCCTATTTTGCCTTGCTGCAAGCCATTGCGGAGCGGCAGCGCGAGCTGGTCTGCCGCTGGCTGATGGTGGGGTTCATCCATGGGGTGATGAATACCGATAATGTCGCTATATCAGGTGAAACAATCGATTTTGGGCCGTGTGCCTTTATGGATGAATATAATCCTAACAAGGTGTTTTCCTCCATCGATGCGCAGGGGCGCTACGCTTATAACAGCCAGCCCGGCATTGCGCAGTGGAACATTGCGCGGCTGGCGGAATGTCTATTACCTTTGCTGGATGACGATGCAGATACGGCGGTGGAGCTGGCCAATTCGGTGCTGGCGGAATTTGCCAGCGACTTCCCGAAACGCTGGCTTTCCGGCATGCGACAGAAGCTGGGGCTGAGTACGCAGGACGATGCCGACGAGCAGCTGGTGCAGGATCTGCTGGCGCTGATGCAGCGAAACGAGGTGGACTTTACGCTGACATTTCGCAGGCTGTGTGATGCGGCGGATGGCAGCCCGGAGGCGTTTCGCGGCATGTTCACCGATCTGGCCGGTGCGGATGAATGGCTGGCGCGCTGGCGGCAGCGGACGTGGCGCGAGAGCGAGACGGAAAGCGCCCGGGCGCAGGCCATGCGGGCGGTGAACCCTGCGGTCATTCCGCGCAACCACCGGATCGAGGAAGTGATTGCGGCGGCGGTGGAGGATGGTGATTTCGAGCCGTTCCATGCGATGGTTCGGGCGACCGCGCGGCCGTTTGAGGAGGTGCCGGAGTTCAGCGTTTATATGCAGGCGCCGATGGGGCACGAGCGGGTGTTTCGGACGTTTTGTGGGACGTGAGGGGGTGTTGTGAGTAGCCGCGGCTGGTATCTCTCCCCTTGTGGGAGAGAAAGCGATTTCAACATCTTAGCCATAGGCTAAGTGTTAGAAATCGCAAGTGAGGGGTCTTTTCTCGGCGCGAGCGGCAAACCCCTCACCTGAAAAATCTATGACTTAGCCGTTGGCTAAGATCATGATTTTTCTTCCTCTCCCACAAGGGGAGAGGTAACAGAGCAAGCATTGCGCTTTCACCCCACCTTCGCCAATCCCTCCCGAGGCGCATAATACTGCCCGAACCGGTTGGCCAGAAAATCCGCCAGACCAATATCCTCCTGTTTCACAAAGCCTTTCTGCGGCAGCTTGCCCTGGCTCAGCAAATCCAGAACCGTCGTGATGCCGGCGGCGGTGGTGATCTGGATGGCGCTCATCATGCGGCCGGAGACGGGCCCGGCGTAGACTTTGTGGGCGTAGGTTTCCTGCATGAAGCGGCCATTTTTTGTGCCGCAGACGGTGACGAAAACGATGACGACATCCTGCATGGTGGCGGGCAGGGCGTTTTCGAAGAGGTCTTTTAGGACATCACGACGGTTGCGCAGGTTGAGGTCGTTGAGCAGCGCCTTCATGATGGCGACGTGGCCGGGATAGCGGATGGTGCGGTAATTCATGGTGCGCACCTTGCCTTCCAGCGTGGCGGCCAGTGTGCCGAGGCCGCCTGATGTGTTGAAGGCCTCGTAGGTCATGCCGTCGAGCGAAAATTCCTCGCGCTCTTCCAAGGCAGGCACGGCGGTGAGGCGGCCCTCGACGATGGCTTCGCAGGGCTCGATATATTCGTTGATGAGCCCATCCGTGCTCCATGTGAGGTTATAATTCAAGGCGTTGGAGGGGTATTGCGGCAGCGCGCCGACGCGCATGCGCACGCTGTCCAGCTTATCGAAACGGGAAGCGAGATCGGCAGCAACGATGGAGATGAAGCCCGGCGCAAGGCCGCATTGCGGGATGAGCGCGCTTTCGGACGTTTCGGAGAGTTTCTTGACCTTGCGGGTGGATTCGACGTCTTCGGTGAGGTCGAGATAATGTGTGCCGACGGCGACTGCCGCTTCGGCTATGCCAGCGGTGAGGTGGAACGGAGCAGCGGAGAGGACTGCGAATTTGTCCTTCAACAGCGCCTGCAAGCCAAGGCGATCGGTGATGTCGACGATCTCGGTATCGACCGGCTCATGGCCGGGAACGTTGGCGAGCTGATCTGCGGAACGGTCCGCAACGGTGACGCGGTAATCGCCGGTGACGGCGAGCATCCATGCGATGGCAGAGCCGATATTGCCTGCGCCGATGATGACGATGTGTTTCATTCTGTCCCCCTTGAGAAATGCCATTGAGGTGACAGAATGCCGCTTTTTGCAAACGATTCGTAGCTTCACTTTGCGCGAAAGAGCGATTAGAATTGTGCATATCGCCAAAAGGATTGTGCATAATGCTGAGTGAAAAAGACCGAGCGCTGCTCTCGCTGCTGGGCGATAATGCGCGCATGCCGGTGGCGGAACTGGCGCGAAAACTCGGTCTTTCTCGCACGACAGTACAGGCGCGCATCGAGCGGCTGGAGGCGGATGGGGTGATCTCCGGTTACGGCATCAAGCTGTCAGACGCCTATCTCTCCGGGCTGGTGCGAGCGCATGTGCTGATTACGATTGCGCCCAAGGCGCTGGCGGGCGTGACGGCTGCGCTGGCCGCGATCAAGGAGGTGACGACGCTGCACTCCGTCAGCGGTAGCTTCGACCTCATTGCCATTCTCACCGCGCCTTCGATTGCCGATCTGGACCGGCTGATCGATGGCATTGGGGCGCTGGATGGGGTGGAACGGACGCTGTCTTCGGTGATTTTATCGACTCGGATTTCGCGGTGAGGTGGGCTGCTCTTCGTAGTCGAAGTCATCTTCGATATCGATGGATGGTGGTTTCTGCTGGCCGTGCCGAACCTTCAGGATGATGATTTCGTCTGGGTGAATCTCATAATCCACCAGATAGTCACCCATGACGGCGCGGCGCACACCCGGCAAGGGAAGCTCTTCGGTTTCGTGACCAATGCGCGGAAATTGCAACAGGTTTTGCCGTAGTCTCGCAAGGTCGTCTCGGAAGTGAGTGGCCGCCTGCGGGCTGCGTTTTCGCAGATAGGCGGCTTCCGATTTGATATAATCCCGCGCCAGCGGAGAGACGACAAGCTTCACGCCGCAGCGCCCTTTACGATATCATCGACTTCGGCAATGACGTCGTCCAGATCGAAGCTTTCGCCGTTTTCAATCTGCTGTCGGGCTTGGGCGATCTCGATGATCTCCCGGCCTTCCGCAGCGAGATATGTTTTCAAGGCACGGACGAAAACCCAGCTGCGTGTTTTGTCGCAGGCTGCTGCGATCTGTTCGATTTCAGCAAGAACATCCTGCGGCAGGCGCATGGTGATGGGTTGCGATAGGTTTCTTTGATCCGCCATCGATTTTTCCTCGATTTGTAATACACAAGATAGCCGGAAATATGCTTGTCGTCAAAGGCCACGTCTTACCGCGCAGACGCGCAGTGGCTGGACCCCGGCTCAAGGCCGGGGTGACGGAGGATAGGGCTCACACCGGGTCGGTGCTGCCCCGTTTCGCCTTGAAAAACATCTTCAGCCGCTGGATTTCGGCGGGTGGCCAGCCCTGCGGTTGGGTGACTTCCAGCCATGCGTCGATGTAGTGTTCCGGCGCGTAGACGTGGCCGTAGCCCATGGGAGCGGTGGTGGCGGCGGCGACGTCTAGGAGCAGTTGCAGTTCGGTGACGACGGGGAACCAGCGGAAGGAGGAGGAGACGTCGCGGCCGCGGGGTTGCTTCATCCATTCCGGGCGGCGGTAAAGGGCGGCGGTCTCGAAGAAAGTGATGGGGTCGCTGGCATATTGCAGATAGACGATGCGCATCGGCCCCCAGGGCTTCTCCGGCATGTGGGCGTTGGTGTATTGGTCCGCAAAGCGGATGACCGAGGAATCGCGGAATTTGGGCAGCCAGTAGGGTGAGCCTTCGGTGCGGCCTGATGTGGCCATGCGCCATGTGGGGCTGGAAAAGGGCGGGCCGCTCCACAGCGCGCCCTGGAAGGGATCTGCCAGCACATCGTAGAGATCGGAGGATTTCTGGCTGTTCAGCGCACCGAGGCTGAGACCGTGCAGGTAGAGCTTGGGGCGGGTGTCCTTGGGCAGCGTCGTCCAGTAGCCGTAGATGGCTTCGAAGAGTGCGCGGGCGGTTTCCACGCCGTAATCCGGCTCCGTCAGAAGCGCGATCCAGCTGGAGAGATAGGAATATTGCACGGCGACGGTTGCGACATCACCATTGTGTAAATATTCAAGCGTATCAATGGCTTCGGGATCGATCCAGCCGGTACCGGTTGGGGCTATGACGACAAGGGTTTCGCGCTCGAAACCGCCGGTGCGCTTGAGTTCTTCCAAGGCGAGTTTGGCCCGGTCCGCTGGTGTGGCCCCGGCATTCAGCCCGGCATAAACGCGGATGGGCTCCATTGCGGGGCGGCTGGTGAAGGCGGAAATTTCGGCGCTGTGCGGGCCGGTGGCGACGAATTCGCGGCCACGGCGTCCGAGCGATTCCCACGTCATGAGGGAGGCGGAACTGCCGGTTTTCATGGGGTCGGAGGGGCGCGGCACATCGGGCTCGATGAGGCTATCCACCTGTTTCAGCGAGCTATCCATGAACCGCAGGCCGACATCGACCACCAGCCCGTTGAGCAGCAGCACAGCGATGATGACGGCGGCGGCAATGCCGACGACATTGGCGAGCGGACGCGGCAAAAACCGGCGGCTGCGCAGGGCAAACAGCCGCCGCACGATCTGAAACAGGCGCCCGAAAGCGATGAGCAAGGCAGAGACGCCAACGGCAATGGCCCCGGTTTTGACGCGGTGGGCGCTGTCCAGCGGGTCAAGCTCCATCAAGACACGAATGGAGTTTTGCCAGGTTGCCGCCTGCCACAGAAAGCCGAGGGCAGCGACGATTGCCGCCAGCGAGATGACGAATAGAATGCCGCGCTTATCATGCCGGGAGGGCTGCTGCAGGCCGAGATAGATGGCGATATCCTTCAGGAATACGCCAATGAGATAACCGATGGCAAAGGAAAATCCGCACAGCACGCCTTGCATGACGAAGGTGCGGGGCAGCAGCGATGGCGTGAGCGAAGCGCAGAGCAGCACCGTGCCGACGACGATGCCGGTGGTGGACAGCGGCATGACCAAACGCCTGATCCATCTCAAGATTCTGCTTCCTTCCCCGGTTGTTTGCTAGGGCAGTGTAGTATGGCGGCGGGGTGCGTGGAAGGAAGGGTACGGAATAAATTTTGCGGTGAATAGGAATTTAATCTTTGGGCTATCCGTATGCTTGACGTTATGATGTAGTATAGATCAGATTCGAGGGATGCTGCATGATACGTATATCGATTCCATGGATGGTTGAAGTATTTCAATCGCTTGATCAGCTTGATTCTCTCCAAGCTCACCAGAATGTTGGACAGGCATTTGGATCGCTATATACAGCAAAGACTAAGATTGAAGACGCATTTACAAAAAGCATATATCAACCATTTCTTAAAATGTCATCTGAACACGCAGACAAACTAGTTTCAGCTATTAATGAGTTTATGGAACCATTTGATCCTGAAAAAGTCATAGACGACTTCGGTGTCTGGCGAATAAAGCATGAAAGGGATCAGTTTAGAATAGTATTCCGTGCTGATATTAGCCAGTTACCGGCTTATCTGGTCTCTAAAAAGGAAAACTATGACATCGACTCACTTATAGATAACGGAGTCGGTCTTTTTCCATCGAGTTTGTTGCAGAAGTCGCCTGAAGCAATGTCGGATGCGATGGAGGCTGGTAAGTGCCTCGCATTCGAGCGATACACCGCATGTGGTTTTCACACTTTTCGTGTCGTGGAATCGGTAGTCAGACGATATTGGGATCACGTGAGCGGAGGAAAGGAGCGGCCAGTTCCTGAAACCCTTGGTAATATCGCTGGACAAATGGAAATAAATAATTGTGGCGACAAAAAAGTTTATGAGTCCCTGAAGCAACTGTCGAGATTGCACAGGAATCCACTTGCTCATCCTGACGTTATACTAGGAAAAGACGAGGCGATCGGAACAATGGGCATGGCCTGGAGTGTCGTTGCACATATGACCACCGTTTTGCCTGAGGTGCCGACGACCACCGCGAACGCGCTAGTGCCACAAGCTTAAAATATAGGTCGATGCAAAATAGGAATTTAATCCTTGACGGCGTGACGGTGGTTTGGTAGTGTTTAGGTATAGTCGGAGAAGTGTGGGTGGTGGGGGTGTTGCCGTAGCGGCGGTGCGGTTGTTTTCACATTTTTAGCGTTGAGGGTGGGGTTTACCCCCCTCTGTCCTGCCGGACATCTCCCCCACAAGGAGGGAGATTGGCTGGGCGCTGACCCCTCGCTCTCTTCGCGAGGTTGGAGATGGGCGAGAGTTTGCCTCCTGCCGATCTCCCCACCTGTGGGGGAGATGCCCGGCAGGGCAGAGGGGGGCGAGCTTGCTCTGACGTTTGACGTTCCAACAAAGCAGGCAAACCATGACATCGACAATCACGACAGACCTCTCGCTTTACCGCGAGTGGCCGCGAACGCCTGTTTATGCCGATAATCCCGCAGTGCTGGAGTTGAAATCCGCACCGCCCGACAAGGCGAGCGACGAGCTGTGGCGGTTGCTGAACGAGATGACCGCTGAGATGCGGGAGCAGTTTGAGTTCTTTCGCTGTCTGCGCGAAGGGGCAGGTGCGGCGCTGGATGAGGCGGCGGACGATGCGGCGGGGAAGGGGGCGCGGGCCGATGTGAAGGCCGCGACCGATGCCATGTCGCTGATCGTGCGGACGCTGGAAAAGATCGATACGCTGCAACGGCAGCTGGCCCGCGATCGCGAGGCGGCGGCTGAAGACGCGGCGGGAGCGCAGGATTATGAGGACGCCGTTGCATTCTTCCAAAGGCGCATCGACGACCTCGTCCGGCAAAAAGTGCGGGCAAGGCTTGTCGCTGCCGGTCTTTCGCCGGACGAAGACACGGCTGAAGCCGGAAAATGAGGCGGGGCGGGCGGCGGTGCCGATGATCGGCTCTCCCGTTCCTGACATTCGCAGGCAGGAGATTGCGCAAGGCATGGCAGCGCCGCTGGCAGAGAAATACCAACGGCAGCACATTGCCCGCTTCAACCGCGACTGGCGCTTCGTGGGCAACCACCCGCAGCAACAGCCGGATGGCGACTGGCGCAACTGGTTGCTGATTGGCGGGCGCGGCTCTGGCAAGACCAGAGCCGGGTCCGAATGGGTGCATCTCATCGCCTCAACCGGCGACCGCTCCGATCTGCGCATTGCGCTGGTGGCGGAAACGCTGGGCGATGCGCGTGAGGTGATGATCGACGGCGTCTCCGGCATCTGCCGGGTGGCGCGGTTCAGGAGACCGGATTTCGAGGCATCGCGCCGCAGGCTGATCTGGCCGAACGGGGCGATGGCGCAAATCTTCTCCTCCGAAGACCCGGAAAGCCTGCGCGGGCCGCAGTTCCACTTCGCCTGGTCTGATGAGCTGGCGAAGTGGCGGTATGCGCAGGAAACCTGGGACATGCTGCAATTCGGCCTTCGCCTGGGTGACAATCCCCGGCAGCTGATTACCACCACGCCAAGGCCGATACCGCTGTTGAAGGCGCTGATGGCCGACCCGGGCAGCCGGGTGGTGCGGATGCGCACCCATGACAATGCCGACAACCTCTCGCCCGGTTTCATCGATGCGATGATGAAGCGGTATGGCGGCACGCGGCTGGGGCGGCAGGAACTGGATGGCGAGTTGATTGCCCAGCGGGACGATGCGCTGTGGAAGCGCGCCTATCTGGAAGCGATTTTCGATGACAAGCCGGAAACTTTGGCACGGATCGTCGTTGCGGTGGACCCGCCGGCGGGCAGCGGCGAAGGCTCCTGCTGCGGCATCGTGGTGGCGGGCATCGGTATCGACGGGCGGTTCCGGGTTCTGGCGGATTGCTCCGCAGAGGGCGCGACGCCTGCGGGCTGGGCGCGAGCGGTGGTTGCCGCCTTTCGCCGCTTCGAAGCCGACCGGGTGGTGGCCGAGGTGAACCAGGGCGGCGAGATGGTGAGCGCCATGCTGAAAAGCATCGACGCCAATCTGCCCGTTACCATGGTGCGCGCTAGCCGTGGCAAATTCACCCGCGCTGAACCGGTGGCGGCACTTTATGAGCAGGGCCGGGTGCGGCATGTTGGGCGTTTCCAGAAGCTGGAAGACCAGATGACGGATTTCGGGCCGGACGGGCTGTCTTCCGGCAAGTCGCCCGACCGGCTGGACGCGCTGGTCTGGGCGCTGACGGCGCTGGCGATGGAAACGATGGCCGAGCCTAGGGTGCGGGGGATGTGAGGGGGTGGCTGCGGTGGTTATCTCTCCCCTTGTGGGAGAGAAAGCGATTTCAACATCTTAAGCTTGGCTTAAGTGTTAGAAATCGCAAGTGAGGGGTCTATGCTCGGCGCAAGCGGCGGACCCCTCACCTGAAAAATCTATGACTTAGCTTCCAGCTAAATCATGATTTTTCTTCCTCTCCCACCCCTTCGACAGGCTCAGGATGATTGGGGAGAGGTAGCTGCGGCAATCTTCATGCGTTCACCAATGACGATTTTGTAGCAGATATCGTGAAACGCAAAACGCCCGCGTAAAGCGCATCACGGGCGGTTTCAAACTGTTGAGCAACGGCGGCCATCATGTCCTGACCATCACTTCTTCGTAGACTGGTCCGGCTTCTGCTGAGCGCCGACTTCGCGCATCTGGCGCCATTCGCTTTCGAGGCGGTCGTAGGTGGTCTGCGGAATTGTTGCTGTCATGGCATTCCTCCTTGGCGGTTGGGCGCTGCGTTTTGCGCGGTGTGAAACCGAGTAAGCGGGCGAAAGTTCCTCAATTCAAGGTAAAATTTTCTCTTAAAACGGTTCGCATGAATTAAAATCGATTAAGATATTTTCAAATCGATTTAGGTCACGCGCGCTGACATGTGGAAAAACGGGGGCTTAGCCACCCGTCATTCAGAAAGGTCATAATGGTGATCGACAGGCAGCGGTTTTTCGAGGCGATTCGGGCAAATCCTTTCGCGGGTCGGTTGAGTGCAAAGCAGGTACAGTGCACCGAACTGGTGCTGACGGAATTCGAAAATCGGGCGCCCGTCGCAGACCTGCGGCACCTGGCCTATATGCTGGCCACGGGGTTTCACGAGACCGCAGGCACCATGCAGCCGGTGCGGGAAACGCTGGCGGCGAGTGATGAGGCGGCTATGCGCATTCTGGACCGGGCCTACGCGGCAGGGCGTCTGGGGCAGGTGCGCACGCCCTATTGGCAGCGCGACGGCGAGGGTAAAAGCTGGCTGGGGCGCGGGCTGGTGCAGCTGACGCACCGGCGCAATTACGAGGCGATGTCGGCGGTGACGGGCATCGATCTGGTGGAACGGCCGGAGCGGGCGATGGAGCCGCAGGTCTCGGCGGCCATTCTGGTGGAGGGCATGCTGCGCGGCAGTTTTACTGGCAGGCGGCTGTCGTACTCTTTCAACTCATCCCGCGCGGATTGGGTGGGGGCGAGGGCGATCATCAACGGCAATGACAGGGCCGAGCTCATTGCGGGCTATGGCAGGTCATTCCACGCGGCGCTGACGGCGAGCCGGATTGAACCGGCGGCGGTGGGATGATAGGCGGTTTTCACCCGAGATTTTTGCATGACAGGTGCTTTCATGATCCGCCATATCGTTTTCTTCACCGTAGCCGAAGCCAACCGCGATGCGGTTCGCAAGGGCCTTTCCGGACTAACAGCCATTTCCCACGCGCTGAAGCTTGAAATTGGCGAGAACGTGAAGAAGGACCAGTGGGGCAATTCGGTGGACTTCATTGTCTACGGCGAATTCGAGAATGAGGCGGCACTGGCGGCGTATAAGGCCGACCCAGCCTATGAGCTTTCCACCAATACGGTAAAGCCGCTGCGGGAGACGCGGGTGGCGGCGGATTTTGATAGTGATAGGGCGGTGAAAGAGCCGATTGGGTGAGATGCACCGGAGCATTTTGATCTCATTTGTGCGGCAGATTTATTGACTTTCGTTTGACGCAAGCGCTTCCGTCCACTCGAACCTATCGTTTGTATCGACGTGATTAGATCCTCGGCACAAGACCGAGGATGACGGCGGAGAGCAGTGCGAAGATGCGGCTGCTTCAGAAGTTGTGGCTGGTTTCTCCATAAAGGAAAAAATTCCATGCGATTTTTTGGTCATCTGCCGTGGCGGCGCCCGGTGGGGCGTGGACCTGTACGCGAAGAAAAGGCGGCGGGTGGGTTTCTGGTGCTGTCTGGCGAGGCGGGGCGGGCGCATTGGTCGGGGCGGGGTTATGGTGCGCTGTCTCGCGAAGGTTTCATGCGCAACCCGGTGGCGCACCGGGCGGCGCGGATGGTGGCAGAGGCTGCGGCTTCCGTCAGCTGGTTGCTGTATGAGGGTGACAACGAGGTTGGCGAGCATGCGCTGTTGCGGCTGCTGGCGCGTCCCAATGGGCAGATGAGCGGGCCGGATTTTTTCGAGGCGCTTTACGGGCATCTGCTGCTTTCGGGCAATGGCTATATCGAGCCGCTGATGGTGGGTGAGCGGTTGCGGGAGCTGCATCTGCTGCGACCCGACCGCGTCAGCATCATCGAGGGGGCAGATGGCTGGCCTGCGGCGTTTGATTACCGCGCCGAGGGCCGGGCGGCGCGACGGATTGCGGCGGATCGCAACGGGCTTGGGCTGCTGCATCTGAAGCTGTTCAACCCGCTGGATGACCATAACGGGTTTTCGCCGCTGGCGGCGGCGGGGGCGGCGCTGGATTTGCACAATGCGGCGAGCATCTGGAACAAGCGGTTGCTGGACAATTCCGCTCGCCCTTCCGGGGCGCTGGTCTATCAGCCCAAGGAGGGCGGCAATCTTTCCACCGAGCAATACGACCGGCTGAAGCGGGAGTTGGAGGAAGGTTACGCAGGCGCGGTGAATGCCGGGCGTCCGCTGCTACTGGAAGGTGGGCTGGACTGGAAGAGCATGGGGCTTTCGCCCAAGGATATGGACTTCATGGAGGCGAAGAACGGGGCTGCGCGGGACATAGCGCTGGCGCTCGGCGTGCCGCCCATGCTGCTGGGCATTCCCGGCGACAATACCTATGCGAATTACCAGGAGGCCAACCGGGCGTTTTATCGGCTGACGGTGCTGCCGTTGATCAACCGCACGGCGGCGAGTTTGTCGGCTTGGCTTTCGCCGTTGTTCGAGGGTGTGTTGCGGCTGGAGCCGGATCTGGATCGGATTGCGGGACTGTCTGGCGAGCGCGATGCGCTGTGGGCGAGGGTGGGGGCTGCGGGGTTTTTGAGTGACGAGGAGAAGCGGGAGGCGGTGGGGTATTGAGCCGCCTGTTCACGCAAAGGCATCCATGAGGATGAAGGTTGCAGCCTGCCGCTGGTGCGCATTTATCAGTGGCACGAGCCGGGTGAAATGCTCTGTGGCGCAATGGGCGTCCAATGCTGCGCGATCTGGCCATTCTTCAATGAAAATGAAATGCCCGGGGTCTTTTTGATCGATGAACAGATCATAGGAAATACAGCGTTCTTCCTGTTTCGTTTTCTCAACCAGCTCTCGGTAGAGCGGGAGCACCAACTCGACGGCGTCCGGTTTGATGAAGTCTTGTGCGATCAGCTTCAACATAAAATTCTTTCTATAACAATGGTTTATAGTGAAGAAGTGAATCGCTTTTCAAGGCCGTTGATCCAAAAACTGAGCCTTATTCTTAAATTTGCGACGAGCCACTTAAACGGTTCAAGAAGACGCAGGTCAATCCTAAAAAAGTGCATGTTGGCTGGTCGAGGACCTCGTTCGACCGCAACTTCAATCCAACCCAGAATGGTGACACATGTCTGAATTTGCCAATGAGGGCGGCATTTGGGCTGCTCGATTTACCGGGGCGGTGGCGGGAGCTGGCGTTTCGTTGATCTATCTGTTGCCCCAGACGCATCGTGAAGCGGCGAGCCGTTTTTTGACGGGGCTGGCCTGCGGCATGATCTTCGGCGGGCCGGTGGGGGTGTGGATCGTCAAGCGGCTGGATATTGCCGATGGTCTCTCGGGTCAGGACATCATGCTGACCGGCGCTGCCGCCTCCAGTCTGTGCGCGTGGTGGGGGCTGGGGGTGATGGTGCGTGTGGCCGGGCGGTATGCGGCGGGGCCTAGGGGGTGAGGTTGGCTTTGTCCTTTGATCAGCACCGAGGACGAGGAGAGAGGAAGGTCTGTGGCGGCAACATCGCGAGGTCAGCGCTAAACTTAAAGTTTCTCTAGAATGGCCAGCATCTTTTTCTGTTCAAGCAAACCTTGGCGACCTTCGACATTGCCGATTCCGAGCCGGGCAAACACGATTGTTCGGCCCCGTCGTTCAGCCCAACCGACAAACCATCCTTCCGGCTTGTTGCGGTGGATTTGTCCGTGCGCGTCGCGTGTCCAACCGCTGCCGGTTTTGCCATGCACCCGCCAGCCAGACTTCGTGCTGAATTCTGGTACGATTTCCATCGCGCGGATGTGAGCCGCAGGGGAGACTGGCAACTGATAGGTCAACAAGCGGCGAAAGAATGCCGTCTGTTCGCGAGGCGAGATTGCCAGAGAGGTGATCCACGCGTGTGAAAGACCGTTGTCCTTTCCCCGTTCACCGGAGATGTCCATGTTGCCGTAATCAAATGCCCTGACGTAGGATGAAAAACGCTCGGCGCCCAGGTGCCGGGTAACTTCCCGCGAATACCAGATTATGGAATCGGCTTGCCAGATGCTGGGATCGACAGGTTTTTTATCTCTCGCTGGAGCCAACATTCCGGGCTGCCATGTCCACAACGGCGTGTGATCATCAATCAATGCGCTAGCGTCATATCCCATGAGGGCAAGAGCAACCTTGAAGGTTGAAGCAGCGGTATGCCGCTCATCACACCGTCCAGTTTCCTCTAAAGTCGCGCCGGTCTTAGCATCTATGATTAAGGTGCATTCTCCAGCGTAGGCCGCTTCCGAGACGCAGGTCAGGTAAAATACCACGAGTGCGGCAAGGACTTTACCGTTGATTACCCTGATGCTCATGGCGTCTCTTAACTGAATCGTTTTCGCGACGTTAGATCAATCGCGTTACCAAGTCATTCGATCATATCGTCAAGGTTGCGGCATAGCCGCTTAACGCAAACTCGCCTCTGCCATGGCGCAACGGCGGCAGTTTTCTGCATCGCCTTTCCTTACAAAATCGCAGGAGAATTTCATGCACGTTTATCGCGGGCCGCGGCCTGCTACGCGCAAATTTGCCAGTCTGGAGCTGCGCGGCATAGCCTTTGACGGGGTGTTTTCCGGTTATGCCAGCGTGTTTGGCGAGGTGGATCTGGGGCGCGATGTGATCGAGCCGGGGGCGTTCCGGCGGTCTATCGAGGAGCGCGGGGCGGCGGGTATTCGCATGCTGTACCAGCACGACCCGGCCCAGCCGATTGGCGCGTGGCGCACCATTCGTGAGGATGAGCGCGGCCTGTTCGTCGAGGGAGTGCTGGCGCCGGATGTGGCGCGGGCCAAGGAGGTGCACTCGCTGATGAAGACGGGTGCGCTGGACGGGCTTTCCATCGGCTTCCAGACAGTGCGGGCGGGTAAGGCTTCGCGCGGCGGCATTCGCCGCATTCTGGAGGCCGATCTTTGGGAAATCTCCGTCGTGACCTTTCCCATGTTGCCGTCGGCGCGGGTTTCCAATGTCAAGCAGGCGCGGTTTTTTCGCGACCGGGAGACGGAGCTGGTGCGGACGATGCGCCGGGCTGCGAAGAGTTTGGCGGGGAATACTTTTCGGCGGTGAGGGGTGCTTTCGAGGCCCGTTCTTCTCTTCCGTCATACCGGCCTTGAGCCGGTATCCAGTTTGGCGCGTCTGCGCCAAGGAAGAGTCTTTTGCGTTGCAGACGCAACGCTGCTGGGCCCCGGATCAAGTCCGGGGTGACGGCGGTTGGGTGAGCCGTCGCCTTTCATCTTTTACCAATCAACAGAGGAAAACCACATGACGGAACAGACAGTTGCACCGCAGATCAAGGCCGTGCCGGATACGATGACGGCGGCGTTTGATGATTTTATGGAGGCGTTCGAGGCGTTTCGCGAGACCAATGACGAGCGGCTGGGCGATATCGAGCGCAAGATGAGCGCAGATGTGCTGACCCGCGAAAAGCTCGACCGTATCGACAAGGCGCTTGATGACAACAAGAAGGCGATGGACGAGCTTTCGCTGAAAAAGGCGTGGCCTGCGCTGGGGCGCAAGGGGGCGGCCAATGCGGAGACGGAAGAGCATAAGGCGGCGTTCGAGGCCTATATTCGCCGAGGTGACGAGGGTGCGCTGCGCGATCTGGAGGCCAAGGCGTTTTCTGGCAGCGCTGGCGCGGATGGCGGGTATCTGCTGCCCAACGAGACCGATAGCGATATTGGCAGGCGCATGGCAGTAGTGTCTCCGATGCGTGCGCTGGCCACCGTGCGGCAGGTTTCTGGTGCCGTGCTGAAAAAGCCGTTCGCGCCGAGCGGCATGGCCACCGGCTGGGTGTCTGAGACGGCGGCCCGGCCGCAGACCAACACGCCGCAGCTTTCCGAGCTGACCTTCCCGACCATGGAGCTGTACGCCATGCCGGCGGCGACGCAGGGGCTGCTGGACGATGCGGCTGTCGATATCGAGGCTTGGATCGCCTCTGAAGTGGACGTGGCCTTTGCTGAGCAGGAGGGCACGGCCTTCATTTCCGGCGATGGCGTGAACAAGCCGAAGGGGTTTCTGGCCTATGACACGGTTGCGAATTCGGCCTGGGAGTGGGGCAAGATCGGCTATGTTGCAACGGGTGCTGCGGGCGCGTTCGCCTCTTCCGGGCCGCTGGATGTGCTGATCGACACGGTCTATGCGCTGAAAGCCGGGCACCGCCAGAATGGCAACTTCCTGATGAACCGCAAGACGCAGTCGACCTTGCGCCGGGCGAAGGACAATACCGGCAACTATCTGTGGCAACCGCCAGCCTCTGCGGGCCAGGCCGCGCTGTTGATGGGCTTTCCGGTGGCGGAGGCCGAGGATATGCCGGATGTCGCGGCAGGCAGCACGGCGATTGCGTTTGGTGATTTCCGTGCCGGTTATCTGGTGGTGGACCGCACGGGTATTCGCATTCTGCGTGATCCGTATTCGGCCAAGCCTTATGTGCTTTTTTACACGACTAAGCGTGTTGGGGGTGGGGTGCAGAATTTCGAGGCGGTGAAGCTGGTGAAGTTTGCGGCGAGTTGATGGGTGATGAAGTATGACGGCGCGGCGGGTTACCTCTCCCCTTGTGGGCCTGTTGCAAAACGCATCGCTTACGTCACTTGATGCCAACAAAGCCGTCTCTTCTGCCCACCCTCCCTCTGGACGGTGGCTTAAGAGGGCTTTCTGCCAGGGATGGGTGGATGACGGGCGCAGTTTGCCCTTGGGTTTATGCGCTCAGCGTCACCCAGCGGCGCAATTGAAGGCCATGGCAGCAAGCAGAACCTGAGCGGAAGCCTTGGCAAGGCCGACATAACGGATCACGCTCAACCCCATGCACCGCTTGAGGGTGGCAAAGGTTGTCTCGACGGCGGCGCGATATCGTGACACCACCCGATTGAAGCGGCGCGCGGCGGGTTTGAGAACCGGATGATGTTTGTTGGGTCGCCGCATCAGGCCGCAGCCTATGCCACGCTCCCACAACTCCCGTTCCCGTTGATGGGTGTGATAGGCGCTGTCGTCCAGAACCCGCGCCTCGTCTCCTACAATCAGCCCGTCGGCAGGCACGGTGTCGTTGATATTGGCCGGTGTGGTGATGACGCGCCGGATCAGGCCCGAACCTTCATCGACACCGACATGGGCCTTGTAGCCATAATGCGAACCCTGTCGTCCCTGGCGACGCGTAAACGCCGCATCGGGATCGCGAGGGCCGCGCGTTTGGGGGACATCGCTGGCAAGGCCATCATTCGAACCTGCATCCCGCTCACGTGGCGGGCGGGCCGCATGCGTTTCGATGACGGTGGCATCCAGCATCGTGCCACGCCGCAGGATCAGGCCAGCGGTATCCAGTTGCTTGTCGAGTTCGGTAAATACTTTGTCCAGCAGCTTCAGTTCCACCAGCCGGTTGCGAAAGCGGCACAGCGTCGTGTGGTCTGGAACCGCTTCATCCAGACCAAGCCCGCAAAAACGCCGGAAGGACAGGCGGTCATAGATCGCCTCTTCCAGTTCCGCATCCGAAAGCCCGTAAAGCTGTTGCAGCATCAGAGCTTTAAACATGAGAATGACCGGATAGGCAGGTCGACCACCATTCTCGCCTGCACGCTCCATGGGTCGTAGCACCTTCGCAAACCGATACCACTTCACAACCGACGACAGCTTGCCCAGCCGATCCGGCCCGCCACGCACCGTGACCAGAGCATCTGCAAAGCTGAGCTGAGAACCGCTTTTGCCTGTCATCCCGCAACCCCCATCAATCGTTCAATGAGATGAATCATATTCGGTGGGTTTTGCAACAGGCCCTCAAGGGGGAGATCGACTCGCGAGTAGGTCTCTGCCATCTCTGATGCTGCGGATTGAGTGGGGAGCAAGCGCCCAGTCTATCTCCCCACCTGTGGGGGAGATGCCGGCCGGCAGAGGGAGGTGAGCCACACGCTACCGTTCACCTTGCGCTCAACTCCACGACAGCCCACATTCATTTGCCATTCAGACGCTTTGCGATACATATTCGGCCAAGAATTCATTTCGACGTGCATCCAGTTTTTCTGTGGAAGTTTTGTGCAATGGCATCACCCCTCATCATCGCGACGCTCGCAGCCGGTCTTTCCGGTTTTCCTGCGCCGCAGGCTGATTTGCAGGTGAAAGCCGTGGATGGCCGGATCATTCAGGTGGCCAGCGATTGCTCATCCGCCGTGTCGCGCGTGGTGCGGGAAACCGGCGGGCAGCTTCTTTCCGTTTACCCGACCAATGACGGGCAGTCCTGCGTCGTGACCGTGCTGGTGCAGGGCAACGGCGAGCGCCCGCGCAAGGTGACGATGCGTGTGCCGATGTAGAGCGTCGCAATCCCGAAAAATCTGATGTAGAGATGATTTGGATTAGTCGGCGCTTCGATCGGCGACGGATGGAATGAAAAGGGACTGATGATGCGCATTCTCGTGGTCGAGGACGATACCAACCTCAATCGACAGCTGACCGACGCGCTGAAAGAAGCGGGTTATGTCGTCGATCAGGCCTTTGATGGCGAAGAGGGGCATTATCTCGGCGATACCGAGCCCTATGACGCGATCGTGCTGGATATCGGCCTTCCGCAGATGGACGGGATTACCGTTGTCGAGAAATGGCGTGCCAGCGGCAAGTCCATGCCGGTTCTGATCCTGACCGCCCGCGACCGTTGGAGCGACAAGGTGGCCGGGATCGATGCCGGTGCCGACGACTATGTGACCAAGCCTTTCCATGTGGAAGAAGTGCTGGCGCGCGTGCGCGCGCTGATCCGCCGTGCGGCGGGCCATGCCTCATCCGAAATCGTCTGTGGCCCGGTGCGGCTGGATACGAAATCCTCCAAGGCGACCGTCAACGGTGTGACGCTGAAGCTGACCTCGCATGAGTTCCGTCTTCTGTCCTACCTCATGCACCACATGGGCGAGGTGGTGTCCCGTACCGAGCTGGTCGAGCATATGTACGATCAGGATTTCGACCGCGATTCCAACACGATAGAGGTGTTCGTTGGCCGCCTGCGCAAGAAGCTGGGCGTCGATCTGATCGAGACCATCCGCGGTCTCGGCTACCGGATGCAAGCACCCGCAGATGCGAAGTAACTCACTCACCGCCCGCGTTCTGCTGCTGGCCTCGGCATGGTCGATGCTGGCACTGGTGGTGATCGCGGTGGTGATTTCCACGCTCTACAGGCAGGGCGTGGAGCGCAGCTTTACCGATCTGCTGCGCGCTCAGCTTTATAACGTCATCAATTCCATTACCGTTTCCAACGAAAACACGCTGGCCGGAAGCCCGCAGCTTGGCGATCTCAGGTTTTCGCAGCCTGATACCGGCTGGTACTGGGTGGTGGAACCGCTGGGTAATTTCCAGACCGCACCGCTGGTTTCTTCCTCGCTCGGCGTATCGACCCTGCCGGTGCCGGGCATTCTGGATGTGCCCTTCGACAATCGCTACGAGCGTTATTACGTGGTGACCGATGAGGCCGGAAACCGCGTGCAGGTGGCCGAAACGGAAGTGGTTCTGGACGGCGAGGGCCGGGCGGCGCGCTTTCGCGTAACCGGCAATCTCAACGTCGTGGAAGACGATGTGCGCGATTTTTCCAACAGTCTTTATCTGGCGCTGGCGGTCTTTGGTGTCGGCAGTTTGGTCGTGAATGGTCTGGCCATTCTCTACAGTCTTCGGCCGTTGGACCATGCGCGTGTGGCGCTGGGCAAGATTCGTGGTG
The DNA here is from genome assembly GCF_040427045.1 of Agrobacterium vacciniicorymbosi. Lineage (NCBI taxonomy): Bacteria > Pseudomonadati > Pseudomonadota > Alphaproteobacteria > Hyphomicrobiales > Rhizobiaceae > Agrobacterium > Agrobacterium vacciniicorymbosi. Next base: position 282,209 of record NZ_JBETMF010000002.1, read on the forward strand.
GCGAGGCGGAGCGGCTGGAGGGCGAATTTCCGAGGGAAATCCAGCCCTTGGCGACGGAGATCAATGCGCTGATCGAAAGCAACCGGCGACTGGTGGAGCGGGCGCGCATGCAGGTGGGCAATCTGGCGCATTCGCTGAAAACGCCTATTGCCGTTCTGCTGAACGAGGCGCGCACGCTGGACAGCCACCATGGCGATCTGGTGCGGGGGCAGGTGGATGCGATGCAGGCGCAGGTGCAATCCTATCTTTCCCGCGCCCGTATTGCCGCACAGCGCGGCTCCATTCTGGCGCGTGCGGAGGCCGAACCGGCGCTGGAGCGGCTGGTGCGGGTGATGCGCCGCCTGAACCCGGACAAGACATTCGAGCTGGACATGCAGCAGCCGGGCACTGTGCTGGCCATGGAGCAGCAGGATCTGGAAGAGGCCGTGGGCAATCTTCTGGAAAATGCGGCGCGCTTTGCCGAGACAAAAGTGGTGATCACCGTCACGCCCGGTTCGCACACCTCTTCCGACCCGGATGTGATCCGCAGGTCCTGGGTGACGCTGCTGGTGGAAGATGACGGGCCGGGGCTGGAGCCGGAGCAGATTACCGAGGCGATGAAGCGCGGCAGGCGTCTGGATGAAAGCCGCCCGGGAACGGGGCTTGGACTTTCCATAGTCAGCGAGGTGGTTTCCGAGTACCACGGTACCTTTGCCATGTCGCGCAGCCCGCTTGGTGGGCTGAAAGCGGAATTGCTGCTGCCGGGGCTTTCGAAAGAGCTTGCATGACGGCCAAAAACTGGCAAGACATTTCATGATGAATGACGGCGCCAGGATGGCGCGTTGATAAGGAGTGTATTCTTGGTTGATGTGACAGGCAAAGCCGGATTTGCCGGAATGAACTCCCATTTTATGCGCCCTGCCGTGTTTTCGCTGATCTGCCTTTCGGTTCTCAGCTCCTGCACAACATCCAACACCCGCAACACGGGTGGCGGACTTCTGAGCCGTGGTGGCGCATCTGCCACACCTTATATTTCGGCACTTCAGGGCGGCATTGTGGGCAGAAGCGGCTTGCAGATGGACCGCAGCGACTTCAACAAGGCGCTGGAAGCGGAATATCAGGCGCTGGAAACCGCACCCGGCGGGCAGGCCGTGACATGGGGCAGCGGCGATACGCGCGGCGAAGTTGTTGCCAATGCGCCCTATCAGGTCGGCAACCAGAATTGCCGCCAATATACCCATGATCTGACTGTCGATGGCAAGCAGGCGAAGGTGCGCGGCGCGGCCTGTCGCAATGCGAACGGCACATGGACGCCGCTGACGTGACGCCTGCTTGACGTATGTCAAGGTAAGCGCAAGGCTTGTCGTTCAAAGCTTGATCATTGGGTTTGTTCTGCCGCAGTCGACGCGAAAGCGTGAGCGGATGCGGCATACTGGCTCAAATTCACGTCATCCCGCAGCGGCTTATTTCAAAGCGGTGCGCATTCGAGTAATTGAAACGGCATGTTCTGGATTATCATCGCCCTGTTGACGGCGGCAGTCGCCATCGTTCTGACCTATCCGCTGATGCGCAGCAAAGGCGTATCCGACACGCGCCGTGAGGGCGAGGTGGCGGTTTATCGCGACCAGCTGGCGGAGTTGCAGCGGGAGCGCCAAAGCGGGTTGATCGGCGAGACGGAGGCGGAATATGCCCGTGCCGAAATCGGGCGGCGGCTTCTGGCGGCAGCATCCGGCAAGGCGCAGGAGAGTTCCAAAGCCGCGCCGCGCAGCCACAATGCGCTGGCCAGCATCGTGACGATATTGCTGCCTCTGACGGGGCTCTGTCTTTACTTGTATATGGGTAGTCCGGGCATGCCGGACATGCCGCTGGCCGCGCGACTGGAAAAGCCCGGCAATGACATGAACCTGCTGATTGCCAAGGCTGAGCGTCACTTGGCGCAGAACCCCGATGACGGTGCCGGGTGGGACGTGCTGGCCCCGATCTATTTCAAGACCATGCGTCTGGGCGATGCCGAAATGGCTTATCGCAATGCCATTCGTCTTCAGGGCGAGAATGCGCCACGTCTGACGGGGCTTGCCGAAACGCTGATTGCGGCCAATCAGGGCATCGTCATCGAGGATGCCCGATCTGCCCTTGAAGATGCGGAAAAGATGAGCCCCGGCAACCCGCGGGCACGCTTTTATCTGGCGCTTTCTCTGGAGCAGGCGGGCAAGACGGATGAGGCACGCGACGCCTTTGCCGCGCTGCTGAAGGATTCGCCCGAGGGGGCACCATGGATACCGCTGTTGCAGGCGCATCTGCAAAACACCGGCGGTGCCGACATTGCTGCCGCACCGAAGGCGCAGGCGCCGGGTGGCCCGAGCGCCGAAGACGTGGCTGCGGCGAGCAACATGTCGGCGGAAGATCGGCAGGCGATGGTGGCGGGCATGGTTGAAAGTCTGGACGCGCGGCTGAAGGAAAACCCTGACAATTTCGAGGGCTGGATGCGGCTGGTGCGATCCTACGCCATGTTGAAGAATGACGAGAAGGCAAGGCAGGCTCTGGCAGATGGTCTGAAAGCCTTTCCGCCAGCCGGTGAGCAGGGCAAGCAGTTGCTGGCGCTGGCGCAACAGCTGGGCGTGGATGCGAAAGGGATGACGCAATGACCCGCAAGCAAAAAAGACTGGCGATTATCGGCGGCGGTGTCAGCTTCATCATGATCGCGGCCTTTCTGGTGATGTTCGCCTTCGGCCAGTCCATTGCCTATTTCTACATGCCCGGTGATCTGGAAAAGACCAGCGTGGCCCCCGGAACGCGTATCCGCCTTGGCGGGCTGGTTGCCGAAGGTTCGGTCAAGCGCGGCGAAGGTCGCACGGTAAGCTTTGCGGTGACGGATGGTGGTGCCAGCGTGCCGGTCAGCTATACCGGCATTCTGCCGGACCTGTTTCGCGAGGGACAAGGTGTGGTGACAGAAGGCACCTTCGATGCCGCAACCCATGCTTTCGTGGCCGACAGTGTGCTGGCCAAGCATGACGAAAACTACATGCCGAAGGAAGTTGCCGACCGCCTGAAAGACAAGGGCTTGTGGCAGCAGGATGGAACGGCGCCAACGGGTGCGGTAAAGACCGGAGCGACGCAATGATTACCGAAATCGGCCATTATGCTCTGGTTCTGGCGCTTGGCGTGGCGTTGGTCGTTTCCGTGCTGCCAGCCATTGGTGCAAGGCGGGGCGACAAGGCGTTGATGGACATTGCGCCCATCGGTTCGGTTCTGTTGTTTCTTTTGGTGGGCATCGCTTTTGCATCGCTGACGCATGCCTATGCGGTCTCAGATTTCTCGCTGAAGAATGTCTATGAGAACTCGCATTCCCTGATGCCGATGCTCTACAAGCTGACCGGCGTGTGGGGCAACCATGAGGGATCGATGCTGCTGTGGCTGCTGATCCTCGTGCTGTTCAGTGCGATGGTGGCGGTCTATGGACGCAATTTGCCCGATACGCTGCGGGCCAATGTGCTGGCCGTGCAGGCTTGGGTGACGACGGCGTTTCTGCTGTTCATTCTGCTGACCTCCAATCCGTTTGCGCGGCTTTCGCCGGTGCCGGCGGAGGGGCAGGACTTGAACCCGATTCTTCAGGATTTCGGTCTCGCCATCCACCCGCCGCTGCTCTATCTCGGTTATGTCGGCTTCTCCGTCTGTTTCTCATTTGCTGTTGCGGCGCTGATGGAAGGGCGCATCGACGCCGCATGGGCGCGCTGGGTAAGGCCGTGGACCTTGGCTGCTTGGACTTTTCTGACGGCGGGTATTTCGATGGGCTCCTACTGGGCCTATTACGAACTCGGCTGGGGCGGCTGGTGGTTCTGGGACCCGGTGGAAAATGCTTCCTTCATGCCATGGCTGGCCGGAACCGCGCTGCTGCATTCGGCGCTGGTGATGGAAAAGCGTGAGGCGCTGAAAATCTGGACCGTGCTGCTGGCGATCATGACCTTTTCGCTATCGCTGCTGGGCACCTTCCTTGTGCGCTCCGGCGTGTTGACCTCGGTCCATGCCTTCGCGACCGACCCGAGCCGTGGTATCTTCATCCTGTGCATTCTGATGATCTTCATTGGCGGTGCGTTTTCTCTGTTTGCCTGGCGTGCGCCGATGCTGAAGGCCGGTGGGTTGTTTGCGCCGATTTCGCGCGAGGGTGCGCTGGTTCTCAACAACCTCATCCTGACTGTTTCCACAGCGACTGTGCTGATCGGCACGCTCTATCCGCTGGTGCTGGAAACGCTGACCGGCGAGAAGATTTCCGTCGGTGCGCCCTTCTTCAACCTGACCTTTGGGCTGTTGATGATCCCTATTCTGATCGTGACGCCTTTCGGGCCGATGATGGCGTGGAAACGCGGCGATCTGCTTGGCGCATTTCAGCGGTTGTATGTGGCGGCAGCGTTGGCCGGGTTAGCGGGTCTGGCGCTGTGGTATATCGAGAATGGCGGGCCGGTGCTGGCTGCGCTGGGCATCGTTGCCGGTTTCTGGCTGATCTTCGGGGCGCTGGCCGATCTGTGGTACCGCGCCAATTTCGGCAAGCTGGCTTTTGGTATTGCGCTGCGGAGACTGAGAGGTCTGCCGCGCTCCACCTTCGGGACGGCGCTGGCGCATATGGGCCTTGGCGTAACCGTGCTGGGCATCGTCATCGTGACGACCTTCGAGACGGAAACCGTGGTCGAGATGAAGCAGGGCATGACCGTGGATGCGGGCGGCTACAGCCTGACCTTTGACGGCATTCGCCACCATGTGGGCCCGAACTATACCGAGGATCGCGGCCATTTCACCGCGCGCAACGGCGGGGCAGAGGTGGCAGATGTGTGGTCATCGAAGCGGCTCTATACGGCGCGGCGCATGCCGACGACGGAAGCGGGCATCATGACCTTCGGGCTTTCGCAGCTTTACGTGTCGCTAGGTGACCCGATGGACGATGGCGGCATGGTGGTTCGCATCTGGTGGAAGCCGTTCATTCTGTGCATCTGGGGCGGTACGGTATTCATGATGATTGGTGGGCTGGTCTCGCTCTCCGACCGCCGTTTGCGAGTGGGTGCGCCGACGCGCAAGGCCAAGGCTGTGAAGGTTGGACCCGTGCCGGAGCCTGCGGAATGATGAGCAAGAACCCCTCCCCAACCCCTCCCCACAAGGGGGAGGGGCTTAAACCGGCCTCACGCTTTTCGTTTTCATTGGGCCGCGTGTTTGCCGCGTGGTTTCTCCCCCCTTGTGGGGGAGATGGCCGGCAGGCCAGAGGGGGCCTTTTCCGCCACCTGCGAACTATCGCCCTGTTTCTCACCCTCCTATTCACGTCACTCCCCGCCTTCGCCTTCAACCCCGACGAAGTTCTCTCTGACCCGGCGCTGGAGGCCCGCGCGCGGGCGTTGACCGTGCAGTTACGCTGCATGGTGTGCCAGAACCAGTCGATCGATGACAGCAATGCCGAGCTGGCGCGGGATCTACGCGTGTTGGTGCGTGAGCGGTTGACGCAGGGCGATAGCGACGAGGCGGTGATCAATTATGTCGTGTCCCGCTACGGCGAATTCGTGCTGCTGAAGCCGCGCTTTAGTGCGCGGACCATTGCGCTGTGGGGTGCGCCGGTTGTGCTAATTTTGATTGGGGCGACGGCGATTTTTGTTTTTGCGCGGCGGCGCGTGGCGGTGCCTGAGGGGCAGAAGCTGACGGTGGATGAAGAGGCGCGGATTCGGGATTTGTTGGGGTAGGGGGGGGTGGCCTAGCGCCCTACCGTTTATGGTGGTGCGTGTGGCTTACCCCCCTCTGCCCTGCCGGGCATCTCCCCCTCAGGTGGGGAGATCGACTCGTGGATAGCTCTCGGCCATCTTGAACGATGCGGATTGATTGAGGAGCGTGTGGCTTTCCGATCTCCCCCCTTGAGGGGGAGATGTCCGGCAGGACAGAGGGGGGTGAGCCACAGACGCTGCTCTAATTTGTTGCGTCAGGTTAAAATAAAGAAACGCAAACCATTCCAATAATTTAACTCTCCCACAAACCCCTCTCTCCCGCAAATGCCCGAACATTACGGATTTTTCACGCGCCAGACACTTCGCTGTAAGGTGAAGCCTCCTATATCTTCATCATCCACCGCTTCCCCGGTCACGCCGGGCTCCAGTCTGAATGAAGAAAGAAGGTAAGTTCCATGTCTAATTCGCAAAACGGACGTCCCTCGTTGAAGACCATCCTCAAGTCTTCCGCTGTTGGAGGCCTCGCAGCACTGATGCTGACGACCGGTGTGGCAGGGCCCATCATGCATTCTTTTGCAGCGCCGGTTGAAGTGACCGCGCCGCAGGTGCCGAGCTTCGCCAATGTGGTCGATGCGGTTTCGCCAGCGGTTGTTTCGGTGCGCGTACAGTCGAATGTGCAGCCTGCTTCCGACGACAACAGCAATTTCTCTTTTAACTTTGGCGGTCGCGGTCTCGACCAACTGCCCGATGACCACCCGCTGAAGCGTTTCTTCAAAGAATTTGGCGGCCCTGGTGCCGGTGAAGGCGACAAGCGCGCTGACCGTGGCCCGAAGGCCCATCGTGATGGCAAGGGCCCGCTGCGCCCTGTTGCGCAGGGTTCCGGCTTCTTTATCTCCGAAGACGGATATCTGGTCACCAACAATCACGTCGTCGATGATGGTTCGGCCTACACCGTGGTCATGAATGACGGCACTGAATATGATGCCAAGCTGGTTGGCCGCGATGCGCGCACCGATCTAGCCGTGTTGAAAGTGGATGTGAACCGCAAGTTCACCTATGTCCAGTTTGCCGACGACAGCAAAATTCGCATTGGTGACTGGGTCGTGGCCGTGGGTAACCCATTTGGTCTTGGCGGCACCGTGACGTCGGGTATCATTTCGGCACGCGGTCGTGACATCGGTTCCGGTCCGTATGACGATTACCTCCAGATCGACGCCGCTGTGAACCGCGGTAACTCTGGTGGTCCTGCCTTCAATCTCAATGGTGAGGTGGTTGGCATCAACACCGCCATCTTCTCTCCATCCGGCGGCAGCGTGGGCATTGCCTTCGCCATCCCCGCATCCGTTGCCAAGGACGTGGTGCAGGATCTGATCAAGGACGGTAAGGTCGAGCGCGGCTGGTTGGGCGTGCAAATCCAGCCTGTAAGCAAGGACATTGCCGAATCGCTCGGTCTTTCCGAGGCTAAGGGTGCGCTTGTGGTTGCACCGCAGGCCGGTTCGCCCGGTGACAAGGCCGGTATCAAGCAGGGTGACATCATCACTGCGCTGAATGGCGATACGATCAAGGACGCTCGCGATCTTTCGCGCCGCATCGGTGCACTTGCGCCGAACACCAAGGTCGAGCTTTCGCTGTGGCGCGGTGGCAAGTCCCAGCCTGTGACCGTAACGTTGGGCGACCTTGCAAGTGACGACGCATCCAAGGCAACGGCGACCCAGAACGACAGCAAGAGCGCTCAGCCGTCCAGCGATAAGGTACTGTCCAGCCTTGGCTTGACGGTTGCCCCTTCGGATGACGGTGCAGGTCTTGCGATCACCGATGTCGATCCCGACTCCGATGCTGCGGCCCGCGGCCTGAAGACCGGCGAAAAGATCACCACCGTCAACAACCAGCAGGTTGCTTCCGCCGGTGACGTCGAGAAAATCCTCGAGCAGGCCAAGAAGGACGGTCGTTCCAAGGCTCTGTTCCAGATCCAGACGGAAGATGGCAGCCGCTTCATCGCGCTGGATATCGACCAGGGTTGATCGTTCAGCGGGGCGGGAGAGGGATTGCCTCTTCCGCCCCGCTTTGCCGTTATCAGACACCGCAACGTGTTCGGAGAAACTCCATGGAAAACAAGGCACAGGAATCGTTTCCCGCATCTGTTTCCGGTTGTGCGGTTGATACAGACAACGCTATTGTCCCGCACATGAAGATTCTTGTTATCGAAGATGATCTGGAAGCTGCGGCCTATATGACCAAGGCGTTCCGGGAAGCGGGCATTGTGGCTGATCACGCCAGCGATGGCGAGAGCGGCTTGTTCATGGGCGTTGAAAATGCCTATGACGTGATGGTCATCGACCGCATGCTGCCACGCCGCGACGGGCTATCCGTTATCAGCGAACTGCGCCGCCGTGGTATCGAGACGCCGGTGCTGATCCTCTCTGCACTGGGCCAAGTGGACGACCGCGTGACGGGTCTGCGCGCCGGTGGCGATGATTATCTACCAAAACCCTATGCGTTCAGCGAGCTTCTCGCTCGTATCGAGGTGCTGGGCCGCCGCAAGGGCAAGCCAGAGCAGGATATGATTTACCGAGTTGGTGATCTGGAACTGGACCGGCTTTCCCATGACGTCAAACGTAATGGCAAGGAGATACTCCTTCAGCCGCGCGAGTTTCGTCTGCTGGAATATTTGATGAAGAATGCGGGCCAGGTGGTGACGCGCACCATGCTGCTGGAAAATGTTTGGGACTATCATTTCGATCCGCAGACCAACGTCATTGACGTGCATGTGTCGCGCCTTCGCTCGAAGATCGAGAAGGATTTCGACAAGCCGCTGCTGAAGACCATTCGTGGCGCTGGCTATATGATGAAGGACGAGGGGTAACGCCGCCTCATGATCCGTCTTCGTCTTCTGTTCAGCTCGACGGCGGTGCGCCTTTCGGCGCTGTATATCCTCCTTTTCGCGCTCTGTGCCGCCTTCCTCGTTTTCTATGTGACCGCTCTCTCCGAAGGGCTGCTGAACCAGCAGACGCGCGATGCCGTGCAGCAGGAAGTGAACGACGTTCAGCGCGTCTATAATCGCGGCGGCATCAACCCGCTCTTGCGGATGATGGAGCGCCGCGCCCGCCAGCCGGGAGCGAGTCTTTATGTGATTGCCGGGCCGAATGGGGAAATTCTGGCGGGCAATGTCGCTTCCGTGCAGCCCGGTGTGTTCGACAGCGAAGGCTGGACCGAGTTTCCCTTCGGCTACGAGCGCTATTCTGAAAGCGGCGATAGCGTGAAGCATCTGGCCACGGCTAATATCTTCCGCCTCGACAATGGCTTGCGCATTCTGGTCGGCCGCGACCTGGGCGAGCCGACGAAGTTCCGCTTGCTGGTGCGCAATGCGCTGATGGTGGCACTGGCCATCATGGGCAGCGGCGCGGTTCTCATCTGGTTTGCCATCGGCCGCAATGCCTTGAAACGCATCGACCGCATGTCGGATGCGACGAAGAAGATCATGGCGGGCGATCTTTCGCAGCGCCTGCCGCAGGGCCGCTCCGGCGATGAGTTCGACCGTTTGTCGGGTTCGCTGAACGCCATGCTGGGGCGCATCGAGAAGCTGAACGAGGGTCTACGGCAGGTTTCCGACAATATCGCCCACGACCTCAAGACGCCGCTGACGCGTCTGCGCAACAAGGCAACCGAGGCGCTGGAAGACAGGGATGATGCCAAGCGCCGGGCGGCGCTGGAAGGGATTATTGCCGAATCCGACCAGCTGATCCGCACCTTCAATGCTCTGCTGATGATTTCTCGTGTGGAGGCGGGTTCTATTGCCGCCGAGATGAGCGATGTGGATGTGTCGGCAATTGCCGAGGACAGCGCCGAGCTCTACGAGCCTGTGGCCGACGAGGAAGGCTTGACGCTGACGGCGGATATTGCGCCGGGGCTGATCGTGCAGGGCAACCGCGAACTGATCGGCCAGGCGCTGACCAACCTTATCGACAACGCCATCAAATATGCCGGTGGGCATGAGGGCAAGAAGGCTCTGGCCGTGCGGCTGACGCGGCAGGACAACACCATCGTTCTGTCCGTTGCGGATAATGGCCCCGGTGTACCAGAAGCCAAGCGCGACGAGGTGATCAAGCGTTTCGTGCGGCTGGATGAAAGCCGCTCCAAGCCCGGAACGGGTCTGGGCCTCTCGCTTGTCGAGGCGGTGATGGAGCTGCATGGCGGTTCGCTGCGGCTTTCCGACACCGATCCTGACAATGCCGAGGCACCCGGCCTGACTGTTTCGATGGTTTTTCCTGTTTCCACACCGTAAGGTCGTACCCAAAAACAATGAAGCCGATTCCGTGAGGATGGCATTCAGCGTGCAAGGGAGAGAGACAGTGCAAAAAGCCGCAACCGTCGAAAGACGGCTGGACGATGTGCAGCCGGGTGTGATCCGCCACTATACGCAGACGGAGCTGAAATCCGTTCTTTCCACCCTCAAGGATATTGGCAAAAGCGAGCCGGATGTTGCAGCGCTTCTGGCGAGCGACAGGCCGCTCAAGGACTTTGTGGCGCAGGCGTTATCGCTGTCACCTTATCTGCGGGATGCGGCGGTGGCGGATGAGGGGTTGCTGACGCTGGCGATTTTAGGGCCGCTGGATGCAACGCTGGCGCGGCTAGTCGAAGACGCCCGCAATTGCTGGCGGCCGGAGGGCGAGGGCGTTGTGCCAAGCGAAGCCGAGGTGATGACGCGGCTGCGTGTTGCCAAAAGAAGGCTCTCCTTCATTTCCGCTTTGGCCGATCTGGCGCGCATTTTCGTGGCGCGGGACACGACCCATTGGCTGAGCGATATGGCCGATGCGAGTCTCGCCGCAGCCATAGACCATCTGCTTTTGGCCAACCACCACAGCGGCAAGCTGACACTGAAGAATGTCGATGCGCCGAGTGAAGGCTCGGGCCTGATCGTGCTGGGCATGGGCAAGCTGGGTGCGCAGGAACTGAACTATTCCTCCGATATCGACGCCGTCGTGTTCTTCGAACCGTCTTCCGGCATCGTGCCGGACCCGCTGGATGCGTTGGAAGTCTTTGGACGCATGATGCGCCGTCTGATCCGTATCATGCAGGAGCGCACAGCCGATGGTTATGTGTTCCGAACAGACCTTCGGCTGCGCCCCGACCCCGGCTCGACGCCGCTGGCCATACCCGTCGAGGCGGCGCTGACCTATTACGAGGGCAGGGGGCAGAACTGGGAGCGCGCGGCCTACATCAAGGCAAGGCCGGTGGCGGGGGATATTAAGGCGGGCGAAAACTTCCTGCGCGAACTGACGCCCTTCGTGTTTCGCAAATATCTGGATTATGCGGCGATTGCCGATATCCATTCCATCAAGCGGCAAATCCATGCGCATAAGGGCCACGGCGCGATTGCGGTGAAGGGGCACAATGTCAAACTCGGTCGCGGCGGTATTCGCGAGATCGAGTTCTTTGCGCAGACGCAGCAGCTGATTGCAGGCGGGCGGATGGCACCGCTGCGGGTGCGCTCGACGCAGGAAGCGCTGGCGGCGCTGACGGAGGCGAAGTGGATCGACGCCAGTACCCGTGACAAGCTGACGGACGCGTACTGGTTTCTGCGCGAGGTGGAACACCGCATTCAGATGGTGCGCGATGAGCAGACGCATATTCTGCCCGATACAGAAACGGAGCTGAAGCGCATCGCCTTCATGCTGGGCTTTGCCGATACCAAGGCGTTTTCCGAAAAACTGGAAGATGTGTTGCGGCTGGTCGAGCGGAAATATTCGGCGCTGTTCGAGCAGGAAACCAAGCTGTCAGGCGAAAGCGGCAATCTGGTCTTTACCGGTCAGAAGGATGATCCGGATACGCTGAAGACACTGGCGCGGCTGGGTTTCGAGCGGCCCGAATCCATGTCCGGCGTTATCCGTACTTGGCACAATGGCCGCTACCGCGCCACGCAATCCGTCGAGGCGCGGGAGAGACTGACGGAACTGACGCCGGATTTGCTCAAGGCTTTCGGTGAAAGCAAGCGGGCCGATGAGGCGCTGTTGCGGTTCGATAATTTTCTCTCTGGCCTGCCTGCCGGTATTCAACTGTTTTCGCTGCTGGGCAACAATCCGGCACTGCTGTCTCTGCTGGTGACGATCATGTCATCTGCGCCGCGACTGGCGGAAATTATCGCTGCGCGCCCGCATGTGTTCGACGGCATGCTGGACCCGGCGCTGATGACGGAAATTCCGACGCGGGAATATCTTGGCCAGCGCATGCGGGGTTTTCTGGCACCGGCCCGGCACTATGAAGACATTCTCGACCGCCTGCGTATCTTCGCCGCAGAACAACGATTTCTGATCGGCGTACGCTTGCTGACGGGAGCCATCCGGGGCGAGGTGGCGGCGCGTGCCTTTACCTATCTTGCCGACCTCGTGATCGAAGCCGCGGTCAATGCTGTCATGGCTGAGATGGAGGCGTCGCATGGCACCTATCCGGGTGGTCGCGTTGCCGTGGTCGGCATGGGTAAGCTGGGCTCGTTTGAACTGACGGCGGGCTCCGATGTCGATCTGATTTTGCTATACGATTACGACGATGCGGCCTCCGAATCCGATGGGGCGAAGCCGCTGGATGCCGTCAGATATTTCACTCGTATCACGCAGAGGCTGATCTCGGCTCTTTCGGCGCCAACGGCGGAAGGCGTTCTTTATGAGGTGGACATGCGGCTGCGCCCCTCCGGCAACAAGGGGCCGGTGGCGACGCGTATCTCCACCTTCGAAAAGTACCAGCGTGAAGAGGCCTGGACGTGGGAACATCTGGCGCTGTCGCGCGCGCGGCTGATCTGTGGCGATGCCTCGCTGATCGAGGATGCAGAACGGATCATTGCATCCGTCCTCTCGCAGAAGCGGGATGTGGCGAAGATTGCAGGCGATGTGGCCGAGATGCGAAAGCTGATTGGTGAGGAAAAGCCGCCTGCCAATATCTGGGATTTCAAGCTGATCCCCGGCGGGCTGGTCGATCTGGAATTCATCGCGCAATATCTGACACTGGTCGCGCCCGCAAAGGGTCTGCCGCCGCATGTGGCAGGGGAAAGCACGGCGGATGTGTGGAAGCGCGTTGCGGCAGACGCGATGGAGTTGCAGACCTATGACGACTGCATGGTCGCGCTTAATCTCTTCACCGAACTTTCCCAGATCATCCGCCTGTGTATCGACAGCGATTTCGAACCGAAGGAGGCCCCCGCTGGCCTCATCGATCTCGTGTGCCGGGCGGGCGATTGCCCGGATATCAGCACACTGGAGGGTGAAGTGAAGCGCTTGTCGAAAACCGTGCGGAAGGCGTTTTCTTCGGTGGTGAAGGATAGCGGCTGAGCAGGGAGTGACATATGAAAACCGACTGGAACTTGGTCCGGGATATGCTCAATGCAGCAATCGATACGTGTGAGAGGATCGACGCGGCGGGATATAAGGAAAGCGACCGGGATGCTGTCATAGACGTGAACGGCCAGGCTGTCAGCGTTCAGGATTTTCTCGCAAGCGCCTGGACTGCATCGGAAAATCTTCGCTACAAGATTATTCGCAGCCGACACGAAAATGATGTCGATCTGGCCTATGTTCCAGAGACGGCTCGTATTCTGGTTGCAATGGCGCAGGCTGCTGCGGAGACGATCGGTGCTGGCGAAAAGGAACCACCAGCGGCGGATGACATTCGCAAACTGGTTTCGTGGTTTCATTACCACGCTGCCCCAGGCATCGAACGCGCCATCGACACGAGACGACACCAAGGTTCAGACAGGACGGAGACAGGCGAATGATTGGATACACCATGGTTGGTACGACGGATCTGGACCGCGCGGTGCGGTTTTATGATCCGGTGTTTGCCGAGATGGGGCTGAAGCAGTGCTACAAGGACGAACAGGTCGCGTTCTGGGGTGACAAGACGGACACGAACGCGCCGCGTTTTGCCACGGGTTATCCCTTCAATGGCGATAAGGCTGGCGTTGGCAATGGAACGATGACGGCTTTTCTGATCGAGGATTCGGCCCGGATCGACAGGCTGCATGGCCATGCCATGGCGAATGGTGGATCGGATGAGGGTGCGCCGGGCCTGCGTCCCGATTACGGTGAAGGGTTTTACGCGGCCTATGTTCGCGACCCCGACGGCAACAAGATTGCCTTTGTTTGCTATGATGTGAACAAGAAAGGCTGAGGGCGGCCAGAAATAACGGCACTCACAGGTTGGCGCGCGTCTGCGGCTGACCTACATCCGCATTCATGTTTCCAAGGGAAGCACGGATCAATCCATCGTCTCGTGGATTGATCCGGTGGTGCGCGGCGTGCGTAGACAAGATCAAACACAAAGGCATATTCATGTTTCATCTCATATTCGGCATTCCCTGGCTGGTCGTTGTCGTCAGATTTCTCCAGCCACTGCCTTGGCTATGGTCTGTCAAAGCGGGAATTGCCCTGATCTTGCTGGTCGCTTCGCAATATCATTTGTTCAATCGGCTCTCCTCCGGCTCGGTCTTTTCGCCGGAGTTTCCTCGGTCGCTTATCATCACCTTCAATGTGCTGATGGGCACGATTCTGCTGCTGGCGCTGTTTCAAATCGCGCTCGACGTGGTCTCGGTCATTCTGATCCCGTTCAAGGGGCATTTTCCGGCAGTGCCGGTGGGCGTGCGATATGCGATGGGGCTGGCAGCGCTGGGATTGTCGTCCTTTGCCGTCTCCCAAGCGATCCGCGTGCCGCCCCTGAAGGATATCGAGGTCACCATTCCGGGGCTGCCGCAGGCGTTCGATGGCTATCAGATGGTGCAGTTGACTGACCTACATATCAGCCGCCTGTTTCCCGAATTCTGGGCAAAGGCAGTGGTGGATAAAACCAATGCACTGAATGCCGATGTCATCGTGATCACCGGCGATCTGATCGATGGCAGCGTCGAGGCGCGCACGGCAGACATTGCGCCGCTGGCCAATCTGAAAGCCCGCGACGGCGTGTTCACCATTCCGGGCAATCACGAATATTTCTTCGGCTATGAAGAGTGGATGAAATATTATCAGGGCCGGAACATGACGACGCTGGCCAACAGCCACACCGTTATCGACAGAAGCGGCGAAAAGCTCGTGATCGCTGGTGTGACCGATCTTTCATCCACCAGAACTGGTTTTCCGGCGCCGGATGTCGCGGCTGCAATCAATGGAGCGCCGCAGCAGGCGCCGATCATTCTGCTCGATCACCAGCCGATGCAGGCGGAGCGCAATGCGCAGCAGGGCATAGCCTTGCAGCTTTCCGGCCATACACATGGCGGCATGGTGTGGGGTCTCGACCGGCTCGTCGCGCGCGCCAATCAGGGCTTCGTGTCCGGCTTCTATACGGTTGGTGGCATGCAGCTTTACGTGAACAACGGCACGGCGCTCTGGCCGGGCTTTGCGCTGCGACTGGGTATTCCGTCAGAGCTGACGCGCTTCACGCTTCGGCGAGGGTCTTGAACTTTCTCTCGTCGGGGCGCAGCGTCTCGATGAGGGTGACGACCTTGGTTTCCATGAAGGGATGCTGCTGCACGGGAACCGTGTGAGGGATCATCAGGGCGACGACGGTGCCCTTGCCCTCGCGGGAGCGGATTTTCATGGTGCCGCCATGCAGCTTGACCAGTGAGCGGGAGATGGCGAGGCCGAGGCCGGAGCCGCCCTGGCTCTTGGCATATTGGCTTTGAACCTGCTCGAAAGGCTGGCCGATCTTGTTGATGGCGGCGGAGGGAATGCCGATGCCGGTATCTGCAATGGTGACCATCAGGCCCTTGTCATGAACATGGGTGCGAAGCTCCACACGCCCGCCATTGCCGGTAAACTTCACCGCGTTTGACAGAAGGTTGAGCATGATCTGCTTCATGGCGCGGCGATCTACGGCCATGTGCATGTCATCACAGACGCGCTTCTGAATGGAGATATTCTTCTGCGCGGCCTGAATAGCCGTGAGGCGGAGCGTTTCTTCGACCAGAGGGGCGAGATCGACCTTCTCGCGGTTGATGCGCATGTGGCCAGCTTCGATCTTCGACATATCCAGAATATCGTTGATAACGTTAAGCAGATGCTTGCCGCTATCGTGGATATCACGGGCATATTCGCTGTATTTCGGGGAGCCAACCGGGCCGAACATTTCTGCGATCAGGATTTCCGAAAAACCGAGAATGGCGTTGAGCGGTGTGCGCAGCTCGTGGCTCATATTGGCCAGGAATTCGGATTTTGCAGTATTGGCGGCTTCGGCGCGCTCTTTTTCAGCCTGGTAATTGGCATTGGCGTCGGAAAGCTCTGTCTTCTGGCGCTCCAGCTTGTGGCGTGAGGCGGAAAGGTCGCCAATGGTTGCCATCAGGCGCTTTTCGGAGTCGCGCAGGCGCTCTTCATGCCGCTTTAGAAGGGTGATGTTGGTGCCGACCGAAACGAGGCCTCCGTCGCGGGTGCGGCGGTCGTTGATTTGTAGCCAGCGGGCGTCGGCAAGCTGGACTTCCGTGGTACGCGACAGGCCAGACTGATCCGGGTCGGCCACGCGGCGTTCCACAACGGGGCGGCAGGCGGCGGCGTTTACGACGGAGCGTTCCGTTCCGGCCACCAGCACGCTGTCCGGCAGGCCGTAAGCCTGCTGGAAGTGAGCGTTGCACATGACCAGACGGTCGTTCTTGTCCCACAGCACGAAGGCTTCCGATGTGCTTTCGATGGCGTCTGCAAGACGCTGGTCGGCTTCGGCGTAACGCTGGGCAAGTCGGTGCTGCTCGGTCACGTCCATGGCAATGCCGATGACGCGCGGGCCAGCGGATGTGTGGATGACCTGAGCGCGGGCGCGCAGCCAGACATAATGACCATGGGCATGGCGCATGCGGAAAATCTGGTCGATCTGGCGGAGGTCGCCGCAGCCGACGGAGCGTGCGAGTTCGTAGAGATTGCCGTCTTCCGAATGCATCATGCGGGCGGCATCGCTGAAGGACAGTGGGTCGGTTCTGGGAGGCAGGCCGAGAATTTCGTAGAGCGAGGTGGACCAGAACATACGCCGGGTGGAGAGATCGAAATCCCACAGGCCGCAGCGTCCGCGCGACAGTGCCGTTTCAACACGCAGGTTGGATTCGACGAAGACTTCGTCCGCCGTACGTGCCCGCTTCACTTGCATGTAATAGGCATAGAGAATGACCAGCAGAATGGCCGAGATGCCGGTGAACAGCGTGACATTCATGGCGACTTCGCTGCGCCAGAAGGAGCGGATCGGCTCCAGCGAACGCGCCGCGATAATCATGCCGCCTTCGGTGCCGAGCGACAGCATGGTTGCGTAGTGCGGGACGCCTTCAATATCCGTTTCGATGGTGCCGGGCGCACCGGGGAAGCGACGAACGATGGCGATTTCCGGCAGAAGATTGGTGAGCGACGTGCCGAGATAGGTAGAGGCTTCATTGCCGATGCCGCCGAAGATACGGCCATCATTGCCGGCCACCAGCAGCAGCGTGTCATGATCGAGGCTGCCAGCAGGGAAGGAGGTGCGAAGACGGGTTTCGGCTGTGGCACGATCCTGCATGGCAAAGAGGGTTTCGGCGCCGTTGAAGGAGGCCTTTGCGGCAAGAGCGGAGAGGGCGGTTGCCTGTCGGGCCGATTCTTCCATCCGTCCGGATTCGGCCACGATGCCCAGCATGCGCGAGGCTGCCACGACAACCAGAAAGGCCAGGATGAGAACGGGAATGAGCCGCTTCAGCAGCGATTCCAGATGGGGTATTGGCAGCGCGCTCGTCGGACCTGCGGCCAATGCCAACAGGTTTCCGGAGAGCTTTTCGCTCCATGCAGCAATGTCCACAAATTTGGCATACGAGCGCTCATCGCCCGCAGTCGCCCGCCGCACGTCCGTCATTGTCCCGCCTTGATGTCCCTCGTGGAATCCGAAGCGCCGCCGCTCGAATCTGACACCAGTGAATCAAAGCTGATTCGGCTTGTCCAGAGCTTAAGGTTAAAAGAATTTTAACCCTTTGAACCGACTCCGTATTTTTTTGGGACAAGTTCGGCGACTTACCAAAAAGCCGCCAAACTCACGTAACGTCAAGCCTTTAGCACGCGTTCGACGATGTCGCGGACGTCTGTCGAGAGGGCAGGGGACCGCTCGATTGTGGTCAGCGCAGCGCGGGCATGATCGGCCCGAACAGGCTCCAGAGACCGCCAGGAACGCATGGATGTGAGGATGCGCGCCGCAAGCTGCGGATTGCGCTTGTCGATGGTGACGATCTGCTCGGCGAGGAAGCGATAGGCTTCACCATCGGCACGGTTGAAACCGGTCGGATTTCCAAAGGCAAAGGTGCCGATGAGCGAGCGAACGCGGTTCGGATTGGTGCCGATGAAGTGCTTGGAGCCGATCAGCGCTTTGATACGCGCCAGCGCATCGCTGCCGGGAATAGCCGCCTGAATGGACAGCCACTTGTCCAGCACCAGCGCGTTGTCGGCAAAGCGGCTTTCGAACGTGGCAAGAGCCTGTGCCGTTTCCGGCGCATTCGGGAAGCGCTGCGTCAGCACGCTGAGAGCATGGGCGAGATCGGTCATGTTGCTGGCGGCGGAGAAGGCCGCAGAGGCGCGCTCCGGCGTCTGTTCCGCAAAGGACAGATAGCTCATGGAAATATTGCGCAGCGACCGGCGACCGGCGCTCTCTGCATCCGGAGAATAGGCACCCTTGTCTTCGAAGCTGGCAAACAGCCTCTGGAAGGTTTCAACACCGGCCTTGGCAATGGCCGTCATGGCGGCGTTGCGGGCCTTGTGGATCGCTTCCGGGTCATTGTTGCCGCCGATTTCACGGGCGACATCCGCTTCGCTTGGAAGCGCCAGCGCCTGAGCACGGAATGCGGGCTCCAGACTGTCATCGCCTGCGATTTCGATCAGCGTTGCGATGAAGGCCGGATCGAACTCAACGTCCGAACCATCGCGTACCGCCTGCGTCGCCTTGACGAGGTTGGGCATGGCAAGGGTGGTGAGCGCCTGCCAGCGGGAGAACATATCCGTATCATGACGGGCGATCTGCACCATATCGTCGGCAGACTGCTCTAGATGCAGATTGATCGGCGCGGAGAAGCTGCGGTTGAGCGACAGCACCGGGCGCGAGGAAATGCCGGAGAAAGTGAAGGTCTGGTTGCGTTCGGTCAGATGCAGCACGCCATCCCGGTAGTCGCCGCCTTCGACCTTCGACGGTTCGGCAATCTGGCCATTGTCGAGAATGAGGGCTGTGGAAAGCGGAATGTGCAGGGTCTGCTTGGCGCTCTGGCCGGGCGTTGCCGGAACGGTCTGTTCCAGCGACAGCGTGAAGGTGGAAGACGCCGCGTCATAGGACGTCGATGCGCTGACCAGCGGTGTGCCGGCCTGCACATACCAGCGGAAGAACTGGCTGAGATCACGACCGCTTGCGTCTTCGAAACACTTGATGAAGTTTTCGACCGTCGAGGCCTCTCCATCATGACGCTCGAAATAGAGATCCATGCCCTTGCGGAAATCTTCCGCACCCAGAATGGTGGCGATCATGCCGGTGATTTCGGCACCCTTCTCATAGACAGTCGTCGTGTAGAAGTTGTTGATTTCGCGATATTTATCCGGACGTGGCGGATGCGCCAGCGGGCCGCCATCTTCCGGGAACTGCTCGGACTTCAGGTGGCGCACATCGGCGATGCGCTTGACCGGGCGCGAGCGCATGTCAGAGGAGAACTCCTGATCGCGGTAAACGGTCAGGCCTTCCTTCAGGCAAAGCTGGAACCAGTCGCGGCAGGTGATGCGGTTGCCGGTCCAGTTGTGGAAATACTCATGCGCGATGATGCGTTCGATATTGGCATAATCGGCATCGGTCGCGGTCTCAGGATCGGCCAGAACATATTTGTCGTTGAAGACGTTGAGGCCCTTGTTCTCCATGGCGCCCATGTTGAAATCGGACACGGCGACGATCATGAATATGTCGAGGTCGTATTCGCGACCGAAGCGCTCTTCGTCCCATTTCATGGAGCGTTTCAGCGCGTCCATGGCGTAGGCCGCGCGCGGCTCCTTGCCGTGTTCGACATAGATTTTCAGCGCGACATCACGACCGGACATGGTGGTGAAGGTGTCTTCGATGAGGCCGAGATCGCCTGCCACAAGCGCAAACAGATAGCTTGGCTTTGGATGCGGATCGAACCACGCCGCGAAGTGACGGCCTTCATCGTAATTGCCGCCACCGAGGAAATTGCCGTTGGACAGAAGGAAGGTGTTGCCTTCCTTGGCAGCGATGATGGTGATGGTGTAGGGCGCCAGAACGTCGGGACGATCGGGGAAATAGGTGATGCGGCGGAAGCCTTCGGCTTCGCACTGGGTGCAATAGACACCATTGGTGCGGTAAAGGCCCATCAACTGCGTGTTGGTCTGCGGATTGATGTAGTTTGTGACGCAAATCTCGAACGGTTCTGCGGCGGGCAGGTCGCGGATCGTCAGACTGTCCGGCGTCGCATCATATTGCGCAGCGGGAATGTCGATCTGGTCCAGCAGCAGGCCGGAGAGCGTCAACTCGTCACCATCAAGAACCAGCGGCGCTGACGCATCGACGCCTTTACGCCGATGGAAAATCAATCGCGCTTCGACCTTGGTATTTTCAGGGTCGAGTTCGAAGGTGAGGTCAACTCGTTCGAGAACGAAATCGGTGGGGCGATAATCCGCCAGGTGAACGATCTGGCCCGTGTCTGTTCGCATGACTATTCCTGAATGAACCTTGTCTGCCACGATTCAGGTTTCATGCCGGATGTCACCTGAAAGTAAAATTGAAATAGGGTCACGTTCATGTGAAATTCGCAAGACATTATGTCCTGCGTATTGTCTCGCCAGACCAACGGTTCAGTGAGGATCAATGAATGTGTCTCGCATTGGCACATCATTCCATTAAATGTTGAACGATTACTGAAATTATGGCCTCTCACAAATAATATTACGATAAAATATTCGATTGGTTACCAATTCTATTCAGTATCAAAGCCCATGTGTTCACGCAGTGTACGAGAGCGTTCAGCTATGCCTTGAAACCAAGGCTGTTGCGGATCGCCTCATCGTTTTCCGTTTGTTGGATGACGACGCCGTACCACCCCAGACCATCATAATCCTCGTATCCGAATGTCTTGGCGAAGGCGACAATTGCGCCGCTGGTATAATAGCTGCCGCGCATCGCGTTGGATGGGTTTTGGAGAGGGTAATGGGTAAATCGCAGAGCCGGATCGCCGCTTGCGATGACGCGCATATCGCCATCCAGCAACAGCACGACCGTTCGCTCTGCCACGGAGGGCGGTAAATTCGCTTCCTTCTCCACGATGGAGCGACCCTGCGACTGCCAGTCGAAATAGACACCCAACGTGCCCAGCAAAGCACCATCGTTCTTGCCGCCTTCCCGAACGCCGGTGGCGTAGACCAGAACGTCGCGATCATCGTGCTGCGGGCTGCTCTTGACCTGATCGACAATATATTCATCGCCGCTGCGGCACTGCGAGGCGGCAATGAACCACGGTTCGAGCGTCAGGTTACGACCCAGCAGGTTGCGCTGATAACGCGGATTGGCAGACGCAATCACCGTACCGCGACGATCCGTCATAACGAGGTCTATATAGACGGTATAGAAGCGGCTGATGACGCCGAGACGCTCCGCTGCGAAGGCGGCATCCGCCTTGTCGTTGCTTTGCAGCGCTTGCCACAAAGCCGTATCGGTTGCCCACCAACGCACATCGGCGGTGCGTTCAAACAGATTGCGCACGATCAGCTGAACCAGCGTCTGCGCCATATCCATCAACCGCACGCCTTCCATCTCCTCCACCAGCGCTTCGGCCATATCGCGGCTGAGCCCGATACGGCTGAGGACGGTATGTTCAAATGTCGAGGAAATATCCGAGGCGATCTGCGCGAGGCGCTGAACCTCGTTCGCCACCACGGAAAAGCCCTTGCCAGCTTCACCGGCTCTCGCCGCTTCGATCAGCGCATTGATGGCCAGAAGCCGGATTTGTTTGACGATGTGGCTGTTATCCGTGCTGAACCGCCGCAGGTCGTTCGACATGCCATCCGTGACGATACGCATGCTGCGTGGCGTTGCCGGTGGCGAGCCGCTTTTTTCAAATATCTGTGGAGCGTGTTTCATCTGTCTTCATCAGTTCTGAAATAGAGATGGACATCATCTTCAGTTCAACATCGGTAGCGAGGGCGCGCGGCGAACGATTAAGCTTGCGCAATTAGAATGTATCTTGGTTAACAAGTGGTTTTTATTGGTTGTATTTTCTCGCAGCGCACCGATACATACATGTGCCGTCAAATCCGGCATCTGCATATATTTAAATCATTTTTGGTAGAGATTTGCCAAGGCGTGGCATTTGAGCAAGTGGTTGCGCTAAAAATCACCGGAGAGATGACTCAATCTTGAGTTTATTTCAAATCTGCACGGTAATCTGATAGTCATCACAGCGTGATGTGCGGGACCATGCAGTGGCCTGTGAGATGAAACCGGTTCGCAGCCGTAACTTTTTGAATGTTCGTTCGCATGAGTGCCGCCGCCTATAACCCCATCAGGGGCATAAGCTTCAAGCTGATATCCGTTGGTTTTTTTCTGGTCATGCAGACCTGCATCAAGGCGGCAGGGGCAGATGTACCGGCAGGCGAGATCACCTTCTTTCGCTCCACCTTCGCCATCGTTCCCATCATTATTTACCTGGCATGGCTGCGGAGCCTGAAAAGCGCGTTCCACACGGAAAATCTCTTCGGTCATTTCAAGCGCGGATTTCTCGGCATTCTCTCGATGATCTGCGGGTTTTACGGGCTGACATTGCTGCCGCTGCCGGAATTCATCGCCATCGGCTATGCCTCTCCGCTGATGGCGGTGGTGTTCGCCTCGCTGATGCTGGGCGAGACCGTGCGCATCTATCGCTGGTCTGCGGTTCTAATCGGCATGAGCGGTGTGATCATCATTCTCTGGCCCAAACTGACCCTGTTGCAGAGCGGTGGCTTTGCGGCGGGTGAGGGGATTGGCGCACTCGCTGTTCTGCTGGCCGCCGTCCTCGGTGGTCTGGCCATGGTGCAGGTGCGCCAGCTGGTGGTGACGGAGAAGACGGCGACGATTGTTCTCTATTTCTCGCTGACTGGCAGCCTACTGTCTGCGTTCAGCCTGCCATTCGATTGGGAATGGCTGGATTGGAAGCAGACGGTGCTTCTGATCTCCTGCGGGATTGCCGGTGGTATCGCTCAGATTTTGCTGACCGAGAGCTATCGCCACGCGGAAGTCTCGACCATTGCCCCCTTCGAATATTCATCCATCCTGTTCGGAATTGGTGTTTCCTACGTATTGTTCGGCGATATTCCGACCGTGACGATGCTGGTGGGCACGGCAATCGTCATTTCTGCCGGGATTTTCATTATTTTCCGGGAGCATCAACTAGGGCTTGCGCGAAAGGCGGCTAGAAAAGCGTCTACGCCTCAGGGCTAGTCGAAATATTGCGTTCGACTGGACAGCTTCTGTAAAATTTAAAAAAAGCGCTGTTTTTATCAAAGTTTTATTCAAATTTCGCACGACTGTGTTATTGAACACATGGGTGGTAAAGGTAAATCTAAGGTGGCATAATCGTGTTTGGGGCAAAACGCGTAGAGCCTGATAGTGCGCGTCTATTGGTGCGCGTCAGTATTTGGCAGGGCAATGATGTGGCAACCAGTGGTTGCTACGGAGCATATTTCTTTTCATTATTATCACGGGATCGGTCATGATGTATTCGTATGACGATCTCGTTGCGCATCCCAAATTGCTGGGAGCGATAAGAACGCTCGCCCGGACTCTGCGGGGCGCTTACAACAATAATCCGCGGATAGCGCGGTTGCTTTCGGCGCATCAGAAGTGGCTGATGACGCAGGCGGGGATGGCCCTAAACCTTGAAAGCGGTCCCCGTGGTTTCACCGTTGCGCAGGCGCGGGAACTCATCACCACCAATCATGTTGCAAGCCGCAACACGGTTCAGAACTATCTCGATCAGCTTGAAATTTATCGCTATGTTGAAAGAGTTAGTCCGGCCTCTCAGCGACCCCGTCGATACAAGGCGACGCCCGTAAGCGAAGAGGCGATCCTGATGTGGTATATCGCCAATCTGGCAGCTATCGATTGTCTTGATGGGGGAATACGTGCCATTGAGATGATGGCACATTCACACCTTCTGGCGGTGGCACAACCATTGGCCGCTCGTCTCTGCCTCATGGATTCTGCATGGGTGAACCCGCCACCACGCGTTGGACTTTTTCTATGGACCGAGGCAGGTGCGCTCGTGATGGACGAATTCATCAGTCGCATTGAAGACTCGTCGCGCCAATGCGACCGTATCGATATCGGTTTTGTCGATGCGCGGGCCATGGCTGCGGAATTCATGATGTCACGCACGCATCTTCAGCGCCTGCTCAACAAGGCGGCGGAACAGGGCATCATGGGCTGGCACGATGACAGCCTGCGCAGCGGCATGTGGTTCTCCCGCGATTTCCTCGACGAATATTGCAGCTGGCAGGCCATCAAGTTCAAGTATGTCCAGGATGCATTTATCGAGGCCAAGGCTGCCAGGTCCGACACGGCACCATCTGCGTCGTAAATCCTGCCCTAGATTACCTGCGCGACTTCCCAGACATTGCCTGCGGGGTCTGCAAAGGCTGCCGTGCGCCGGCCCCATGGTCTGTCTATGGGGCCGTTGAGCATGGTCGCGCCGCGTTTGGTGAGCTCTTCGCAGACGGCATCGACATCATCCACCCTTATCGTCAGGAGCATCCGCGTGCCGGTGCCTGCTGGCGCGACTGCGAGCGGCGTGACCAGTTCCGGTGCTTCGCTGGCCTGAAGCAGATTGATGAGGATGCCCGAGAATTTGAGAACGGCGGAGACATCGTCCTTATAGATAATGTCGGGGTGAAATACCGTCTCGTAGAACTGCCGGGTTGCGCCGATATCCTCGACAAACAGCGTGATAACCTCGATCTCATTTGTGAACATATCGCCCTCCCGGAAGTATCGGATACTGGGGAGACTACACGGTTTTGCGGCGAAATGCGGTATCAGGCACCCCGAAAACGCAAAAGCGCCTCTCCATCGGAAAGGCGCTGCGAAGCGTCGGTCTATAAAAGTCTTCGATGGCGGAGCCGGAAGACTGATTGTATCAGCGCTCGCGGAAGTCCGCGAAGACGGCTGAAGGACGTGTCGTGCGAACTTGCTGAGCGGAAGCCCGAGCTGTCAGCTGTTCATTGGTGCCACCGAAGCGGTGGTAGCTATCACCCGAGCGCGGGCCGAGGCCTGCAAGCCGGAGTGTTTCGAAGCCGGAATGAACCGGACGGAAGCGAGTGGTCATTGCCTTGGTTCCTTAAACCGTTTCCTCCCAAGACGAGATGACTTATCGCGGTGCAGCATGGATTCGGCAATCAGGGTAAATGCGCCGCTGTTATGCGCCATTTGCATGGCTATTTTCATAAATGATTCACATTGATCAAAAAGGAAGCATTCACATTTTGCGAAGGTGAACCTGAAATGCTAATAAATCCTGCCATGCCAATGGCTTACTGGCTGGAGCGTTCAAAAGTTCCTGTGGGTGCAAAGTGGCGATGGCAGGCACGATTCCATGCCCCGATGCGACATCACGCCACTGTCCGCGCAGCGTATGGATGGTGCCGGTGCCGCCAAAGAAAAAACGGGCGGTGAAGTTGCCCAAAAGCAACAGTGCTTTCGGCTCTGCCAAAGCCACCTGTCGCTCGATGAAGGGGCGGCAGATTTCCATCTCGGGGCCGGAGGGCGGGCGGTTGCCCGGCGGGCGCCATGGGACGACATTCGTGAGCAAGAGATTGGCACGGTTAAGGCCGATAGCCGCCAGCATACGGTCGAGCAGCAGGCCTGTCTTGCCGACGAAAGGCTGACCCTCGCGGTCGTCATCCGCATCCGGCATCGGGCCAATCACCATGATGCCGGAGGAGGGGTCTCCCTCGGCAAATATGGTGTTGCGGGCGCTGTTTTTCAGATTGCAGCCGTTGAAGCCTTCCAGCGCCGACTTGAGTTCCGACAGCGAACGGGCGGTTTCCGCGGCAAAACGGGCGGCAGCGATGGCCTGCTCATCCGGCATGGCGACATTGGCCTGAACCGGTGGCGGGGCAGGTGCTGCGCGTGCTTGAGGCCCCGACTGAACGCCGCGAGGGGGTGTGTTTTGTGGAACACTAATTTGCTGAGGGGGGGCGTCTCGCTGCGCGGGGCGGCTCTGGCGGGTTGCGGCAAATTCCGCAAAGCGATCCAGCGACGTGTCTTCCAGCAGCCAGTCCACGCCCGCATCTGCATGGAAATGCAGGAGCGCCGCCAGTTCTGCCGGTGAAAGGTCTTGGGCCAGGATCATGGGGGCAAAACTACCTTAAGTGGCCGCCCCGTGAAACCCCTGTCATCACGCTGTCCAGCGTTCAATGTCACCGCTTTCGCCAATCATGGCCAGACCATGCGCAATCGACAGAAGCTCGCCACCCGTTTCGATCCTGTCGGCATCGAAGCGGCGGGCGAAAAGCTGGCGCACGGCGGGCACGAAGGAGGTGCCGCCGGTGAGGAAGACCTTATCGATGGCCTCTGGCGCGGTCTGGGTTTTCTCCAGCACCTCATCCAGCGCGCCTTCGATCTTGGCGAGATCATCGCTGATCCACTTGTCGAAATCCGAGCGCTTGACAATCTTGCGACCGGCCTTGCCGAGTGGCGAGAAGTTGAACTCGGCTTCCTCATGGGAAGACAGCGTCATCTTGGTGGCCGAGATCGCCTGATAGAGCGGGTAGCCCTCATCATGCTCGACCAGCTCCACGAACATCTCCAGCTTTTCCGGCTCAAGTGCCGAGCGAACCAGCGACTTCAGATCGGAAAATTCCTTGGTGGTCTTGAAGATGGACAGCTGGTTCCAGCGACCGAAATTGACGTAGTAACCGCCCGGAACATCCAGCACCTTGTCGAAGCTCTTGAATTTGCTGCCCTTGCCGATCTCAGGCGACACCAGATTGTCGATCATGCGGAAGTCGAAATGGTCGCCCGCGACGCCAACGCCGGAATGGCCGATGGGTGTGGCGGAAAGCTTGCCACCATGGGTTTCGAAGCGGATGAGCGAATAGTCGGTGGTGCCGCCGCCGAAATCGGCCACCAGAACATTGGCGTCCTTCTTCAGGCTCTGGGCGAAGTAGTAAGCAGCAGCGACGGGTTCATAGACATAGTGGATTTCCGGAAAACCGGCGCGGGTCAGCGCATCATTATAACGTGCCAGGGCCAAGGCCTCATCCGGGTTGCTGCCTGCGAAGCGCACGGGGCGACCGGCGATGACGGTGGAGACGTCATCGCGCCATTCATCGCCCGCATAGGACTTCAGCTTGCGCAGAAAGACCTCCATGAGGTCTTCGAAGCTCTGGCGCTTGGCGAAGACCAGCGTGCCCTGAAACAGCGAGGAGGCGGCGAATGTCTTGATGGATTGCAGAAAGCGACAGTCGCCGGGATTATCGATGAACTGCTGAATGGCGGCGTGGCCCGCTTCGACATGAAGGGCAGCGGCCCCCATGGAGCGATCCTTCATGAAGGACAGGGCGGTGCGCATGCTATCTGCTGTGCCGGCGCTGCTGGTAAAGCGCATCGAATGGCTGTCCGTGCCGCTGTCCGAAAGTGCCATGACCGTGTTGGTCGTGCCGAAATCGAGGCCGAGTGTCCGTGTCATTGCAGTCGTTCCTTGGTGTTTAGACAGGTCGAAATGGGCCGAGGCATGCTCGGGCCCGTCAGTCCGGATGCCCATGGCATCGGTGATTTTTGAGGAGGGCGGGTCATTGCATGATGGCTGGCCTATGGCAAGCCGGGTGGCTCAGTTTTTTGCCATTTGTGCCGCCCGGCTTTGCTGTGCCTCTTCCAAAAGCCATTTGGAAAATGTTGCCATGGCTGGCGTCACTGGCCGCGATTTCAGCCGCGTCAGCCAATAGCATCCTTTGGAGACATAGACCGGGAAAGGCTGCTCCAGTGCGCCGGAGGAGAGTTGGCGGCTGAACATGAGCGGCGGGGCCAGTGCAACGCCCGCACCCTGCAAGGCAGCCTCGATCATCAGGACGGACGAGTCGAACACGATGCCGCGAATTTTCGGCGGCACCACACCGGCGGCTTCGAACCACTCCGGCCATTCATCCACCCGGTAAGAGCGCAGCAGAGGCTGAGCGGCAATATCCTGCGGCGAGGTGAGCTGGCGCGCGATGGCAGGGATGCACAGTGCCGAATGCGGGGCTTCGAACAGTTCTTCCGCTTCCGTATCGTGCCAGGCGCCATTGCCGAAACGAATGGCGTAATCCAGACCCTCGGCGGCGATATCGACGCGGTTATTGTTAGTGGAAAGCCGCACCTCGATAAAGGGGTAGCGTGCCTGAAATGCGCCAAGCCGCGGCAACAGCCAGCCAACGGCAAAGGTGCCCACGGCACCCAAAGTCAGCACATCGCGCAGATGCCCTTCCTCGAAACGTTGCAGCATATCGGCCATGCGGTCGAAAGAGTCGCGCAGCGTCGGCAGCAAGGCAAGCCCGTCTTCGGTGATCATCAGGCCGCGCGGCAGCCGCCGGAACAGTTCCACGCCCAGCTTCTGCTCCAGAAGCTTGACCTGATGGCTGACAGCCGTCTGCGTGACGCAGAGTTCTATGGCGGCGCGGGTAAAGCTGAGATGCCGGGCGGCGGCCTCGAAAGCGCGCAGGGCATTGAGCGGGAGATGTGGACGGACCATTGCTAAGACCAACTAAAATTCATGCCAGAAGCCAGATATCATCATTTGTCTTGACGCGACAGGCTAGCTTACAAGTGCGTCAACACAACCCAATGGAGAGTGTCCATGACGATAAAGCGACATATCGGTTTCGTTCTTTGTTCAGCCTTTACAATGATTTGCTTGAGTTCTCTCAGTGCTAAGACTGCGGAGACGGTACAATGCACGGTCATCCTCGACGCCAAAAGCGGTGAAGCCCTGTATAGAAAGGGTGAATGCGGCAAGGCTTTCGCGCCACAATCCAGCTTCAAACTGCCATTGGCCATTATGGGTTATGATGCGGGAATTCTGAAGGACGAGACGACGCCGCGCTGGGAGTATAAGGCGGAATGGAAACGCCCGAAGCGCGAGCAGCAGGCTACCGATCCGACCATTTGGGAGCGGGATAGCATCGTCTGGTATTCGCAGGAAATCACACGACGTCTCGGGAAAGAGACGTTTGCTGATTACGTCCGTCGCTTTGATTATGGCAATGCGGATGTGAGTGGTGTTAAGGGCCGTACGGACGGGCTGACGGAATCCTGGCTGATGTCATCGCTGAAGATTTCTGCCGACCAGCAAGTGGATTTTGTGCGGCGCTTCGTGGACGGCAAGCTGCCGGTTTCCAAGATGGCTTATGACAAGACCATGGCGATTATTCCCAAGTTTGCCGCTGAAGATGGCTGGCAGATACAGGGCAAGACGGGGTCCGGCCGTATGCGCACCAAGGCGGGCAAATATGATGGCGACAGCTGGCTCGGCTGGTTCGTGGGCTGGGCACAGAAGGGCGACCGGCGGGTGGTGTTTGCCACGCTGAACGTGAAGGACTGGAAAAGCGAAGAGCCTATCAGCTTTGCCACGCGTGACGCGCTGATTGCAGACCTACCGAAACTGGTGAAATAGCCTAGCGGATAAAGCGTCGCGACGCCCAGATGATGACAAGGCCGACGACGAGAACCAGCGCGCCGCGCAATATCCACGGGCTTTGGTTGACCATAAAACTGGAGGCAGGGTAGGGGAAATATCCGCTGCCCTGACCAATCCAGACGAGGCCGATGAGCGAAAGCAATGCGCCGAAAATAGTCAGAGAAACGCGAAGTATCTGCATGATGAGCCTCGAAGGGGACGTCGATGCCGCAATCTACGCGTTTGTTGCGGGCGTGGGAAGCGTTTTCGGAGCGTGTGAGACGGGTGAGCCAACTGCCTGATTTAGGCTTTGACTGACACCCGCACTACCCTTGGGCTTTTTACCGAACGACTGGTCACGCCGCCAGTTGGGCGACGTGATGGGGGCCTCTGGGCAAGGCCGAGGAGCGGTCTTTAACCGCTCAGGCTTCGGCGTAATATTTCTCGATAATGCTGGTTTTCGGCTGTTCCGCGTCATTATCGTTCAGCGGGTTGGCATCCGTCTTGGGATCGCTGTTGACGATGGAGTCGAGCAGGCCACGCAGAATGCGGGATTTCTGAACTTCAGCAGCACGGCTGCGGGCGACCTCAATCTCTGCCTCTTCCTGCGCGGCAAAGCTGCGCGCGGAAGCTCTGGCTTCGACCGCGTCCACGGTGGCATTGCCGGAATGCTTGGCTGCTATAACCGTGGACGGTGAATGCGTGACTGGCGCGGAAGCAACCGGCGCAGTGGCAGGTGGTGCGGGAGATGCGGCCACAGGCTGGGCAGGCGATGCCGCGACGGGCTGAGATGCGCCGCTGTTGCCGCCGCTAACCGGCTGGGACGGTTCAGACTGCTCACTGCCTGTGGCCTGAGACGCTGCCTCTGGCTCTTCGGAAGCGCCGTTCCCGGCTGGTGTTTCCGACGTGGCAGGTTCGGATGCAGCTGGTTGCTCGTCGGCTGGCGCGCTTGCCGTTTCCTCGGGCTGCGTTTCTGCAGCGGGAACCTCGGCTTGGCTCTGTGACGGTGCGGACGACACTGGCTGCTGGTCTTCGTTAGCAGGTTGAGATGCAGCGGGTTGCTCTTCAGCCGGTGCGGCTGGCGTTTGCGCCGCTGGAGCTTCGGCCTCGCTTTGTGACGGCGTGGACGATACGGGCTGCTCGCTTTCGCTGGCAGGTTCTGACGGTGTCTCCGCAGAGGTTTCCGTTGGCGCTTCCGCCGATGGTTCGGTCTGCGCTGGCGGGGTGTTTTCGCTCGCCTGTGTTTCCGGTGTCGGTTCTACGGCTGGGGAGGGCGAGGATGTGCTTTCGCCAGATGTCTGCTCGGACGTGGCAGGCTGGGACGGTGTCGGCGAATAGGTGCCGTCATCGACGTCCTGATCGTCCGTGTCGTCTTCAACCGGGGCGGAGGCGCTGGGCGCTGGCTGGCTCTGGCTGCTGGCAGGCGCGCTAGACGGCTGGCTGCTCGTGGAGCCCTGCGTTTGGCCGCTGCCGGACGAGGATGTGCCCGTCGAAGGCGCAGTGGTGGGAGTGGATGTGGGAGGAAGCAGTGTTTCGAACATGTGAGGAGGCCGGAAATTGACGATGAGCAATTCCTGCGGCATCTCCCCCCAAAATTATGTGCATTTGCGTGGTCGCATTTAATTAAAATGCTGATGTATCTGCGGTTTTTATAATAATTATCGAAAATAACTATTGTGGAGCCGTGTTTGCGGCTCCAGAAACACCGCGATCAGATGGATTTCGCCGCGCCGCCATCCACCCGCAGCATGGTGCCGGTGATGTAGCTTGCGGGTTCCGAGCAGAGGAAAGCACCGGCGGCGGCGAATTCCTCGACCTTGCCGAGGCGTCCGGCTGGGATGGTTTTTAGCGATGCTTCGCGCACCTCTTCCACGCTTTTGCCGAGCCGTTTGGCATTGGCACCATCCAGCTCATCGATGCGATCCGTGTGGATGCGTCCGGGCAGGAGAAGGTTGGCGGTGATGCCGGAGCCCGCCACTTCCGTCGCCAGCGTCTTGTTCCAGCCCACCAGCGCGCCTCGCAGAGTGTTGGAAAGGGCGAGGTTGGGGATGGGCTCGAACACGCCCGAAGACGCGACGGTGAGAATACGGCCCCAGCCCTGTTCCTTCATCTGCGGCAGGAAGGCGCCCGTCAGCGTGATGACGCGCAGAACCATGGACTGGAAGAAAGTTTCCAGCTTGTCGATGGTGATATCCTGCGCCGTGCCTGGGGTAGGGCCACCGGTGTTGTTGACGAGAATATCGATGCCGCCGAGCTTCTCCTTCACGGCCTTGACCATGGTTGCGACGAAATCTTCCTGCGAAAGATCACCCTGCACCCAATCCGCCTTGCCCTTGCCCAGCGCGTTGATGGCGTCTGCATTTGCGGCCAGCTTTTCGCTGGTGCGGCCAACGAGCAGCACATGCGCGCCTTCTTTGGCCAGCGCCGTTGCAATGCCAAGGCCAAGGCCGCGAGATGACGCCAGTACGAGCGCGCGTTTGCCGGAAATGCCGAGATCCATGGGATATCCTCCTGAAAGTGTTGAGGGTGGTTATAGGGGTGGTGGTGCTTGTTTTGAAGGTGTTTATTTCGGGGGAGGAAACGCGTAGCAACGTCGTGCGCATTTCTTATGTCTGGAAACGCTTTCCATCCTCCCGCCTTGACCTCTTCGCAAATCCCGTTAGTTTACGTGAACGTAAGAGTTAGATATTACCAATGCGCTCGATAATGTAATAAGCCTGAACAGGATTTGCCGCAGTTCAACCTCGACAATGGCTTTGTGCTTTGCGAAGAAGAATTGAGACGATGGCTGAAAAGCGGGCAGGTGCGGCGAGGGTGGTGAACCCTGTGGCTGCGGGCGCGTTGGGTAAAACAAGGCCGGATGGGACCGGTTAAGCTGAGAGGATGGACATGACGGAAGCGATGGAACTGCCGGAACGCGAAGCAATGGAATTCGACGTTGTTATCGTTGGCGCTGGCCCTGCGGGTCTTTCGGCAGCGATACGGCTGAAGCAGGTCAATCCGGACCTTTCCGTCGTGGTGCTGGAAAAAGGTGCGGAAGTCGGTGCGCATATCGTTTCCGGCGCGGTGGTCGATCCCATCGGCATCGACCGTTTGCTGCCCGGCTGGCGCGAAGAGGAGGGGCATCCCTTCAAGACCGAGGTCAAGGACGACCAGTTCCTGCTGCTCGGCCCTGCTGGCTCCATCCGCCTGCCCAACTTCGCCATGCCGCCTTTGATGAACAATCACGGAAATTACATCGTCTCGCTCGGGCTGGTCTGTCGCTGGCTGGCGGAAAAGGCGGAAGCGCTGGGCGTTGAAATCTACCCCGGCTTTGCAGCAACCGAAGTGCTTTATAATGACGCGGGCGCCGTGATTGGCGTTGCCACCGGCGACATGGGCGTGGAGCGCAATGGCGAACCCGGCCCGGCCTTCACGCGTGGCATGGAACTGCACGGCAAATATGTGCTGATCGGCGAAGGCGTGCGCGGCTCGCTGGCCAAGCAGCTGATTGCGAAATTCGATCTTTCCAAAGACAGCGATGTCCAGAAATTCGGCATCGGCATCAAGGAACTCTGGCAGGTCAAGCCAGAAAACCACCGGCCCGGCCTCGTGCAGCACTCCTTCGGCTGGCCGCTGGGCATGAAGACGGGTGGCGGATCGTTCCTCTACCATTTGGAAGATAATCTCGTCGCCGTCGGCTTCGTTGTGCATTTGAACTACAAGAACCCCTATCTCTATCCCTTCGAGGAATTCCAGCGTTACAAGACGCACCCGGCCATCGCCCCGACATTTGAGGGGGCCAAGCGCCTGTCCTATGGCGCGCGCGCGATCACTGAAGGCGGTTATCAATCCGTGCCGAAACTGACCTTCCCCGGCGGTGCGCTGATTGGCTGTTCCGCCGGTTTCGTCAATGTGCCGCGCATCAAGGGCAGCCATAATGCCGTGCTTTCCGGCATGATGGCGGCGGACAGACTAGCCGATGCTATCGCCGCTGGTCGCGCGAATGACGAGGTCATCGAGATCGAAAACGAATGGCGCGGCAGCGACATCGGCAAGGATCTGAAGCGCGTGCGCAACGTCAAGCCACTGTGGTCCAAGTTCGGCACCGCCATCGGCGTGGCGCTGGGCGGGCTTGATATGTGGACCAACCAGCTGCTCGGCCTTTCCCTTTTCGGCACGCTGAAACACGGCAAGACGGATGCGGAAAGTCTGGAACCCGCGAAATTCCACAAGCCGATTGCATACCCCAAGCCAGATGGCGTCCTGACCTTCGACCGCCTGTCATCCGTCTTCATCTCCTCTACCAACCATGAGGAAGACCAGCCGGTGCACCTGCAGGTGAAGGACATGGACCTGCAAAAGCGCTCCGAACACGACGTCTATGCCGGCCCTTCGACACGCTACTGTCCCGCCGGGGTCTATGAGTGGGTGGAGAAGGACGGCGAAGAGGTCTACGTGATCAATGCGCAAAACTGCGTCCATTGCAAAACCTGCGACATCAAGGACCCCAACCAGAACATCAACTGGGTGCCCCCACAGGGCGGTGAGGGGCCGGTTTACGCGAATATGTAAAACGGCACTATTATTCGAGATGCCACGGTCTTGTTTATGTTGAGGCACCGCCATCGATGATGATGTCCTGCCCTACAATGTAGCTGGCCGCATCTGATGCTAGCCATTGTGCGGTGGCTGCGATTTCTGCCGGTTGAGCGACACGCTTAGAAGGATTTACAGCCGCAATGCGGCTGTCTCGCTCTGCCCGGTCTTCTCCGGGTCTGTACGACATGCTGGTATCAACAGGGCCGGGGCAAATCGCGTTCACCCGGATGCCATGTGCTATTGCTTCAAGAGCGGCGGTGCGTGTCAGGGAGCTGACTGCCGCTTTGGAGGCCGCGTAAGCACCCATCGTCTGACGCACAAGTTTTGCACCCACGTTTGAACCTATATTGATGATGACCCCGCCGCCGCTTCGCTTCATGGTCCGAATCTCATGCTTCATCGAAAGCCATAGCCCGAACACATTGACAGAAAAAACGCGGGAGAAAGTGTCTGCCTCCATTTCGTCAATGGGGCCAGATGCCAAAACGCCCGCAGCATTAATTGCTAGATCGATATGATCAATTCGCTCAAATAGTGTTGCTATTGCAGCCTCGTCCGTGACATCCGCGACAAGGGGACTGGCTTCCGCTCCACCCTGTCGGACAAGGTTCGCTGTAACCTCAAGCTCTTCGGCGCGGCGCCCCACGAGAAGCAGCCGCGCTCCTTCATGCGTAAATGCCTGAGCCATCGTTCGGCCAATGCCACTGCTCGCGCCCGTAATAAGGACTGTTTTCGGTTTCAAATAGGGCTTGCTCATAAAACATTTCCATTTCTGTGTTGGTCGATACAGAAATAGATTCTGGAAATGATATTGTCGAGTGGATCGAGTCGATTTAGCAAACAAAATAAACGCTGTGCCGGACGGGGATTAGCGAAGGAAACACTGGGATGTTCTTTGCGAATGTCAGAATCGATCCTTCTGATAAGTTCACGTAGCGAATGGCAGTGCAGTCGGTGAGAGGATTCAAAATTGGGTGAGCGAGGTCGTCCGAGGGGTTTTGACAGAGCGGAAGCTTTGGATATGGCGCTACAGGTTTTTTGGAAAAGCGGTTTCGAAGCGGCTTCCATGGGTGATCTCACAGATGCAATGGGGATTACGTCTCCTAGCCTTTATGCCGCTTATGGATCCAAGGAAGCACTGTTTCTGGAAGCCTTGCAGCACTATCGAACGCATTACGCCCAAGCCATGCTTGATGTTCTTTACAGCGCAGAGAATGCTGCTGGCGGCCTTTCTGCAATGTTTGAAACGGCAATCGATCTTTTTACCCGCGCGGATAGACCGCACGGATGCATGGTGGTGCTTGCTGAAGCGGGTAATGCCCCAGCTTCTGGGACAGCAAGGCAAATATTGTCAGGGTTGCGGCTCCAGCGTAGCGATGAAATTGCCGCTCGTTTGCAACTCGATGTTTCCGCTGGCCACCTCCACTTGAAACTGCCCGTCCAGCCACTTGCGGACATGTATGCAGCCCTTTTGCAAGGGATTGCCGTGGCGGCACGAGATGGGACACCTCGAAACAGACTATCGGCGCTTTATAAACCCGCCATTCTGCTGCTTATCGAACCAAAAAATATTAATTGGCTTTGATGCATTCCGCAACGTCGTCAGGGCGTTGGTCTTTTGAAGAGTTTGTTTTATCTATTGTGTACAGAATTGCAGAACCTCGTCCGGTGCCTTACTGATAGAGACTGCGACGTTTGCGTGGCTTAGGTTGTCCGACCAGGTCGGGTGTGGGAGCAGATGATGAAGACGGCAGCAGGCAATGTTTTTTCTCAGCGCGGGCCGGGGCTTGTTTGCGGGGCAGTTCTGACGGTGTTTGTCGCGGTGACCCTGACAGCAAACCACAGCCAGGCGGCCAGTTGCCGGGCCGATGCCGGTGCCGGGATTGACTGGAGTGCATGCAACAAGCGGCTTTTGATGCTTGGCGGCAGCATGCTGGATGGCGCGGATTTGCAGGGAACGGATTTCACCTTCACCGATCTTCGCGGCTCGTCCTTCAAGAAGGCCAATCTGGAAAAGGCAAAGCTCATCCGCACCTCGCTCGCCTCATCGCAATTGCAGGACGGCAATTTCATCAAGGTGGAAGCCTATCGCGGTGATTTCAGCGATGCGGATGCGGAAAACGCCAAGTTCAACAATGCGGAAATGCAGCGCGCCAGCTTCCAGAACGCCAAGCTCGTCGGCACGGATTTCTCCAAGGCGGAACTCGGGCGTGCGGATTTCGAAGGCGCGACGCTAACCGGCGCGAAATTCACCATGGCCAATCTTTCGCGTGCCCGCTTTGATGGCGCGAAATTCACCGGGCCGATTGATTTCGAAAACGCGTTCCTTCTTCTCGCCCGCATCGAAGGACTGGACCTTTCAGCAGCCACCGGGCTGGAGCAGAAGCAGATCGACATTGCCTGCGGTGATCCCAAGACCAAGCTGCCGCAGGGGCTGACGACGCCGACGTCGTGGCCTTGCCCGGAGGATCCGGACGAGGATTGACCGATAGGTTTGCGGGTGGGGCTCACCCCCCTCTGTCCTGCCGGACATCTCCCCCTCAGGTGGGGAGATTGGCTGGGCGCACGCTCCTTGGTTCTCCGCAACGTCATCACCGGCCTCAATAGTCAAAGCGTCAAGGTGGGCTGGAGCTTGCCGCGAGTCGATCTCCCCCCTTGAGGGGGAGATGCCTGGCAAGGCAGAGGGGGGTAAGCGGCAGTCTCAACCGCTCATGAAGTCTCCGCCATCAAAACCCCGACAAAACAATCTTCCCTCTCGCAGTACCACTCTCAATCAACGCATGCGCCTTCATAAGATTGGCCGCGCTGATCGTGCCGAAGACATCCGTCAGCGTCGTCTTGATCTTGCCCGCATCCACCAGTTCCGAAACGTGGTTCAGCAAATTGTGCTGTTCCAGAACATCGGCCGTTTCAAACACCGGGCGGGCGAACATCATTTCCCAGTGGATGGAGATCGCCTTGCGCTTGAACGGCATCGCATCGAATCCGCCTGCGGGATCATCGATCAGGCAGAAGCGGCCTTGCGGGGCGATGAGGGCGACGCTGTCCGCTGCGTGGAGGTCGCTCTGGGTTGTGGAGAAGACGAAGGCAGGGGCGCCGAGGCCGAGTGCCTCCACCTGTGGGGCGAGCGGCTGGCTGTGATCGATGATGTGGTGCGCACCGAGTGACTTGGCCCATTCCTTGGTTTCTGGGCGCGACGCGGTGGCGATGACGGTGAGGTCGGTCAGTTGCCGTGCAAGCTGGATGGCGATGGAGCCGACGCCGCCTGCGCCGCCGATAATGAGGATGGCATTGGCCCCACCGGCGACGGGGTCTTTCACCTTCAGGCGGTCAAACAACGCCTCATAGGCTGTGATGGCGGTGAGCGGCAGGGCGGCGGCTTCCTCGAAGCTGAGGCTCTTTGGCTTCTTGCCGACGATGCGCTCATCCACCAGATGGAATTCGCTGTTGGAGCCGGGGCGGTTGATGGCACCGGCGTAAAACACTTCGTCGCCCGGCTTGAACAGCGTGACGCCTTGGCCGACGGCCTTGACGATGCCGGCCGCATCGAAGCCCAGAATGCGGGCCTGCCCCTGTTCCGGCGGCTGGTTGCGGCGCACCTTCGTATCGACGGGGTTGACCGACACGGCCTTCACCTCGACCAAGAGATCATGACCCTTGGCTTCCGGCATGGGCACATCGAGGTCAACAAGCGCATCTGAATCCGTGATGGGTTTTGCGCTTTTGTAACCGATAGCACGCATGGCGTTTCTCCTTTGCTTGTTGCGTTGACCTCTATTTGATAGAGATGAGCAAACACCGCAAGAATGCACATATTCTGTATATACGCACAAAAAGGATACTGTGATGTCCCGTCCCCGCGCCAAATTGACCGGCAATTTTCCCGGCTGTCCGGTGGAATCCACGCTGAGTTTTCTGGATGGAAAATGGAAGGGTGTGATCCTCTATCACCTGATGAATGAGGGTACCCTGCGCTTTAACGAGCTGCGCCGCCACATTCCCAGCGTCACGCAGCGCATGCTGACCAAGCAGCTGCGCGAGCTGGAAGAGGCGGGGCTGATTTCCCGCAAGGTCTTTGCCGTGGTGCCGCCGCGTGTGGATTATGACCTGACGCCGCTCGGGCTCAGCATGCAGCCGGTCATCGTCGCGTTGAAGTCGTGGGGCGAGACGCATGTGATCTGCAAGGACGGCGAGAAGCGCGTGGTTTCCCCGGCGGATTTGATTAGGCCACTGGAGGCCGCCGAATAATCCGGCGATACTGACCATCGTTTTCGTGCGTTCGATTCTTTCAAAATTTTCCGCAGTGCAACATTGATCTGCCCGGATTGCTTCATAGCGTCGCGGCAGTGATTCTCAGTCAGGGACGACAAGCATGGGTATTGGTTGGATCGAGGCCGCGATTCTCGGTTTTATTCAAGGTCTTACGGAATTTTTGCCAATTTCCTCCAGTGCGCATCTGCGCATTGCCGGAGAGTTTCTGGGAACGGGTGAAGACCCGGGCGCCGCCTTCACCGCCATTATTCAGATCGGCACCGAACTGGCGGTTCTGGTCTACTTCTGGTCCGACATCATGCGCATTGCCATGGCATGGCTTCGCCAGAACCTGCGCCTCGGTGGCACTTACGATGCAGCGGATGCGCGCATGGGCTGGCTCATCATCATCGGCTCGATACCGATCGTGCTCTTGGGCTTGCTGTTCAAGGATGCCATCGAGACCTCGCTGCGCAACCTCTACATCACTGCCGTCATGCTGATCGTCTTCGGTATCATCCTCGGTTATGCGGATAAAATCGGTAAGAAGAAGTACCCGCTGAACAAACTTATCTGGCGCGATGGCATATTGTTCGGCTTCGCACAGGCCATGGCGCTAATTCCCGGCGTTTCCCGTTCCGGCGGCACGATTACGGCAGGCCTGCTGCTGGGTTACACGCGAGAAGCAGCGGCACGCTATTCCTTCCTCCTCGCCGTTCCCGCCGTCTTCGGCTCCGGTTTCTACCAGCTTTACAAGAGCATCGGTCAGGTCAATCCGGTCGGCTGGGGGCAAACTGCACTCGCCACGCTGATATCCTTCATCGTCGGATACGCTGTTATCGTCGTCTTCCTGAAGCTGGTTTCGACAAAGAGCTATATGCCGTTTGTCTGGTACCGCGTGGTGCTGGGCGTGGTGCTTCTGGTGCTGCTGGGTACGGGTACGATCAGCGCAGCTTAAGGCCACGCTTCAGAAATCATGTCTCTCGTCATGCCGACGTGCAGTCGGCATGACCGTCAAACGCTCGAAATACGAAACACATCCAAACCCGCCACATCCTCTTCCAGAAGCGTGAAGCCCTGTTTTAGATAATAGGGACGCTTGTCTGCGGTTGCGCAGAGGTAGCAGGTGTCGTGGCCGAGTTGGGCGATGTGCGCGCGGCTGCGGGTGATCAGTTGTGCGGCGATGCCCTGGCGTCGGAAATTCGGGTCAACCCATAGGGCTGCGATCCATGGGGCGTAGTCGGGGCACTCATCTAGGTCGTTTTCGATGATGAGGACGGAACCGATGTAGCGGTCGTCTTCGTGAGCGACGAGTGCTGCGGGGATGCCGTCTGTTTCAAGCATCAAGTGAACATGGGCGCGGTAATTTTCGATTGGGACGCCGCTTTCCGTCCACCATGCGTGCCAGCCGCGGTCTGCTATCGTGTCTGCAAATGCAGGATAGTGTCGAAGATTGGAAATCTGCAAAGGCTCGTCCTTGTTTGAATCATCGTCGCAACGCAAGGTTACAAGCTTTTGAAAAGACAAGGCAAGGGCAAGAGGTAACCGGCCGCAAATGCGATGCGACCGGTTTTTGTAAAGGCGTTGCTTACAGCAGCGCTACCGATAAGTGGATGACTGGGCCGGTGACATCGACCAGCGTTTAATGCTTAGGAAAATTTATCCGAAGAATTCCTTGCTATGATTGTTGCGATGGTGAAGGTATGCAGAAAATTGAGCAGATATGCAGGAAAATGCTGACGTTGAATGGTCAAAAGAGCCGCGATTTATGACTTGACCTATTCTCATGCACTGGAAGCCATGGAGGACAGGACGACCACCTTCGTTCCTACGGGCACTCGCCGGTACAAGTCCATGATGTCTTGATTAAGTAATCGGATACAACCGGAAGAAACCATCGTTCCGATTGTCCACGGTTCAACCGTGCCGTGAAGTCGGTAATATGTATCTTGATTGTTTCTACACAGATACAGCGCACGAGGACCCAGCGGGTTGCCACTTCCTCCCGGAAGTCCATTTCTGAGCGGGCCGTAGCGATCCGGCTCCCGCGCTATCATGTCAGGTGTGGGCCGCCAGCCCGGCCATTCAGCCTTGCGAGCAATTATCGCCTCACCCTGAAAATTAAAAGCCTCCTGCTTGCCAACTCCGACTCCATAACGAAGTGCGCGACCGCTTTCCATGACGAGGTGTGCATATCGAGCGACTGGGTCAACGACGATTGTGCCAGGCTTTTCGTCTGTTTCATAAGCGACTTCTCTGCGCAGAAACGGCTGCTTTACCCGTTTTAGATCGATTGCCGGCACCGGGAAAGGCTCGGTGTCAATTGCACCATACATAGACAGATAAGTGGGATCCACAGAGAGGCTTTGGACCTTAGCTTTGGTTTGCTGCGTCGTGCTGCATCCCGTCAAGAGCAAAGGTGCTCCCATTAGAAATGTTCGTCTGTTCAATGTCATCGAATGCCATCCCGTTGTCGGAAACTAATTGCCTAAATGAGCCTGATGGACGAAAAAATGTATATATGTTATGCAATGATGGATTTCATAACAAATTGGAATGAAGATGGATATTGCCGCTGCTTTAAGAGCGTTTGTCAGGACTGTCGAGCGAGGGTCGATAACTTCAGCTGCGAAGGATCTTATGGTTTCCCAGCCCGCAGTGACTAAACACCTTCTTAATCTTGAGCGACATGTGGGCGCGCGTTTGATGGAGCGCTCTACAAAGGCGACGCGCCCTACTGCGCAGGGACAAGCCCTCTATGAAGCAAGCCGTGATGCATTAGCGACTATCGATGCAGCATTGGAAGGTGTGCGCCGAAATATGGGCGAGATCGAAGGGCAGCTTCGCCTTCACACTCCTTCATGTATCGGGTCCAAGCACCTGCATCCCATCGTCATGGAGTTCCAGCACCTCCACCCATCAGTGACAGTCGATCTCGTGCTGGAAAATCGCGAGGTCGACCTAATCTATGAAAATTATGATCTCGCAATCAAATATGGTCGGCCAGCTGATCAGGATCTGATAATCAGACGGCTCGGTCTAATCCGTCGCATTTTGGTAGCATCTCCGAGCTTTTTGAGAAAGACAGGTCCTATAGACACACCAGAACGTCTAACGGAAATAGCCATTATTACGAGCGCAGCGGTAGCTTCGCAGCGCAATTTTTTGAGCCTTCATGGGAAAGACGGAGTGATCGATATTCCTGTGCTGCCAACACTGCGGACCAATTCAGCCGATGTCATATCATATACTCTATTGCAGGGGCACGCTGCCGGCCCTGTTCAACAGCTACTCGTGAATGACGAGCTTGCGTCGGGAAAGCTAATCCGTATCCTCCCAGATTATGAAGTCAAAGCAACGGAGGCGTATTTTTCCTATCCTTCTGTCCGGTTCATGAGACCAGCTGTCAGGGCCTTTACAGATTTTGCGGTTCCATTGCTAAGAGCAATTGAAGGTATCGACGCGTCTTGATGCGCTAAATCAGGCCGTCATTACTTTTGTATACCCATCCATAAAGAAAGACCTGCGGTCACCAGCAGGCCTCTCATATTCATTGGAGCTTACAGCAGCGTACCGCTGAGGATCAGCAGCGCTACCGAGAAGTAGATGACGAGGCCGGTCACATCGACCAGCGTTGCCACGAAGGGTGCCGATGCGCTGGCGGGGTCTAGGCGCAGGCGCTGCAGGATGAAGGGCAGCATGGAGCCGGCCAGCGAGCCGAAGGTGACGATGCCGACGAGGGCCGAGAAGACGGTGAAGCCGACCAGCAGCCAATGTTCGCCGTAATCATAGAAACCGGCCTGCTGCCAGACGGTGAGACGCACAAAGCCGATGGCGCCGAGGATGGCGCCCAGCGTCAGGCCTGTTGGCAGTTCACGCAGCAGCACCCGCCACCAGTCCGAAAGCTTCAGTTCGCCCAGCGCCAGCGCCCGGATGATGAGCGATGTGGCCTGCGAACCGGAGTTGCCGCCCGAGGACATGATGAGCGGGATGAACAGCGTCAGCACCACGGCCTTTTCCAGCTCTCCTTCGAAATGCTGCATGGCGCTGGCCGTCAGCATTTCCCCGAGGAAGAGGGCGGAAAGCCAGCCGGCGCGTTTGCGGATCATGTCCGCAAAGCCCATCGTCATATAGGGCTTGCCAAGCGCTTCCATACCACCGAATTTGTGGGCGTCTTCCGTCGTATCGGCAATCATAGTGTCGATGACGTCATCCACCGTGACGATGCCGAGAATGTGGGCGTGCTCATCCACCACAGGAATGGCCAGAAGGTCGTGCTTGCGGATGAGGCGGGCGACATCCTCCTGCGACATCAACGGATCGGCATAGGTGATGCCTTCCTTGGATGCGACCGTGAGGATGGATGCGGAAGGCTCGCCCGTGACGAGGCTGCGCAGGGTGACGACCTTGGTCAGCGTTCCGTCTTCGGCCAGCACATAGATGGCATAGACCGTTTCGCGTGACCGCTCGACGATGCGGATATGCGCAAGGGTCTGTTCCACAGTCCAGCGATCCGGCACGCTGACGAACTCCGTGGTCATCATGGAGCCAGCCGTGCGGGGCGGATAGGTCATCAGGTGTTGGATGGCGGTGGCCGTTGCGCGGTCCAGCCGCGAAAACAGCTTTGCGCGGGGCTCGTCGTCCATCTCGGCCATGACGTCTGCCACACGGTCATCCGACATGAGGTTGACGAAGCGGGCAGCCTGTTCCAGCGGAACATGGGCGACGATCTCGGCAGCGTGGTGCAGTTCTGGACGGTCCAGAACGGCAACGGCCTTTGCCTGGGACATCTTCAGCAATGCATCGACGGCGTCAGGCACGTCGAGCGTGTTCAGCTGATCGACGCGTTCTGCAATGGTGGTGGGGCCGATGCTGCTGCTGAAAAGACGTGCAGCTTTGCCAGCTCTTTGGGAGAGGTTGTGAAAGTTCATGATTGCTCACCTTCGAGTCGAACCGCCGATCTCGGCGGAACGTGGTGAGCCGACAGGAGTCAGATCAGGGCACGTCTCGCCGGTCTCGGCAAAGGCAATCGACTACTACTGTCGCTAGACATCAAACGATGCTCCGTGGATATCCGCGCCAACCCGAAAGGTTGCGCGTAACTCATGTGGTGCGCCTGAATCTGCGCTTAGTCAAGCGGGCCAAATATGAAATTTTGGCAATGCTGGTTTGTGGTGAATGGGGCGCTGAATTTGCGTCTCCATTCTTCGGATCAGGTGCAGGGACTATGCGGCAAATATCTTGCTGCCAAGAGCATGAGCTGTATCGAGATGATGTGTGAAATCATTGGCTTGATCAGGAACCATGAGTTCCGAGGTTATGACCTTCGCGCCGCAGTAATCGAATATCCCGTGGTCGATCTGCGTTCGCATCGCGCCGAAATAACCGTGGCGTGCGTAGGTGCGCATATCGGCACCGCCAATGGCAACCAGATGCACCTTCAGTTCGCCAAGCTTCTTGATGATCTTGCCATCACCACTGTCGGAATAGGCCCAGCCATTCGTGAACACGCGGTCAATCCAGCCCTTCAATTGCGCAGGCATCGACCACCAGTAAACGGGATAAACGATGATGAGCGCGTCGGCACGATCCAGCCGGGCATGTTCGGCGGCGACATTAGCAGTGGGTTCGGCCTGTCCGAGCATCAGAGCGATATCATCCTGCGTATAGCGCGGGTCGAACGCTTCGGCTGCAAGATCTGCGAACTCATGAGAATGCCCGCCTGCCGAACCGGCGATACCGTCTGCAATGCGCGCTGCGATGGCGTACGTCAATGAGCCGGGGTTGGGATGCGAGGTGACGATGATGGCATGCATGGGGAGAACTTTCTTTGGTGATTGCGAACGGGCCGTCCGCGCTATATACTTATAGTAAGTTACTAATGGTATATAGTGGATGTCAAGCAGCAAACAACCAGAAGAACCAGCACGTCGCATACGCCTGACGCGGGAGCAGAGGCACCGGCAATTGATGGACGCGGCCTGGAAGCTGATCCACGACGAGGGGGCCGATGCCCTGACGCTTGGGCGTCTCTCGGAAAAAGCGGGCGTTACGAAGCCCGTCGTGTACGATCAGTTCGGCAGCCGGGAAGGGCTTCTGGCGCAGCTTTATCAGGAATTCGACGCCAACCAGACTGCCATCATGGACGAGGCTTTGCAGGCCTGCGAGGCGCGATTGGCCGATATCGCCACGGTCATCGCCTCGTCCTATGTCAACTGCGTGTCG
Organism: Agrobacterium vacciniicorymbosi; assembly: GCF_040427045.1. Taxonomy (NCBI): domain Bacteria; kingdom Pseudomonadati; phylum Pseudomonadota; class Alphaproteobacteria; order Hyphomicrobiales; family Rhizobiaceae; genus Agrobacterium; species Agrobacterium vacciniicorymbosi. Next base: position 326,573 of record NZ_JBETMF010000002.1, read on the forward strand.
CGGCAGGGCCGGGAAATACCGGGCATCGTCGCAGCCCTTGCGGGTTCTCCTGAACTTGCCATCATTAAGAAGCAGTATGAAGAGGGCTTCCTTGAAAAATGCAGGGCGCTGCTGGCTCCCTTCGCAGGTGAAGGCCTGATTTCGTCGGCAGCTCTATGGGGGATGCTCGGCGCGGCGGAGGCACTGTCAAACGCCGCCACCAATGGTGACATAACGTCGGAAGAGGCAACCGACGAATTGTTTGCGATGATTGTTGCGATGGTGGAGAGGGGCAGTCGCTGAAAGCTTGAAAAGCTTCCTACCCTCGGAGTTGATCCGTGGACAGGAGTAAAGGGGGCGTGATGCCACCCCAGGCCTAGTGGGCGAAGGCCTTCTCGCGCCGCTCCAGCGCCACCGCAAAAGCAAAAACGACGAGACCGCCGAGCGACAGAACCGCGCCGATGTAGCCGGTCGAGGCATAGCCGTAACCCATGGCAATGACGACACCGCCCAGCCATGCGCCGAGCGCGTTGGCGATGTTGAAGGCCGAGTGGTTGGAGGCAGCGGCCAGCGTCTGCGCGTCGGCGGCAACATCCATCAGGCGTGTCTGTACCGCAGGGCAGGCGGCAAAGCCGCAGCCGATGAGGAAGACGCAGAGGCACAGCATGTAAGGATTATGGGCGGTGAGGCCGAAGAGCGCCATCAACACCACGTTGAAGGCCAGCATGCCGCCAATCGTGCCATTGAGAGAGTAATCTGCCATGCGCGAGCCGACGACATTGCCGACATTCATGCCGATGCCGAAGAGAGCCAGAACCATGGAAACGGTCGAAACCGGCATCATGGCAACATCTGTCGTGGTCTTGGCGATGTAGCTGAAGACGGCAAACATGCCGCCGAAGCCGACGGATGCGACAGCCAGTGTCAGCCAGACCTGTACGCGTCTGAAGGCACCGAGTTCGCGCCAGATGCTGGCACCTTCCTGCACCTTGTCTCGCGGCTGGAAGAACCACAGCAGGGCAACAGTCAGAAGTGCGATGCCGCCGACCATCATGAAGGCGGCGCGCCATGAGAACATCTGGCCGAAGAAGGTGGCAAGCGGCGTGCCGAGAAGAGTGGCGATGGTCAGCCCCAGCATGACGCGGCCAACGGCGCGGGCGCGCTTATGGATGGGCGCCATGGAGGCGGCAACCAGTGCCGCGACGCCAAAGTACGCACCATGCGGCAGGCCGGTGATGAAGCGCAGCGCCGTGAAGGTGGCGAAGTCAGGCGCGATGGCGCTGAGAATATTGCCCGCCGCAAACAGCCCCATCAGCGCCAGCAGAAGCATGCGCCGTGTCATGCGCGCAGCCAGCACTGCGATGATGGGTGCGCCGATGACGACGCCGATTGCGTAAGCCGCAATCACATAACCCGCCTGCGGAACAGTGACGCCATAGGTCGTCGCCACTTCCGGCAACAGGCCCATAATGGCGAATTCACCCGTGCCGATGCCAAAACCACCAGCGGCAAGCGCCAGTTCGATAAGGGCGATGGACAGGGGTGTGAGCGTTGCCGCAGGCAAAGCCGCAACGGCTTCGGCTTCCGCATCAGGGCGGTTTTCGGAGAGATGTGTGTGGGTCATGATTTCTGCGAAGAGTACGAAGAAAAAAAGGGCAAGACCGAAAGATTTCGGCCTGCCCTGACTGGAAGTGTTGGTCACTAAAATGACCTTATCCAACGCATATCATCAAATTGTGCGTCGCGGTAGTATCTGATTCTGCAAATTGTGCGGCTCACGCAAAGGTGTTTGGAACGGAAATCATTTTATTTCATTTAGGGTCGCGCTTTGCGTGTAACAGGGGCTGATAAGCAATGAAGCTGGTGGCGATTTTAAACCGCGATGGCGGTACCTTCAAAACCACCGACATGGACGCTTATTGCGAGCATGCTCAAACGGTTTTCAAGAATGCAGGGCATGACATCGAGTGCCGTCTCGTTTCCGGCAAGGATATCGTCTCCGAGATGGAGCGCACCGCCGACGACAAGGGGCTGGACGGCCTGATTGCGGGCGGCGGTGATGGCACGATTTCCGCTGCCGCCGGTATTGCCTGGAAGCACGGCATAGCACTGGGCGTGGTGCCCGCCGGCACGATGAACCTCTTTGCCCGCTCGCTGAAACTGCCGCTCGACATATGGCAGGCGGTGGATACGCTGGCCGAGGGGCATGTGCAGAATGTGGACATTGCCAGCGCCAACGGGAGGCCTTTCGTGCACCAGTTTTCCGCTGGTCTCCATGCCCGCATGGTGCGGTATCGCGACAAGATGGAATATGCATCCCGGCTGGGCAAAATCCGCGCGAATATTCGTGCTGCCATCGGCGTGGTCTTCAATCCGCCTGTCTTCGATATGGAATTCACCGTTGATGGAAAGACCGAGCATCGACGCGTCTGCGCCATTTCCGCTTCCAACAACGAGTTTGGCCAAAGCCCGCTTCTGGTGGCCGATGACATCACGCGCGGCCATCTCGGCCTCTACATTGCCGATGCGTTGACGCCATCCGGCGTGACGGGTCTGGCGATCGATATTCTGCGAGGCAAGCTGAAGGAAAATGCCGCCGTGACGGCTATGGCGGTGCCGGAGGCGGAGCTGCATTTTCCCAAGAGCCGCCATGACGTGAAATGCGTGATGGACGGTGAATTGCTGCCGATGAAGCGTGATGTGACGCTGAAAATTCATGCGGGCGAACTAAAGGTCATTGTGCCGAAAGACTTCGCAAACCTCTGATATTGCTGACCTCTCACCTCTGTTCACAGAGGCGTGGGACATGGTGCGGCGGCCTTGCAAATTGCCGCCGCCCCGGCCATGTTGCACCCATGAAAGCCAATGGGAGTGCATGACGCGATGAACGAAAATGCCGGGACGATCTCAAACCTCGCCGCCATCGACGCCGCTCACCACCTGCATCCCTTTTCCGACATGGGCAAGCTGAATGCCACCGGCACCCGCATCATAGAGCGGGCTGAAGGCGTGTTCATTTATGACAGCACCGGCAAGAAATATCTGGATGCCTTTGCTGGTCTATGGTGCGTCAATATCGGTTATGGCCGTCGCGAAATCACCGATGCCGTTTCCCGGCAGATGAATGAACTGCCCTATTACAACGCCTTTTTCGGCACCACGACGCCGCCTGCGACACTGCTGGCGCAGAAGATCGCGTCCCATGCCGGGCCGCACATGAACCATGTGTTCTTCACCAATTCCGGTTCCGAGGCCACCGATACGTGGTTTCGCATGGCGCGGGTCTACTGGAAGGCGCTGGGCCACCCGACCAAGACGCAGGTCATTGCGCGGCGCAACGGCTATCACGGCTCCACCGTGGCGGGCGCTTCGCTGGGCGGCATGACGTGGATGCACGAGCAGGGCAATCTTCCCATCGAAGGTGTTTCTCACATCGGCCAGCCCTATTGGTATGCCGAGGGTGGTAACCTGACGCCTGCCGAATTCGGCCTGAAGGTCGCGCGGGAGTTGGAGGCCAAGATCGATGAGCTGGGTGAGGAGAATGTCGCCGCATTCGTGGCCGAGCCCGTTCAGGGCGCGGGCGGGGTCATCGTGCCGCCGGAGACCTATTGGCCGGAGATTGCCCGCATCTGCAGGGCGCGGAACATTCTGCTGGTGTCGGACGAGGTCATCTGCGGCTTCGGGCGGCTGGGGTCGTGGTTTGGCTATCAGCATTTCGGCTATGAGCCGGATTTGGCGCCCATAGCGAAGGGCTTGTCTTCGGGTTATCTGCCCATTGGCGGCGTGCTGGTCTCGGACCGCGTGGCAGAAGTGATGTTGACCGAGGTGGGCGATTTTAACCACGGCTTTACCTATTCCGGGCACCCGGTCTGTGCTGCTGCTGCGCTCGAAAATTTGCGAATCATCGAGGATGAAGGGTTGGTCGAGCGGGTGCGCGACGACATCGGCCCCTATTTCCGGCAAGGTTGGGAAAGTCTGCTGGATCATGCCGTGGTGGGTGAGGCGGTCAATGTCGGCCTCATCGGCGGGCTGCAACTGACGGCGGACAAGGCAACCCGCAAACGCTTCGACAAGCCCGACGAAGTCGGTACGCTGGTGCGCAACCATTGCCTTGAAAACGGCCTCGTCATGCGCGCCACCGGCGACCGCATGCTGGCATCGCCTGCCTTCACCATCGCCCGGTCGGAAGTCGACCAGATCATCGAGACATTGCGCAAGGGGCTGGACCACTTGGCGCACATAGCAAGGACATAGAAGACGTGGCAGACGCAGAGCATCACTACAAGGTTCAGATCACCTGGACCGGCAACACAGGCACCGGCACCTCCGGCTACCGCGAATATGAACGGTCACATGTGATTTCGGTAGACGGCAAGCCCGACATTGCGGGCTCTTCCGACCCGGCCTTTCGCGGCGATGCCGCCCGCTGGAACCCGGAAGAGCTGCTGCTCGCCTCCGTCTCTGCCTGCCACAAGCTGTGGTACCTGCATTTCTGCGCCGTTTCCGGCGTAGTCGTGACCGACTATGTGGATGAGCCGGAAGGCGCCATGGTGCTTCGCAAGGACGGGGCAGGGCACTTCACCGAAGTAATGCTGAAACCCGTCGTCACCATCTCCAAGGGCGACCCGCAAACGGCGCTGGAACTGCACGAAGACGCGCATGAGAAATGCTTCATCGCCAATTCAGTGAATTTCCCGATCCGCGTCGAGGCTTCGGTGAAAAAGGCCTAAGCGTCACTTCGGCCCGATCACGGTCCATGCGTAATAGAAGGCGTGCTTTTTCTCGCCATCGCCACCGGCATAGGAGACTTCCACATGCCGGATGTCTGTAGGTGGCGGCAGCGATGAGCGTGCGGCAAGTGCTGCGAGATCTGCACCGGGATTTTCCGGCAGCTTGCCCTCATCGCCGGTTCCCGCAATCAGCACGGTCGCACCCGCTGGCCAAGTCGCGGGCAGGGCCTCGGTGGTAGGATTGCCGATGAAGACGGTTGCCTTTGGAAACTGTATCTTGAGATTACCGCCAACGAGACCAGATGAGATGACATATTGCGGCTCGGCAAAGCCATCGCGGCGGACGGCTTGGGCAAATCTGTAATAGGGAATGTGGACGAGCGAGTAGCGCCCGTAATACGGCGTTACCAACCCGCGAAACAGCAGAATGAGGAGTACGCCGATGGTGAGCGCCGATGTGGCCGCCAGCATTCCGGGCAGCTTAGGCTTTACGTCCACGCCCGCCGCCCGGATTTTTAGAGCGAGATAGAGCGGCAGCAGGATGAGATAAACGATCAGCCATTTCTGTCTGATATTGGTGACGCCCAGCGCAAGCACGATGACCAGAACCATGAAAAGACAGAGCAGCACAATCCGCCCCGTAACCCGCGTCCATTGATCGCTGGCCGTCAGGATGCGTTTGATATCCCGGTAGAAAAACGCGGCGAAGATGGCGAGGGTGACGGCAGAGCCGCGGAGTGTGGAGACGACCAGATCGAACGCGCCGTATAATCCTTGAAACGACAGGTGTTCATGGCCTTCGGTCATTTCGCCCATGGTTTGGCCAGTGGCGATTGCCATGTTTTCCAGCACCCAGAGGCCGTGGGGCAGGACCACGAGGACGGACACCAGCACGGCCACGGCCATGCGCCAGTCCAGCACGCGGGCGCGCAAATCCTTTTCCGGCAAAACGGCGAGAATGGCCGCAAGCGGAACGAGGACGAAATTGTATTTTGACAGTGCCCCAAGGCCGACGGCGAGGCCCGCCAGCAGATATCCGCCGAGGCTCTGCTGTTTCAGGGTGCGGAAGAATGCGTAGAGAAACAGGGAGACGGCCAGCAGCGCGATGATGGAATGGGTTAGGTCGCGCTGCGCCATCAGGAAGATCGGCGGCAGGGTCAGCACACCGAGCGTCGCGAGCCCGCTTAAGGCGCGGTCCTGCGTCAACAGGCGCGCGGTGAGCCAGAAGAAGAGGCAACAGAGGAAAAGGATCGTGTTCTTGAGAATGCTGAGCGTCGCAATCGACATGCCGAACACTTCGGCAAGGCCAAGCTGGAGCCAGTGATAAAGCGGCGGCTGTGAGCCGTAGCCCCAGAAAAAGAACTGCGACAGGGCGGCCTGCGTCTCATCCACTTCCAGCGCCGGAGAGCGCACGACACGCACGAGGATCGCCAGCAGGTAATAGGCCGCAATCAAATAGATAATCACATCAGGATTGCGGGAGAGATACCTGCGCATTGACGATCACTCCGCGGTGTAGACCTTGCCTATGATGTAATTCGGGTTCTGCTCGTCGCGGTAATAGAGCCGCGCGATCATCTCCGCCAGAATGCCCGTGGTGATCAGCTGGACGGAGGACAGTAGCAGCACGACGCCGACCATGAGCATCGGGCGTGTGCCGATATCATTGCCCAGCAGAAACTTATCGACGAAGAGATAGAGCATGATGATGCCTGAGAGGGCACCCAGACCGAGGCCCAGCGAGCCAAAGAAATGGCCGGGCCGTGCCTTGTAGCGCATGAAGAACATGACCGACAACAGGTCGAGAATGACCCGGAAGGTGCGGGAAATGCCATATTTCGATGCGCCGAACTGGCGCGCATGGTGCGTGACCGGCATTTCGCCGATGCGCGTGCTGGGCACCACGCCTGCCACCCAGGCAGGGATGAAGCGGTGCATCTCGCCCATCAGCTTGACCTGCTTGATAACGGAGGCGCGGTAGATCTTCAGGCTGCAGCCGTAATCATGCAGGCGAACGCCGGTAATCTTGCCGATCAGCCGATTGGCGATCCAGGACGGAACCTTGCGAAGGAAAAGCCCGTCCTGACGATTCTTGCGCCAGCCGACCAGAAGGTCGAGTTCGCGCCGCTCCAGCTCCGAAACCAGCATGGGAATGTCTTTGGGGTCGTTCTGAAGATCGCCATCCAGCGTGGCGATCAGGCGGCCCTTGGCGGCATCGATGCCTGCCTGCATGGCCGCCGTCTGGCCGAAATTGCGCTGCAAGGCGACAATCTTGAGGTTGAGACCGGCGCGGCCGACATATTCCCTTGCATTGGCAATGGTCGCATCCGTGCTGCCATCATCCACAAGAATGAGTTCCCACGGCGAGGCGTAACCCAGCATGGCTTCCATGACTCGATCGATCAGCGGAACGACGCTTTCCTGCTCGTTGAAAATCGGCACGACCAGCGACAGTTCCAGCGCTTCTGCCGCGGGCATAATGTTTTCAATGGCGGCAGTTGTCGGCACGGGTGCTTTCTCCTAAAGAAGGCGGCGGAATTATATGCAAGCAAGCCCGATAGACCCCACGGCTATGTTTGTCCAGACGAGGCATATGCCCCACATGACCGGACCCGATATCCCAAAAGCTTCGTGGCTTTCGCGCAACAGGATGACCGTTTTCACCGGACTTATTCTGCTGGCCTATGCCGCGTTCATTCAGACCGTCTGGGGCTGGGGCTCGGTGTTGGCGGTGTGGGAAGGGGCGGGGCTTTCCGCCATCGCACTGGCGCTCGCCCTTTTGCTGGCGACTTATGTGCTGCGCACCTGGCGGGTTTATGATTATTTTCCGCAGGAAACACGCGGCCACTTCATGCCGCTGTTTCGCGTGGTGCAGGTCCATAATCTGCTGAATGTCATGCTGCCCTTCCGCTCCGGCGAAACCAGTTTTCCGCTGCTGATGAAGAAGGAATTCGACGTGCGCTTAGCGCGCGGAACCTCCGCTCTGCTGGTGATGCGCCTGTTCGATCTGCACGCGCTGCTGGCCGCCGCAGGCCTTGGGCTGGTGCTGGAGAAAAATGCCGTATTCGTCTGGATTCTGTGGGCCACATTTCTGCTTTTGCCGGTGGTTGCCTTTGCGGCTAGGAACCCCGTCTTCCGGCTGGCTCGCCATATCGCGCCTAAGAAAGCACAGGGCATCATCCATGAATTGCAGGCGGGTCTGCCGCTTGATGGCCGCGCCTTCACGCGCGCCTGGGGCGTGACCATCATCAACTGGTTCGTCAAGATCGCCGTTCTGGCCTGGGTGCTGGTGCTGATGGGCAAGATAAGCCTGCCCGCAGGTTTCGGCGGCGCGCTGGGCGGCGAACTCTCCTCCGTTCTGCCCATCCACGCTCCCGGCGGTGTCGGAACCTATCCCGCCGGCATCACCGCCGGCGCCCTTGGCTTCGGCGCGGCGGCGGATGAGGTTGCTCTGTCCTCACTCGGGCAAGCCGCCGTCAACGTGCATCTGCTGGTGATAGTGTCGTCACTGGTGGGGACGGCGCTCGCGCTGTTCGTGCGGGTGCGGAAATAGTCAGGCGATGCGCAGGCCGAGATGTTCCGCCATGGGCGTGAAGTCCCGGTCGGAATGCAGCAGAGCGTGGCCGTGCTCTATGCAGTAGGTACCGATGATGAGATCGGTGGTTTTTCTGATGGTGATTCCACGCTGACGCAGGTGCCGGTAGTTCTTCGCAGCCTTGAGGGCCAATGCGGGCGACGACATTGTGGCACAAGGAAAAGCGCGAAACTGCCGCTCCAGCATGTCAGCGTGACGATCGCTCTGCGCACCCTGAAGAACTTCAAGCAGGATGACATCGCCGATCATGATCAGGCCTTCCGGTATATAAGATCGCAGCCTTTCCGTGACATCGCTGTGCGCGTGGCGAATAAGGGAAATCCATACGGACGTATCGACAACGATCATTTGCTGTCTTCAAGGCCCCAATCGACGCTGGGCGACCAGTCGTTGCGCATTTTATCGAGATCGCCTTCCCAACCCATCCCGCTAAGGGCGTCTATGGCGTCTCGTTGTCTTCTGATCCGCACATATTCTTCCAGAGCGCGCTGAACCATCGCCTTTTTCGTGGAAAGGCCAGACATCCCCATGGCCTCAGCCATCAATGCGTCATCAAGCTCAATATTCGTGCGCATAGTCGGCGTCCTTGGTGTATCAATTCTTGAAGTTATACACCAAGGAAATCTCCGCCGCAAATCCTACTGGAATGCCGTCTCGTAGAAGCTTCGCAGCTTGCGCGAATGCAGCGTTTCCTTCTGCATGGCCGCCAGCTTCTGCACCGCGCGGATGCCGATTTGCAAATGCTGAGAAACTTGAGTTTTGTAGAACTCCGTCGCCATGCCGGGCAACTTCAGCTCACCATGCAGTGGTTTGTCGGAAACGCAAAGCAGGGTGCCGTAGGGCACGCGGAAGCGGAAGCCGTTGGCGGCGATGGTGGCCGATTCCATGTCGAGTGCAATGGCGCGCGATTGTGACAGGCGCTTGACTGGTCCTGCCTGGTCGCGAAGTTCCCAGTTGCGGTTATCGATGGTGGCGACGGTGCCGGTGCGCATGATGCGCTTCAGCTCGAAACCTTCGTAGCCAGTGACTTCCGCGACTGCGCCTTCCAGCGCCAGTTGCACTTCCGCCAGCGCCGGGATCGGCACCCAGACAGGCAGGTCGTCGTCCAGAACGTGGTCTTCCCGCACATAGGCATGCGCCAGAACATAATCGCCCAGCCGCTGGCTGTTGCGAAGACCGGCGCAGTGACCGACCATCAGCCAGGCATGCGGGCGCAGCACGGCGATGTGGTCCGTGATCGTCTTGGCATTGGACGGGCCGACGCCGATATTGACCAGCGTAATGCCCGCATGGCCCTTTTTCTTGAGGTGGTAGGCGGGCATCTGCGGCAGACGCCCCAGCGTCATGTCGGTCTCGGGCCGGTCAGAACCAGCATGGGTGACGATATTGCCCGGCTCCACGAACTCCGTATAGCCCTCGCCACCATCCGCCATCATCTTGCGCGCCCATGCGGCGAATTCATCGATGTAGAACTGGTAGTTGGTGAACAGCACGAAGTTCTGGAAATGGTTGGCGCTGGTGGCTGTGTAATGGCTGAGGCGCGCCAGCGAATAATCGATGCGCTGTGCGGTAAAGGGCGCAAGTGGCGCGGGCTCTCCCGGCACCTGATCATATTCGCCATTGGCAATCAGATCATCGGTGTTGTTGAGGTCGGGCGTATCGAACAGATCGCGCAGGGGCACATCCGACAGCGACGAGGCCGCAGCCGCTTCCACATAGGCACCTTCGCCAAAGGCGAAATGCAGCGGAATGGGCGTGGCGGATTCGGCCACCGTGACATGAACGCTGTGGTTCTTGATGAGAAGGCCCAACTGCTCTTTCAGATAATGCCGGAAAAGCTGCGGACGGGTAACCGTGGTCGTGTAGACACCGGGCGAGGTGACATGGCCGTAGGAGAGGCGCGAATCCACATGGCCGAAGCTCGATGTCTCGATGCTGACCTGCGGATAACAGGCGCGGTACCGGCCTTCGATTGGCGCACCCTGCGCCAGATCGGTGAAGGATTTAATGAGGAAATTCGTGTTGCGCTCATAAAGCGCCGTCAACGCATCCACGGCCTCTTTCGGATCAGTGAAAGTCTGCGGCGCGAAGGGCTCCGGCGTGATGAAGGCGAGGGGAGGAATCGTGTGCTTTGCTATTGTCATGGCCTATTATAGAGAGCCAATTTCGACAGGCAAGCGACAGAAATATGAGCGTTTGAAAAAGTAGCGGAAAACTCCTGGAGTTTCAGATCGTCAGAACAAACCCTTCTGTATTGATGAAAAAACCGCGTTACAACCTTTAGCAATACTTGCTTTCGCAGTTGCAACGGATAACGTCTGGCTATGACTTTGATGGCGCTTTTGATCTTCGCCGGAGCCCTGATTGCAGATAGCATCAGCCCCGGGCCTACCGTTGCAGCATTGGTTGCACGCGTGCTGTCCCGCGGTGCACGTGATGTGCTGCCATTTTTGATCGCAATCTGGATTGGGGAGGCGATCTGGCTCAGCGTTGCACTCGCAGGATTGGCAGCGCTCGCTTCGACTTTCTATGTTCTGTTTGAAGTCATCAAATGGTTGGGCGTCGTCTACCTGTTCTATCTAGCTTGGACGCTGTTCACGGCAAAGCCCGATGTTGCGCAGGGAGAGCTTCCTGTCAGAGGACGCGGCCTGAAGGCGTTCCTTTCAGGACTGTCGGTATCTATTGGCAATCCTAAAAACATGCTGTTCTATCTGACGTTGATGCCGTCATTGATCGACATACAGGGTGTAACGGCCATGGGCTGGGCGCAATTGCTGGCAACCCTGCTTATAACGCTGATCGCCGTCGATCTCTCATGGGTATTTCTTGCATCCAAAGCCCGCAGGTTCTTGCAAAATAGCCGCACGATCCGCCGTATCAATCAAATCAGTGGCGCGGCTATGGCATTGGCAGCCGCGGCGATCGCTGCGCGTTGAAAGCGCAAACCTCCCGGTAAAGCGGTTAGAGCGTCATGTGGCAGTTTGCAGAAAGACTGGTCTGGCAGGCAATTGATGCGCCGACATTGACACGCTGAAAGCTGCGATTGGGATTGACCACCAGCGCCGCAAAGGACATCGCGAAAATTGCCATCAACAAAACGATGATGCTGAACCGCCGTACCAAGATTGCCATGCCCGTTCCCCTTTGCGTCACGTTTTTCCCTAACGTTGAACACGACATTGCCACAGTGGGACTGAACCAACCCTGAGGGCGAGGTTCATGTGGGGTTCAGGGTGGTTAATGGGGCCGCAAATACGTCGATGAAACTAATGCCTGGGAAAATTTGTTTTCTGGAACGGTGCAATCCGCCGGACATGGTCCATGTCGGACACGTCATTTTCGAATGAGGTAGTTTCTCAGTCCCACTTTTATGATCGCTGTCGGCCAAAGCGTTCTTTGAACTTACGCAGAGGTCCTCTAAGTTCGGCACGTCAAAAACCGGGTATACAAATGAAGCAAGCCGAATACACCACCATGCCTAAGCTGCCATCCGTCGAAGAATATTTGCATCTTCGTGCGGTGGCGGGTCTCAGTGCGTTTTCCGAAGATGCCGCAAGAGCAGGGCTTCCTGGAACGGTCTATTCTGTGATGGTTATGCGCGATGGAGTGGCGGTCGGAATGGGCCGACTGATTGGCGACGGAGGGTGCTTTTTTCAGGTCGTGGATATCGCCGTTCATCCCGACCACCAGGGTCGTGGAATCGGAAAAACCATCATGGATGCGATCATGACCTATGTGTCGGAGGAGCTGCCCACGACCGCCTATGTGAGCTTGATCGCTGACGTTCCCGCAAACAAGCTCTATGAGAAATTTGGATTTCTAGAGACCGCACCGAGATCGCTTGGTATGGCATTTCGCGTCAAACGTTAGTCGGCCGGGAAGTTTCCTGATAAAAGGGTAAAGTTATCGAGAGAAAAGGAGTGTTCTATGCCGATTTACTTGGAAATTGAAGGATTCCACGGCGATGTCGTGGCCGAACAATACTCTGGTTGTATCAGCGTGGATACGCTTCAGCTCCACGTCAATCGCGACATTCCGAGTTCACTGCGGACAGACTTTGAAACAGCGCCAGTGCCTATCGTCTCTGAGTTGCGAATGGGACGGGAGAGCGATGCGCTTTCAGCCGCCTTATTCAGCATGGCCGAAAGCGGTTATCTGGGCGACAAAGCTGTTGTCCATCTTCTATCAGCGCCGGGTCACACGGATATCAAGTTCGACCTTTCAAATCCGTCATTGGTATTTTCGGCAGATGATACAGGTGCGAGCGAAACCTTGAGCATCGGCTTCAGCAAAATAGACATTTTAACAACGGTTTACGATGATGCTCAGGGCTCTGTTGGGCGTTGGGTGTCTGGGTACGACCTGAGCGCCAACCAAGTTTTCTGATAAGCTCGTGGCTTTGTGGTTGCCGTCTCGCTCTTCTGAAGCGAGACGGCCCGCTGCTTTCCGCTACTTCTTAAAAACCTTCCCCAAAAACGCCTCGAATGACGGACGCCACACATCCATCTCGTGGCCAAGGTCTTTGTATTCCACGTATTCGTGCTTGATCTTGTTGTCGTCGAGGATTTTCTTGAGGCCTGCGATGTCCTTGCCCGTTACCACGTCTTTGGTGCCGGCGGTGACGGTGAAGTTGCGCAGTGCCTTGTTGATCTTGTCGGGCTCGTTCAGCGTGGCTTCCACGATCTTGTTGGGAACCGTTGTGGTGGAGACGCCGCTGAAATTGGCGATCCAGCCGAAGGTGTCGAGGTGGGTGAGGCCGGAGACGAGGGCCTGATAGCCACCTTGCGACAGGCCGACGATAGCGCGGCTGTCGGCGTCGTCGCGCACGCGGTAATGCTGCTTCACGTAGGGAATGAGATCCTGCGTCAGTTCGCGGTCGATGGCATCGGCATTGATCGGGTAGAAGTTCTTGCGACGGTCGGCGCCGGGGAAGTTTTCGGCGATGGCTTCCGGGATATCGGCTTCGGTGTCGGGGATGACAACGATCATCGGCTCGATCTTCTTTTCAGCCAGCAGGTTGTCGAGAATCTCAGGCGCACGTCCCTGGGTGACCCAGGATGCAACCGTATCGCCAAAGCCGTGGTAGAGATACATGACCGGCAGAGGTTCGGACGTGTCGCTATAGCCCGGTGGCGTGTAGACATAGGTCGCGCGCTGCGATTTCAAGGCCTTGGACGGGATGGTGACGAGGCGAAGCTCGCCATGCGGCACATCGCGCACATCCAGAATGCTGCCGGGCACGAGAATGAGGCTGGTGTTCACCTGCCGCTGCGGCTTGGGATAATTGGTGCCGGTATCGATGCTGCGGAAACCGTCTATGTTGAAATAATACTCATAGAGATTGGGCTTTTGCACGTCGCTCTTGACGCTCCAGACGCCACTTTCGGCGCGGTTCATTTCCAGCGGCGCATTGCTGCCGAGCGTGACGGATACGGCCTTGGCTGAGGGTGCGAAGAGGCGGAAGGTGATCGATCCGTCTTTCTCGACAGCCGTGACGAATTCGTTCAGCGGCCTGTCTGCCGGTGGCGATGCGGGCGGTTCAGCAGCGAAAGCGGGTGCGGTCATGATGCAACTGGCCAAAAGGATGCAAGGCAAAAGCATACGCATAAAAATATGTCCTCCAAATTACGTTACCCCCGGGCCGAAATTGACAGATGCCCCTTAGCTTTTCAACCGGGCATTGGCGGAGCGAGAATAAAGGTGGGGCTGCTTGCTGAAACAGACGTTCCCGGCTAGGACCGGGTCTGGCTCCTGCTACAGAGGCTCTCATGCGCATATATTGCGACGGAGTTGGCATGGGTCGACATTCATATGCGTAAGGAAATAGCGTGAAAATTATAAGAGTTCTGACGATGGTCGTGATCTTCGCCGTCGTGATCTTCGGTTACCGCTGGTATAGCTACGTCACCAACACCGAGAGCCCGTACAATGAAGTCGGCATCGAGCTGAACAGCCGCATGCCAGCGCCAATCAGAAAATGGGGCTGTGACAAGCTGCACCAGACCTTCGCCAATGTCCTGCCGCCTTATGGCTGCCAGGCTGGTGACGGCACGCAGTGGCTCTGACGGGTCTTTAAAGTCCTGAAGCAGAATCAAAAAGGCGCCGCATGAACGGCGCCTTTCTTATGTCTGGCGTAGCAATCAGCCGATCATGGCGTTGTCGTCGCGCTTGACGGCGATGAGGGCCGAGCGGGGCAGCTTGCCTTCGCCATCCGGGAAGGGGGCGTCGGGGTGCTGGATACCGACGAAGTGGGTACGCTTGTCGGCAGACCATGTCTGGCCTGTGACTTCCGCGCCCTTCGGTGCCGTCAGGAAGCGCTCGATGCGGCCTGTGACGGGGTCGCCTGCCAGCATCTGGTTGTTGCCCTGTCCGGCATACTGACCGTCATTGCTGTCTTCGCCGTCTGTCTGGATCCACAGAAGGCCAGTCGAATCGAACATCATGCCATCTGGCGAGTTGAACATGTTGCCGGAGTTGATGTTGGAGGAACCTGCATAGGCATCCTTGTGAACATCCGGGTTGCCAGCCATGCAGAACAGGTCCCACTTGAACTTGGCATCCGCGTGATCGTCGTTCTCAGGATACCAGCGCACGATCTGGCCGTATTCGTTCTTTTCGCGCGGGTTTGCGGCGTTGAGCGGCATGGCATCGCCACCGCCATTGGTGCGCAGCTTGCCGTCCTTCATTTCGCCACGGCGGCTGTTGTTGGTCAACGCGCAATAGGCTTCAATGGCCACGGGGTTGATGGCGACCCATTCCGGGCGGTCCATGGTGGTGGCGCCCACCTTGGAAGCGGCCTGACGGGTGAAGACGCAAATCTCATCCATCTTCATGCCGGTCGATTCTGGCGTCAGCGCAACCCATTCGCCATTGCCGTCGTCGGTGAACTTGGCAACGTAGAGCGTGCCTTCGTCCAGCAGCTTGGACGTATCGCCACCCGGCACGTAGATGCCGTTGGAGATGTACTTGTAGAGGAACTCGCCACGCTCGTCGTCGCCCATATAGACGACCACACGACCATCGCGCGCGATGACGACGGCGGCATTTTCATGCTTGATGCGGCCAAGCGCTGTGCGCTTGATCGGTGTGGAGGATGCGTTGGACGGATCGATCTCCACGACGTAACCGGCACGGCGTGGCTCGTTGGGGTGCTTGGAGACATCGAAGCGCTCATCGAAAAGCTCGTAGCCGTAACGGGTTTCGGCAGCGATACCGTAACGCTTGTAGTCGTCTGGCATTTTGAAAGCGGCATCGGTGGAGCCGAAATAGCCGTTGAAGTTTTCTTCGCAGGTGAGGTATGTGCCCCACGGCGTGCGGCCCGCGCCGCAATTGTTGAAGGTGCCGAGACAGTCGATACCGTTCGCATCGGTCTTGGTCTTGACCAGTTCGGAGCCAGCAGCAGGGCCGGACAGCTTCATTGGTGTGTTGTGGTGAATACGGCGGTTGAACGGGCTGCCGACGACGATCTGCCAGCCATCATTGCCTTCTGCCACTTCCATGACGGTGACGCCCTGCATGTGCTGGAGGATTTTGACTTCGTCCAGATTGGCAGGCATGCCCTTTTCACGGTGGGGCAGGTTGGTTTCGTTGTTCACATATTCATGGTTGACGGCAATCAGCTGATGGCTGCCGACCACGAAAAGCTCCATGCCATCGGTGTTTTCGCCGAAAACCTTGTCGGAGTTCTCAAGGCTGACACCCTTGACCGGGTCGATATCTGACACGTTGGGAAATAGCGGCTGGCCCCACTTGGCAACAGGCTTCCAGCTGTAACCCTCAGGCACATGGATGGTGTTGTCAGTGGTGGCAGCGATAGGCTTGAACGGAAAGCGCGAGGCTGCTTCCTGCGCCTGTGCAGATGTGGACGATGCCAGATTACCGAGCGTGCCCAGAGCGGCAGCCGCAGAACCGAATGCCAGAACGCCACTAAGGAAACCGCGACGCGAAATCGCCGATTCCACCACGCGGTCGAAATCCGTCACAGCCGGTGGCGGGTTCTGCAATTCGTCCCACTCATCCCAGCTCAGCTTGCTCGTGTCGATCTTTGTCATAGCGCTCTCCATCCGCTCGTAGTTTGGAACAATTCCAGACAGGGCAACTAAAGAGGGTTTATTACAGCGATATGACGGAGAAAATTCGATTTAACGCATATATTACAACTAAAAGTAATTGTTAGATGGGAGTCAAAACAAATACAGGCGGGGTTGAGCCCGCCTGCAAACATGCGCTTAGTCCATGTCGTGTTGATTACAGACGCGACCATGTCTGGGACTTGCACAGCACCTTCAGCACGCAGCCCTTCATGCTGAGCGAGCTGCCGGAAACGGTGCCGGTGCCGGAATAGGTCTTATCATTGGCAGGGTCGGTGATTTCGCCGGAATAGCTGTTGCCGGTGCCGCTCATCTTGCCGATCTGCTTTCCAGCGTGCTTGCCGGTTTTCAGCGTGACGCAAAAGGCGGAGCCGCAGGGGGCGATGACGGCGGTCTCGCCGCTGGCGGTTTTCCAGTTGCCTTCGATAGCTTCTGCGGCAAAGGCGCTGCTGCCCATCAAAAATGCAGAAACGGCAAGTATCAACGTTCTCTTCATATGGACCTCCCAATCCAGCTTTGGCTTACCCGTGCAATCATTAAGGGTTCAGCGCTCGCAACTCCTCATGCGAATGCGCAGATTTATAGTTGACGTGGACGTAAAAGGAAATATGGGCTGCGGCGAAATTCGGCGCTTTTTCACGCCTTTGCGCCGCGAAAAATCATCCATCGAAAAATGTCGAGTTGGGACGTGGTTACGAAAGGGTTGAATTTCATCCGTAAACTTTTCGTAAAATTGTCCGCAAAGTCCTTAATTTCCGGGCCTTGTGATATTTAACAAAAACCCAACTTTACCAATCGTTTGGACTTTGTTTGTCCCCTATTAATCATGGATTTTAAGCGCCCGTTGAAGCCCGTTTGGCATAGTGGGGACATCGAAAGAGCAGGGAAAACCTGCCGACGGAAAAGGCCAGAACAAGCCGCAGAAGACGGTAAGGCCTTCAAACCGGAAAGCTCCCGCAGAGGAGCCAAGACAGAGAGAAAACGGGCAAACAGGATAAAGAAAAATGGCACGCTTTGAAGTTCGCGATATCGAAATGGCAGTCGCCGGTGGCCAAAGCCGCGCGGACGTCTTCTGCAACCTCGGCCTGATCTACGCGACAGGCCGCGGCTGCCCGGTGGACCTCATTGCTGCCCACAAATGGCTCAACATCGCCGCTATCAAGGGTTCGGAACGGGCAGCTTCGCTGCGCGCCGATCTGGCCCGCAACATGAACAAGGCAGACCTCGCAACGGCACTGCGCGCCGCCCGCGACTGGATGACCACACACTAACAATCGAGCACCGGACCAACCGGCGCCAGATAAAAAGACAGAGCGGTTAAAAGACCGCCATTCTCACCGGCAGGTTTCCTCCAGTCCCGGCCGGATACAAAAAGAATACTCCCGAAAAGGGACAGCTCAGATCCACGCTGAAAAACATCAAACCGTGACCGGCAGAAACAAGGCCGGCACGGTTTTTTTGTTTTGTCAGAATGTGATCTTAAACCGCGATTATGTTGCTGGCAGTCTATTAATGGGCATCGGCTTATCCATGGCATCCTACATCGCGGCAATTCGGGACAAAATCGGCGCTGAGCTTTTGATCGTGCCGTCAGTTGCAGCCGTCATCCACGATGACGAGGGGCGCATATTGCTTCAGGGAAAGGCATCGGGTGAGGCGTGGAGCCTGCCCGCAGGCGCAATTGAACCGGGTGAAACGCCGCGGCAGGCTATCATCCGGGAAGTCAGAGAGGAAACTGGCTTCGAGGTGAGTGTCCAGAAAATCATCGACGTCTTCGGTGGCCGGGATTTCCGATATGTGTATCCGAATGGCGATCGGGTTGAATATGTGGTGACGCTTTTTGCATGCCGCATCGAACGAGGGCTGTCGGCGCCATTGGATAGCGAGACCAAATCGATCAGATATTTTTCACTGGCCGAAATGCCGCCATTGGCGCTTCCATATCCAAAAGCATCGCTGTTCGATCTTGGGTAGGCCTCAACCCAACCCCGTCAGCACCTTCGGCAGCGCTTCGGCAAACAAATCCAGCTTGGCGTCCGGGGCCGCACTCACGCGGATGCAGCGGTTCAGCGGTTCTACGCCGGGCATGCGGACGAAGACGCCGTGTTCCATCAGGCCGTCCACGATGGCTTTGGCGTAAGCGCCGTCCTTGTGGCAATCGATGGTGACGAAGTTGGTGGCGGAGGGAAGGGGGGAGAGGCCATTCTGGCGGGCGATGGTGGAGATGCGCTCGCGGGCGTTGGCGATGCGTTTGACCACATCGCGCAGATAGGCCTGATCCTTCAGAGCTGCCAGCGCGGCTGCGACCGACACGCGGGGCATGCCGAAGTGATTGCGGATTTTATCGAAGGCCTGCGCATTGCCCAGCGTGCCGATGGCATAACCCACGCGTGCGCCTGCCAGACCGTAAGCCTTGGAGAAGGTGCGCATGCGCAGCACATTGGGCATGCCGATCATGGCGCGGACGCTGGGAACGGCGCTTTCCGGCGCGGTTTCGCAATAGGCCTCATCCAGCACCAGCAGACAGGTTTCCGGCAGGGCCTTGGCGAACGTCAGAACCTCGCTTGCTTCCCACCAGCTGCCCATGGGGTTATCCGGATTGGCGAAATACACCAGCGGCGCGTTTTCCTTTTTGACCTGATCGAGCAGGCCATCCAGATTTTCATGGTCATCGAAATAGGGTGTGGTGACCAGACGACCGCCAAAGCCATTCACATGGTAGTTGAAGGTGGGGTAACCGCCATAGGAGGTGACAACAGGCGTGCCGGGTTCCACCACCAGCCGCACGATTTCTCCCAAAAGTCCATCAACGCCGTTGCCGATGGCAATATTATCGCGCGAAACGCCGTGGTAGATGGCGAGCGCTTCCCGCAATTCGAAGTTTTCCGGGTCGGAATACATCCAGGTCTCGGATGCCGCCTGCTTCATGGCCTCCAGCACCGAAGGCGCAGGGCCGAAACCGCTCTCATTCGCGCCGATTCGTGCCTTAACGGCGAGCTTGCGGTTGCGCTCTATCGCCTCTGGCCCGACGAAAGGCACGGAGGAAGGAAGCGAAGCGGCGAGCGACGTAAAGCGCGAAAATGCGGACATTTCAGAGAGTTCCGTTATCCGTTGAAAGACGGGCCTCACAATAGAATCAAAATTGGCCCGCGCAAGGCGGGCCGGAAACATTGCCGTTGTTTTTTAAAGGGGTGTTTGGCGCGCAAGGCAGAACGGACTGGCCGTCAAACCGCCGTTTCAAAGCTCAGGCGGCGAATATGATGCAGGAATTCCGCGTCGATCAACATATTGAAGCCGACCGTTGCCTGTTCCACTTCACGCCGGATCAAAGTGCAGCCGATCTCATCGCGAATGCCCAGCACTTCCAGATAGAAATTACTCGGCAAATCCAGATGCGGGCTGACTTCTATATCCGCACCATAAAGCGAGATATTGCGGATGAGGCAGCGCATGGTGTTCTTGGCGCTGAGATGGTGGCCGATAAAGGTTATCTTGCCGGGACGATCCACACTGTATTTTTCATACATCTCGTCCTGTGGAACGGCGTCGTTCGCATTAATGTTGATATTGAGCGCCATGACAACCTCCCGATTGCCTTTTTGTTCTTGATACAATCTTACGCCCGCTTCATTGCCGAATGCTGAATGGAAACGTTCAAATTGCAACGTTTCTGGCCTGTTTTGCCACAGCGCTTCCTGCCGATGACGCGGACGCCCGTGCTGAAACGTGTTTAGTCCCAGAAGGTTGCGCAAAACTGTTTCGCCGAAGCGTCTGGCCAGCAGGGCGGGCGGTCAATGTGGTTGACGTGCTGCGTACTTGGCGTTACGCCTTGGTGAACTTTAGGACTGATGGAGCAGCATATGGCAGGCACACTCGTCATCGTTGGTGCGGGCCAGGCCGCCTTTTCCCTTGCCGCCAAACTGCGCGCGTTAAAGGACGAGCGGCCAATTACCATTGTCGGCTCCGAGGCGGTTCTGCCTTACCAGCGCCCACCGCTTTCCAAGAAATATCTGATGGGCGAAATGAGCTTCGATCGGCTGGAGTTTCGGCCTGCCGAATGGTTTGCCGAAAACAATGTCGATCTCCGTCTTTCTACCTGGGTCGAGGAGGTAGACCGCAACGCCAAGACCGTGCGCATGCAGGATGGCAGCCGCCTTTCCTATGACAAGCTGGCGCTGGCCACAGGCGCCACGCCCCGCACCTTACCGGCGGGCGTGGGCGGCGATCTGGATGGCGTGCTGACCGTTCGCGACAAGCGCGATGCCGACCGGCTGATGGAAGAAATGCAGCCGGGCCGCAAATTGCTGGTCATCGGTGGTGGCTATATCGGGCTGGAAGCGGCAGCCGTTGCCCGGCAGCTGGGGCTGGAGGTCACGCTGATTGAAATGGCGGACCGGATATTGCAACGCGTCGCCTCTGCCGAAACCGCCAGCATCATGCGCGACATTCACCAATCCCGCGGCGTTACGATTCGCGAAAAGACCGGGCTGACGCGGTTGATCGGCACGGATGGGCGCGTGACCGCCGCAGAGCTTTCCGATGGCACGATGCTCGAGGTGGATTTCGTTATCGTCGGCATCGGCGTCATCCCCAATGACAGGCTGGCGCGCGATTCGGGGCTGGATATCGGCAACGGCGTTCTGGTCGATGCCTTCACCCGCACGTCCGACCCGGATATTCACGCCATGGGTGATTGCGCCCTGTTACCGCTGAACGGCCAGAATGTCCGGCTGGAATCCGTGCAGAATGCCGTGGATCAGGCCGAGGCCGCCGCCGTTGTTCTGGCGGGCGAGGACAAGCCCTATCAGCCGAAGCCGTGGTTCTGGTCCGACCAATATGATGTGAAATTGCAGATTGCCGGTTTCAACATGGGTTTTGACGAGACCCTGCTGCGCCCCGGCCAGCGCGAAGGCAGCCATTCTATCTGGTATTTTCGGCAGGGCCAGTTCGTTGCCGTGGATGCGATCAACGATGCCAAGGCCTATGTCAGCGGCAAGAAGCTGCTCGATACCGGCAAGCAGCCGAATCGCGCTGTCCTTGCCGACCATTCCGCCGACCTGAAATTGCTGCTTTCTTAAAGGACTTTCCATGCCCGTCTCAGAAAACCGCTTCAAGACCGCCATTCATCAGGGCAAGCCGCAAATCGGCCTGTGGCTGGACATGGGCGAGGCCATTACCGCCGAGATTGCTGGAACCGCCGGTTTCGACTGGTTGGTCATCGACGGCGAGCATGGGCCGAACGATCTGCGCAGCATCATTGACCAGTTACGGGCGCTTGCCACATCCCCAGCCGAGCCGGTGGTGCGGGTGCCGACGGGCGAAAGCTGGATCATCAAGCAACTGCTGGATGCCGGTGCACGCACGCTGCTCATTCCCATGGTCGACTCGGCGGCGCAGGCGCAGGAACTGGTCGCGGCCATGCATTATCCACCGCGCGGCATTCGCGGCATGGGCGCTGCCGTGGCGCGGGCATCGGGTTTCAACACGATAGAGAATTATGCGCAAAGCGCCTCAGATGGCCTATGCCTGTTGGTACAGGCGGAAACGCGTGCAGCCATTGCCGATCTCGATAACATCCTCGAGGTCGATGGAATCGACGGCGTTTTCATCGGCCCGGCAGATCTGGCCGCCGATATGGGCTATCTCGGTCGTATCGATGAGAAAGAAGTGCAGGATGTGATCGAAGGCGCGATCCGCAAAATCGTGGCGGCAGGCAAGGCCGCTGGCATTCTAACCTTCAACGAGACCTACAATAAGCGCTATCTGGAGCTTGGCGCGTCTTTTGTGGCTGTAGGTGCTGACGTTACGGAGTTTTCAAACGCTATCCGCGCGCTCTGCGCCCGCTACAAGGGCGGGGAAGCCGTGAAGGCTTCCAGCTACTGATTCTACTCAGTCATCATTGCTGGCATTGAGCTTTGCCGGATGGATGCCTTCCTCGCCGGAAAACAGAAAGCCCTCGCGGATCAGCCATTCTCTCAAAATGCGCTGGATCGCCTCTTCGCGGCCCAGATTGCTTTCGTTGGCAAAGGCGGCAAGGGCGGTTTCCAGTTCTTCGGTAAAGTGCATCGCGGTTCTCCCTTAAGATCGTGCTGGAGCATTGGCGCTCCAGAATAACAAAAAAGGCAAGGAGAGCGATTCTCCCTGCCTCTCATGAATGGTTATGAAAAATCAGCGCCAGCGATAAATGCTGCTGCTCTTCTGCTCATTGGCCGCTGTCGCGACGAAATAGCCGAGAGCAAAGCCCAGCGCGCCGACAACTGTCAGCAGCGATGTTGCCGTGCCTGGATTTTCCTTCACGGCTTCAACCACATTGTGGCCCTGCGCCTTCACCGTCTGAGCGGCGGTCTGTGCCACGCGCTGCACACGGCCACGTGCTTCGTCTACGAATTCAGAAGCATCTTCGGAAAAAGTGCCCGCACGCGCCGAAACGGATTTGGAAAGCGAAGAAATCTGCGAACGCAGCTCTGCAATCTGATTCTCGACTGTGTCTTCCACAACGTTCAATTTGGTCTGAGCCATTTGAAATCACCTCTTGCTGTTGGTCGAGGTGGTAACGCAGTAGGCCCACGAATGTTCCGCAGTGCAGCGACATTGATATAGGGGAAATGTAGGGGGATTGTTTTGATGGCGGAGAGGATGTCCGTTTGCCTAGCCAATATGCGTAAAATACGTATCGAACCGCTTGTTTTTTCTCCAGTTTTACGTATTTTTTCGTTGCTAGGTTATGACGAAAGAGACATCGGAAATGGCGCGAAACCTCCTCACTGAAACGAAAATCAAGAAGCTGTCGGGCGCTGGAATTTATTGCGACGGTGACGGATTGTTCCTCCGTATAAGAGATACAGGCTCACGTTCATGGGTTTTCGTTTGGCGACGCAAGGACTCGCGCACCGGAAAAATCAAGCGCCACGAAAGAGGCCTTGGCGGGTACGATAGCGGCACCGCGCCTGTCTCTCTGTCATTGGCACGGGAAAAGGCAGCAGAGTTGCGCGAAAAGCTTGCAAGAGGCGGCGACGCGAGCGACCAAACGAAGACGTTCAAAGACATCATGGATATCGTCATCGACAATAAGGCCGCAGGCTTGAAGGGAGAGGCATCCAAGGCTCAATGGTCTATGACACTGAGGGAGTATGCGAAGCCACTCCACGGCCTTCCCCTGTCCGCAATAACGACTACTGACGTTGTGAACTGCCTTGCGCCCATTTGGAGTGAAAAGGTTGAGACTGCCAACCGCACCCGAAGCCGGATATCCGCTGTCTGGCAATATGGTAAGGCTGAAAAAATGTGCAGCGGCGACGATCCGGCAGACAAAAAGGTTATTGAAATCCTTATGCCGAAGCGCACGAAGCGCATTGTGAAGAACCATGCCGCACTAGATTACCGGAACGCACCGGACGCCATCAAGGGCCTTCGTAAATCCAAAGGTACGGCAGCGCGAGCCGTGGAGTTTCTTGCCCTGTCTGCCGTTCGCTTTTCTGAGGCCTTGAATGCGCCATTTAGCGAATTTGACATGAAGGAAAAGCTATGGACGATCCCGGCAGAGCGGATGAAGGCCCATGTGGAACACATCGTTCCTTTAACCCCGCGCATGATTGAGATAATCGAAGAGCGGCGGAATCTGGCAACGTGCGATTTCCTGTTTGAAGGTCATAAGGGCGGTCAGCCAGTTACGGGCGTTGCCATGACGAAAGCCTTGCGCCTTGCCAGCGGTGATAAGGTGGCGACGTTGCACGGGCTGCGCTCTATGTTCCGTGATTGGGCTGGAAACGAGACTACCCACGCCCGTGAGACAGCCGAAGAATGCTTGGCGCATATGGTCGGAAACAAGGTCGAAAGGGCCTATCGTCGGTCAACAGCCATGGATAAGAGGCGCGCCCTTATGACGGACTGGGGTGTCTATCTGGAAGGCTGAACACAGCAACTTCACTATTTTTCATATATTGCTGTAAATTGAGTTGACGCGCAATAATCTTGCGTGGTAGTGAACCCTCGTTGCCCGAAGCGCGGAAGCCCTGCACGTCTTGAACGTTGCCTGCATTATGCGTGGACCCCGACACAATCTTTACAATTTGAACCCTGTACCGGCTCGACCGGCTGGATATCTGCGCGGCCTAAAGGCCTTGCTGCTGCCCGCCCCGTCTCCGCTGGTGAAAGGAAACCATACGAAACAGCAAAGGAGAACCCATGTCCGAGAATGCCCAACCGCGTCTAATTTCTGCCAAGGATGCGGCAACCGAAACGACGCTTTCAACCGTTCAACTGGCCGCAATGGCCGCTGCCGGTCTATTTCCGAAACCTATCCAGATAAGCGAGCGACGGTTTGCTTACGTTCGGTCTGAGGTCACAGGCTGGCTTGATGAGCGGATCGCGTCTCGCACCGCGCACTGATGACGGAATCGCATGCAGAAGATGACGGCCACGGCTGGAAGGGCAAGTTCAACTTCGAGAAGCTAGGAGCGCGATCAGCCCGAAGAACAAAAGCGCGGGACGAGAAGCCAAAGCCCGAATTTGAGGAAGAGCCAGAAGAAGTCAGACTGACAGCAAAGCAATTGATGCGACGCAGGTTTGAAAAGCCGCGCCAGATCGTAGAGGGGTTGTTCCCTGCCGGGTGCTTGCTCCTAGTCGGTCCGCCGAAGCAGGGCAAGTCATGGCTTTCGCTACAGCTTGCGCGCTGTGTTGAGGCTGGCATTCCATTTATGGGGCATAGGACGGAGCAAGGCGACGTTTTGTATCTTGCGCTCGAAGACGGCTTTATTCGCCTTCAGGATCGGTTGGGAAAGCAGGAAATTGAAGGCGCGGAATCATTCACGGATGCGCTCGACTTCCAAATCCAGATACCTACCGCAGAGAAAGGCGGGCTGAAGGAGGTGGAAGAGTGGTTGCAAGATCATCCTGACGCATCGTTGGTCATCGTGGACGTTCTCAAAATGTTTCGAGAGCCACGGAAGGGCAAAGTTGATCCTTACGAGCGGGATTATGGCGACGTGCGGCCTCTAACGAAGCTGGCGAACAAGTATCGCGTTTGCATTGTCATCGTGCACCACACGAACAAGGGCAGTGCCAGCGCGGTTGACCCCTTCGACCGCGTGAGCGGGACGGGCGGCATTTCGGGCGCGGCGGATGGAACGATATTGCTTGTCCCAAATGAAAATGGCGATTTGGAGCTTTATGGCCGTGGTCGCGACTTTCAGGAATTCGACTTCAAGGTCCGGTTCGACGCCGACGCTTGCGTTTGGGAAATGGATACCGAAAGCGACGATAGCGACCGTAGGGAATACGGCGACGTAACGGCGAAGATTTTGGAGCAGCTTGGGTTCATGAACGGCAACGCTATTGGACCGAGCGAACTGGCAGCGGTTATCCACGAAAAGCCTCTTGATGTTTCGAAGAGCCTCAAGCGGTTGAGCCAGAGCCATAAGGTTACACGGGTTGGACGTGGCAAATGGGTTCTGCGCGGCCTAGAGCCGAAAAGCTAATGACGAACGAAACTACCATACCATGAAGTAGGAACGGTAGTTACGGTAGTTTCAACATTGCTAATATTTGGACTGATTAGCTAAGTCCTTCTAGCATCACATTAAATAGTATCGGTAGTAAGGGTATTTCGGTTTGTGCAAACTACCGTAACTACCGCTTGTACCTATCATTTAGACGAAGGGAGAATACGAAATGGAAAAAGCAGAATGGTGGAATGGCATGTATCTCATAGACGATGAGCTTGTATCAAATCGAAAGCCACGCGCTTACGAGGTCATTGCGGTTGAGGATGGCTACTACCTTACGATGCGGTCTCGGTTGTTGGGCGGCAAGCTGGTTAGGGAGGAAGAAGGTCAAGTCCACGAGTTTCATGTGAGCGGCGAAAGATTTGCTCGCGCCATCAAGGGTGCCGATAAGGCGAAAGAGGAAATGTCGGAGAGGCTAGAGCGTCACGAAAAACGGAGGGCGAAATATGCACGTTGAGAACCAAACCGTAATCAACGCGCTGGTCGGCAAGCCGGTCGCATGGAGTGGATTGGCTGAACCTGACGAGAAGGTGCTTACGATCCTGCGCAAGCGGACCTTACCGGCATCACCCGTCAACCTAGGGCGTCTAGCTGGCTACACCCGGATTCAAATGAATGAAATCCTGTTGCGTCTGAAGCGTCGTGGTCTGGTCGAATGTTTGGCCCGTGGTCGTTGGATTGCATTGCAATGAAGCGCTCCAGCTATAATCGTCAAGTGTGGGCGCACAATAGCAGGAAAGGTCGGTTGCCCAAACAGCACCAGCCTATTCCGGTCAAGGTGATCAAGGTTCGGGCTACGCCCGAAGCTGCCCGCCCCTCATGAGCAAATGGCCCTATTGCACGGCGCAATGGCAGCGGTTGCGTATTGCGAAGCTGATGGAATGTCCGGTCTGTGAGCCGTGCCGTGCGCGTGGTGTCATCGTCATTGCTGAAGTGGTTGACCACGACAAGGCAATCAATGCGGGAGGCTTGGCCTTTCCACCCACGTCCGGGCTAACCAGCATGTGTGCAAGCTGCCATAACCGCAAGACCAATGCGAAGGACAGGAAGACAGCCAAGACAGGCAAGAGCAGCGGCTTCAGGCGGGCGTGGGCTGGCTTCGATGTGGATGGCAATCCGATTGACCCTGAAGGCTGGAGTGACGCCTGACGGGCCTCTCTGGCCGAATGCAGGACCGGGGGGCCTCTTAAGACGGAAGTCAACGGCTCTGGGATCGGCGTGGGGCATTCGCGCATACATAATTTCAAAAATTTTGATCGCACAAGAGAAAGGATCAAGAAAATTGATACCTGAAAGGAGGTGTTTTGTTGGGCAAGAGAGGCATCGGGGCCAAGCCGAAAGGTCGGTCAGGTGACATAATGGGCGGGCAGCAGCACCGTAAGGTGCTCCCTTGGGAGGTCGAAGGCCTCACAAGATTGGAAGCCGTCGTCGCATTCGTCAATGACATGAAAATCACACAAGGCAAGCTCGCAGGCCAGAACATGCAGCTTCGTGAATGGCAGATCAAAGAGTTTCTTGCGCCGATTTACGCTACTGACGAATATGGCCGTCGTCCTGTACGAACTGCCGTCTTGTCTATGGGCCGCAAGAACGGAAAGACCGGATTGAGCGCGGCGCTCGCACTTTGCCATCTTGTCGGACCTGAAGCCGAACAGCGCGGGGAATTGTACTTCGGTGCGATGGATAAGATTCAGGCCGGTAAGGCGTGGGCGGAATGCAAGGCCATGCTGGAGGCTCATGTCGAGCTTTCGGAACGTGTGAACATTATCAAGTTCTCAAAGGAAATCGAAGTCGAGGCCGGTTATCCCGGTGAAGGGTCCGTTCTGAAGGCTGTGAGCGCGGATGCTGATTCCAAGCTTGGTTTGTCGCCATCATTCTTCCTTGCCGACGAAGCGGGATATTGGCCGAAGCGCGACCTGTTCGACGCAATGGATTCCGCCCTTGGTGCGCGTGATGAGCCGCTAATTGTTGTGATCAGCACACAGGCTAAAGATGACACCCATTTCTTTTCGGAGATGATCGACTATGGCTTGAAGGTCAAAACGGGCGAGATTGAAGACGAAACCTTTCATCTAGCCTTGTTCACGACTGACCCGGACGACGATCCTTGGGATTACGATACGTGGATCAGGGCCAATCCAGCGCTAGGCGACTTCCTGCAACTGGAGCAAGTTGAGCGCATGGCGGGACAGGCAAAGCGGATTCCATCGAAGGAAGCCGATTTCCGAAACAAGATTCTCAACCAGCGGATTGACGGCACCGTCCGATTCATAGCGGCGCGGGAGTGGAACGATTGCGATCTAGGCCCGATTGACGACACCGCGCTTGAGGGCAGGGAATGCTATGGCGCTCTTGACCTGTCGGCGGCACGAGATTTGACGGCCTTCGTTTTGGTTTTCCCGGAAGAGGATGGCCGCTCTACGGTGTTGCCACGGTTCTTTCTGCCGGAGTTCGATATCGCCGGGAAAAGCGAGAATGACCGCGTTCCTTATGACATTTGGGCGCGTCAGGAGTCGTCACGGCTCACGCTGTTGCCCGGAAAAGTCATCGATCCGCAGGCCGTGGCCGAATACATCGCAGACGAGGCCGGAAGGTTCGATATCAAAGAGATTGCCTTTGACCGTTGGCGCATTGAGGACTTACGGCGCGAACTGGCGAAGGCTTCGATTGATTTGCCGCTTCAGCCGTTCGGGCAGGGCTACAAAGACATGTCTCCAGCCGTTGACATGCTGGAAGTCGCGGTCGCGCAACAGAAGGTGAATCATGCTGGAAACCCGCTCATGAAGATGTGCGCTGCCAATGCTGTCATTACGAAAGACCCGTCCGGCGCACGAAAGCTTGATAAGTCGAAGGCCTCCGGGCGCATTGATGGACTTGTAGCACTCGCCATGGCGTTGCAGACTGCGGCGCGACACACGGAAGACGACGCTCTTCCAGCGTGTCTTATGGAGGATGCTTAAGGAGGAAGTAATGACAATAGAAGGCAAAGGTTTCTCGCTTGAAACGGTTATTCTGAGCAAGTGGTATAGCGGAAACGTTAATCATAATTCAGTGGTAGACTTCGTTTGTACTAGAGATGACTCGGACGGCTGGCATTTTGAACCGATACAATACGAACCCGGACGTGTGCCTGAAGGCAGAGTACAGGGAGAAGAAGGCTTTAACGTTCCCGCGATCAGCACGGCAGCGACGGGCTTTGATGTGAACGTAGAGCTAACCAAAAAAATCCAGTCGGGTGTTTTGTCAAGCAAACGATGAAGAAATATACTTCGTTGCTTTTCGCGTTTTACTGTTGATCAGCAAGAAAAACGGAGTATAACCACAATCACCGGACGCAAGCACAAGACTTGAACCGGCGAGCCTGTCCCGAATGAGGGGCGGGCAGCATGTTGCCGCAGGCAACACCTACGACAAACAATAACATTGTTGCGCCTACCCAATCCGAGCAATTCCGCGTCGGCGTGGCTCTTTGCGCGCTTATCCAGAAAAGGAGACCTATTTGACCAATCTTTTCCACCTCCGTGAAACACGCTCGACCAAACTCGCAGCCATCAAGGCTCTTGGCGAAAACCCGGACACAGCCGCGTTCACGGCACTGGAAACCGAAATCCGCGCTCTTGATGGTCAGATCAAGAATGCAGCAACCATCGCAGAATTCGAGCGCCACGAAGCCGCACCGGCTGATAACGGCATGGCTCGCGAACTGCGTTCCTATTCTGTTTCCAAGGCGATCCGCGAAGGCAATGGCGATAGCCTGACCGGCGTTGAACGCGAAGTACATGACGAACTTTCCAAGGGTCGCGAAGTGCGCGGCGTTATGGTCCCTACGTCGCTTATCTTCGGTGAAGAGAACCGCGCCATGCTGACTACCGGCACCGCTGGCAACACCGTCGCAACGAACATGGGTGGCCTTATTGACCGTCTTCGTCCAGTTCTCGCAGTCCAGTCTCTTGGCGCAACAGTCATTTCTGGCCTCACGGGCAATCTTGACCTTCCTCGCCTTGCATCTGGCCCGCAGGCCTATTGGGTGAATGAGGACGAGGCAACCACGGCAAGCGATGCGACCTTTGATAAGGTGTCGCTGTCTCCGAAGACGGTTTCTGGCGAAATGTACCTGTCTCGCCGCTTGCTGCTTCAGAACGGCGTGGCGCTCGAAAACGTACTTCGTCAGGACTTGGCATTTGTGCTTGCGCAGGCTCTCGACAAGGCCGCTATCAACGGCACCGCTGCCGCAAAGCAGCCGGTCGGCATCCTTACGCAGATTCCAGAAAGCGCAACCACGGCAACGGACCTGAGCGACATTGCGGCGGACCTTATCGCGGCGCTCCAGATTGACGACGTAACCGGCACCACAGGTTTCTTGACCAATCCGGCCTTGATGGCCGTTGCCCGCAAGCTGAAGGACGGCCAGCAGCGCAATCTTACCACGGCTGAGACGTTCCACGGTGAGCGCGTCGTTGCCACGAATCAGGTTCCGACGATTGCCGGTGAAAACCCACTGATCTTCGGCGCATGGGCAAACCTTCTTATCGGCTACTGGTCGGGCGTTGATATTCTCGCCAACCCGTACACAGACGCTTCGAAGGGCGGTCTCCGCCTGCATGCGTTCCTTGATGCTGACGTGGCGATCCGCCATCCTGAAGCATTCGCATGGAAGGCCGTCGCCTAATATGGCGGCTGTCTCGCTGGCCGAGACTAAGACTCACCTCCGCGTAGATTACGCGGAGGATGACACTTACATCTCAGGTCTGATTCTTGCGGCTGAAGGCTACGTTTCGGAAATCGGCGTCACCATCGCCAGTCCGGCACAGCCTCCCGTAAAACATGCAATCCTCCTTTTGGTCGGCCATTGGTATTCGTACCGCGAAGCCGCAGCGGAGAAACCACCACAAGCAATCGCATTCGGCGTTGACGCCCTTGTGCAGCCATTCAGGGAGGTATCATTTTGAGCAACTTTGAAAAACGTGCGGCAACTGACGTTAAGGCCGTAGGAAAGAAACTGTCCGGCTATGTCGCCACATTCGGCCATGAAACCCGGATTGGCGATTTCAGCGAAGTAATTCAGACAGGCGCTTTCGGTGCTTCGCTTCGTTCGAACCCGGATATTCTCGCTTTGGTCGATCATGACCCCGGCAAAGTGTTGGGCCGTAGTGGGTCGGGTAGCCTGATCCTCTCAGAGGATCAGAAGGGACTCCGGTTCGAACTGGACCTTCCAGACACACAGCTAGGCCGTGATATCGCTGCGCTCGCTGCCCGCTCAGACATTGGCGGAATGAGCTTCGGCTTCAACGTGCCGGAGGGCGGCGAAGAATGGCATGGCGAAAAGCGGACACTGAAGGCCGTTGACCTTCGCGAAATCAGCGTTGTGCAGGCGTTTCCGGCTTATTCCGGCACGTCGCTTGCTGTCCGGTCGCGCAAGCCAATGACAGACGCGCAACGACGCATTCGAATCTTGGAACTGGAAGGAGGTGAATATGTGGCCGTTTAAATCGCAAGAAGCACGGGCCGTAGCCTCAAGCGACCCGTTTCTAGGTGAATTCCTTGGTGCGCGCTGGCAGGCCCGTGCCGATATCGAGAAGGCTTCCGGCCATGCCGTTGCCCATCGGTGCATCCAGCTTGTCGCGGAGCAACTGGCGGCGGTTCCGCTGAAGGTCTACCGTAAAACGGATGACGGTGGCCGGGAAACGGCTTCTGATCATTCGCTTTATACAGTGCTGAAGGATTCGTTTTCGCCCTTCCTGACCGCGTTTGAAGGCCGGGAATGGATGAATGTGGCCGCGCTGATGTACGGCAACGCTTATGCCCGGATCGAACGGAATGGCCGTAGCCAGATTATCGCGCTGCATCCTATCCCGTCGCCTTCTGTCACGGTGGAGCGGCTTTCTACCGGACGCCTTCGCTATAAGGTCGCATTGCAGAACGGTGGAACGCAGACATACACGCAAGACGAAATCTTGCACGTACGCTATCGGACCACAGACGGCGTTCTAGGCCTTTCGCCTATCCAGATCGCAAACGCTACCTTCGGGCTGGCCTTGGCTCAACAGGACACGGCAGGCGCGGCAGCTGAAAATGCTTTCCGTCCGGCTGGCGCACTGATCTTCCCGGAAAAGCTCGCAGGCAACGGAAAAGAATCAGCGATTGCCAAGTTCAAGGAGCGTTTCGTCGGTCAGTTAAAGGCGAACGAGGTCATGGTTTTGGATGGTGGCGCGAAATTTGAGACGTTCCAGTTTTCCGCAAAGGACTCGGAATTCCTCGAAAGCCGTAAGCTGTCCAATCTCGATATCTGCCGCGTGTATGGCGTCCCGCCTTCCGCAGTCGGTATCACAGACGATGCGACCTATAGCAACATCGGTGAAGAAAGCCGCGCTCTCGTGACTCGAGTCCTTGCGCCATGGGCCAAGCGAATCGAAAGCGTCTACAACGTTACGCTGCTTTCGCCTGAAGCTCGCAAGACACACTATATCGAGCACGATTTATCGGGGCTTCTGCGAGGTGATCTTGCTACCCGCTACGCTGCTTACAAGATTGGCCGTGAAGCTGGTTTCTTGTCGGTTGATGAGATTCGCGGCTTTGAGAACATGAGCAAGGTTCCCGGCGGCGATACCTACATGGAGCCGTTGAACATGGCCCGTCTCGGCGTGTCACAAAATGCCCAGGCATCGGAGGTACAGCAATGACTGGGGGCGGCGATCTTCGCCGTTCCTTCGGCTTCTGGAAACCAACTGATTCGGATGACGGTTTTGGGACCGTCATTCCCGGCGCTGGCCCGCCTGCTTTGCAATTCACCACTGCCGGACGATTCGACGTTCGGACAGGTGATCAAATCGTACTTAACGGCATTCCTACCGGCGTTCGCACCGTGGAAATCACAATCCGCATGCAGCCGAAAGCCAAGGCCATCAACACGACATGGTACATTCGCGATACCCGCGAAAACCGCAGATACAACGTCAAACTCATCAATCCTTCTCAGAAAGGGGATTTCGTCACAATCATTGCAGAGGAGGGCAAGCCTTGAAGATTAAGACAATCAGCATTGAGCCAATTAGCGGTCATGATCACAATACAGGCTTTCGAAAGCTGGCGAGAGTTGAGGTGTTCCTAACCGATTTGCAAATGACTCTGCGCGATATCGTTCTGTGTCACGATCACGAATATGGGTTTATGGTGACTTCAGTAACGCCGAAGACAGGCCAGTCTCCCGTGAAGTGGGTGGACGGTTCGCCCTTCGCGAAGGCCATCGCTGAAGCCGCCGCCGCTTCCTACAGCAGCATGTTGGCCGAGGACATAAAAGAACTGAAGGCGCTATACAAAGCCGCCTAACCAAAGCCCTACGGTTCGCCGTGGGGCTTCTCGTCGTTTGCGCACCCTAAGACAAGGCTGCTCGAACAGTTTCGGCTATCTGTTGGAACCCGAATGGTTTGCTGATGAAATCGCAACCGCTAGGCAGATCGACCGGGCCGGGTGTAATTCGTCCTGACGCAATGATAATTTTTATCGGTGGCCAGCGGTCCCTTACGAACGCAGCCAACTTGAGGCCGTCCATGGTTCCGGGCATCTCGATGTCAGTGACGACCAGCCTTATTTGAGGGTTTCTCTCCAGAAGAAAGATAGCACGATCAGCGCTATCAGCTTCCTCCACAACGAAGCCTTCTGACATCAGCTCGTCTACTAGAGCCATCCGAATCAGAGGTTCGTCTTCCACGACCAGAACCGAAACATTTCCGTTCAGCATTGCCATACCCTGCATCATTAGAGGATTGGCTCTGCTTCAAGCCCTTGTACGATACCGTACGAAGCAACTGGTAGCAGTTTAAGTTGCATGATGTTGCCAATTTTCCAAAAAAAAGAAAACCCGCCGCGCTGGTTAGAGCGAGGCGGGCCACAGAAAAGAAGAAACGGAAAGAAGCAAGAAGAGTGAAAAGACCATCGCACGGGACCGGGAAAACCGCAATAAAGTTTACCTCCGGGAGGGCGGGCAGTCACCGCGAAGCGGTGGAAGGCTGGATATGGCGCGATTTTCGCCAAAAGACGCGATCAAGCGGGCAATAAAGCCACGATCAAGAGTATGACGAGAAAGATATTTGAGCCAGATTATGCAATGAAATCAATGGTCATGGCGGAGAGGATGGGATTCGAACCCACGATACGCTTTTGACGTATACTCCCTTAGCAGGGGAGCGCCTTCGACCACTCGGCCACCTCTCCGGTGCCGCCTGATTATTGTGTAAAAAAATTGAATGCAAGGCCTTTTCTATAAAGAGACGAAAAAGAACCATTCCTTTGAATGTTTTCCACGTCTGTTGGAGGCCCGCTGCCAAGGAAACGTAGCGAGCCGATTCGTACCGTGGCGAATCGAGGCAAGATGATTCTGTTGCTGATGGGTGCGGCGCATGACTGTTATCGACCATATCGAGATCGGAGAGCCGGATGGATTGCGTACCTTAATACAAAGCGAAGCACCAAAGACGCTGCCTTATAGCGCTTTTCTAATATATCCGATGCCCCGCCAATTTGTTTCCAGTCCCTTTAAGTCTCGGATTCACAACGCATTTTTTAAGCTTTCGTAAACTTTTGCACCACGCTGCTCACCCAAATGTGTTTTTTGGGCAACATGCTAAAATGAAGCAGGCTGGGAAAACTGTCATAACTGCTTTTGCGGATTGCAAGCGCGCCAGCCTTTTGTATTTTCACCAACGAAAGCGAGGCGGTGGATCGTCCGTTTTCAAAAAACACGGGAATGGGGCAGGGAATGCTGTCCTTCAGCTTAAGAACCCAGACCCTTTTGAAACTTGACTGGAGGTCAACATGAACATCAAGAGCCTTTTGATCGGCTCCGCTGCGGCTCTCGCAGCAGTATCTGGCGCCCAGGCTGCCGACGCAATCGTCGCTGCTGAGCCAGAGCCCCTCGAATACGTTCGCGTTTGCGACGCTTTCGGCACAGGCTTCTTCTACATCCCAGGCACCGAAACCTGCCTGAAGTTCTCTGGTTACATCCGTTTCCAGACAACTGTTGCTCGCGACGCTTCCGGTACGTCTGACTGGGATTCGTTCACACGCGCTCAGTTCAACGTTGACACCCGTTCGGACACCGAACTCGGCGCTCTGCGTGGCTTCATCGAATTCCGTGGCGATGCTGACCGTGATGGCGATTCCGGCCTCAACATTCAGCAGGCATTCATCGAACTCGGTGGCCTGAAAGTCGGTAAGTTCTACAGCTGGTGGGACGACAGCCTGTCTGGCGAAACCGACTACATCAACTCCGCTACGCTGTTCAACTCCGTTCGTTACACATACGACGCAGGCTCTTTCTGGGCTGGCGTTTCGGTTGATGAGCTGGAAGGCTTCGGTAGCCGTGTTCGTCCAGTTGTAACTACTCCGGTAGGTGCGTTTGCTGGTCCGTCCGAGACTGATAACAACGTTGGCATCGCAGCAGGCGTTGGCACAAAGCTCGGCGGTTTCACGCTTCAGCTGATCGGCGGCTACGACACCGACCGTGAAGAAGGCGCTGTTCGTCTGATGGGCACTGCTGACATCGGTCCTGGCACACTCGGCCTAGCTGGTGTTTACTCCTCCGGCGCAAACGCATACTACACGCGCTCTGAGTGGGCAGTTGCTGCTGAATACGCAATCAAGGCAACTGATCGTCTGACGATCACCCCTGGCGCTCAGTGGTTCGGCAATGTTGCTGATGCAGTTCGCATCAACTCTGCTGGTGCTGCCACCGGCGTTCTCGGTACTGCAATCTCCAGCGACTCTTCCACAGTTCGCAACTCGGATTGGTCTAACCGCGATGCTTGGACTGCTGGCGTAACGGTTGACTACAAGATCACTGACGGCCTGACAACGAAGGTAACTGCAAACTACTACGACGAAGATGGTCGTGACGATCAGGTCACCGGCTTCGTTCGCCTGCAGCGTAACTTCTAATAATCTGATCTGACTTTTGTCAGTGAAGGAAAACCCGGCTTTCGAGCCGGGTTTTTTCGTTTGGAGCTGTGAGAAAAGTTTTATGGCGGACGGTTTTCACAAAGGCTTGCGTTAATGGTTGGGTAACACTCTCACGTTGCAAGGATCAATTTGTAGCGAATTGGCAACAGCGTGGCATGAAGCGGACTGCATTGTGACGAAATTGTTTCCTTCACGATTGCGCGAATCTCACCTTTTCAGTTTAATCAATCACAGAGCAGCACAGCAATTTCTGCATTCCCACTGTTGCTTGAACCACTTTGACTGGAGGTCAACCATGAACATTAAGAGCCTTTTGATCGGCTCCGCTGCGGCTCTCGCAGCAGTATCCGGCGCCCAGGCTGCTGACGCTATCGTCGCTGCTGAGCCTGAGCCCCTCGAATACGTTCGCGTTTGCGACGCTTTCGGCACTGGCTTCTTCTACATCCCAGGCACCGAAACTTGCTTGAAGTTCGGCGGTTACATTCGTTTCCAGACAGACTTCGGTCGTGACGAATCCGGCACGTCTGATTGGGATTCCTTTACACGCGCCCAGTTCAACGTTGACACTCGCACAGACACCGAGCTCGGCGCTCTGCGTGGTTTCATCGAGTTCCGTGGCGATGCTGACCGTGATGGCGATTCTGGCCTCAACATCCAGCAGGCATTTATTGAGCTCGGCGGCCTGAAGGTCGGCAAGTTCTACAGCTGGTGGGATGATGATCTCTCGGGCGAAACCGACGTTCTGTCCACGAACACACTGTTCAACTCCATTCGTTACACCTACGATGCAGGCTCTTTCTGGGCTGGCGTTTCGGTCGACGAACTTGAAGGCAAGAACAACTTCGTTACCGGCGTTACTTTCGTAGGTGGCGCACCTGTATTCACCACAGCTTCGCGCGAAGCTGACAACAACGTTGGTATCACTGGCGGCGTTGGCGCAAAGTTCGGCGCAGCTACCCTTCAGCTGATCGGTTCTTACGACGTAGATCAGGAAGAAGGCGCGGTTCGCGCGATGGTATTTGCTGACATCGGTCCTGGCACTCTCGGCCTGGCAGGTGTTTGGGCTTCCGGCTACAACGCTTACTACGCTGAATCTGAGTGGGCCGTTGCAGTTGAATATGCAATCAAGGCAACCGACAAGCTGACGATTACGCCTGCATTCCAGTATTCTGGCAATGTTGCGGACACCACAACGCTTGACACTGCACCTGGCGTACTTGGTCTTAACACCACGTCCACCTACTACCTGAACGACTTCACGAACAACGACGAGTGGCGCGCTGGCGTAACGGTTGATTACAAGATCACCGATGGCTTCTCCAGCAAGGTTACTGCTAACTACGTTGACCGTGACGGTTCTAAGGACCAGGTCACTGGCTTCGTTCGCCTTCAGCGCGACTTCTAATCTGATCTGACTTCCAGTCAGTGATGGAAAGCCCGGCTCTTGAGCCGGGCTTTTTCGTTTTCAGTTGGCGCGTGTGCACTTCGAGCTGGTTGAAGCGAGCAACCAGCGCTGGCGAACAAAAAAAGCGCCGATCTCTCGGCGCTTTACATCTTGCTCGCCTCTTGCGTGTCACTCAGCCCGGGCGGCCGTTCCTTAGGTCGGAGACGATGTCGGCTTTTTCGCCGAGGCGGGTTTTGTAGATTTGGTAGTTTTCCATCACCCGCTGCACGTAGTTGCGGGTTTCGGGGAAGGGGATGCGTTCGATCCAGTCGACCACGTCGTCGATGGGTTTGCCGCGGGGGTCGCCGTAGCGGGTGATCCATTCTGGGACGCGTTTGGGGCCTGCATTATAGGCGACGAAGGTGAGGATGTAGGAGCCGCCGAAGCTGTCGATCTGTTCGCCGAGATAGTGCGCGCCGAGCGTGGCGTTGTAGCCGGCGTCGGTCGTCAGCTTGGCTTGGGTGAAGTCCATGCCGTGGCGGCTGGCGACGCCTTTTGCGGTGCCAGGCAGAAGTTGCAGGAGGCCGCGCGCATTGGCAGGGGAGACGGCTGCGGGGTTAAACGCGCTTTCCTGTCTGGCGATGGCATAAGCCAGCGCCTTGCCGGAGCCGGAAATATTGGCGCTGCCGGGAATAACGCCAATGGGATAGGCGAGGGCTGCGGCATCGATACCGCGGCTGAAGGCGGTCTTGCCGATTTGCAGCGAGACCTGATGATTGTTGTTTCTTTCCGCACGCGCGGCGAGAATCGCGAGTTCGCCGGGGCTGTCGATCTGTTCGGCCAATGCACGGTAGAGGCTATCTGCGCGCCAGCTATAGCCAGCCGCTTCCAGCCGCTCTATCGCGCGCACCGCTTCGCGGTCGGCAAAGGTATGTCTGTCCGCGTCCGTGGGGGAAGGGTAGGTGACATTGATCGTCGTCGTGCCGATTCGCGCTGCCGCCAGCTGGCCGTAGAATGTGCCGGGGTGGGCTGCTGCCTTGGTAAAAAAGTCACGCGCATTGCCAGGCCCGCCAGCTTCGGCGGCGCGGCCCAGCCAATAATAGGCGCGCGACGATGAAAGTGGACGGTTCGAAGTCGCGAGTAGCGCGTTGAAATGTTTCGCCGCCGCAGCCGGGTTTTGCAGCGCCCGCAGCGCGTACCAGCCGGCGTGGAATTCCGCATCGGCAATATCCACCGCCGATGTCGCCGAGTGGTTGGCGGTGATGAGGTAGGCCTGCTTGAAATCGCCGAGATCGGCCAGCCCGCGCGCGATGATTCGCCGCTCGTTCCACCATTCACCGGGATTGACGAGTTTTGCCTGATCGTTCGGCGCTTGCGCCAGCAGCTTTGCGGCGTCCTCGTATTTCTGCTGATGGCGGAGGCTTTCCACGCGAGCAAATAGATAGGCGGGATCATTGCGCAGTTCGGGGCTGACGGCAGTGAGTGCTGCCGGTGCATTCTTCGTTCTTTGCAGCACGGCGGCCCATGCGGTGTAGAGCGACGGCGCCTTGCCGAGATCGCCAAAGCGCTTCGCCTGGCTCACGCGGCTGCGATACATCAGGTAATCCATGCGCGCCTTGTGATCGACAGCCGAGAGAAGGCCGGGAAACTGGGCCATGACCCGATCTTCCAGATCCGTATCCATGCCTTCGCTGGCCCATAGCTGGCGGATGAGCTTTTGCGCCTGCGCCGAGTTGCCGGATGCGTTCAGCGCCAATGCAAGCGCAATCGTGCCTTCCGGCGTTTCCGGGCTGGTGGTGCCGAAGGTGGCGATGACCTGCGCTGCGGGCGGGTTTTCCCGCAAAAGTGCGCGTTCGGAATTGGCGCGGAAGGTAGCGACGCCCGGCCAACCGGCGAGTTCCTTCTGGGCGATGGCGATTTCGCTGGACGCAACATCCTTCTGGCCAGAGATCGCAATGGCCCATGTCAGAATGTGACGGTCGAGGCTGGTGGCGGGCAGGGCGTTGCGAATGGAAATGGCGCGCAACGCATCGCGGCTGGACAGAGCATCGAGACCGGCCTTCAGGTCCGATACGTCAAGCGGGGCGTTGGGGCGAATGATGGAGCCGGTAACATCGGGTGTCGCAGGCAAAAAGGCAGGCACGGTGGGTGCATTCGGTTTGACGTAGGGCAAGGGCACAACGCCGTCAGGGGCCGGGCCTGCCCAGGCGCTCCACACGGTTGCGGCAAGGCCCGCGGCCACCAAGCTCAAAGCTGTTTTCTTCATGCCTCTACTCGCGACTTCGGAACGGCTCGCCTCAGCCACCCCAAGTTTGTGTTCAAGCCTGCACCGGAAACCGATCTTTGCGGGCCGATCTCTGGCGGATCATATGCCTTCCATTAGCCGCTTTCAGCATTAACGAAACCTTACCGAGACACCTCGCATTCGATCAAATTTCGGTCAGAGACGGCTTTGTTAGGCGCTTTGCCCGTTGTTTGTCGGGTGCAATTCCAGCGTATTCACAAGCTCTGAAACTATTTGCGTTTCGAGGCTCAAAAGACGCTTTTGCCCGCTTGTCGGTGGCTTTGCCCCACACTAATGTGACATCGTTTTAATCAT
The DNA here is from genome assembly GCF_040427045.1 of Agrobacterium vacciniicorymbosi. Taxonomy (NCBI): domain Bacteria; kingdom Pseudomonadati; phylum Pseudomonadota; class Alphaproteobacteria; order Hyphomicrobiales; family Rhizobiaceae; genus Agrobacterium; species Agrobacterium vacciniicorymbosi. The sequence goes on from NZ_JBETMF010000002.1 coordinate 366,407, forward strand.
GGAATGCGGCTGAAGCATGAACTGGCTCACCGCAAGGAGTTTTGCATGTTCAAGGGATCCATTCCCGCCCTCATTACGCCGTTCACCGCCGATGGCGCTGTGGACGAAACGGCGTTTGCCGCCCATGTGGAGTGGCAGATTGCCGAAGGCAGCAGCGGCCTCGTGCCTGTCGGAACCACAGGGGAATCTCCAACCCTGTCCCATGACGAGCACAAACGGGTCGTTGAACTGTGCGTGGAAACGGCGGGCAAACGGGTTCCGGTCATTGCTGGCGCAGGCTCCAACAACACCCGTGAAGCCATTGAGCTTGCCCTGCATGCGCAGGAAGTGGGCGCAGATGCGCTGCTGGTGGTGACGCCCTATTACAACAAGCCGACGCAGAAGGGCCTGTTTGCGCATTTCTCCGCCATTGCCGAAGCGGTGACGCTGCCCATCATCATCTACAATATTCCGCCGCGCTCCGTCATCGACATGTCGCCGGAAACGATGGGCGCGCTGGTCAAGGCGCATAAGAACATCGTCGGCGTCAAAGACGCGACCGGCAAGATCGACCGTGTGTCGGAGCAGCGCATTGCCTGTGGCAAGGACTTCGTCCAGCTGTCTGGCGAAGATGCAACGGCGCTCGGCTTCAACGCCCATGGTGGCGTTGGCTGTATCTCCGTTGCGGCCAATGTCGCGCCGCGTCTCTGTGCGGAGTTTCAGGCGGCAACGCTTGCCGGAAATTATGCACTGGCGCTGGAATATCAGGATCGCCTCATGCCGCTGCACAAGGCCATCTTCATCGAGCCCGGCGTTTGCGGCACGAAATATGCTCTGTCACGCACCCGCAATGGCAGCCGCAAGGTCCGCTCGCCACTGATGGACACGTTGGAACCAGCAACGGAAACCGCCATCGACGCCGCGCTGAAACATGCAGGCCTGATCAACTGAAATAAAGCCGAGGTGCGCTGGTAACGGCGCACCTTCACTTTCGGCACCTTTGCCACTACATAGGGGACCGAACCGCAGATCATTGCGGATGAATAAAAGACGGATTGAAACATGGCCCCCAAAGGCAGTCAGCGTGTCGTAAACAAGATCGTTGCGGAAAACCGCAAGGCTCGCTTCAACTACGAAATCCTCGATACATACGAGGCTGGAATCGTGCTGACTGGCACGGAGGTCAAAGCCCTGCGCGATGGCAAGGCGAATATTGCCGAATCCTATGCGTCGGATGAGGGCAATGAAATCTGGCTGATCAACTCGCATCTGCCGGAATATCTGCAGGCCAACCGTTTCAACCACGAGCCGCGCCGCCGTCGCAAGCTGCTGTTATCCAAGCGGGAAATCAACCGCATGCGCGTGGGCATCAACCGCGAAGGCATGACGCTGGTGCCGTTGAAGATTTACTTCAACGACAAGGGCCGGGCGAAGCTGGAACTGGCGCTTGCCAAGGGTAAGAAGCTGCACGACAAGCGCGAGACGGAGAAGGAACGCGACTGGAACCGCCAGAAATCGCGTCTTCTCAAGGGCGGCGCGAGCTAAGCCGCGTCCCTCAGCGCTGATTATTTTCTGAGATTACTCGCCGAGTTCCATGACAAGCGATAGCGGCGCGCGGAAAGTCGCGATCAGGCCGCTTGGCGTGAAGTTTTTCTCCACATCGCCCGTACCGGCAATGCCCATACGGATGAGGCGAGAGCCGAAGCCGCGACGTTCGGGCTCGGCGGCGGGCGGGCCGCCTTTTTCTTCCCATTTCAGCGTCAGAATGGGCTTTTCCGTATCATCCGAAACATGCCAGCTGATGTTCACCACGCCTGCATCGGTGGAAAGCGCGCCGTATTTGATGGCGTTCGTGCCCAACTCGTGCAGCAGCAGGGAGAGGGAAAGACCGGCTTTGGGTCCAAGCGGAACCTCCGGGCCGGAAATGACGATTTTGCCATCGCCAGCATGAAGATGCATGACCTTGCCGATGACATCACGCAGCCGCGCTGTGGACCATGATTGCTGAAGCAGAACGTCATGGGCGGAGCTGAGCGCGTGAAGGCGACCGTTGAAAGCAGCGACGGCGTCTTTTTCGGTGACGTTGCGCAGCGTCTGCGCGGCAATGGCCTGAACGATGGACAGTGTGTTCTTGAGGCGGTGGCTGAGCTCCTGATTGAGCAGCCGCTGTTCCGATTCGGCATTCAGCCGCGCAATGGCGGCATAAGCACGGTCGGCTACACCCCAAGCGAAATCGAGCTCCAGCTTGCTCCAGAAACGCGGTCTGGAATCATGGGCGAAGAGCACGCCGACAAGCACGCCCCGGTCGATGATGGGCACCATGACGAAGGAGCGCACGCCCATGGCGATATAGGCGTCCAAATCCTCTTCCAGCCAGCTGGCGGCGTTGATGTTGGGTACGGCCAGCGTATCACCAACCTCAAGACGGGTAATCGTGGCGCTAAAATCGCTTGCCGAATGATGACCGGCAATCGAGGGAACATTGGGCGCCAGCCAATTGAATTCAACGAAGAAATTGTCGGTGGCGCTGTTGACTGTCGCATATCCGGCGCGGCTGACGGCAAGGCCTTCGGCCAGAATTTCAGCGGTGATGCGGGAAATATCCTCCACCGTCTTGCCGACACGCAGACGGTCGCCAAGGGTCAGAAGCGCGGCGATGCGGGCATCCTTGCGCTTGGAATCGGTGACATCGATGACGATGCCGATCATCTTGGTCGGCTTGCCGAACTCGTTTTCGATGAATTGAGCGCGCCGCGCCACCCAGCGCACACGCTGGTCGTTGCCACGGCGAATGCGATATTCCACACTCAGCGGCGCGTTGGTATCGCCCTTGATTGCGGCTTCCGAGGCGGTCTTCTTGTCCGCGTCGATAATGAGCTTCTGGAATACGGATGCCTGATAATTGCGGTGTTCCGGCACGCCGAAAATGCGACAGAATTCTTCGGAAACGATCATGGCGTCTGTTTCGAGATCGACCTCGAAAATGCCGATGCGCCCTGCATCATGAGCCGCCTTGGAGCGGGCGTCGTTGACCAGCAGTTCTTCGTTCTGTGCGCCGACCTTGCTGGCGCGAATCTGTCTCTTTGCTGAAAGGCGGCGCTCCAACGCCAGATCATGCGACATGCCCTGCATGGTGCGTCGCAACTCAAGCTGCGACATGACCTGGCGGGCGAGGGCCTTTAGCGACGCCTTTTGCGACTCCGACAGCTCCTGCGGCTCATAGCCCAGCGCGCAAACCGTTCCGATGGCCAGGCCATCGTCGGATTTCAAAAGCGCGCCAGCGTAGAAGCGGATATGCGGCGCGCCTGTGACGAGCGGATTGCAGTCGAAGCGCGGGTCTTTGGTCGCGTCCGGTACGACCATGAAATCCTGTTCGAGAATGGCTCTTGCGCAAAAAGAACTGTCTAGCGGCGTTTCGCGCACGCCCAAACCTACTTCGGCCTTGAAGAACTGCCTGCCATCGCCAATCAGGTTCACCACCGCAATGGGGGTGCCGCAAATGGCGGAGGCCAGCTGCGCAATGTCATCGAAATCCTGCTCTCGCGGCGTATCAAGGACATTGTAGCTTTCGAGCGCTGCCAGACGACGTTGTTCTTTAGAAGCGATACCTTCCATGGGCCTTTGTAATCTGTTCTTTTTATTGCCGCGCCGATCTCAAATCAGCCTGTTATCCGGCCCATTTGATACAATTATCCGCAGCATTACCATAAGAAAAAACGAATGAACTAAAATGTTTTCAATATCGACAGATGACCGTTCACGGCAGATTGATACACTATGGGCGAATGAACAAAACGCCGTGTGATCCATCGGGATCGCACGGCGTTTTTCAACGTAACATTAGAGGCAGGGACGGTCAGGCGGCTCGATAACTCGGCTGCTCGTAGCGCATGGATTTCTGCACGTTGAAGCGGCTGACAAGGGCGGCGAGATTGTTGCTGACATCGCTCAGGCCATGGGTGGCGGCGTTGGTTTCTTCGACCATGGCGGCGTTTTGCTGGGTCAGCTGATCCATGCTGCTAATGGCGGCATTAATTTCCTGAATGCCCATGGCCTGCTCCTGAACGGCCTTGGTAATGGCGCCGATATGGTCTTGAATATGATCGACCTTGCCGCCGATGGAGTTGAGCGCTTCGCCGGTGCGGTTCACCAGCGATACGCCATTGGTTACGTCCTGCGACGATTTGTCGATGAGAACACGGATTTCCTTGGCGGCGTTGGCGCTGCGCTGGGCCAGTTCGCGCACTTCCTGCGCCACGACCGCGAAGCCCTTGCCAGCTTCCCCGGCACGCGCGGCTTCCACTCCGGCATTCAGCGCCAGAAGATTGGTCTGGAAGGCGATTTCATCGATGACGCTGACGATCTGGGTGATCTTTTGCGACGATTGTTCGATGGCGCTCATCGCTTCCACGGCTTCGGTCACCACGTGGCGTGAGCGTTCGGCTTCCTCGGCGGAACTCTTGACGATGTTCTGCGCCTGCTGGGTGCGCGCGGCGGATTGCTGCGAGATGGTGGTGATCTGGTCGAGAGCGGCAGCCGTCTCTTCCAGAGATGCGGCCTGCTGCTCGGTGCGGCGGGCCATGTCATCTGTGGAGGCGGTGAGTTCGCGGGTGTTTTCGGAAATCTTGTGCGATTCCTCGATGATTTCAGAAAATGCGCCCGAGAGTTTGCTGATCGCCACGTTGAAATTGTTTTTCAGCTCGTTGAATTCGGCCGCAAGATCGCCATCGAGGCGCGATGTCAGGTCGCCCTGCGCCATGTGGTTCAGCGCGGTGTTGAGAACGGCAAGCGCCTGCGCCTGTTCTTCCTTCATGCGCTGCTGTTCGCTTTCGGATTTCGCACGCTCTTCGGCCAGGGCTTCGAGATAGACCGAGATCGAATAGTCCATATCCAGAAGCGCGGCCTTGATGGCAATGGTCATGTCCTTGGCGACCTTCTTGCCCTTCTTTTCGACCATGAAACCTTTCAGTTCCGATTCGATGATGGCCTTGATGATGCCTTCCAGAATGAGGGCGTAGCCGCCAATGTACCAGCGCGGCTCAAGGCCCAAGCGGGCATGGGTGCGGCCAATGGCGGTGACGGCTTTGGTGTAATCGCTGTCAAAAGAACCCGAGGAAATGCGCGACCAATGCTGGATCTGCATGGTTTTGGCATGCTGGATATGGGCTTCATTGTTGAAGAACTTTGCCGTGTCCGTTACGGCGCGTGCCTTTTTATAAAAGGCATCCAGCGATCCATCCAGCGAGGCCGTGATGGTGGGCTTCAGTGCGGCAAGATCCTGTCGCTGTTGCGGGCCAAGACCCAAAAACTCAAGTCTCTCCGCAAGCTGTTGCCCGCCCGTTTGTCCGCTCATTCCGTAGTCCCCTAAACCATCGTGACACGACCCCAAATCATGTCAAAGTGGAATGTAGAGAACACTTTTATGCTTAATGAAGAGCTAAAATTATATTCAATTTTATTATTGAAAACGAAAAAGCGCGTATTCCATTTAAGGGATACGCGCTTTGATATTACAACTTGGCGAATTGTTACTCGACTGATTCGGTCGGTTCCGCAACGCGATGTGCGCGTTCACTCGGATCGCGACCGATTTCTGCTTTCAGCGACAGAAGATCGATGAAGTGATCGGCCTGGCGACGCAGGTCATCAGCAATCATCGGCGGCTGTGTCGACATGGTGGAGATGACGGAAACCTTGCGGCCCCGGCGCTGCAGCGCATCCACCAGCGTCGTGAAGTCACCGTCACCGGAAAACAGCACCAGATGGTCCACCGTTTCGGACTGTTCCATGGCATCGACAGCAAGTTCGATGTCCATGTTGCCCTTGATCTTGCGGCGGCCCATGGCGTCGGTGAATTCCTTGGCAGGCTTTGTCACGACCTTGTAACCATTATAGTCCAACCAGTCGATCAACGGGCGGATCGAGGAATATTCCTGATCTTCGATGAGCGCCGTGTAATAGTAAGCGCGCAGCAGATAGCCGCGCTTCTGGAACGCTTTCAGAAGCTTGCGGTAATCGATGTCAAATCCGAGGCTTTTTGAAGCGGCGTAGAGATTGGCCCCATCGATAAAGAGTGCAATTTTTTCGCGTGGGTCGAACATTAAAACTAAATCCTCCTAGGCGAGCTCCCCGCCAATAATTCAAACAGTAACAGGCTTGCGAATATAAACGCATGAGTCAGTACATTATTAAGCATTCATATAAGCGTCATTATCTCCCAGTCCAGCCCCTTTCAAACAATTATGGATAAAGTTTAATCCAATTGGCGGAAATGGAGGCAAGAGGGGCTTGTGAACGGCACGGATGAGGAAAAACTTGAAATCTGTGGCCAATGCCTGTATCGGGACGGGTAATCCGCGACATTAAGACCGCAAAGGACAGGCAATGGCCCGTGTCACCGTAGAAGATTGCATTGATAAAGTAGACAACCGTTTCGAACTGGTTCTTCTTGCCAGCCATCGTGCGCGCCAGATTTCTCAGGGGTCGCAGATCACCATCGATCGCGACAACGACAAGAACCCTGTTGTTGCGCTGCGCGAAATTGCAGACGAAACGCTGTCTCCTGACGACCTGAAGGAAGACCTGATCCACTCGCTGCAGAAGCATGTGGAAGTGGACGAGCCAGAGCCCGATCCGGTTTCGATTGCCGCCGCCGGTTCTTCCAGCGACGCAGAAGACGACGATGCGCCAGAAAGCATCAACTTCGACCAGATGTCGGAAGAAGATCTTCTGGCCGGTATCGAAGGCCTTGTGCCGCCGGAAAAGAACGACGACTATTGATTAACCGAAGCGCAGCCGGGCAGGGTACCGGTTACGCTCTGTAAAGCTTTGTCGTCATAATCTGAACCCAGATTATGCAGCAGTGTGCGTCGGTCTAGATCGGCGCACTTTTTTTTCGGGGCATCCCATACATGATGCGACAGTACGAACTCGTCGAGCGGGTTCAAAAATACAAGCCTGAAGCCAATGAGGCCTTGCTGAACAAGGCCTATGTCTATGCCATGCAAAAACATGGCCAGCAAAAGCGTGCCAACGGCGACCCCTATATTTCGCATCCGCTGGAAGTCGCGGCCATCCTCACCGAAATGCATCTGGACGAATCGACCATTGCGGTCGCGTTGCTGCATGACACGATCGAAGATACCAGCGCCACGCGCGCGGAAATCGATGAGCTGTTCGGCGAAGACATCGGTCGCCTCGTGGAAGGGCTGACAAAGCTCAAGAAGCTCGATCTCGTTACCAAGAAAGCCAAGCAGGCCGAAAACCTGCGCAAGCTGTTGCTGGCGATTTCCGATGACGTGCGCGTTCTCCTCGTCAAGCTGGCAGACCGCCTGCACAATATGCGCACCATGGAGCATATGCCCGAGGACAAGCGCAGCCGCATTTCAGAAGAGACGATGGAAATCTATGCGCCGCTTGCCGGACGCATGGGCATGCAGGACATGCGCGACGAGCTGGAAGACCTCTCGTTCCGCTATCTCAACCCGGAAGCCTTCGATACCGTGACGAAGCGGCTTCAGGATCTGGAAGAGCGCAATCAGGGCCTCATCAAGAAGATCGAAGACGAGCTGCGCGAGCTCTTGATCGCCAATGGCGTTGAAGGTGCCTACGTCAAGGGACGCCAGAAGAAGCCGCATTCGGTTTTCCGTAAGATGCAATCCAAGTCGCTGTCGTTCGAGCAGCTGTCGGATGTCTACGGCTTCCGCATTCTGGTGCAGGATATTCCCGCCTGTTATGATGCGCTGGGCATCGTCCACACCCGCTGGCGCGTGGTGCCGGGCCGCTTCAAGGACTACATCTCCACCCCGAAGCAGAACGACTACCGCTCCATCCACACCACCATCGTCGGTCCGTCGCGCCAGCGTATCGAGCTGCAAATCCGTACCAAGCGCATGCACGAGATCGCTGAATTCGGTATTGCTGCGCATTCGCTCTATAAGGATGGCGAGATTGGTGATGGCGATGTGCTGTCGCCGGAATCCAACGCCTATTCCTGGCTGCGCCACACTATCGAGGCGCTGGCGGATGGCGATAGCCCGGAAGAGTTTCTGGAGCACACCAAGCTCGAACTGTTTCAGGATCAGGTCTTCTGCTTCACGCCCAAGGGCAAGCTCATCGCGCTGCCGCGTGGTGCGACGCCTATCGACTTCGCCTATGCGGTTCACACCAATATTGGCGACACAACGGTTGGTGCCAAGATCAATGGCCGGATCATGCCGCTGGTGACGCGCCTCAACAATGGCGACGAGGTGGAAATCATCCGCTCCGGCGTGCAGGTTCCGCCTGCCGCGTGGGAAGAGGTGGTCGTGACCGGCAAGGCGCGCTCGGCCATTCGCCGCGCAACCCGCATGGCCATTCGCAAACAATATGCCGGTCTCGGACATCGCATTCTGGAGCGCACCTTCGAGCGCGCCGGCAAGCCGTTTTCGCGCGAAGGCCTGAAGCCCGTGCTGCACCGGCTGGCGCAGAAGGATGTCGAGGATGCGATTGCCGCCGTTGGTCGCGGCGAGGTTTCTTCGCTCGATGTGCTGCGTGCCGTCTATCCTGATTATCAGGATGAACGCGTGACCGTGAAGATGACCGGCGACGATGGCTGGTTCAATATGCGTAGCGCGTCTGGCATGATCTTCAAGATACCGGGCAAATCCCGCTCCGTGCTGGAAGATGACGGTGCTGCCGAAGTGCTGGATGGACCTGATCCGCTGCCGATCCGTGGCCTGTCTGACAATGTCGAGGTGCATTTCGGGGCGGCGGGTGCCGTGCCGGGAGACCGCATCGTCGGTATCATGGAAAAAGGCAAGGGCATCACCATCTACCCGATCCAGTCGCCTGCGCTGCAACGCTTCGATGACGAGCCGGAACGCTGGATCGATGTGCGCTGGGATCTGGATGAGGCGAATAAATCCCGCTTCATGGCCCGGGTGATGATCAATGCGCTGAACGAACCCGGTACGCTGGCATCCGTCGCCCAATCCATCGCCACGCTGGACGTGAATATTCGCGGACTGAACATGGTGCGGATCGGCACGGACTTTTCCGAACTGGCACTCGATGTCGAGGTCTGGGATTTGCGCCAGCTGAACCAGCTTCTGTCACAGCTCAAAGACCTGGACTGCGTCTCTACGGTTAAACGTGCCTTCGATTGAGGCAGTTTTGCCTAATAATTGACACTCAAGGCCGTCGTTATGCGCTCAGCGCATGGCAGCGGCCTTGTCCTGTCTGTAGTCATCGGCGGTAAACGGAACTATCTTCACTCCAGAAATCAAGAGCAAGACAACGGCCAGCCGGGACAGACCCGATGATGTGGCCGATGTATCTGGAAAAGGAAAAGAAGATGTTTGGACCCCTTCGCAAGATCGCCCGTGCCGTTCGTGGCAAGACCACTCAGGAACGTGAATTCGATTACCTCAGCGACTCCGTATCGCGCATCGACCTGGAATTCCGCCAGCGCGAAGTCGATCGCGGCATGTTCCGCAAGTAATGCAAAAACGCATACCGGCCATGCCGGTGTGGAATGATACGGAGCGCAAATGAAATGCGCTCTTTGGGTTCAGCCTGCGGTTTGCCCTTGGCGTATTCGAAACGATGCAATAAGTTCCTCTGATGCCGTTTCGCCGCCGTAAACCCGCTGGACCACTTGAACGATTGCGCGCCGCTCTATGGCCGCGCATGGGTTTTCGCCGTTCGCTTCGGTACTTGAAGCTGAGGCTCGTGCGGCTGTCTGCATCTCCCTATTCCGTGGCGGCGGGTGTGGCGATTGGCGTGGCAGTCGCATGGACGCCCTTTCTCGGCGTGCATATCATCATCGCCATGGTTCTCGGCTTCATTCTCAGAGCCAATCTGGTGGCAGCCGCCCTCGGCACGACCTTTGCAAATCCCCTGACATTTCCGCTGATCTGGGCTTCGACCTGGGAACTCGGTCACTTCATCCTCGGGCGGGGAGACCGTAGCGCATCCCCGCACGTGGATTTCGTGTCGCTCTTCAGCCATATGAATTTCCTGCAACTGTGGCGGCCCGTGCTGGAGCCGATGACGGTCGGCGCAGTCATTCCGGCTGTGCTGTCTGCCATCATCGCCTATGTCAGCGTTTACGCGATCATCCGCAGTTTCAGGGCGCAGAAGCACCACATGCTGGCGCAGCATGTGGCCAACCGAAAATCCGCTTTGGGTATGACTGAATGATTATAGGCATGGGCAGCGATCTCATCGACATCCGTCGCATCGAGACCTCCATCTCCCGCTTCGGCGACCGTTTCACCAATCGATGCTTTACCGCCGTCGAGCAGGCGAAGTCGGATGGCCGCAAGAACCGCGCCGCTTCCTACGCCAAGCGCTTCGCCGCCAAGGAGGCCTGTTCCAAGGCCTTGGGCACCGGTCTGGCGCAGGGCGTTTTCTGGAAGGACATGGGTGTCGTCAACCTGCCCAGCGGCAAGCCGACCATGATCCTGACCAATGGCGCGGCGACGCGTCTCGCCAAGCTTTTGCCCGCCGGGCATGAGGCTGTCATCCACCTCACCATCACCGACGAGTTTCCTTACGCGCAGGCCTTTGTCATAATCGAGGCCCTGCCGGTAACCAAATAACGCTGAATTGCGCGGTTACAGGGGGTTACGGCTGGCTGGCAGCATGGAAACGCTTTCTTTTGTTTGGGAAACGCTCTAAAGCATGTCGCCAAAAGTGCGCATCGATTTTGCAAAGACGACATGCGCCAGAACACAGATTTAAAGCCTGAGCGTCACCTTTCTTCACGCAGCAGGCTTTACAGAAGTCCGTTGAAATTGAAGAACGAGCAGGCAGGTCTTTAAGTGTCCGAAAAAGCTGAAAAGAAGCAGAGCGCCCTTTGGGAAAACGTCAAGGTCATCGTGCAGGCGTTGCTTCTGGCAATGGTCATCCGCACAGTCCTGTTCCAGCCCTTCACCATTCCGTCCGGCTCTATGATGCCGACATTGCTGGTGGGCGACTATCTGTTCGTCAACAAGTTCTCCTACGGCTATTCGAAATATTCGCTGCCGTTCTCCCCGAACCTGTTTTCGGGCCGTATTCTCGAGTTCAGCGAGCCGAAGCGCGGTGACGTCGTTGTCTTCCGCCTGCCGCCGAACCCTGATGTCGATTACATCAAGCGCCTCGTCGGCCTGCCGGGTGACCGCATTCAGGTCACCAATGGCGTGCTGTTGATCAATGGTCAGCCGGTGCCAAAGCAGGCCGATGGTGTCTTCACTTCCGATTACCGTGCCGATCCCGGCGCAAACGTGCCCGTTTTCCGCGAAACGCTGGATAATGGCGTGACCTATGACACGCTGGACCAATCGCCAGACTCGCGCGGCGACAACACCCGTGAATTCATCGTGCCGGAAGGCCATTATTTCATGATGGGCGACAACCGCGACAACTCGCTGGACAGCCGTTTCGACGTCGGTTTCGTGCCTGCTGAAAACCTGATTGGCCGCGCAAGCGTTATCTTCTTCTCGCTGGGCAACGACACGCCGTTCAGCCGCGTCTGGGATTGGCCAGCCAATATGCGTTGGGACCGCCTGTTCAAGGTCGTCAAATGAGCAAGACCAAACCGCTTTCGATGGAGGAAATCGGTCGTCTGGAAGCCCTCATCGGATATAATTTCAGAGAAAAGGCCCGGCTCGACCGGGCCTTGACCCATGCAAGCGCCCGTTCTTCCAAGGCCGGAAATTATGAGCGTCTGGAATTTCTGGGCGACCGTGTTCTCGGCCTCTGTGTCGCCGAACTGCTGTTTTCCACGTTTCGTTCGGCTAGCGAGGGTGAGCTTTCCGTTCGCCTCAACCAGCTGGTAAGTGCCGATTCCTGCGCGGCGATTGCCGATGAGATGGGCCTGCACCTGTTCATCCGCACCGGCTCCGACGTGAAGAAGCTGACCGGCAAGACCATGTTGAACGTGCGTGCCGACGTCGTGGAAAGTCTGATTGCCACCATCTACCTGGATGGCGGGCTCGAGGCTGCGCGTAGCTTCATTTTGAAATACTGGCAGAAGCGGGCAACGAGCGTGGATGCCGGTCGCCGTGATGCCAAGACGGAATTGCAGGAGTGGGCGCATGCAAAATTTGCGACGACTCCGCTTTACAGGATTGACGACCGCACCGGACCGGACCACGATCCGAGTTTCACGGTGACGGTGGAAGTACCCGGCGTTGCGCCGGAAACGGGCGTAGATCGCTCAAAGCGTGCCGCAGAGCAGGTGGCCGCGACAAGACTTTTGGAACGCGAAGGCGTTTGGCAGAAATCATCTGCCGCAAACTGATTGGATACCCATGACAGAGAATGAATTCGACGCCGCGCCGGGTGAAGACAACGGTACAGACGCTGGCGAAACCAGACCGACCCATTCCGGCTTCGTCGCGCTGATCGGCCCGACCAATGCTGGCAAGTCCACGCTGGTCAACCGCCTCGTTGGCGCCAAGGTTTCCATCGTCAGCCACAAGGTGCAGACGACGCGCGCGGTAATGCGCGGCATTGCGATCCATAACAATGCCCAGATCGTTTTCATGGACACGCCCGGCATTTTCAAACCCCGCCGCAGGCTGGACCGCGCCATGGTCACCTCCGCATGGGGCGGCGCCAAGGATGCTGACGTCATTCTCTTGCTGATAGACAGCGAACGTGGCCTGAAGGGCGATGCGCAGACGATTCTGGAAGGCCTGAAAGACGTCAAGCAGACAAAAATTCTCTGCCTGAACAAGATCGACCAGGTGCAGCGCGAAGACCTGTTGAAGCTGGCCTCTGCCGCAAACGAGGTCGTGTCCTTCGACCGGACCTTCATGATCTCGGCCACCACCGGCTCCGGCTGTGATGATCTGATGAATTATCTCTCGGAAGAGTTGCCGCAGGGGCCGTGGTATTACCCGGAAGACCAGATTTCCGACCTGCCAATGCGTCAGCTGGCAGCCGAAATCACTCGCGAGAAGCTGTTCCTGCGCCTGCATCAGGAGCTTCCCTACGCCTCCCACGTCGAAACTGAAAAGTGGGAAGAGCGCAAGGACGGCTCTGTTCGCATCGAGCAGGTCATCTATGTGGAGCGCGACAGCCAGAAGAAGATCGCGCTCGGCAAGAACGGCGACGCGATCAAGGCGATCTCGACTGCATCCCGCAAAGAGCTTTCGGAAATCCTCGAGCAGCAGGTGCATCTCTTCCTGTTTGTGAAGGTGCGTGAGAACTGGGGCGACGACCCGGAACGTTTCCGCGAAATGGGTCTGGAGTTTCCGCGAAACTGATTGTCCGCAACGGAACCGAAAGCGGGTGTACGGGTTGAAGCCTTTGATAGCGTTATCGGTTTTGTTGTTTATGGATATTCATGTCGCCCAAAAAGCCCAACGGAATTTCGACCACGCCCTGCGAGCAATGTCCCTTGCGCGGCCTCAAACATTTCCGGGATTTTTCCCCGCCTGAGCTGGATTTCGTCTCCCGTTTCAAAACGGGGGAACTTTCCGTGGAGCCGGGCGCCATTGTGCTGATGGAAGGCTCCCACAGTGCCCACCTTTATACCGTGCTGAATGGATGGGGTTTCCGCTACAAAACCCTGGAGGATGGTCGCCGCCAGATTCTCAACTATCTGATGCCGGGTGATCTCGTTGGTTTACAGGGTACGGTGATGGGGGAGATGCAGCACTCCGTGGAGGCGCTGTCTCCCGTGACGTTGTGTGTGTTTGAACGTGGCCGACTGAACAGTCTTTTCGGCGATCACCCATCCCTTGCCTATGACATTACCTGGATTGCCGCCAGCGAAGAGCGCATGCTGGACAGCCATCTGCTGAGCATCGGCAGGCGCACGGCGCTGGAGCGGGCGGCCTATCTGCTGGCGTTTCTTTACAATAAAGCGGCGCGTGTTGGGCTTCTGGAAAAGGACGGGCCAATTCCGGTCACGCAGCAGCATGTTGCTGATACGCTTGGGCTTTCCATCGTTCATACAAATAAGACACTTCGCAAACTTGCGGATCGTGGTCTCATTCGTTGGACGGACAAAGGATGCCTTGTGCTGGACAATGACGGATTGGCGCAAGCTGCCAGTTGGGAGCCGGATAACCGCAAGGCGAGACCGTTTATTTAGTCTTTCCTGATGTATTCTCCATTCGTTCTGCTATGTCTTTTTTAAATGACTAGCACCAGCCTATCTGCGATGTCATAAAACCATTGATTCCGCAGTCGCGGAAATTTATTGCAGTCGCGGTTGCGTCGCGCCTTGAGGAAGATAAGAAATGTTGCCTCAACGGGTTCTCATCGTCGAGGACGAATATTTAGTTGCGATGGATGTCGAGACGTCCCTTCAGTCCATGGGCGTGAATACCATCGATATCGCGACAACGTTGTTTCAAGCCAAGGAATCACTTTCGCGGGCGCGGCCTGACTGTGTTCTTCTGGACGTTAGCCTGTCCGATGGCATGAGCTATGAGCTTGCGCGGCATTTGCGCGAGCATTCGATTCCCTTCGGCTTCGTCAGCGGCTATGGCGATACCAGCGGCTTTCCGCCGGATTTCGCCAATTCCCACCTTCTGGACAAGCCGTTTGGCGAAGTGGAACTGAAGGCTTTCGTCACCCGCATCATGGGCCACGAAAGTTAAGCGCCGCAGCACCGGATCGGTTATAATCCCTGCTTGAAGCGGCACATTGAGCGAACCATTCCATGCAGTGGCAGGACGATGCTATTATTCTGGGCGTAAAGCGCCACGGCGAGACGAGCGTCATTGCCGAGCTGATGACGCGCACCCGTGGTCGCCATCTTGGTCTGGTGCGTTCCGGTCGTTCTCGCGCCATGCAGCCGGTGCTTCAGCCCGGCAACCGTGTCGATGTGACATGGAGGGCGCGCCTTGATGACCATCTGGGCGACTTCCGTATCGAACCGCTGCAACTGCGTGCTGGGCAGCTGATGGAAACGGCAACCGCCGTTTACGGCGTGCAGGCCATGGCAGCGTTGCTGCGCCTGTTGCCGGAGCGTGACCCGCACCCGCATCTTTACGACGCGCTGGATGTCATTCTCGACAATCTCTCCGACCCTGCCGATGCGGGGGAACTCTTCGTGCGCTTCGAACTGGCTGTTCTGGATGATCTGGGCTTCGGGCTCGATCTCAACGAATGTGCGGCCACTGGTCTGCGCAATGATCTGGTCTATGTATCGCCCAAGACGGGCAGGGCGGTGTGTCGTACCGCCGGTGCGCCCTATGCCACGCGCTTGCTGACGCTGCCGCAGTTTCTCAGCACCGAACACTCCAAGGCAGCCGACAGCGAAAGCCTGGCCGCCGCCTTCCGTCTGACGGGACACTTTCTGCACCGGCATGTTTACGAGCCGCGTGGCCTCAACGAAAATGCCACCCGCGACGGTTTCGTGCAGGCGGCATTGAAGGCGTTGGATAAGGCTGGCTGAGACTGGTCGTCAGGCGATAGCCGGTCGAACCACGGCGCGCTCTTCGATTGGCCAGTGCACGACGGCGGCAAACAGTCCCATCACGACACCCAGCCACCACACGACGTCGTAAGAGCCGAGCTTGTCATAGAGGAAGCCACCCAGCCACACGCCGAGGAACGAGCCGATCTGGTGCGACAGGAACACGACGCCGCCCAGCATGCCGAGGTGGCGTGTGCCGAACATGATGGCGACGAGCCCGTTCGTCGGCGGTACGGTGGACAGCCACAGAATACCCATCACGGCTGCGAAAATGATGACCGAGAGCGGCGTCTGCGGCAGCAGCAGGAATGCGGTGACGGCAATGGAGCGGCCGATATAGATGTAGGCCAGAAGATAGGGTTTGGAATAACGCTGGGCGATGAAACCGGCAGCCAGCGAGCCCGCGATATTGAAGAAGCCGATCAGCGCCATGGCGATGACCGCATAGCGCGGCTCGATGCCGATATCGCCGAGATAGGCGGGGAAGTGCGCGGTGATGAAGGCGACCTGAAAGCCGCAGACGAAGAAGCCCGTGGTCAGCAGGAGGTAGCTCTTATGGCCCAGCGCTTCTTTCAGCGCCTGTGCGGCTGTTTGCTTGAACTGCGCCTGAGACTGCGTGCCGGATGAGGAATTGCCTCGCAACGGCCACGCCAGCAGCGGCACAATCAGCATGATTGCCGCCAGCCACACAAGGCTGTCCGACCATCCATAGCTGGAAATCAGACCCTGGCTGATGGGCGCAAAGATGAACATACCGGCAGACCCGGCAGCCGTGCCGATGCCGAAAGCCATGGAGCGCTGCTCCGGCGTGACATGCCGCGCAAAGGCCGAGAGAATGACGCTGAACGAACCTGCCGCAATGCCAAGCCCGACAAGAACGCCGCCACCCAGATGCAGCCACAGCGGAGATGTGCCCACCGACATGCAGACAAGCCCCGCCGCGTAGATCAGGCCCGATAGGACCAGCACACGGCCCGTGCCGTATTTATCCGCCAGTGCGCCAAAGAACGGCTGGCCAAGACCCCAGAACAGGTTCTGCAGAGCCATGGCGAAACCGAAGGTGGAGCGATCCCACCCCGTATCTGCCAGCATGGGCAGCTGAAAGAAACCCATGGCCGAGCGTGGGCCGAAGGTCAGCACGGCAATCAGCGAGCCAGCGACGATGATGAGCCACGGCATAGGCTGGCTGGTGAGTCGTTTTGTATTGGACATGGATGTTCCCCGGTCGATCGGGGAATATTAGCCCTTGTTCACCGATCTCTCCAGCGACTTTTCTTGAAGATGGAATGAGAATGACTGATGGGGCTGTTTCAGGTGTCGAGCGGTGCGCAATCCCATGAAAGAGCCCCACCTGATGATGGAGCCCTTCTTGAGTTGAATTTTATTTGTCGCGCGTGAACACAACGATGGAACGCGTCGTGCCAGGCCAATTCGGCATCTGCCGCCAGGGGGTGAACACCTCCAGCCGGTCGCCGGTGCGACGGAATTCGCGACACTGCGTTGTGCCGACCCATTCCGGGTTCCATGACGCTTCGACATGGGTGCACCATTCATTCGTCTTGATCGTCTCTATACCAGTATAGGCAACCAATGTGTTTAACAGCGCCGCCTTATCTGCGTCCGTGCCGCCAGCTTTCCTGCCTTCTCCTGTTAGCACGAAGGAAACGCGGTGATCCTCTGTGAAAATAACCCGCCCGGACGGACGATCGCCCATTGCGGGAATTTTTTTACCGGTGGATTGGGATTCGACCTCATAGCTTACAAGCTTCCATGAGCCCGTCAGCGAAGTATCTTCAGCGTGTGCATGCCCCATTGGCATAGCCAAAAGCGCCATTACAGTCATCGTCCAGATTTTTATCTTCATCTTATTTAGATCTTTCAAATATTAAATGTAACTTTAATTAAAATACATTGACCTAAAATAACGTGAATCCGAATAGTAAATAAAAATAATAATTCCGGAAGCTTAAATTAAAATTGTACGGATTTAGACTTATATAAAAATCGTCTATATGATTTTGTATTGGGTGCCAAATAGTGCATCCCCATGCGCAGGGTGCTCAATAAAAGTCTTTTCTAAATAAGGCGATCAACGGGAAATGGAGTTCATCCCCGTCGTTTGAACGCCCAACCTTCCACACG
Organism: Agrobacterium vacciniicorymbosi; assembly: GCF_040427045.1. Classification (NCBI taxonomy): domain Bacteria; kingdom Pseudomonadati; phylum Pseudomonadota; class Alphaproteobacteria; order Hyphomicrobiales; family Rhizobiaceae; genus Agrobacterium; species Agrobacterium vacciniicorymbosi. The sequence continues at coordinate 383,931 of NZ_JBETMF010000002.1, forward strand.
CTCTTCTACAACGCGCGCCACATCCCCCACCGCAATCGCGCCTTCGCCGCGCGGCGTCACGTTCCAGCCGAACAGCGGCCCGGGAACACGGCAGTCGGCGGACATGCGCAGGCGGCCCATGGCTTTCATGGGGGAGGGTACGTCGCGGGAACCGGTCGTCTGATCCTGCGTGGTCATGATGCAGCGGGCGCAGGGTTTGACGAGGTCGAAGCGGATGCCATTGATCTCAAGCGCGGCCCAGCGGTCTTCTGCCCAGGGCTCGTCCGTTTCCAGCACGATATTGGGGCGGAAGCGCTCCATGCCGACATGGTCTTCGCCATTGGCGTCCATGTTCTCGTTGAGCGCGGCAAGCGATGCCGTGGTTGTGACGAGGATTTGGTAGCCGTCTGCGAAAGTGACCGGCGAGTCGTTTCCTGCCCATTCCGGGCTGGCGATGCGGCTGGACTGCTCATCGAAAAAGACGAGCTTCACATCCCGCCCAAGCCAGCCGGACAGCGTGAGGTTGACGTCATCCGTGGCCACGGCGGCATCCACCACGGACTTCCAGACCGTTGCGTCGATGCGATTGCCGGATGGCAGAGCCAGAATTTCACCCTTGTCATCAATGGCAAGATGGAAACCCGCTCCTTCAGCCTTGACGATGAGTTGGGCGATCTCGGGCAGTTCGCGCTGGGTGATGAATTGGCCGGATGGATCGACCAGCATGGCGCGGCGGTCGCCAGGCAGGCCTTCCGCTGTGATACGGCTTTTGGCCAGCGAAATGCCGCGGGCGCTTTTCAGCGGGTAGATGTTGAGTTCGGTAATGCGCATGATGGGCCTCATATCTCATCCAGAAACAGGTCGAGAACCTGCTTCAACCGCTCGTGCCGTTCCTTGGCGATCTGCCGTCCGGCTTCAGTCTGGAAACCGTCCGCCAGCTTGAACAGCTTGTTTTCGAAATGGTCGATGGCAAAGCGCCGGTCGTCAAGCGGGCGGTTTTTTGCCAGCGGATCGGCGGGATCGTAAAGGGCTGAGCCCATGCGTCCTGCAATGTAGAAACAGCGGGCCGCACCCACCATGCCGATGGCATCCAGTCGGTCCGCATCCTGAAGGATTTTGGCCTCCAGCGTTTGCGGCGCGATATTGGCGGAGAAACTATGGGTCAGAATGGCGTGCGCGACGGCCTCGATATCCGCGTCTTCCCAGCCAAGATCACGCAAAATACCGGAGGCTTTTTCCGCCGCCAGCCGCGAGGCCTGAGCGCGCAGTGGGGAGTTCTTTTCCACGGCCACACAATCATGCAGCAGCACGCTTGCCGACAGCACGGGGCCGTTGCCGCCTTCCTGCGCGTGAATGCGCATGGCATTGCGGAACACGCGGTGGATATGCGCAAGATCGTGTGATCCGTCGTCGCCTTCCGCCGCATGCGGTATCAGCGTTTCGGCAAGCTGTTCGTAAGGCGCAAAGGCTTGTCCCTGCATGTGATTCCCCCGTCTCGACCGTTGCTTTTAAGACGCGGGGAAAGCAGGCGCAATCACCCCTGCGCTTCCTCCGGCTTGGGTTGGGCGGTCAATATCTTCTGGTAGAACAGGCCGATGCCGATCAGCACGACGCCAAGACCAATGAAGGAGAGGGCGCGCAATACGCCTTCCAGATTGCTCATATCGATGAGGAAAGCCTTGGCGACGGCCAGCAGAACGAGAGCTGCCGAGGCAAGCCGCAGGCTCTTGGCATTGAAACGGGAGCCGAGAACGAGCAGCAGCACGCCAATGACCAGCCAGACGACGGAATAGCTGTAGGTTTCGCCCTGAAGAAAGCCCTTCCAGTCCGCAATGTTCTCGCCCTGCCAGAATCGGCGCACGGACAGCGTTGCCCAGGCAAAGCCCAGTGCTGCACCCGAGAGAGCCAGCAGCGTGACATAGGCCACAGGGCGTTTGCCGCGCGCATACCAGGCCAGCCCGGCATAGGCGATGGCCGGAAGCAGATAGCCGATCAGCAGCAGGTTGAGGAACGGCCAAGGCCCGGTGTTTTCGCCGGTGAAGTAAGGGTTGAGCACAAAGAAATGCGCGACCAGCACATTGAACATGGCGATGACGCCCGCCAGCATGGAGCCATAACGGAAGATCGGGCTTGGGCTTTTCAGATCCAGCGTCATCAGCACGCCAGACATGCCGATGGTCAGCAGCGTGTAGATGGACTGTTCGCCGAGCGTCGGCACGGTGTCGTTGAGAACGCCGCCATTCATGGCATGGCGCACGAGGATGGCGACGGCCAAGAGGCCCATGAGGCTGGCGATGGCCTGCAGAAAATTCCTTGCCCGCACACCCGGCCAGTCGCGCAACAGCCATGCGGATGCGATGGCGAGCAGGGCCGGAACACCGTAACCGGGCAGCAGCGCATTAAAGACCGGCGTCGTGCCAAGGTTCTGCGGGCCGACAATGGTCGGTTCCCACGCAATGCGACCGAGAACGATGAGGGAAGCCAGCGCCATGACCCATGGCAGTGCTGCCCAGGAGCAGCGCCGCGCGCACAGCACATAGGCAAAGCCGATGACGGGGATGAGGATGGTGGTCGCAAGTCCTTCGGTGACCGTATGGACGAGGAAGGTGAAGGCAAGAAACGAGCCGAACACCATGACGTTAATAGGCCCGACGAAAGCATCATCCGCCTTGCGGTCCAGCCGGTAAGCGCTGCCCAGCAAAACGAGCCCGACCGCCAGGCCATAAGCGGCATGCAGCCAGTCGCGGGAGAGGTTGCCATATTGCACGAAGCTGATGATGCCGAGACCCAGCGGGACGACCGAGCCAATGATGGCCCAGAGTGTGCCGAAGGATGGGTCGTTTGACGTCTTGCTGCGCACGGCCTGCCAGGAAAACAGCAGGAAGAGAATGCCCAATATCCGCGTAACCGGTCCTTGCACAGCAACCGCGTCAGCAGTGGAAAGCGCGGTCGTCGCATCACCCAGCATGGGCATATAATTGATGCCGAAACCGGCCAGCAGATTGGCGCAGCCCAGCGCTGCGAGGGACGCGAAAATGGCGGGCCATACGGCGTAGTTGCGTCCCGCGCCCAGTGCCGCCAGACCCAGAATGAGAACGGCCATGGCAAAGGCCGGGTGCATCGTGATGGCGGTTTCAATGACGGAGAAGGCGAGCGCCGGAAGGATGACGGCCAGAGACAGGGTCACACCAAGGCTTGCTGGTGGGCGGCCAAGCAGTTCTGCGACAACGGGAAGATAGCTGTCGGAACGCGGCGCATAAATGGTCATGTCACGCGGCTGGCCGGGGTATTTCCCGGGCCAAATCCAGATCGAACCGGCAATCATGGCGATCAGGCTGGCGACAACAGGTTCGGCCTCGATAATGGGCGCAAACACCATGTAGCCAATGGCCCAGAGGCCAAGCCCGATATTAGCAAGTGCCGGAACCACATGCCAGCGCTGGCTGCGCGAGGCCGCAGCCGTGGCAAGCCACGAGGCGGTGAGGAAGCCGAACAGCGCCCAGATATTCGGGCTTTCGGTGGAAATCAGCACGGGGGTGACCATGGAGCCGAGAAGGCCAAGCCCAGCCAGCGCCTGCCCATGCAGCAGCGAAAGGGCGATGGTGGCAAAGCCGACAAGCGCCAGCAGAACGAATGCCGTGGTTGGCCCGATATAGTCGTAAATGCCGTAAGCCGCGTAGGTGACGCCGAACAAAGTCAGCGCGCCCGCTGCCGTCAGCACGCCGGGAATCATGGCATTGGAATAGGCGCTGGCAATGCCCGGCACCATTTTGCGACGGATGGCTTCGCCGGCTGCCGCCAGCAGCAGGCCGAAGATCGCCGCCATGAAAAGCCGTACGGCGGGGCTGAGAAGGCCGCTTTCGATGGAGTATTTGACGAGGAAAATGCCGCCCAGCGCCAGCGCCAGACCGCCGGCCCAAACCGCCCAGCGCGCACCGAGCCTGCTTTCGAAGCTTTCTTTCGGGCGGGTCGGTGTGGCGGGAAGCGTGAAGGCTTCCGATGCCGCTTCGGTCACTGGCTCATCTGCCGCAACCTGCGCGGCGATGGGCGGCTGTTCGTCCGCAGTCTCTTCAGCGGCCTCACTCTCAGCCGCCGCTGCTTCCGCCTCTTCCTCGGTGGGTAAGGTCGCGTCTTGAGATGGTGCTGCAAGCGCCACCCCGCCCGAAGCGATCTGTGCTTTCAACGCCGTCAATTCCGCCTCGACGGCGGTCAGCCGTCGGGAGTTCTTGATGCTGGCATTCAGCGTGTAGAAGAAGGCGACGACATAGCCGATGATGAGCAGAAACAGGAACAGTGTCATAAGAACCCCGAATATGGTCCTGTTTTTTAAGCCCTTTTTAGCTGTTTATGCAAGACCGGTTGTGGGCAAGGCTTTCGCCCATCGTTTGGCAAGCTCCACATCGTCTAGGCCCAGCTCATGGCCATGCGGCAGAGCCTTCACTTCGGCCTCCGCGCCATTGTCGATCAGGTGCTGCTTCAATGCGTCAGCCCTGTCGCGGTATCGGTCCGTTTCGCCTGCCGCCAGCAAGACGCGCGTGCCGGAAAGATCGGCCTCCGGCCAATGCGTCAGCACCGGCATGGGCCGCAAAAGCAGGGCATGGGCGGCAAATTCCGGATAGAGCGCAAAGAAGGCCGCGAGGAAATTCGCGCCGTTGGAATGGCCGATGAAGCTGAGCTTGCCCTTCTCGATTCCATAGGCGTGCATTGCCCCTTCCATGAAGGCGGCAAAGGCTTCGGCTTCCGACTTGATATCCCGCTCATCGAAGGTGCCATCGGCAAAGCGGCGGAACCAGCGGGCGATGTCTTCTTCCGTACTGCGTCCCCGCACGCCCAGCAGCGTGGCATGCGGGTTGGCCGTGTGAGCCAGCGCCATGAGGCTGGTTTCGCTGCCGCCGGAGCCGTGCAGCAGAATGATCGTGCTGCCATCCGGGTTAGCAGGCGTGTGAAAGCGGTGCACGAAGGGCAGGTCGCGGTAAATGACGCGCTCTTCGCCCGGCAACGAGAACTGTGGCAGCGCCACACGCACATCCTCTTCATCGCGCATGAACAGCGGCGGGATGAACAATTGCTCGCCCATCGTCTCAAACGGTTCGTCCACCGTCATGCCGGGGCCATCCGTTGCCATCTCGATCAGCACGTCGCCGGGCTCGCGGACATAAAGCGAGTGGAAATATTTGCGATCATGCGCATTCGTTGGCGAGGAGTTGAGCGATTTCAGCCCTTGGAGCGTCTCATTCAACTCGTCCATATCTGCCGCGCGAAAGGCGATATGATCCACCGTGCCGGTGCCGGGCGCGCTGGACCAGAAACCGGTGGCATCTCGCACATCGATGATGTCGCCCGAGGCAGAAACCACGCGGCGGATGGAGCCGTGCTGGCTGATGCGGCTATAGCCGAAGTGCTTGGCCAGAAAGCTTTCGGTTTCCTCCAGCACTTCGCTCAGCACGGTTGCGCCACGAATGCGGCGAATGGCATGTTCCAGCGGAATGCCCGGCGCTTCATGCGGTGTCGCTTCTGGAAACGCATGGGTGCCGACGAGTTTCAGGATGATACCGTCAGGGTCTTTCAGGCGAATGACCGGCTCACCGAATTCCTCCATCGGGCCTTCCGTGCGAATACCGGCAGAGAGCGCCCGCGTTAGCCAGAAGCCGATACTGCCGGGATCGATGGCGAGCGACACTTCCAGCGTCTGTCCATAACCCACCCGGCCTTGTGCGCCATCTTCCCAGACGAGAAATGTCAGGAGAGAGCCGGGAGAGGCGGCATGATCTCCATAAAGCAGGTGAAGCTGCAGCGCGTCTTCAAAGCCCGCCGTGCGCTTGGCTAGCCGAAGACCCAGGAAGCCGACGTAGAAATCCACATTGGCCTGCACCTTGCGGGTAATCATGGTGATGTGGTGGATGCCAAGGGCAGACGTCATGAGCGGTTCTCCAAGTCTTCATTCATGGCGGTATGTTCTCTGAGGCGGGCTTTTTGGCAATCCCGCGCCTTGAGAACGATGTGTTCATCTTGTGAACAATCATGTGACAAGTGAGGTGGTTGCCCGCGAAATATGCGGTTGCACGCAAGTTTGATCAAAGGTGATTATATTTTGTGCGATATAAATTTTGAGCAAAATATGTGCGATTTTTACTTGCTATCGCTGGCCAAATTGGTTTGTATGGCCCCAACGAGATAAAAATCTCCAGAGGGAAAAAATCAGAATGTTGACGCGAAGGCTGTTATCAAAAACAGCGGCTTTGGCCGCTATCGGTATGTTTGCAACCATTGCAACTGCTCCACTCCCAGCCTTTGCGGAAACACCCATAAAATTCACACTCGACTGGAAGTTCGAAGGCCCGTCCGCCGGTTTCCTGCTGGCGCAGGACAAGGGTTACTTCAAGGCCGAAGGTCTGGATGTGACCATCGATAGCGGTAACGGCTCGGTCGAAGCCATTCCGCGCGTCGCGACCGGCGCTTACCAGATGGGCTTCGGCGACATCAATTCCGTCATGAAATTCCTGGATGAAGACCCCACCCAGAAGGTGAAGGCCGTTTACATGGTCTATGAGCGCCCGACCTTTGCGGTCGTCGGCCGCAAGTCTCTGGGTGTTACGGGTGATCCGAAATCACTGGAAGGCAAGAAGCTGGGCGCACCGCCGCCGGATGGCGCCTTTGCGCAGTGGAAGGCCTTCAAGCAGGTTGCCAAGATCGATGACAGCAAGATCGATATTCAGTCCATCGGCTTTCCGGTGCGTGAGCCGATGCTGGCAAAGGGTGACGTGGATGCGGTCTTCGGCTTTGCTTTCTCCGTTATTCTGAACCTGAAGGCGCAGGGCATCGCCGACGACGATATTTCCACCATTCTGATGGCCGAGCATGGCTTGAATCTCTATGGCAATGCCGTGCTCGTAAACACTGATTTTGCAGAGAAAAACCCTGAGGCCGTGAAGGGTTTCCTGAAGGCGCTGGCCAAGGGCTTTGTCGATTCGGTGAAGAACCCGGCAGAGGGCGTGGCCGCCGTTCTGAAGCGTAACGAAACGCTGAACAGCGACATTGAATTGCAACGCCTGACCATGGCCAATGCCATGAACATCAAGACGCCTTACGTGGTTGAAAACGGCATGGGCGGCGTCGACCCGGCGCGGCTGGCGGCCTCCATGGAAACGCTGAAAGTCTCCGTTGGCCTCAAGGGCAATATGAAGGCGGAGCAGGTTTTCGACGCCAGCTATCTGCCGCCGAAGGATGAGCGTCTGCTGCCTTGATTGGGATCCGCTTATACCTTCACGTCGTCATCCTAGGGCTTGTCCCTAGGATCTAACCACGTTCAATGTTGGGGTTCGTTAGATCCTCGGCACAAGGCCGAGGATGACGCTGAGTGAATTATTAGCGCTACATTCACCCTCATTCTGCAAGAGAATCTAATACGAACAGGAAAAAGCATGCCTCATCTGGTTGAAATCGATGGCGTTGATATGCGCTATGGCGGGGCATCGGGCACGCTTGCCGTTTCAGGTCTCGATCTCAAGGTCAGAAAGGGCCAGTTCGCCGCCGTCGTCGGGCCATCCGGTTGCGGGAAATCGACCTTGATGAAGCTCGTCACCGGGCTTCACATCCCGCAAAAAGGCAATGTCATCGTCGCCAACAAGCAGGTCACGGAACCAGTCTCCATCGTCGGTATGGCGTTTCAGAACCCAACCATGCTGCCGTGGCGCACGACACTGGAAAACATTCTTCTGCCGCTGGAGATCGTTGAAAAACATCGTCACCGGCTGCGGGCGAACAAAGCGGAATATGTCGCCAAGGCCGAGCGGCTGCTGGAAATCGTCGGGCTGAAAGGCTTCGGCTCCAAGTTTCCATGGCAGCTTTCCGGCGGCATGCAGCAGCGCGCCAATCTATGCCGTGCGCTGATCCACGAGCCCGACCTGTTGATGCTGGATGAGCCTTTCGGCGCGCTGGATGCGTTCACCCGCGAGGAATTGTGGTGCGTCATCCGCGATCTGCACGCCGCCAAACGCGTGACCATCATTCTCGTCACCCACGACCTGCGCGAGGCGACCTTCCTTGCTGACAAGATTTTCGTGATGAGCGCCCGCCCGGGCAGAATTTTGGCGGAACACAAAGTGCCTTTCGCCCGCCCGCGCCAACTCGATCTGATGTATGAAAAGAGCTTCAACGAAATGGTTCAGCAGTTGCACGGCGAAATCGCCAAGGCGAGGGTGGCGGCATGAGTGCGGTTGTCGAACGTCCCGTGGCCGCAGAACCGCGCCAGCCACTCGTCGCCCGCGTCAACTGGGTCAAGGCAGCACCTTGGCTCTATACGCTTGCGCTCTTCGCTTTCTGGGAACTTCTGGTTCACGCGCTGAGCATGCCGCAAACCATCCTGCCATCACCGGTGCGGGTGGGGCAGGCCATCATTCAGTATTGGTCACCGATCTGGAAGAACTCGCTGCAAACGCTCTATACGACGACGCTTGGCTTTGCGCTGGCTGTCATCGCCGGGCTCGGCATCGGCCTTTTCATCGGCTGGTCTAAGACCATCTATGCCGGGCTCTATCCGCTGATGATCGGTTTCAACGCCATTCCCAAAGTCGCGCTGGTGCCCATCCTCGTCATCTGGTTCGGCATCGGCACCGTGCCGGCAGTATTGACGGCCTTCCTGATTTCCTTCTTCCCCATCGTCGTCAACGTCGCAACCGGCCTTGCCACCATCGAACCGGAAACCGAGGACGTCTTGCGGGCGCTGGGTGCCAAGAAAATGGACATCATGCTGAAGGTCGGCATTCCCCGCTCCATGCCCTATTTCTTCGGCTCCCTCAAAATCGCCATCACACTCGCCTTCGTCGGCTCCGTCGTCTCCGAAACCGTCGCCTCCAATTACGGCCTCGGCAACATGATGAGTTCCGCCCAAAGCCAGTTCAACGTGCCTCTGGTCTTCGCCGGTCTGCTGATGCTGGCGATGGAAGGCATCGTCATGTACGCGCTGATGGCCTGGGTTGAGAGACGGATGACGGGCTGGGCGCATCGCTCCACGATGGGGCAGTAATTGCGGTGAGCTGGAGAGGGGCGCGTTAGAAACGCGGGTCTTCGACAGTTTTCAGAATGCTCTCAACCGCTTTTTTGAGCGGGGCAATGTGCTCTGTCACGACCACCCAAACCACGTCGTCAGCAACCTTGTGATATTCGTGGCGAAGCACATTTCCTACGCCGCGAATCTGTTTCCAGGGCACGTCAGGTGCGGCGTTCAATAAATCGTCAGGGATGTGACGAGAGGCCTCCGAGATGATTTCCAGGGCACGCTGGATGGCTAGCTTCAGCAACCAGTCACGCTCGAAATCCTCTATGGTCTTTCCGGCCGTATGCGTCTCGATGCCATCGATTGCATCCAGCATTTCGACAAGAACCAGATCGATCCTGCGTTTCGCCATCAAAAAATCCGGATTGCGGATTGTTCGATGTCGCCTTTCAGCATGGGATGAAGGCTGGTGCGCGTGGTGACATCCACGCTTACCGATAGCTCTTCTTCGAGGAACTGTTTGATGCCAACGAGATCAAAAAGCGAAAAGCGCTTTGCGGGATCGTAATCGATGAAGAGGTCTAGATCGCTGGAAATCAGTGCTTCATCCCGCGCTGTCGATCCAAACAGATAAAGCGCCGTGGCGCCCATGCGCTTTACCGCATCGGCGCGTTGCCTGAGCTTTTCTATGGCGACGGCTTTTTCCATGATGGGACTTTATACTATCTGCCGTCCGCCATCCACTTCAATAACTGCGCTTACGCACCCTCGGCGCTGAGCTGCATATCCCGCTCATCAAACGCCGTCTTCAAAGCCTTGGTCACGTCGCGGGTGGTGGCGAACCAGTTTTCGCTGCGGGCCCAGTAGCGCAGGGTGACTGTTGCGCTGTCATTGGTGACGGAATCGATGAAGGTGGTGGGGGCCGGGTCAAGCAGCACGCGGCTGTCGGAGCGGGCGACGGTCATCAGCATGGATTGGGCATCGGCAGTGCTTTCGCCCTTCGGCACGGTGACGCTGAGTTCGTGGCGGCGGGAGGGGAAGCGGCTGTAATTGGTGATCGGCACGTTCCACAGTGTGGAGTTTGGTGCGAGGCGATAGAGGCCATCGCTGGTTTTCAGCTCCGTGGCGAAGAGGCCGATCTCAACGACGGTGCCAGTAACGGCGCTGGTCTCAATATATTCGCCAACGCGAAACGGGCGAAGGACGAGCAGCATGATGCCCGCGGCGATGTTCTGAAGTGTTCCCTGAAGTGCGAGGCCGACGGCCAAACCTGCGGCACCCAGCGCGGCGAGGATGGAGGCGGTTTGTACGCCGAACTGGCCCAACACCATGACGAGCACGAGGATGAGAACGACATAGCGAACTATGCCGGAGAAGAAACGCGCCAAAGTTTCATCGAAACCGCGAATGCGCGACAGTCCTTCAAAGGACCAGCGCTGAAGCAGGGTCGCGGCAATCCAGCCGATGATGAGAAGAAGAAGGGCGCCGACAATCGAGAAGGAATATTGAACCATCAGGGCGCTTGCCTGGCGAAGTGCCGCCTGAGATGCGACGATGATATCGGTTGCCTGCTGGTCCATAAAACTGCCCTTGTTCGATTTGTTTCAAATTCACTCGATTTCGTAACGAATGACGAAGAGGTGAGTTCCGATTTTTGGGTGATTACGCCTGAAGCGGCAAAACGAAAGGCACGTTGCCATCCGTATCTGCACCGCGCCCGATTTTTTTGATCGCGGTCACCAGCGCGCCGCCGCGCCCGAGCAGCCGGTCACCGATTTCGATGATGCGGGCATTGGGTGTGGCATAGGGCGAAACGGTGCGAAGCCGCGCGGCAAGCGCCGCATCGTCCTGCTCCGGCTGGACTGTGAGGGCAACGATGATGGCAGCAGCCGGGGAGCGGGACACGCCCATCCAGCAATGGATCAAGAGCGGGGCGGATTGGTCCCATCCATGGGCAAAATCGATCAATTGCTGGACATGCAGATCATCAGGCGCAATCAGCTTGTCGGTGCCCTTGAAGGTGATGTCGTTCATTTGCAGCGTCAGATGCCTGTCTGCGGCAATGACGGCGGGGCGGTGGAAGGCCTGCTCCTTGGCAATCAGCGTCACCATTTCACGGGATTTGTGGCGCACGGCCATTTCGCCGATGCGTGACAGTGGGCAAACGACGATAGCAGTCATGCCTTGGCCTTCCGCAGCAGTTCGATGACTTCGAAGCGCGCGATGAAACGGCTTTGAGCTTCAAGGGCAGGCACGGGGTCGATCTCGATCATGTCTCTGGAAATGCCGCGCGGCAGGCCGAAGAATTTCTGGGCCTCCGCCATGGAGAAGCCGGCAAGTTCGGTCGCCTCGAAATAGGCGGCCACCGTGTCGGCTTTCTTGATGCGATCCTTGAGATCGCGGCTGGCGTGCGGCGGAAGGGCAAAACGCAGATGCACGGCAGCTTCCAGCCTTTTTTCCACGCTCTTGTAGCCGCCACCTACCACGGATTTAAACGGCGAGATCATATCACCGATGACATATTCCGGCGCATCATGCAGAAGCGCCATCAGCATATCATCCGGCGAGGCTGCTGCATTCATTTGGCAAAACACCGTCTCAACGATGAGGCTATGCTGCGCCACCGAGAAGGCGTGATCGCCGCGCGTCTGGCCGTTCCAGCGCGCCACACGCGCAAGGCCGTGGGCGATATCAGCCAGTTCCACATCGAGCGGTGAGGGGTCCAGCAGATCAAGCCGTCTGCCGGAAAGCATGCGCTGCCATGCGCGCGGTGTTTTAACACTCGCCACGTTCAGTCTTCCGCAGTGGCTGCCGGATCGACAGCGGGAAAGCTGAGCCCGCTCCACGCGGGCAGGGCAACAGTCACGGCAATGCCGCCGGTGGTGATATCGGTGCCAGATGCCATGGCATCTGCAGCGCGGTCCGTGCGGATGATGGCAAGGCCCTGCTTTCCGATGACGGTGCCAAGCGTGCCAATGGGCTTGCCGCCAGCGAGGATGTCAGTGCCGGTAGCGGGCAAATCTGCCTCTGCTGTAACAGTGACCACGCGACGGCGTGCTGTGCCACGGTGCTTCATGCGGGAGACGACTTCCTGTCCGACGAAGCAACCTTTTTTGAAGGATACACCGTCATTCACGTCCATCAGCACATCATGCGGGAAGGCGTCACTCAGGGGGTAATCGATACCGGCGAGGACGATGCCGTTGGCGATGCGCAGGCCATGATAGCTGGAGGCGTCGGCAGAGGCAGAGTGGCCGGGTAGGCGATAAAGTTCTATGCCTGCCTTGGCAAAGCGGCTGTCTTTGATCGCGCCTTCAGGAGCGGCTTCGTCCCAGAACACGCTGGCGCCCTTGGCTTGTCCCGCCTTCAAATCCACCGGTGCGCGCAGCTTGTACATGGTCAGGCGGCGAAGCAGTGCGTCCTGCTGGTCGACACCCGTTTCCAGAACATAGCCTTCGCCATCGCGCCAGATCAGGAACTCGAACATGATCTTGCCCTGCGGCGTCAAGAGCGCGCCTGGGCGGGCTTCTCCAGCAGGCAGCGAGTCGAGATCGGGGGTGACAAGATTTTGCAGAAAATCCGTGGCTCCGGTGCCGGAGACATGGATGAAGGCGCGGTCGTTGAGAAAGGCGGAGGACATCAGCTTTACCGTTCAGGTTCGTTGTTACCTGAACAGTTAGGGTTTTTGAGCAGGAACAGCAAGCGCGCAGACCTCAGTCACCACGCTGACCTTAGTCGCCTGCAGTGAAGAACTTCCACTGGCCATCTTTGGAGATGCCGATGCGGTAAAAGCTGTAATTGCCATATTCCTGCATGTCGGCCAGATCACCTGCGGTGATGATGCGCAGCAGCTCCACCTTTTCCGGCGGCGTCAGCGTGGTCAGCGACTTTCCGGCGAAATAGGGGAAGACATACATTTCATCCGGCGTGCCGACATCAACATGGGCATAGCCGGTGGAGAGAAGATCGATAATGATGGCCAGAACTTCCAGCCCGTCAGGATCGCCAGAGAAGCTTTTCAGCGCGGCAATCGGGTCTTCGCCATCGCCATCCACGCGTGCCTGGTTGGGGCCGGGATTGACGAGAGGGCGTAGTTTTTCGATGTCGCCGGTGGAGGCTGCATCGATGATAAGCTGGCGCAGGCGGCGCACAGGCTCCGGTGCCTTGCTGATATCATGCTCGATCTGCGCGGAAATCTGCGGTGCATCATTCTGCTGCGGGGCTGTCTGCTGGCTGGAGGAGCGGTTTACCAACGGGTCGGGCAGGGGAATGCCATCCGAATCACCTTCGATTGCCTCGGGCTCTAACGGTTGCTGCTTGTCCGCAGGCTTGTCGCTTTCGCTGCTCGACGGGTCCTGAGCCGGTCTCAGTTCTGAAAGCGCGTAGGCATTATGGGTAAAGCTGACGGTGGCGAGCGTCAGGGACAGCATCAAGGAAAGAGCGGCAGAAGACCGCAAAAGCCCCTTGCGAGAGCGAGACATGACTGAACTCCGGCTTATTGAATAATGCGATGAGGGGAAAATTCGCCCTCGAGCATCCGCTGGCGCAGCGATTCCAGCATGGCTTCTGCGCCTGCTTCGCCGTGCATACGGATGGTTTCACGCATGGCCAAAGCAATAGCGGCGTCTGCGATGATCTCCGGCTCGATGCCATCGGCCATACCATCGGCCCATGCTTCGTTCTGATGTTCCAGAGCGACCTGCATTTTTTCATGCACGATCATATCGTGGATTTCGTTACGGCTTGTTTGCATCTTTCATCCTCGACAGGCAGGCAACTCGTTACCACCCTGTTAACAACTCTAACAGTCTTTTATCAAAACGGCACGGCCTGCGGCCAAAAGAGGTTAATAAACCTCTAATTTCCAAACCTTGACGCGATTTCTTGCGCCAGTGTTGCCCCTTCGATACGGTATTTCTCTTCTGCAGCGATGGCCGCCGGTGTGCAGGCCGTGTGCACTGCCGCAAATGTGCGGTAACCACGGTTAAAAGCAGCCGTCATGCGTTGCTTGCGTTGCGGCTCGTTGGCAGTGTCTGCCGCTAAGAGATCGCTCATCGCCTTGCGCCACTCTTCCGAACCGGTGGCCGGGCATAGGGTGCGAAGATATTGCACCGCACCCAGAATTTCAGACAGCCGCGCCATCTGGTTGTCGTATGGGGCAGGCTTTTCGTCTTGTGCGGGTGGTGGTGGAACGGATTTGACCGACGGCTGCGCACCAAGCTGCGATGCCAACGGCATGGTCATGCCGAGGCTTAAAAGCAGAGAGAGCCAAATCCGTCGTTTCATCAGTCTACGCATTACCCGACATGTCGTTTCAACAACTTGGCCACAGATAGCCGCGATTCTGCTCAGCATTGCAACTGGCCGAGCACACGTTCGGCGCATTCCACAACGCTATCAGGCGCGGGCAGGCGGCGGATTTCGTCCAGCGTGTACCAGCCCGCATCCGCAGCATCGTCTGCCGCCAGCACAACGGCTTGCGCATCGGCCTCCACAGTGTAGACCGAGAGAAAAAAGTGGCTGGTCAAATGTCCGTCAGCGTCATGGCTGGGCAGATCGTAGGTCGCGAAAAGCTGTGGATGACGCGCGACGATGCCGGTTTCTTCCTGAAGTTCCCGCAGCGCCGTCTCTTCCGGCGTCTCGCCCGGCTCGCCACGACCGCCGGGAAAGGCGAACATATCCTGCGATGGTGGATTGATGCGCCGCACAAGCAGCACGCGTTCACCACGGCGAAGAATTGCAGAAGAGGCAGGTTGAGGCAGGGCCATGCGGTGTCCTTATGGAATAAGACCCTTCATTATGACCTCAACCTTGCAGGAAACGTGGCGGCATCTTCTCGTTGTATGGAAAATACTGAAAATAGGGCCGCGCCTCGGCAATGGTGCGCTTTATCGCCGGTCGCTCCATCAGTCGCTCGAAATAGGCCTTGGTGTTTGGCATGTCATCGCTGAACGGGTGAATGATGGAGGCGTAAAACAGGGCAGGGCTCGCCGCGCAATCAGCCATGGAAAAATGATCAGCCCCCGCCCATTGCCGCGCTGCCATATGCTTTTCAAGAACGGCATAGGCCTTATCCAGCATCGCAAAAGCATCCGCGACGCCATGTGGGTCCAGTCTGTCTTGGGGCCGCAGCCTCTCGCCGACGATCCGCTGCATCGGCACATTGACATAAAGATCGAAGAACCGGTCCCAAAGCCGCACCTGCAACGCCTGCTCCGCATCATCAGGTAAAAGCTGCGCTGCGCCCGGATAATGCTGTTGCACATATTCAATCATGATGCTGGTTTCCGGGATGTTCATACCGGTGGCACTGTCATGCAGCAATGGAATCTTGCCGATAGGCCAGCGGGAGAAGAAATCTTCTCTTGATTCAGCATCACCAAAATTGACCGTAACCGGTTCAAAAGGCGTCTCATTTTCATAAAGCGCAATGAGAACTTTCTGGCAGAAGGATGAAAGCGGGTGGAGGTAGAGCGTAAGGGACATCACTGTGCTCACTTATGATGACGGGTCATTTCCAAAAAGAGCAGTCAAATCACGGCGGCCATCGATGACTCGAACGATTTCCACGATATGCACGTCTTCGTCGTCAGCATCCGGTACCGTCTCGTAGAGTATCACATAGGGTGCCTCGACGAGCATGCGGGCAGAGCGAAAAATTTCAGGATGCCTCTCACCGGCTCGAGGGTGTTGCGCCAGAATATCGATTTTTGAGCGAATGCGCTGAAAATACCGCTCGGCACTATGCGGGTTGACTTTGCCCAGATCGATATAGATTTTCTTGACGTCCGCGCGCGCCAGCGGTGTCCAGACGAGCTTTGCCTTCATTGTTTTGGAAGGGAGGCCAGTTCAGCGCGGGCCTCTTCGAGAACTGCGTCTAGGTCGACTTCGGTGGCAGGTCCGCTGGCTTTCCCTTCGGCCCACATCTCGCGCATACCAGCAATGTCGCCGCGTCGCTGTGCCCATTTCGCAGCCCAGTCCCGCATGGCTTCGCGAATGACTTCGCTACCGCTGGCATAGGCGCCGCTCTCCACCGCATCGCGCAGAATTTCTGCGTGCTGAGGCGTCATGGAGACGCTGATTTTTTGTACATTTGCCATGTCAAACTCCAGAAAGACTGGTGGCAATTCTTACCATCAGTCTGTGGTGTTTGCCACAGAAAACACAGTGGCTATTACCACGACGACCCTGTGCGGTATCATCGGCAGAGAGAATCGAATTTGGAACGCCGGTCATGAAACTCTACCTCATCTATGCCGCCGCAGCGCTTGCCGAGATTGCTGGATGCTTTGCTTTCTGGGCCTGGCTGCGCATGGGCAAGTCGGTGGGTTGGCTGGTGCCGGGCATGGTTTCGCTGGCGGCTTTTGCGTGGTTGTTGACGCTGGTGCCGACGGAAGCGGCGGGGCGGGCTTATGCGGCTTATGGCGGCATCTATATTGTCGCCTCATTGATCTGGCTGTGGAGTGTGGAGGGGCATGTGCCGGATCGTTGGGATGTTGCAGGCGGTGCCATTTGTCTGGCGGGTGCCTCGCTCATTCTGTTTGCACCGAGAGGTTAGGTCATGTGCGGGCGCTTTGTGTTGAATGCGACGCCGGAAGAGGTGGCGGAGTATTTGGATCTGATCGGGCTGGAAGAGTTTCCGGCACGGTTCAACATCGCGCCGACACAGCCTATTCTCATCGTGGTGGAGGGCGCACGGCAAGAGCCGGGCAGCAACCTGCCGAACCGGCAGGCGATGCTGGTGCGCTGGGGTTTTATGCCCGGCTGGGTCAAAGACCCGAAGGACTTTCCGCTGCTGATCAACGCCCGCTCGGAGACCGCAATCGGAAAGGCATCGTTTCGCGCTGCCATGCGCCATCGGCGTATTCTCATTCCCGCCACGGGCTTTTACGAATGGCGCAGACCGGCCAAGGAAGAGGGCGGCAAGGCGCAGGCTTTCTACATCAAACCCAAAAGGGGCGGCATCGTCGCTTTTGCCGGATTGATGGAGACATGGTCCTCTGCCGATGGCTCGGAGGTCGATACGGGCGCCATTCTCACCACCTCCGCAAACCGCTCCATCGCGCGTATTCACGACCGCATGCCGGTGGTGATCGCGCCGGAGGACTTCAGTCGGTGGCTGGATTGCAAAACGCAGGAGCCGCGCGACATTGTTGATCTGATGAAATCCGCGGATGAGGATTTTTTCGAGATGATCCCTGTGTCGGACAAGGTCAACAAGGTTGCCAATACCGGGCCGGAATTGCTGGAGCCGGTGGCGGAAACGCTGGCCGTTGTGCCGAAGCCAGCACCAAAAGACGATGCGCAGATGTCGTTGTTTTGAACAGCTGAGAAATGCTTTTTGTTTTACGCAATCCCGGACGCAAAACCGGTTCCCACTTTTGCTGGAATTGCTCTAACGGTCGAGTTCGAAAAACTCCTGCCGCATCATGATGTCGGAATAGACGCGGTTTCGGCCCTTGGCCTTGGCGATGTAAAGCAGCTGGTCTGCTGCCGTCAGCTGATTGTCGATGGATGCGCCTTTTTCCAACTCCACGACGCCGATGGATATGGTCAGTGCCTGTTCGCTGCTGCCAATGGCGTGACCGTTGCTTTCGACGGCGAGACGCAGGCTTTCGCAAAAATCATAGGCCTGCTTTCCATCCACGCCTTTGAGGAAGAGGGCGAATTCCTCCCCGCCGATGCGCGCGGCAATGTGGTTCTGCGGGCCGCACAGGCTGGCGAGCAGCTGCGCCAGCCGTTTGAGCGCCTTGTCACCGGCGCTGTGTCCCAGTGTGTCGTTGATCGTTTTGAAATGGTCGATATCGAGAATGGCAACCGCGCCGCCTTGGATAGAGCCATCGCCCTTTTCCATCTCCGCAAGTAGCGCATTGCCCTGTTCGAAGAAGGAGCGGCGGTTGGCCAGTCCGGTCAGAGGATCGCGTTCGGCAAGCTCCCGCAACCGCATCAGCTGCTTCAATGTCTCGACATTGTTGTCGATGCGGCACTGCAGCTCTTCCGGCACAAAGGGCCTGTAGATGAAGTCCGACGCCCCGGCCTTGAGAAAATGTGCAGACAGCATGCGATCGGTAGAAGAGGACACGCCAATGATGCGAAGATCTTCCGAGGAGCGTTTGGCGCGAATAAGCCGGGTCAGCTCATAGCCATCCATATCCGGCATGAAATAATCGGTAATAACCAGCTGAATGGAGGGATTGGCAGCCAGTATTTCCATCGCTTTCGCGCCCGAATGGGCCTCGTGCACGCTGAAATTTTGGCGGGTCAAAATCTCGACAAGGCTGTTGCGGGCGCTCTTTGCATCATCCACCACCAGAATGGAGAATTGTCGGTTGGTCAAAATCCGCTCCACGGTTTTGACGACCGTATCGAAGGTGCGCTTCCCATCCTTGATGATGTAGTCGATGATTTTCTTTTCGGCATAATGCTGCCGCGCCTGCTCATCGACGGTGCCGGTGAAGACGATGGTGGGAACCCTGTATTTTTCCAGCACATTGAGAATCTCACCGCCCGGCGCATCCGGCAGGGTCAGGCCGGTCAGAGCCAGGGTGAACTTGTGTTCTTCCAACAGCGCTATCGCGTCTTTCATGCTGTCGCAATGGAAGATGGAGGCGGCGATATCCTCCCTGAATTTGCTGGTGAGCAAAAGAGATAGAGCAACGGAGTCTTCAATGAGAAGAATTTTGTCCTGCATGGCTCGACTTCGACCTCTGAAGATCCGTTAACGCGCAACTGTTTTCGATAGGCGGCACAGCGAGGGCAGCAACAGTGCAGAAACAATTATTCGATAGGAATCGTGAAAAGTAATATTGGCAGTGTTTAGAATTTTTCACTTTGCGTGAACAGGTGAGTTTTCTTTGATGCGTTCAATTCGAGCGTTTCTATTTGACGAGGAAACGCTCTAGCACGAAAACCTTCCCAAAACAGAAATGGCACCGGAGAGGTGCCATATCGATGAGCGAATAATGAGTGCGCGCCGCGTTACACTTTCGCGGGAACGGCTGCCGGTTTGCGGGTCAGCATCAGGGCTGCGGCTGCCACGGCCTTCAGACCAAGCGGTCGGTAATGGCTGTTCAGGTCGGGCTTCGCCGGCGCTTCGGTGGTTTTTGTATCGCTCATTTCAATCTCCAGAATTCCCCTTGAAGCCGCCGATTTGGCGGTCTTCCTGACAACCTCTCTCGAAGGAAATCGTGACGAATTCGAGGCAATTTTAATCAATTGAAAATTGCAGCCTGCGACATTTTGTGTTCGCCCACAGACATTATACCGCCGCATTGAAGCTGGTGGTTGTTCCCGGGCGTTAGAGCCCGCGATCCATGCCGAGGCCATCGTGATGATCGCCGTCTTCCTCGATGGTCAGCGTGCCATAGCGCTTGTGCCAGATGCGCGCGCTGAACGGCAGGAAGGTGAGATAGGCGACAACGGTCAATACCAGCACTTCCCAGGTGAAGCTCATCAACAGCGCGACATAGAGAACGACGATGAGAATGGCAGGCAGTACGAGATCGCGACGAATGCGGCTTTCAGACTTTCCGGACCAGACCGGCAGGCGGCTTATGAGGAAATAGCCGATCAGTACCGTGTAGGCACTGGCGATATAGGCAAAGGTCTTGCCGGGCTCGATGCCCATGAAGCCGAGATAGACGGGCAGAAGCACCAGCATGGCACCCATGGGGGCGGGCACGCCGACAAAGAACTCGTTCTGCCAGGGCGCTTTGACTTCACGCTCAATCATGACGTTGAAGCGGGCAAGGCGAAGGCCTGCCGCGATAACGTAGATCAGGGCGGCAATCCAGCCGAAGGAGCGGGCATTGTCCAGCAGATAGGCGTAAACGACGAGGGCAGGGGCAACGCCGAAATTGACGATATCGGCGAGCGAATCCATCTGCGCGCCGAATTTCGATGTCGCCTTCATCATGCGGGCCAGTCGCCCGTCCACGCCATCGAGGAAAGCCGCTAGAAGGACCATGCCGACAGCAAGTTCGAAGCGGCCTTCGAAAGCAAGCCGAACGCCGCTCAACCCGGCGCAGATGGCAAGAACGGTGACGAGATTGGGAATGACAAGCCGCAGGGGAATTTCCCGCAGGCGCGGTCCACGACCGCTGTCATTGCTAATCTCGTGCTTGCCGTTGGTGCTTGGCTCGGGCGTCGGCGTTTCCATGGCGTTGCTCCTATTCAGCGATTAGCCGCGACGGCTGATGACCGGACCCTTGCTCGAGCCGAATTCGGCAAGAACGGTTTCACCGGCAATGGCTGTCTGACCAACGGATACGCGCGGCTGGAAACCTTCCGGCAGGAAGATGTCGAGGCGCGAACCGAAGCGGATGAGGCCGAAGCGCTCACCGGCATCGACAGGCTCGTTCGGCTTGACCCAGCAGACGATGCGGCGGGCAACCATACCAGCGATCTGCACGACGCCGACCTTGCCATGTGCGGTTTCGATGACGAGGCCGTTGCGCTCATTATCTTCCGATGCCTTGTCCACTTCCGCGTTGAGGAAGAGACCGGGGCGGTAGGCGACATTGATGATGCGACCACGAACCGGCGCACGGTTTACGTGGCAGTTGAACACGTTCATGAACACCGAAATGCGGACCATAGGTTCCTTGCCGAGTTCCAGTTCCAGCGGTGGGACCACGGTCATCACGGCGGAAACCTTGCCATCGGCAGGGCTGATGATGAGGTCGTCATCCTGCGGTGTCACGCGTTCCGGATCCCGGAAGAAGTAGGCGCACCAAAGGGTGAGAACGAGGCCGACCCAGAAAAGCGGTTCGGCTATCCAGCCAAGCACCAGCGATGCGATGAAGAAGGCGGCGACGAAAACATAACCTTCCTTATGGATCGGCACGATGGTGTTACGAATGGTGTCGAACAGGTTCATTGATCTTTCTTCTCCGAATTGGTTATCGCTGCATATATAATGATATGACGCCGATATACATGCTCTGGCGCGATAAAACACGCATAGGTGACTACAGGCAAACCGTGCCACGGGCAATGTGTTCCGCTTGCGCGCAATGGGTTATACCCGTCAATGCGCAGGCTCTCCGCGGTCCACTACGCCCAGATCGTCTTTCTCACGCACCTCGCGCAGGCGCTCCTCGGCCTGAATGGCTTCACGCTGACGGTTCCACATGGACGCATAGAGCCCGCCCGAGGCGATGAGCGAGACATGGGTGCCGCGCTCGGCAATCATGCCATCCTTCAAAACGATGATCTCATCTGCATCGATGACGGTGGACAGGCGGTGGGCGATGACGAGCGTGGTACGGTTTTTTGACACCACATCCAGCGCGCTCTGGATTTCCTGTTCCGTATGCGTGTCCAGCGCCGAGGTCGCCTCATCCAGAATGAGGATGGGCGGTGCCTTCAAAATCGTGCGGGCAATGGCAACGCGTTGCTTTTCTCCGCCGGACAGCTTCAGGCCGCGCTCACCCACCATGGTCTGGTAGCCCTGTGGCAGTTTGCTGATGAAACCACTGATCTGGGCGGCATTTGCCGCTGCGATCACTTCGGCCTCCGTCGCATCCGTGCGCCCATAGCGAATATTGTAGGCCAGCGTATCGTTGAACAGCACCGTATCCTGCGGAACCATACCGATGACCGAGCGCAAGCTTTTCTGCGTCACTTCACGAATGTCCTGATCATCGATGGTGATCGAGCCGCCCTGAATATCGTAGAAACGATAGAGCAGGCGCGAGAGCGTGGACTTTCCAGCACCCGAGGGGCCGACGATCGCAACCGTTTTGCCAGCGGGAACATCGAAGGAAATGCCTTTGAGGATGGGGCGCTCCGCATCATAGGCGAAACGCACATCGCGAAAACAGAGGGCACCGGTGCCGATCTGCAGTTCCTTCGCGTCCGGCGCATCCACCACTTCCGCCTGGACTTCCAGCAGATCGAACATCTCTTCGATATCCGTCAGGCCCTGACGGATTTCGCGGTAGACGAAGCCGATGAAATTAAGCGGCACGGAAAGCTGCAGGAGCAGCGCATTGATGAAGACGAAATCACCGATGGTCTGTTCGCCACGCTGCACGGCCAGCGCCGACATGACCATCATGATGGTGGAGCCGATACCGAAAATGACGCCCTGGCCGAAGTTGAGCCAGCCGAGCGAGGTCCAGATGGCCGTTGCCGACTTCTCGTATTTCGCCATGGAGGCATCGAAGCGGCTGGCTTCCATCTGCTCGTTGCCGAAATACTTGACGGTTTCGAAATTCAGCAGCGAGTCGATTGCCTTGGTGTTGGCGTCCGTGTCGCTGTCGTTCATCGACCGGCGAATGCCGATGCGCCAGTTGCTGGCTTTGACCGTAAACCAGATATAGGCCCACACGGTAACGACGGTGACGGCCACATACCAGAAGCCGTAGGACAGCCAGAAGATGATGGCGGTCAGCAGGAACTCGATGAAGGTCGGGGCGGTGTTGAGAATGGTGAAACGGACAATGGTTTCGATGCCCTTCGTGCCGCGCTCGATAACGCGCGAAAGGCCGCCGGTCTTGCGCTCCAGATGAAAGCGCAGCGACAGTCGGTGCATATGCACGAAGGTTTTATAGGCAAGCTGGCGAACCGCATGCTGGCCGACGCTGGCAAACAACGCATCGCGCAACTGGTTGAGGCCGATCTGGATGAGGCGCGTCAGATTATAGGCGATGACCAACGCCACGGCACCCAGCAGGAAAACGGGCACGAGACCGGCCATATCCAGCTTGCCGTTCAGCGCATCCGTTGCCCATTTGAAGAAATAGGGGACGGAGATCAGCACGAATTTCGCGAGAATGAGAAAGAAGGTGGCCCAGACCACGCGCATCTTAAGATCAGGCCTGCCTTGCGGCCACATATAGGGCCACAGGTTGACGATGGTTTGCATCGGATTGCCCGCATCTGCGGAAATCGTCTTCTTCTTGTCGGTCATGCTCTGCTCCGGCGGTGCCTGCCGGAATGCAGACAGCAAGACGGCGGCCCTAACCAAGCCGCCGTGTTGAAACCTAGATAATGCTGTCGCCGAGCCTTTGCAATGCCGCCCGGCGCGGAGATCAACGGCCCATCAGGCGCTTGCGATGCAGTTCTTCCGCATTCGGCAAGGCATTTTCGGGAACACCGAAAATCTGACCCGGCTCGATCAGGTCAGGGTTTTTGATCTGGTCCTGATTGGCGAGGTAGATGGTTGTGTAACGAACGCCCTGACCGTAAACGCGGCGGGAAATCTGCCACAACGTATCGCCGCGACGGATGATGACGGCACTGTCGCTGTGAGCGAGAGGGGCCTGTTCGAAAGTCTTCGGCCCGGTCTGGGGCTGTGCCTGCGTCTGGGCCGAAATCGGATCAGCGGTGACGGGTGCTGCGGCATTGAGTTCCGCAAAACGATCCATCAACCCGGCAATCTGCTTGCCGATGGCGGCAACATCGTTCGGCAGACCGTCGATAACGGTCTGCAAGGCGCGGGCCTTGGCGGCAATATCCGCAACGAAAGCGGTAAAGGCCGGGTCGGCAGTGGCCGCCGTGCGGAATTCCGACAGGGAACGCAGCGCAATCGACGTCGCGGATTTTGCAGCCGCAACCTCTTCCAGCGCCGGTGTCTTGCCGTCCTTGTAGAGCCCGGAAAGGATCGCGAATGCCTTTGTCACGTCAACGCGCAGGGCTTCGAAAGCCGTGCGGTCGCTGACCACGCCGGAATCTTGCTGGGCAGGGCTGGTAGCGTTGGGTGTGGAAGGCTGTGCCGGCATCTGCTGCATGGCAACGGTTGCCTGATCGTTGGCTGGACGCGCAAATGGCACCCGCACACGAACCGTGACATTGCCTGCCGCATCCAGTGCTTCCGCCGTGACGATATGGTTGCCGACGGAGAGATCGACATCGCCTTCGATCACGAAACTGCCGGATGTTTCGGCCTTGGCGCTTCCAATCTGCTTGTCGTCCACCAACACACGGACGTTCGTGTTTGCAGGCGCGGAACCGGCAACGAAAATCTTCGTGCCTTCGAACTCGACGGCCACAACGCGGATGGACGGTGTTTCAGCAGAAGACGCCGCAGGTGCCTGACCCGCCGGAGATGCTGACGTGGCAGGTGCGGGCGTAGCCGCACCGTTTTGCGCGGGCGCTGGATTGTTTGTCTGCGGCTGGGCCGAGGCGGTTTCATTGGTCGTTGTGGCTGGTGCTTGCAGGGCAGGGGGAGCCGCATCTGGCATGGTCATAACGCGGCTTGCCTTGCCGGGTGTGGTGACCATGGCAAGAAGCTCGCCATTCTTCTGCGCAGGCACGGAAACCGTTGCGGTCTCGCGGGATTGAGCAGCCTTGCCATCTTTGCCGGTGGCGCGCAGCACGATTTCGTGGTCGCCGGGCGGCAGGGGATTGTCGAGAACGGCAGCGAAATCACCGCTGCCGCCAGCCGTGGTCTTGGCAATGACCTGACCATTGTTGACGATTTCCAGCTGCGAGCCCGGTGCGGCCTTACCAGCGATGACGGCAGAGCCATCTGGCTCAACGCGCAAGACATCGAAAGTCGGCAGCTGGGCAGCATCCGAAGGTGCGGCGGCGGGCGCAGGTGTTGTGGGCGCGACCGGTACTGGCGCGCCATCATCCGTGCCGGCAAAGACGCCGGGCAGGCGGCGAACCTGTGCTGCGGCTTCGCGCGCATCCGCAGGCAGACCGCGCAGGAATGCAATGGTCCTTTCAGCCGCGGTGCGTGCGGTGGTGATCAGGCGCGAGGTGTTCTCGTCAAGCGCCTCGGGAATGTCGACATTGCCGAGTTCCTTCAGGGAGTCCTCTACCTTTTTGCGTGAGGCTGCGAAGTCCTCGTTGGACGGCACCTGGTTGTCGGCAAAGCGGCCCGTCATGTCCTTGATGGACTGGGTGGCCGATTCCGCGAGACGTCCGACCTTTTCGGCAATTTTGGCGGTATCCTTCGCGGCATCCGACAGCAGGTCGCCAGCCTTTTCGTTACCCATCTCCACGCTGTTCTTGACGTCATTGCCAGCCTGATTGATGGCATCGCCAATCGGCTTGTCGTCATTGGACATACGTGGAAGAACGAAGAAGACCATCAGCAGCGTCGCGACGCCAAGCACGATAAGCGCCAGCAGTCCGGCCCTTTTGTTGTTCATCATCACTCTCCGGGTAACTTTCCTGTCTTCTTGTTGCGATAGCTAGCGTCTAAGTCGTGTGCGCACAAGCGGGAGGCCCGCAAAAGCAGCGTTTCCAGCCTGTCATTCCCCAAATTTTCTTGACGGATCGGCCGCCCCGATGTTCCTTCAGCCCATGACTGAAGAAAACAGACCGATTCGATCCATCTGCGTTTATTGCGGCTCCCAGCCCGGACGCGATCCAGCTTACATGGAAGCGGGCCGCGCGCTTGGCAAATCCATCGCCGAAAACGGCATTCGCCTCGTCTATGGCGGTGGCACAAAGGGCATCATGGGTGCCGTTGCCAGCGGCGTTCTGGCCAATGGCGGCGAAGTTACGGGTATCATACCGGAATTTCTGGTCGATATGGAGGCCACACGCCATTCTCTCGGACAATTGAACGAATTGATCATCACGAAGGACATGCATGAGCGCAAGCACATGATGTTCGAGCGCTCCGATGCTTTCGTCACCTTGCCCGGCGGCATCGGCACACTGGAAGAAATCGTCGAGATCATGACCTGGGCGCAACTTGGCCGTCACGCCAAGCCGATGGTCTTTGCCAATATCAACGGCTTCTGGGACCCGATGCTGGAACTGATCCGCCACATGCGCGACCAGGGCTTCATCCACCGCGCTCACCTGCTCAATCCGCTCGTCATCAACGAGACGCAGAACATCGTTGCAGCAATCATCGACCGCGCCAAAGCGCAACAGAACCCGGAAGGCGATCCTTCGGTCATCTCTCAGCTTTGAGGCCAGCGTCTCAAAGCTTTTCCCCACCGCTTATTTCGGTGTTTTCGCCCGGATCAATCCCGGCACGGTGTAGATCAGCAGCGCTGCCCAGATCATGATGAAGGCGATGAGCCTTACCGTGTCGAAGGGCTCCTTGAAGATGAAGACGGCGATGATGAAGATGATCGACGGTGCGATGTATTGCATGATGCCGATGGTGGAGAGCTTCAAAAGCTTTGCGCCGTTGCCATAGAAGATCAGTGGCGTTGCGGTGACGATGCCGCTGGCGATCAGCAGCCACGTATCTGTTGGTGTGCCCGCCATGAAATGCGCCTGACCGGTGCTCATGAGATAGATGATGAAGGCAAGCGCTGGCGGGGTCAGCAGCAGCACTTCCAGCAGGAAACCCTGTGTCGGCCCAATCGGCAATGTCTTGCGGAAGAAGGCGTAAAAGCCCCAGGAAACGGTCAGCGCAACGGAGACCCATGGCAGGCTGCCTGCATGCCATGTCAGCAGCGCGACTGCGGAGGCCGAGAGTGCGATGGCCAGCATCTGCACGCGGCTCAGCCTTTCCTTCAAAAGCATAGCGCCCAGAAAGATGCTGAACAGCGGATTGATGAAGTAACCCAAGGCCGCATCCAGCGCGCGCCCGCTGCCGATGGCCCAGATGTAGATGCACCAGTTGATGCTGATGATGGTTGCCGTAAGGCTGGCCATGCCCAGCATGCGCGGGGTGGTGAGCGCCGTTTTGATTTCGGCGGTGCGGCCCAGCACGATCAGCACGGCAGCGGCAATCGGCACCGACCAGATGACGCGGTGTGCGATGACCTCCAGCGGCGACACATGCGCGACAGCCTTCATGTAAAACGGCAGGAAGCCCCACAGGATATAGGCGACGAGGGCATACACGAACCCGCGGGTGCTATCGCCCGATTGAGGGGCGGGGATTGTCTGGTTCACTGCCATCGGAGCTGCCAATCTCATTGGAAAGCACCGGCCTATTCCTCTTTTTGGTTATATACCAATTCATTTGCGTGAAGAATGTGATGAAAAAAGCTTCATCTGCTGAAAAAATGGATGCGCCGCCTGAATCGGAATATCAGGCGGCGCAGCTACAGCGTTGTAAAGATTGACGTTACTTGCCCGCAAAGCGATCCGTGGCGCGGATCAGCTGGTCAAGAATGCCGGGTTCGCTCAGCGCATGGCCTGCGGCCTCCACGATGTGCAGATCGGCCTTTGGCCACGCCTTGGAAAGCTGCCAGGCATATTTCAGCGGGCAGGGCATGTCATAGCGCCCGTGGACGATGACGCCGGGGATGTCTTTGAGCTTATACGCATCGCGCAGCAGCTGGCCCTCTTCGAACCATCCGGCATTGACGAAATAGTGGGTTTCGATGCGCGCAAAGGCGATGGCGTATTGATCTTCACCGAAATCATCCACCCGGCCTTGGTCCGTCACCAGCGAGATCGTCGCACCTTCCCACTGGCTCCACGCCTTGGCGCATTCCAGCTTTTTCTTCTCGTTCGTGCCGGTCAGATAGCGGTTATAGGCCACCATCATCTCGTGGCGTTCAGCTTCGGGAATGGGGACGATGAAGGTTTCCCAGCGGTCGGGATACATTTCGGAGACACCGAACTGGTAGTACCAGTCCAGCTCTGGCTTGGTCAGTGTGTAGATGCCGCGCAGAACGAGTTCGCTCACCCGCTCGGGATGGGTTTGTGCATAGGCGAGCGCCAGCGTCGAGCCCCATGAACCGCCAAACACCTGCCATTTATCGAAGCCGAATTTCTCCCGCAGCTTCTCCATATCCGCCACCAGATGCCATGTGGTGTTGGCTTCCAGATTGGCATGCGGCGTGGACCGCCCACAGCCGCGCTGGTCGAACAGGATCACGTCGTAAAGGGCGGGGTCGAACACGCGTCGCTGGGTCGGGTTCACGCCGCCGCCGGGCCCGCCATGCAGGAAGACGGCGGGCTTGCCACCCTTGGTGCCGACGCGTTCCCAATAAATCACATGGCCATCGCCCACATCCAGCATGCCGGTCTCAAAGGGCTCGATCTCTGGATAGAAGCTGCGCAAGACATCACTCATTCTGTCGTCCTCAATTCATATTGTCTTCAGGCGGCCATACAGCCGTATCGTGGTCCGGGTGCTGGTAGGAGACCATCGTGCTCTCATCCAGGCTTTGCTCCGTGTTGCGCTTGTCGAACAGCGTCTTGATCCACGGCATCTGCATATGCGCATTGACCTGCACCTGCGGCTCGATCTCCTGCGGATGGTCGAAGGCACCGATGGCGATCTCCACGCCGCCGGGATGATGATAGGTCAGCGGGGTGCCGCATTTGTTGCAAAAGCCGCGATGGATTTTGGCCGAGGAGCGAAAGAGGGTGGGCTGGCCGCGTGTCCATGTCAGATGCGCCTGATCTGCCGTTACCAGCGCGCCGAAGAAATTGCCGAAATGTTTCTGGCACATGCGGCAATGGCAAATGGAGGGGCGACCCAGCTTGCCCGCATGAAACCGCACCGCGCCGCACTGGCAACCGCCGGAATAACCCGCATCACTCATCGATCTCTCTCCTGTGGCCATGTCTGCGTATCGTGGTCGGGGTGCTGATAGGATGTGAGTCCGACCAGATAATCCACCGAGGTCAAATCATCTTCCGTCGGCACGGCGGGCAGGGTGTGGAGACTATCCACGAAACCGATCTTCTTCTCGATACCCCACTGCATCGAGGGTGGAAAAGCCGATGGATCATCAAACGCCCCCGCCGCAATCGCTATGCCGTCCGGTGCCTCATAGGTTAGCGGCGTGCCGCAATCGGCGCAAAAACCACGGCTGACTACACTGGAGGACTGAAACCGCTTCGGCTCACCCCGCGTCCATGTGAAATCAGTGCCGCGCACGGACACCAGCGGCGCATAATAGGCCCCGAACGCTTTCTGGCACATGCGGCAATGGCAGATGGAACTGTCACTGAGATCGCCTTCAACGCGAAAACGGATGGCACCGCATTGGCATCCGCCGGTGTGGATCATCATGGTGTGTCCTCCTTGATCGTTCTCAGGATGTGCAGACAGACGTTGTCGATATCGCTCAGGATGTCGTGGTTCCAGAAGCGGATGACGGTCCAGCCATGCTGTTCGAGTTTCTCCGTGCGTTGACGGTCATACCTCATGGCGCCGTCGTCCGCATGTTGGGTGCCGTCCAGTTCGATGACCAGTTTATGGGAAGGGCAAGCAAAATCAACGATATATCCGAGGATGGGTAACTGTCGCCTGAAACTGAGACCATCAAGCCTGTGAGCACGAAGCACGTTCCACAATTTCAACTCCGCGTCCGTCATGACTTTTCGCATGGTGCGGGCATGGGCACGGTGGTCTGGTTTTACATCGGCGTGAGACATGGACGGCTCGTCGAAATTGGTTGCGACGAGAGGTTGGTACACCTGTGCACAAAGCGCAATAGAGAGTGTGCCGCAAGGCACCCCCCTCTGTCCTGCCGGACATCTCCCCCTCAAGGGGGGAGATCGACTCGTGGATGGCTCTCGCCCATCTTGAAAGCCGAAGATGGAGTGAGGAGAGAGCGTCTTGCTGATCTCCCCCCTTGAGGGGGAGATGTCCGGCAGGACAGAGGGGGGTTAGCCACGCCCTCCGACCTGTCGATGGAAAACTGCCCAAGCCCTACCGCTTGATCTCCCAAGTTGTCACCCGCTCACCGCTATCCTTATCCTTGCCATCCTTCAGCTGAATGCCCTTCTCCGAAAGCTCATCGCGAATACGATCCGCCTCGGCAAAGTTCTTCGCCTTCAACATCTCCAGCCGCATGGCGACAAGCGAGTCGATGGCGTCGGCGATGGCCTCATCCACCTCTGCCTTTTTCGGCAGAACACCCAGCAATGCCGCACTCGCCGCGAAGGCAGGCATTTTCTCCGGGTCTGCATTGGCGGCTTGGGCAAGCGCATGCAGGGCTTGCACGGCTGCAACCGTGTTGAGGTCATCCGCCAGCGCATCCAGCACCGTTTGGTCCGGCTCGGCATCACCAACGTCAGTTGCAGGCCATTTGGCCAGCAGGCGTTCGGCTTCCTCAAGCCGCTTCACCGAAAAATCAATCGGCTCACGGTAATGCGTCATCAGCATCGCCAGACGCAGCACTTCCCCCGGCCACTTCCGCCCCCCGAATTTCTCCGTGTGCAGCAGCTCGTAAATGGTGATGAAGTTGCCGTCTGACTTCGACATTTTGCGGCCTTCGACCTGCACGAAGCCGTTGTGCATCCAGACATTGGCCATGACATGCGTGCCGTGGGCGCAGCGCGATTGGGCGATTTCGTTTTCGTGGTGGGGGAAGATCAAGTCTAGCCCGCCGCCATGAATATCGAAGACCTCGCCGACGTAACGCCCGGCCATAGCCGAGCATTCGATATGCCAGCCGGGACGACCGCGACCCCATGGGCTTTCCCAACCGGGCTCGTTATGGCCAGACAGCTTCCACAGCACGAAATCGCCGGGGTTCTTCTTGTGCACTTCCACGGCCACACGCGCACCGGCCTGTTGTTCATCCAGCGGGCGCTTGGAAAGCTGGCCGTAATCCCCCATGGATTTGGTGTCGAATAGCACTTCACCGCTGGCGACATAGGCGTGGCCGCGCGCGATCAGCTTTTCGATGATCTCGATCATCTGCGGGATGTTGTCGGTGGCGCGGGGCTCGATGGTGGGTTCGAGGCAGCCGAGCATGGCCACGTCTTCATGGAACTGCTGCGCTGTCTTTTCCGTCACCGCGTGGATGGCGTCGTTCAGCGGCAGGTTCGGGTAGTCGCGCAGCGCTCGGGCGTTGATCTTGTCATCGACGTCGGTGATGTTGCGGGCATAGGTGACGTGCGCGTCGCCATAGACATGGCGCAACAGCCGGTAGAGAACGTCAAAAACGATGACGGGGCGTGCATTGCCGATATGGGCGAAATCATACACCGTGGGGCCGCAGACATACATGCGCACATTATCGGCATCGATGGGCTGGAACTCAGCCTTTTCGCGGGTCAGTGTGTTGTGAAGTTTCAGGCGCAAGGACATGGCTCTTCCTCAAGGGCAATCAGTTTCCCCAGCCGGAACGTTTGTCTGCTTGTGACCTTTCGGGAGACGAAAACGATCTGGCCGGGCGTTAGACCAGCAAAATTTAACTCAGCAACAGCAGCAGATCATCGTTTTCATGGCTTGCCTTATGAAACGGCAAGCGGATTTGGTCAAGAGCGATTGGTGCTTGGGCGTCGCACCAATCGGCATCTTCACTCCGGCGTGCGGTAGCTCACGAATTTACGGTCCCTGACAACATAAATCTTGCCGGTTTCCGTCATCTCTGCCGAAGCCAGCGGCAGGAGAGCAGCAGCGATCTCGGATGGATGGGGCAGGGTATCGGGGTCTTCGCCCGGCATGGCCTGCGCGCGCATGGCCGTGCGGGTGGCGCCGGGGTTGATGCTGTTGACGCGCAGCGACGTCGCTTCCGTTTCCGCCGCCCATGTGCGGGCCAGTGCTTCCACTGCGGCCTTGGAGGTGGAGTAGGCACCCCAGAACGGGCGACAGGAATGCGGCGCACCGGAGGAAAGGATGAGGGCGCGGCCCGCATCGGATTTCAGCAGCAGCGGCTCCACCGAGCGGATCAACCGCCACGTGGCCGTGACGTTAATGGTCATGACCTTTTCGAAGACCTTCGCCTCGATATGGCCGACAGGCGAGATGACGCCGAGAACGCCGGCATTGGCGACGAGAATATCCAGTTTGCCCCAACGCTCGTTGATGGATGCACCCAGCGCATCGATGGCGTTCATGTCAGAGAGATCGAAAGGCACCAGCGTTGCCGTGCCGCCTGCAGCCTTTATCGCATCATCCAGGTCTTCGAGACCACCCACCGTACGGGCGCAGGCAATGACATGCGCGCCTGCCTTGGCCAGTTCCAGTGCCGTGAAATAACCGATGCCACGGGATGCGCCGGTAACGAGCGCGATGCGGCCTTTAAGGTTGGTGGTCATGTCTCCCCCGAGAATGATGTTCATGCGGCAATTCTCTTACGAGGAAGCGCAACATGCGGCAATGGGCCGGAAGGTCGCACGCAAAAGGATGTGCAACACAGGAAAAGCCCGCGCAGGACGCGCGGGCGAAGATGATCAGCCGTTGCTGGCCAGCATGGAAATCTTGTTGCCCATGGATTCGCCGTTCTTATCGAGAAGGCGGGTCGGGTATTCACCGGTGAAATAGTGGTCGGTAAATTGCGGGCGAGCCGGGTTGCGGTCCACGCCGCCCACAGCCTGATACAGACCGTTGATGGACAGGAAGGCCAGCGAATCCACGCCGATGAATTTTGCCATGTCTTCGACATTGGCATACTGGTTGGCCAGCAACTTGTCGGCATCCGGCGTGTCGATGCCATAGAAATCCGGGTGGAAAATCATCGGGCTGGCAACGCGGATGTGAACTTCCTTGGCACCGGCTTCGCGGATCATCTGCACGATCTTGACCGAGGTTGTGCCCCGCACGATAGAATCATCCACCAGAACAACGCGCTTGCCTTCGATCATCGCACGGTTGGCAGAATGCTTCAGCTTGACGCCGAGCGCGCGGATGGACTGCGTGGGCTCGATGAAGGTACGACCGACATAATGGTTGCGGATGATGCCGTATTCGAATGGAATGCCACTTTCCTGGGCAAAACCGAGCGCGGCAGGCGTTCCGCCATCCGGCACGGGCACGACGACGTCAGCTTCCAGCGGTGCTTCCTTGGCAAGGATGGCACCCATGTTCTTGCGGGTCGTGTAAACATTGCGGCCGCCGACGACGGAGTCAGGACGGGCGAAATAGACATATTCGAACAGGCACAGGCGCTCTGGCTGCGGCTTCACCGGCTTGCGGGCATCGATGGTGACGGAACCATCCGGCTGGATTTCGCAGATGATGACTTCGCCATTTTCAACGTCGCGAACGAACTTCGCGCCGATAATATCCAACGCGCAGGTTTCCGAGCAGAAGATCGGCTTGCCATCCAGATCGCCCATGACGAGCGGGCGAATGCCCGTGGGGTCGCGGGCGGCAATCAGCTTGGTGCGGGTCATGGCCAACATCGAATAGCCGCCTTCCATCTGGCGGATGGCGTCAATGAAGCGATCCGCCGTGGAGGAATGGCGGGAGCGGGCGATGAGGTGCAGCACGACTTCCGTATCGGACGTAGACTGACAGATGGCACCGGTTGCGATGATCTGGCGGCGCAACGTCAGGCCGTTGGTGAAATTGCCGTTATGGGCAACGGCAATGCCGCCTTCTTCCAACTCCGCAAACAGCGGCTGCACATTGCGCATCGCCACTTCGCCTGTTGTGGAATAGCGTGTATGGCCGATGCAGATGGAGCCGGGCAGGCGGGCAAGGGTGGCCGGGTTGGTATAGTGATCACCGACGAGGCCCATATGCCGCTCCTGATAGAAGCGCTTGCCATCAAACGACACCATGCCTGCGGCTTCCTGGCCGCGATGTTGCAGGGCGTGCAAACCAAGCGCCGTCAGCGCTGCCGCATCCGGGTGCCCCAGAACGCCGAACACGCCGCATTCTTCATGCAAGGTGTCGCCATCGATGATGTCGTTGAAGGTGGACTGCGAAAGCGGCTCATTCATCTGGCTTGCCTTTGCTTAACTGCCAAAAACAAAAACCGCTCCGGCGGGTGGTGCGCCAGTGTGGTCTGTCTGCTGCCTATATTGAATATGTAGCACAAATAGCGCGCCTTGCATGCATTGCAAGACGCGCCTGTTGTCAATTCGTCGTAGCCGGTGGGTTTGTTGCCGGAACATCTTCCGCCGGTGTCTGTTCTGTCGTGCCTTCCGCAGGCTTGCCGAGGATACGGGCGCGGATTTGCGGCTCGATATTGTCAGGCAACGCGGCTTCCAGCTTGGCGACGAGGCCATCCAGGAACGGCTTGGTTTTCGCCTGTGTGACCCAGGTCGGCTGCGTCTTCACATCCACCAGCCAGTTCCAGAAGGCAACGGCGACGACCAGCAGTAGAATACCGCGCGCGGCGCCGAACAGGAAGCCGAGTGTACGGTCCAGCGCGCCGATACGGCTGTCGATAATGAAATCGGCAATGCGCGACGTGATGAACGAGATGATGATGAGCGCGACGAGGAAGATGATGCCAGCCGAACCGGCAACCGCGATCTTTTCGTCATCCGTGTAGTTGCGCGCATAGGGCAACAGCAGCGGATAGAGATAATAGGCGGCTGCAACCGAGCCGCCCCAGCTGGCGATGGACAGGATTTCACGCGAAAACCCCCGCACCATGGCGAGAACAGCGGAGAAAAGTACAACGGCGAGAACGATGCCGTCGAAAATCGTAATGGGCATTTACCAACTCCGGAGGTCGCGACACTGATGGAAGCGCCACTGTGCCAATTTGCGATCCTCATACACTAGCCGTTTAGCCAGCGAAAGGATCAATATTCGTCTTCCTCAACCTGTCTGAACCGGTTGCCCGAACCCGCAATGCGCGAGACGAGATCCGGCAGGCTTTCGATTTCAGTCCAGCGCCCTTTGGCACCTTTCGGCAATTCAGCAGAGGCCGAAGGCAAAAATGCGGTGGCAAAGCCAAGCTTTTCAGCCTCTTTCAACCGCTGCCCCGTGTGCGACACCGGCCTGACTGCCCCTGACAGGCTGACCTCGCCGAAATAGACGCAATCGGCAGGCAGGGCAAGACCGGCAAGTGAGGAAACCAGTGCAGAGGCGATTGCCATGTCTGCTGCCGGTTCCGAAATGCGATATCCACCTGCCACATTGAGGTAGACATCGTGACTGCCGAGCTTGACGCCGCAATGGGCCTCCAGCACGGCAAGGATCATCGCAAGCCGCGACGAATCCCAACCAACGACGGCCCGGCGCGGCGTGCCGAGCGATGTCGGCGCGACCAGTGCCTGCACCTCCACCAGCACCGGGCGCGTTCCCTCCATGCCTGCAAAGACGGCGGCACCCGGGGACTTCTCGTTGCGCTCACCCAGAAACAGTTCGGACGGGTTGGAGACTTCGCGCAAACCCTTGTCCGACATTTCGAACACGCCGATTTCATCCGTGGGACCGAAACGGTTCTTCACGGTGCGCAGAATGCGATAATGATGGCCGCGATCGCCTTCGAAATAGAGCACCGCATCCACCATATGTTCGACCACGCGCGGACCGGCAATCTGCCCATCCTTGGTGACGTGGCCGACGAGTACCATGGTGGCACCGGTCTGCTTGGCAAAGCGGATCATGGCCTGAACGCCGGTACGCACTTGCGTTACCGTGCCGGGGGCGGAATCAGCGGTGTCGCTCCACAGCGTCTGGATCGAGTCGATGATGATGAGATCAGGCCGCTTGCCCTCGGAAATCGTCGCCAGAATGTCCTCGACATTCGTCTCTGCTGCCAAGAGAACATCGGTGTCGGCAGCACCCAGACGCTGGGCCCGCAGCCGCACCTGTGCCACCGCCTCTTCGCCTGAGACATAGACGATGCGATGTCCGCGCCGAGACAATGCCGCCGCCGCTTGCATCAAAAGCGTGGATTTACCGATGCCGGGATCTCCACCGATCAGCACCGCAGAGCCACGCACGAAACCGCCGCCGGTCGCCCGGTCCAGCTCACTCATGCCGGTGGGAATGCGCGGCGCTTCCTCGATTTCGCCTGATAGCGAGGTGAGGGTGACGGGACGACCCTTTTTCGGCGTCTTACCCGGGCCAGAGCCGATGCCACCCATCGGGTCTTCTTCGACGATGGTGTTCCACTCGCCGCAGCCCTCGCACTTGCCCGCCCATCGGGTGTGAACAGTGCCGCAGTTCTGGCAGATGAATTGTGTTTTGGCTTTGGCCATGAATTGTCAGTTTTCTTCTTGTTTGAAGTCTTTGGGAGACACGTGCCTGCGGCCATGCATGACTCGCAAAATACGAACGGTATCGTCCACGATGCGAAAATATATGCAACGTTGCCTGTAAGGTAGCGCTTTCAGTCCCTGGGAAAGCTCATCGCGCGGTAACCCCGGAAAACCACTGGCCGCAATCCACTCTATTTTTCTCGTTAAGTCTCGGATAAACGCAGAAGCCGTTATCGTGTCGTCGGCTGCTATCCAAAGAAACATCTCAAGAAGGTCTTGATCGGCGAGAGGTGAGTAAATTAGCTGCTTCGGTCTAATTGGCTCATTCCTCGTTTTATAATGGAATCAGCCC
The DNA here is from genome assembly GCF_040427045.1 of Agrobacterium vacciniicorymbosi. NCBI lineage: Bacteria > Pseudomonadati > Pseudomonadota > Alphaproteobacteria > Hyphomicrobiales > Rhizobiaceae > Agrobacterium > Agrobacterium vacciniicorymbosi. The sequence continues at coordinate 419,984 of NZ_JBETMF010000002.1, forward strand.
AATTGTCTGCTGTCGTGAACGTGAGGTATTCCCCTCGCTCAAACTGCGCGTCAGCTTCCGCAATCAGCCGCCTGAGTTCTTCTTTTTCACTTCCAAGCAACTGCAAGCTCGCGTGAACCACAGCATTCGCATCTTCGAAAGCGCCGGCTTTTACCTGCTCATCAATAAACGCGCGATCCTGTTCGCTGAGATGGATTTCGGTCATTTCGATCTCCTTTTGTTCTCGTATAGCACAGGTCATTCTAGCTTTCCAAGAGGCAAGAAAAAGCTTCAGTCTTCTTCGATGAGATATTGTCGCTCGTAACGCAATCCAAGGCCGGTCAACATTTCGTAACCGATGGTACCTGCCGCGCGCGCAACCTCGTCGACAGGCACATTCGGGCCGAAAAGTTCGATGTAGTCGCCCGCGCGGATGGCGCTCGCGGGAACGTCTGTTACGTCGAAAATCGTCAGGTCCATCGTGACGCGACCAGCCACGGGCACTTCGTAACCGTTGATGAAGCCATAGGCGCCGCCATTGCCCATGTCACGCAGCGGAATGCCGGAACCGGAGAGCGAACGGTGATAGCCATCGGCATAACCGACGGAGGCAATCGCCAGACGGCTGGCGCGCTTTAGGCGCAACGTACCGCCATAGCTGACTGTCTGGCCTTCGCCCGCCTCGCGAATCTGGAGGATGCGGGCCTCTGCCTTGGCCACGGGGCGCATGGGGTTCGGCATATCGTTGACCGCTTCGCCGCCGTAAAGGGCGATGCCGGGGCGGGTGAGATCGAAGTGATAGTCTGGCCCAAGGAAAATGCCTGCTGAGGCCGACAGGCTTGATTCGATTCCTTCGAAAGCGGCGCTAACCTGCCGGAATGATTCAAGCTGTGCCTTGTTCATCGGAGACGATGGCGTGTCGGCGCATGCAAGATGGGAGAGCACCAGCACGGGATCGAAGCTGGCAGGACGGGTCACATCGTCCGCCAGAAACAGCGCATCGTCCAGCGGCAGGCCAAGACGGTTGAAGCCGGTGTCGACATGCAGCGCGAAGGGGTGGTCGCCGCGCTCTGCCAGAAGCCCCATCCAGAAGGAAAGCTGCTCTTCCGATGCAACGACGGGAACAAGATCATTGTTGAAAACCTGAGCTTCCTGCCCTGGCCAGATGCCGGAGAGAACGAAAATGCGCGCCTCCGGCGCATGCGGACGAAGCGTTACGCCTTCGGCCACGGTCGCCACGAAGAAGTCTCGTGCACCGGCGTGGTAGAGCGTTGAGCCGCAATCCTCGATCCCCATGCCGTAAGCATCCGCCTTTACTACGGCACTGGTGCGGGCCTTGCCAGAGCGCTTGGCCATGTCACGCCAGTTGTCGGCAAGGGCACCGAGATCAACAGTGACGCGAAGCGGTGCGACGTCAAACGCATCCATTTCAGTCTCGGAAAAGCCGTCGTCAAACTCGTCTGTCATGATCCTACACCGCTAAAGAAGATGGAGGTGGTCTATCACTTTTGTTCAAGACGGTCATGACGGAGTGGCGGAAACTTTGCCTATGCACAATGTTTCGCCTCAGAGTTTGATCACGTTTTCGCGCCTGTGGGTTGTAGAGCTTTAGCGCAGCTTGTATTCCCGGCAGCACCTCCAATTTGTCAACGAAATCGGGGAGCGCTGCGTGTTCGGTATTCACAAAACGACATTAGGTCCTTTGCTGCGCATTTACGCGGATGACCTGAAGACGTCATGGGCTTCCATAGGGCTGTTGGCGTTCATGATTCTGGCGGGATCGCTTTCGACGATTGCAGGCCCCTATGTCTTTTCCCGCATCGTCGATGATCTTCCCACCGATCCCGCGCGCTGGCTCATGGCCTTTTCGCTTTACGCGGTTTTGACGGCTGCATCGTCCGGCCTCCAAAGCTGTACGCAATATCTCGCCGTCATCCATTCGGAGCGGTTGGAATATGTTGCCTCGACACGGTTTTTCGAGCGCTTATCCCGCAAGATGCCGTCATTTTTCACCGACCACAATCCGGCGGAAATCCAGGCGGCGCAGTCTCAAGGCGCCTCATCGGCATCCATATTGCTGCAGGTTTTATTGATCTATCTTCTGCCCGGTGTTGCGACAGTTTTGTTCAGCACCATTATGCTTGGCGCGACCATCAGTTTCGAGATCATCGTCATCGTCCTCTGCTACGGTGCGATCTATATCGGACTGACGCTGGCGTCGAACCGCGTTATAAAGCGCTATATGGAGCGTGCAATCGATGCGACGCAGCAGAATGCCGGGTTCGTCGGAAATGCCATCGGCATGATCGAGCCGTTGCGCCACACGGCCAGCACGGATTGGATGCAGCAGCGTTTCGCGGAAAAGGCAGGCTCCATCTACAGCAACTGGCGTCTCTATTCCCTCCGACGCATGGCATTCATCGGTATGATCGTCACGACGCTCGGCGTGCAGATCATCGTCAGCTACTATTTTTTATGGCCGCGTCACCAGGCCGGAGAGCTATCCGTTGGCGATATCGTTCTGTTCAACACGCTGCTGCTGCAACTCAATGTTCCCTTTGAGCTGATTGGTCAGTCCATCAATGAATTGCTGCGATCCCTGGCTCGTTTTGCGCCCTATGCGAAAATGTGGCACGCGCCAGAAGAGGACAGGTCGGCACATGCGCAGATATTGGTTCTCTCGCAAAAGGTCATAGATTTCGCAGACGTGGGCTACCTTTATGAGAATGGGCGTGGTGTCGATGGCGTGTCGTTTACGGCGAAGCCGGGGCAATTGACTTTCATCACCGGTGAAACCGGCTCCGGCAAATCGACCCTGTTCAAGCTTTTGCAAAAATCCATGCTGCCGCAAAAGGGCAGGATCAGCGTGGATGGGCTCGATATCACGCGCATCACCCGTGACGACTGGTTTGCAGTGGTTGGTATCGTGCCGCAGGAGGTGCAGCTACTGAATGACAGCCTGCGCACCAACATCATTCTCGGTCGCCCGATGGATGACGCCCGGTTAAGGCATGCTGCCGAACGGGCTGCACTTCTCAACCGCATCGATGCGATGCCGGAAGGTTTCGATACGATTGTCGGCGAGCGTGGATTGAAGCTTTCGGGCGGAGAGCGCCAGCGCATTGCGATCGCCAGAGCGCTTTACGGCGAGCCTTCCATTCTGCTGCTGGACGAGGCGAGTTCGGCGCTGGATGAAGAGACCGAGCGCGAAATCATGGATCAGTTGCGCAGGGTGGATGCGGATATGACAATCATTGCCATCACCCACCGGCAAAGCAGCATTCGCCCAGATGATCAGGTCATTGCTCTGCCGAGCAGGACGTTACGTGAATCAGAAACTGAGACCACTGCGCCAAGTCCTTGAAAACAAAAAGCCCCGCTTCGGATGAAGCGGGGCGGTCTGCGAAATCATTGCTCTTCGTATTGCGTGAACGAAGGATCGGCCAGATCCGCAAAGCGCGTGAATTCCGACTGGAACTGTAGCTTCACCGTGCCAGTCGGTCCGTGACGCTGTTTGGCGATGATGACGTCGGCGGTGCCTTTGACGCGGTCGAAATGCGCTTCCCATTCGGCGTATTTCGGGTCGGACATTTCGCGCGGTTCCATGTTCTTGACGTAATATTCCTCACGGAACACGAACAGCACCACGTCGGCGTCCTGCTCGATGGAGCCCGATTCACGAAGGTCCGAGAGCTGCGGGCGTTTGTCTTCGCGGCTTTCCACCTGACGGGAGAGCTGTGACAGCGCGATGATGGGAACGTTGAGTTCCTTGCCCAGCGCTTTCAGGCCCGTCGTGATCTGGGTGATTTCCTGCACGCGGTTTTCGCCTGACTTGCCGGAGCCGGTCATCAGCTGAATATAGTCTACCACGAGGCAATCGAGGCCGCGCTGGCGCTTCAGACGACGCGCACGGGCGGAAAGCTGGGCGATGGAGATACCACCGGTCTGGTCGATATAGAGCGGCACCTTCTGCATCATCTGGCTGCAAGCGACGAGTTTTTCAAAGTCCGCTTCGGTGATTTCACCACGGCGGATTTTTGAGGAGGAGACTTCCGTCTGCTCGGAAATGATACGCGTTGCCAGCTGTTCTGACGACATTTCGAGTGAGTAGAAGCCGACGACGCCGCCATTCTTGGCCTTGAACGAGCCATCCGGCTGGACTTCCTGCTCATAGGACGCAGCGATGTTGTAAGCGATGTTGGTGGCAAGCGAGGTCTTGCCCATACCCGGACGTCCAGCAAGCACGATCAAGTCGGAACGCTGCAGGCCACCCATGCGGCCATCCAGCGAGTGGATGCCGGTGGAGATGCCGGAGAGGTTGCCGTCACGCTCGAATGCTGCACCGGCCATGTCGATGGCAAGTGAGACCGCATCGTTGAACGACTGGAAGCCGCCGTCGTAACGGCCGGTTTCGGCCAGTTCGAACAGGCGGCGTTCGGTGTCTTCGATCTGAGACTGCGGCGGCATGTCCAGTGGCGCGTCATAGGCGATGTTGACGACGTCCTCACCGATCTGGATGAGCGCACGGCGCAGGGCTAGGTCGTAGATGGCGCGGCCATAATCTTCCGCGTTGATGATGGAGACGGCGTCCGATGCCAGGCGGGCAAGGTACTGCGCAACCGTCAGGTCGCCGATCTTGCCGTCTGCGGGCAGGAAGGTCTTGATCGTCACCGGGTTGGCGGTCTTGCCCATGCGGATGATATCGCCCGCGACTTCGAAAATCTTGCGGTGAAGCGGCTCGTACAGATGCACGGGCTTCAGGAAGTCGGACACGCGGTAATAGGCATCATTGTTGACGAGGATGGCACCCAAAAGCGCCTGTTCCGCTTCGATATTGTTCGGTGCTTCGCGGTAGAGCGGTTCAGCAGCCGGGGCGGGGGTGATCTTCCTCACAGCGTCGTTCATGGTTTGTGTGATCTCCCTTGAGCCTTGTTACGGGCCTTCATTTTCTTGCAAGCCTGCCGGTTTGAAGTGTGACAGCGCGGCAGTCAATGACATTGCAGCAACAGTGACAGACAGGCTTGCCCGAATGGTGGCAGGCGGCATCACAATGCGTGTTGTTAACAGTAATCCACAGGGCAATCCGTGATCGGCGTCGGGGCGCTGCGAATCACTTTTCCCATGCCATGAGTTTACGTCATGGCTGCCATCGCGACAAAGCCTCTTGCATTTCAGTCTTGCCGAAAATAAATAGGCATGAAATAGATAGCATGCTAATTATAAGGTGTAGGTACATTGTCGCGAGCGACTGAAAAAGAGCAGCTTTTCGATGAGATGGCGGCCTTCAACCGCAAACTCAGATCTTTCTTCGACGCGAGAGTGGCGGAGCAGGGGCTGACGCTTGCGCGGGCAAGAGCACTTTTCGCGCTATCGCGTCGCGGTCCGCTGACGCAAAAGGAGCTTGCCGAGGAGCTGGAAATCGAAACGCCCACGCTTGTTCGCGTCTTGGATGCGATGGAGAAACAAAACCTCATCGAACGGCGTTCTGACGAGATCGATCGGCGGGCAAAACGCATTCACATGACGCCAGACGGTATAACGACATTCGAGGATGTGCATATGCAGGCAAAATCCATGCGGGCCGACATCGCAGCCGATATTTCGACGGATGATATCAGCGCCGCATTGGAGGTGGTTCGCCGCCTGTCTGCAAACCTGCAAAACCTCACTGGCGAAAAGGTGCAGTCGTGAGCAACGCCGTTTCAACCATTCAGGATGCGCCAGATGAAGACGTCGAAGGCGTGCCGGAAACACCTGTTACGCCCGCTCCACCGCCGGAAAAATCCTTTTACGCAAAGCTGCTGTATATCTTCGCTGGCCTGTCGTTCTTCGTAACGCAGGGCATGGGCATGAACATTGTCATGGCCAATATCTACCAGTTGCAGGGCGAGTTTTCGGCCACGATTGCGGAAGTTGCCTGGCTCTCGGCAGCCTATATGGCGCCCTATGCCACCTTCTCCATCGCGCTGTTCAAGGTGCGCCAGCAATATGGCCTGCGGCCTTTCGCGGAAATCAGCATCATCTGTTTCGTGCTGGCCTCCTGTCTCAATCTCTTCGTGACGGATCTGCATTCTGCCATCGTGGTGCGTTTCGTCAGCGGCATGGCTGCGGCACCGCTGTCTTCGCTCGGCTTTCTCTATATTCTCGAAGCGTTCCCCGTGCAGCGCAAGCTGACGGTGGGCCTCAGCATAGCGTTGACCGGCACGCTTCTGTCGGCACCGCTGGCTCGCATCCTTTCCCCGCATCTGCTGGATATCGATGGCTGGCAGGCACTTTACACGATGGAGGTCGGGCTTTCGCTTGCCGTGCTGCCCATCATCTATCTGCTGCCGCTGACGCCACCACCGCGTGCCAAGGTCATCGAGCGCATGGATATATTGAGCTATCTGCTGTTTGCCGGTGGTCTTGGCTGTCTTGCCGTGTTCCTGACGCTTGGTCGCTTTTACTGGTGGTTCGAAACATGGTGGCTGGGCGTCTTACTGGCGACTTCCATCGGCCTGCTGGCGGTGATGACCGCGATCGAGCTTCCGCGCAAAAATCCGATGCTGGATTTGCGGTGGATATTCTCGCGCACCAATCTGCATCTGATCGCCATTTTGCTGATCTACCGCGCCGTATCATCGGAACAGTCCTCTACGGCTGTTAGTCTTTACCAGCAGCTTGGTATCCTCAACGAGCAGACGACCGGGCTTTATGCGCTCATCATCGTTGCAACGCTGCTGGGTGGTGCCCTGTGTGCGCTGCTGATGCTGACGAAATATGTCGATACCGCCCATGTGATTGCGCTGGCGCTGATTGCGCTCGGTGCCTTCATGGATAGCGGTTTGACCAATCTCGTGCGGCCAGAGCAGATGTATCTCAGCCAGGCAATGATCGCCTTCGGTGCGGCCATGTTCCTGCCGCCTGTCATGGCGAAAGGATTTGGCGCTGCCTTGGCAAAAGGCCCGCCTTACCTCGTCAACTTCATCACCATCTTCATTTTCACGCAGATCACGGGATCGCTGTTGACGACCGGCCTTCTTGGCTCCTTCGTCACGTTGCGGGAAAAATTCCACTCAAACATTCTGGTGGAAAGCATTCTGTTGCAGAACCCGCAGGTGGCGCAACGCGTTAGCCAGCTGTCTGCCGGTTACAGCCACGTCATCACCGATGCCGCGCTTTTAAAGGCGGAGGGTCTGTCGCTGCTCGGGGCGCAGGTCACGCGCGAGGCTTATATCCTGGCCTATAACGACACGTTCCTGCTGATTTCGGTTTGTGCCGCCGCTGCTCTTGTCATGCTTTTGCTTCATCTTGCATGGTTACGTCTCAAGTCTCTGCTGAAAGGCGAAGACGAGATCGTGGCCGCACCTCAATCCTGATTGTCCAGAGATATAAAAATGCTGAAGAAAATATTCACGCCTCTTACTCTCATCGTTCTCCTGGGCGGCGTCGCCGGTGTGGCGCTGGTGCTTTACGCATGGCGGCTGCCGCCCTTTTCCAGCTCCGTGGAAATGACCGACAACGCCTATGTGCGCGGCTATGTCACGACCATGAGCCCGCAGGTCAGCGGCTATATCGTCGATGTGCCGGTCAAGGATTATCAGGAGGTCAAGCAAGGCGATATTCTGGCCAAGGTGGATGACCGCATCTTCCGCCAGAAGGTGGCGCAGGCCGAAGCCTCTCTCGATAGCCAGAAAGCGGCTTTCGACAATTCCCGCCAGCAGGAAATCGCGGCAAAGGCCAACATCGCCTCGGGTGAAGCGGCAGTCGATAGCGCGCAGGCCTCGCTGAAACAGGCGCAGCTTGCCGCCGACCGTCAGGATAGTCTTCTGCGCAGCGGTGCAGGCACCTCCAGCGTGCAGGAAGAAGCACAGGCTAATCTCGACAAGGCCCGCGCCGGTCTTTCACAGTCGAAGGCAGCTCTTGAGGTGGCGCGACAGGATTTGCAGACCATCATTATCAATCGCGGCTCCTTGCAGGCGGCGGTCGCCAATGCGGAAGCAGCCGTGGAACTGGCAAAGATCGATCTTCAAAACACTGAAATCCACGCGCCGAAAGACGGCAAGCTGGGCGAAGTCGGCGTTCGCGTCGGCCAATATGTCGCTGCCGGAACGCAGTTGATGGCAGTCGTGCCGCATGACATCTGGGTCGTTGCCAACTTCAAGGAAACGCAGCTGGCGGGAATGGAAGCAGGGCAGGTTGTGTCTATCTCCGTCGATGCCCTGCACCGCAGGAAGCTGACCGGCAAGGTGGAGCGCTTTGCGCCCGCCGCAGGCTCCGAATTCGCCGTCATCAAGCCGGACAATGCCACGGGCAACTTCGTGAAGATTGCCCAGCGTCTGGGCGTACGCATCTCCATCGATCCTGACCAGCCTCTGGCCGCCGAGCTTTCCCCCGGCATGTCGGTCGTGGTGCGGGTGGATAAGGGCAAAGCGCCCGAGGGTGCCGAGACGGCTGCGAAGTAAACGTCAAACAGTCGCGGGCAGGGCGCTGATCCTGCCCGTGGTCACACCGCGTTCCAGTCTGCCGGCAGGCAGAAGATGTCGCGAAAGCCCCTGTCGCCGACAGGCGTGATACGCAACGCGCGGCTGTCCGGGCGTCTGGTGATCCACCCCAATTCCAGCGTCCGGTCCAGAAGGGCAGCACCCACGCGTCCGGCAATGTGGTGACGCCGCTCGCTCCAGTCCAGACATGTCTTGCATAGCGGACGCTTCGAGCGCGTGCCATCGTCCAGATCGATCCCGAAATCCTGCAGGAACGCCTTGCCATCGTCGGTCAAAAGCGCGCCTTCGTCTGACAAAATGATGCGCCCGCTTGTCGAAAGACTATCGGCCATGGCCACCGCCAGTCTGCCCGCAATGTGGTCGTAGCAACTGCGGGCGATGCGCATGTCTTTTTCTTTCGGGCCCACGGGATGGTGTCGCTTCGGCCCATCGGCGGCGATGTTCATCAAGGCATCGATGCCATGCGCCACCTGTGGAGACGCCAGCCGGTAATAGCGATGCCGCCCCTGCTTGACGGTGGAAAGAAGATGGGCGTCCACCATTTTTGCCAGATGTCCGCTGCCGGTCTGCGCGGTGACGCCTGCCTGCCGGGAAAGCTCGCCAGCGGTCAGCGCCTGTCCGCCCATCAATGCGCAGAGCATATTGGCGCGGGTCGTATCGCCGATAAGATTTGCGATAGCAGCGATTGTATTGGGTGACGCGATATTGTTCATTCCAGAAATCTAGCATCAAAGAATGGGGCCGTCAGCGGGGCATTGTTCGGCCGTGACCGAAGCATCCGGCCTGCCGATGTCTCTATAAAAAAGAGCATATGCCTCATCTAAGGAAGAAATGAATGAATGGAAAATTCGGGCTGCTTCGGGAACTTGGCCTGCTGGTTCTCTTGGGGTGCCTGTGGGGCAGCTCCTACACTTTCATCAAAATCGGTATCGAGACCATTCCGCCAGTGACGCTGATTGCGGCGCGCACGGCGATTGCCGGTGGTATTTTGATGGCCATCATCCTCTGGCGCGGCCTGCGGCTGCCGAAAGATATGGAGCTTTGGAAGCGTTTCGCCATACAGGCGATGCTGAACAGCGTGCTGCCCTTCACGCTGATTGCCTGGGCGGAACATTATATTGATGCCGGGCTTGCGGTTATCCTCAATTCGCTGACACCGGTTTTCACATTCCTGCTGACGCTGCTCATCACGCGGCATGAGACGCTGAGTGGCCGCAAACTGTTCGGCGTCATGATCGGTCTGGTCGGTACGGTGGTAATGATCGGCATTCAGGCGCTGAATGGCCTGGGGAATGTCGTTCTCGCCCAGTTCGCCGTTATTCTGGCAACCGTGTTTTACGCAGGTGCGGCGATCTTCGGAAAGAACTTCAAAGGCATCGATTCGATGATCCCCGCCGCTGCCTCGCTAATTTGCGGCGCCGTCATTCTCATTCCGCTCAGCGCTATCGTGGACCGCCCATGGGAGCTTGCGCCATCGGCCAGATCGATCATGGCACTGCTGGGCCTGTCGGTGTTTTCCACAGCGCTCGCCTTCAGCATCTACTTCCGGCTTGTGCATACGCTGGGGTCGCTGGGAACGACGGCGCAGGCTTATGTCAGAGTACCTGTGGGTGTTGCGATAGGCGTGGTGTTTCTGGGAGAGGAACTGCATGCCACGACAATGATTGGTCTTGTTTGCATCTTGGCCGGTGTGATCGCCATGACACTGCCGCCGCAAGCTGTGCGCTTCAAACGAAGAGCAGCTTAGGACACTCAACTGCCTTCGCCAAAAAGCGAAAACCCCGGATGTTGCCATCCGGGGTTTTCGTTTGTGAGCCGCTAAAGCCCGCAAATATTTACTCGTCGTCGCCGTCCTGATCTGCATCTGGATCAAAGAAGTCTTCTGGGCGAAGAGCGTCTTCGTCAACGCCGTAGATGGCGTCAGCAGATGTGAGGCTTTCGCCCTTTGCCTGACGCTCGGCTTCTTCAGCAGAACGGGCAACGTTCAGTTCAACCTGAAGCTCGACTTCCGAGTGCAGGTGAAGCGTAACGTTGTGCAGACCAATGGTCTTGATCGGCGTGTTGAGTTCGACCTGGTTGCGGCCGATGTTGAAGCCTTCAGCGCCGAGGATTTCAACGACGTCGCGTGCAGCAACAGAGCCGTACAGCTGGCCGGTTTCGCCAGCGGAGCGAACAACGATGAAGCTCTTGCCAGCCAGTGCGTCTGCAACGGTCTGTGCTTCGGACTTGCGCTCAAGGTTACGAGCTTCGAGCGTTGCGCGCTCGGATTCGAAACGGGTCTTGTTGGCAGCGTTGGCGCGAAGAGCCTTGCCCTGCGGCAGCAGGAAGTTACGTGCGTAGCCATCGCGAACCTTTACGGTTTCGCCCATCTGGCCAAGCTTGGCGATGCGTTCGAGAAGAATGACTTCCATCTTCTTGATCCTTTCTAGTTGTCGGTTTCGTTTGTATTGTCGGTTTTCCGCGCCGGGGTAAGGGAGATCGTGCTGCGCACGTCACTCAGACCCAGTACGAGAATGATGAGCAGCGGAAACATGAAGACCGCTGAAATATAGCTGAGAACCAGAACCGGCCAGCGCCAGTCCTTGCCCTTGGAACGGTGGTGCAGGGAGGCATAGCCCGCCATCAGGAAGCCCGCGCCGAATGTGCCGCAGATGACTGCGCCAATCATGGCCACGGTGCCGCCGACGAAGGTCAGCACGATGCCGCCGAGAAAGATGAAGATCGCATTGCGGTGCATGCGCAGCGCCGCTGCAATGTCTTCGCGCGGACGCAGGCCCTTGCCGAAGGAGCGGACCATGCGGCTTGCGAAATAATAGGCCGCAAACAGCATGATGACCCAAAGTCCGCCCTGAATCATCGGCAGCATCAGCACCAGCAGGGATTTCGTCTGCGCAAGCGCCGTTGCATCCGGCGTGAACGAGGCTTCGCGCGCCTGCACCGATGCCATCATCACATCAACCAGCTGCGAAACGAGATCAGGGCCGTAGCCGATCATCGTGCCAAGTATGATGACGGAGAGGGTGATAAGGCCGCACAGATGCAGCACGATACCCGACAGCGGATACCAGGCCATCAGATCATCAGGGCCACCGATCTCGGAAGCGGGACGTGCCAGATTGGCAAGGTGAGACAGCCAGCCAGCGGGGACGAGCGTAAAGATCGCTATCGTCACGGCAAAGATCGGTGACACGGCAAGCGCGCCAAGGAAGGCGGCGGAGAGAACGGCGACAATGGCCGCAGCATTGCCCCAACCGAGACCGGCCACGAGAATGGGCATCGCGGAGGCGGCATAAAGCAGGAATGACATGGACGACTGTGCCGTTGCGCCAAGCGTAAGAAACGCGGCACATATGCCGGCGAGAACGCCGGAAATCAGCACTGTCTGGTTCAATCGTATCAACGTCGCTGTCCTGCCCAGAATTTGGTAGCAGTTAGAGGATGGCTTAGAGCCTGATCCCCAACATGGGTTTTGGTGTTCGGTCGATCCGCGCCCAACGCGGAAGGATATTAAAGTCTCGGCCCGCTGATTAAGAGTCAGCTGCTTCGAGAAGAAAAACGAGGCCGCGCCAAAGCGCAGCCTCGTCAGTGTCAATTAAGACAGAACGTAAGGCAGCAGGCCGAGGAAACGAGCGCGCTTGATCGCCTGAGCGAGTTCGCGCTGCTTCTTCTGCGAAACAGCTGTGATACGGGAAGGAACGATCTTGCCACGCTCGGAAATGTAGCGCTGCAGAAGACGTACGTCCTTGTAGTCGATCTTCGGAGCGTTAGCGCCGGAGAAAGGGCACGTCTTGCGACGGCGGTGGAACGGGCGGCGTGCCTGAGAAGAAGATGCGTCAGCCATTATATATGCTCCTTATGCACGGTCTTCGCGCGGACGGCGCGGACGGTCTTCACGGTCGCCGAAGCCACCTTCACGCGGCGGGCGAGGACCACGGTCGAAACCGCCTTCACGCGGGCCACGGTCAGGACGGTCGCCGTCACGGCGTGGACGGTCGTCGCGATCGCGCTTCTGCATCATTGCAGACGGACCTTCTTCGTGGGCTTCCACGGCGATGGTCATGTAACGAAGAACGTCTTCGTTGATGCGCATCTGACGCTCGATTTCGTGGATAGCCGGTGCCGGAGCATCGATGTCCATCAGAGCGTAGTGAGCCTTGCGGTTCTTCTTGATGCGGTATGTCAGGGACTTCAGACCCCAGTTTTCGACGCGTCCGACTTTACCGCCGAACGATTCGATAACACCCTTGTACTGCTCGACAAGTGCGTCGACCTGCTGGGCAGTGATATCCTGCCGGGCAAGGAAGATGTGTTCGTAAAGAGCCATTTAAGCTTTGCCTTTCTTGCGTTTCATTCATCACCCGGCAACGGCGCTAAGCCTCAACGACTGCTCCTGTTTGGCAAAAGCCAAGGGCAAGAAAAGCGTTGTTCGAGACGGTCGAGAGCGGAGACACGGGAGGCCGGAAACCTTATGGTCCTGCGGTTTCGTAAACGAAACCAGCCCTCCGTTCAGCCACCAGCCAATTGGACCGGGTGTTGTGAACAGCGCGCTTATACGGATTTCTCATCAGAATGCAAGCGCGCTGCCTGAAAAAGCCTGCGCGGTCAGCTCAACCTTGGTTGATCGTTCGGCGCAGAATCGTAAAATTCAAGTCATATCGATGTAGGCTAGTCGGACCGAAGCGGTGTTCTGCGCAAATCCCCTAAACTCTGTTTGGGAATAAGCTTATTTGACATTTTTCGAGTGAGCAGGTTTCGTAGCGAATGAGCGTGGATTTCTTTTTAAGCCTGATACTTTCATGATAGCCGATGATGTTCAGGCAGCCCGGTAAGCATCGCTCGTCATCCCATCGGACGAGGGGCGTTTCCTGTAGGCAAAAGTTCATCAAAAACTTTACGCCTTTCCAGGATATCTTTTTAACGCATTGTGGCGACGTGTCCTTCGCGAAGGCCATAGTAGGCGCTGTTGCTGAAAGTAGCAGTGCGCAGGTCAATGTCATCAAGGCAACTTTCATTTTCGGCACCTTTCAAGTGCTGTGTAGGTCAGCCGCAAGATGAATTCGCCTGATTCCGGGCATCCCGAAGAAGCTGCTCGAGTTGGCTCTTATACGCCCGCAACCCTGGATCATGCTGGCATTTACTAACCAGACTTATGCTCCTGGAATAAAGAGCTATTCCCGCCTTTGCTGTGCCACAAATACCTACCGCCCTTTGAGCGCGGTTCGCTTGGGGCTGGATTTGAGCCGCAAGATACTGATCAGAGCAAATGTCACGGCCTGCGGCGAGAGATATGCCTGGCTGAATGAACGCCAAGGCAAGAGCAAGACTATACGTCAGTTTCATTGTATTCCCCCTAGTGCTTGTTACCATCCACGGTTCATCTGGCGGTACCAGAATGGATCCTGCGGTGTGTTTGCCAGTTTGTTTTGATTGCATTGCCATACGACTTGTTTTTGTTGATTGAACGCGTCGAGAAGCTGACTATGTTCGTGTCGATTACTTCTTGGTGTAGAATCCAGCCGGTTTTTAATCTGGAAAAGGCGATTAATATGCGGAGCGCAATTGTCTGCGTATGCTGGTGCCGTCATCGATATGGCGGCAAGTGCAGTGATGAATAGGATTTTCATGTCGGATTTCCTGTGCCGGAACACTCTTGCCATTTCTCAGATGGCAATTTAACCATAATCAATCTCTGCATTTGCAGCCTCACCCTTTGGGGTGAGGACGACAATTCTTCCGGTAACTTGTTTGGCGCTGAGGGAAGGAATTTTGTACATGCGGTCAACAGGCCAATTTCCTGGTCATTCGGTTGATACGCAGGGATGTGAGGTCGCCTCCTATGGGAAACGAGGGCAATGCAGACAGCCGACATCATTGATGGAATCTATGAAGCAGCGCTGGTTCCTGAGAAATGGCAAAGCGTACTGGTTAATATCAACGATATTGTCGGTACACGCGGCGGGGTGATTTTTACTCAATCCGAGGTCGGTGCAACTTTCGTCGCAACGCCGGCGGCTGTGGAGATATTTCAACGCTTTGCCAGCGAGGGATGGGACAAACACAACACGCGTCGAGAGCGCGCCGACCGTCTCGACCATGCGGGCTTCGTGACCGATCTCGATGTGTTCAATGCACACGAATTGGCCGATGAGCCTCTCTATCGCGACTTCCTTTACCCACTCGGACTTGGCTGGTCGGTGGGCACACATATCACCACTCCGGATGGCGACAGGATTGCAGCCAGCTTCGACGGGGATTTTGAGGCCGGGCCGATTTCCCGCGAAAAGACGGACTGGCTGGATTCCATTCGACCGCATCTTGCCCGCTCTCTCAGCATTGCGGGGCGACTAAAAATGGCCGCGGCTTCGAAAGTCGTCGACGGACTGGGCGTTTTTGGCCTGCCTGCCTGTGTTGTGAGCCCGGGCGGCAGAATGCTGGCGGCGAACACACTGATGCAATTGTTCATCCCGTCATTGATTATGGACAGCCGGGAGCGTGTAAAATTACGTCACGCACAAAGCGATCGGTTGATGCAAAAAGCACTCGCTCAACTCGCCATAAACCCAAGTGTGGCGAAGGTCATGTCAATTCCTGTTCCAGCATTTGGCGAAGGGGCTGCAAGCGTGGTCCATATCGTTCCAGTCCGGGGGCAGGGTCAGGATATCATGCCTGGCGGTCTGTTCATTCTCGTCATCAGCACGCTTGCCTCATCGACTGTTCCCGGCACTTCCCTTCTTCGAGGCCTGTTCGACCTCACGGCGTCTGAAGCAAAGGTGGCAAGGCTCGCCGCAAGCGGCACAGCACCCAAAGACATCAGTATCATTGCTGGCATCAGCCCCAATACGGTCAAAACGCATTTGAAGTCCATTTACGCAAAAACCGGCACTGAGTATCACGGCGCGCTCGTCCGCCTTCTGTCAGGCACGCTTATGCCTTTACCCTTCGATGCCACGCATCAAGAGAATTAGTCTGGATAATGTCCTCTCTTGACGCGGGAACTGTTTCCCGCGCCCACCAAGAAAACATGAGCAGGCTTTGATCAGATCGGCATTGGGTACTGCCGGTGAATGTCGGCAATGCTCTTCAGGACCTCGTCCGAAAGCTTAATATCGGCTGCTGCGATATCCGTCTTCAACTGTTCCATGGTCGTTGCTCCGATAATGGAGGACGCCATGAAGGGGCGGGAAAGGGTGAAGGCGATGGCGAGTTGGGCCGGATCGATTCCATGCTCATAGGCCAGTTCGAGATAAGCCTTGACCGGCGCTTCCTGC
Source organism: Agrobacterium vacciniicorymbosi (assembly GCF_040427045.1). Classification (NCBI taxonomy): domain Bacteria; kingdom Pseudomonadati; phylum Pseudomonadota; class Alphaproteobacteria; order Hyphomicrobiales; family Rhizobiaceae; genus Agrobacterium; species Agrobacterium vacciniicorymbosi. The sequence continues at coordinate 435,714 of NZ_JBETMF010000002.1, forward strand.
AACGGCTGTAGGCGACCGCCAATATCCTTGTTGATCGAACCGCGTGAGCCTTCCGGGCGGGCGCCGCTCTGGTATTTGCCGGTCAAAATGCCGCCAGCCAGTGGAGAATAGGCCAGAAGCCCGACATTCTCGTGGTGTGCGACTTCGGCGAGATCGAGATCGAAGGAGCGGTAGAGCAGGTTATATTCGTTTTGGATGGAGGCGACGCGCGGCAGGCCGTTGGCTTCGGCGATGTCGATGTATTTCTGCGTACCCCATGCGCTTTCATTGGACAGGCCGATGGCGCGGATTTTGCCAGCCTTGACCAGTTCGCCCAACGTTTCCAGCTTTTCGGTGATTTCCGACAGCGTCTTTTCGGTGTTCTGCGTTGAGGCATCGAAACCCCATACGCCACGGAAATGGTAGGTGCCGCGGTTGGGCCAGTGGATCTGGTAGAGGTCGATATAATCGGTCTTCAGGCGGGCCAGGCTTGTATCGACGGCTTCGCGAATGGAGGCGGCATCGATATCGCGTCCACCCCTGATGTAGTCACGACCGGAGCCCGCGACCTTAGTGGCCAGCACGATATCCTTGCGCTTGCCGGTCTTCTGGAACCATGTGCCGATATACTCTTCGGTGCGACCCTGCGTTTCTGCCGAAACCGGCGTGGTGGGGTAGAGTTCGGCGGTGTCGAAGAAGTTGATGCCGTTTTCGACGGCATAATCCATCTGTTCGTGCGCTTCGGCCTCGGTGTTCTGCGTGCCCCACGTCATGGTGCCGAGGCAGATTTCCGACACGGAAATGCCCGTACGTCCCAGGGTATTATGTTTCATGGAAATGTCCTGATGCTTGGCTGATGGCTTGGAAGGTGCGGTGGAGACTAGCCGTGATTTGGCCGAGCGCAAGAAAAAACATTCCGGAAAATTCGATGCTTATGGCGGTTTTCAGGCGATTTATCGTCCAAGGGTAGTAATCGCGCTTCTGTTTATGTCAAAACGGGGACGTATTTCCCTTTTGGCGCGCAACCATCTCCTGCCGTGTGCATTTGGGTTCGATCATAAACCAGCGCGGAGGACCGTGAATGACAGACAGTGCAGCAATTGCGCAGCCGACAACAGTTGACGATAAGGCGGTGCCGCCAGCAACCGGGCGATGGAAACTCATCGGCCCCGGTATCGTGGCCGCCGCCACCGGTGTCGGCGCAGGCGACCTCGTTGCCACGCTGATTGCCGGTTCCCGATTCGGTTATGCGCTTTTGTGGGCTGCCGTTCTCGGCTGCATCGTGAAGATCGCACTGGCGGAAGGTTCCGCGCGCTACCATCTGGCTACCGGTTCCACCATGCTGGAAGGCTGGCGGTCGCTGGGCAAATGGACCAGCTGGTATTTCGGCATTTACATCATGGTCTGGGGCTTCGTGTATGGCGCAACGGCCATGAGCGCCACGGCGCTGCCGCTGGCCGTCTTCTTCCCATCCGTGCCGCTTTGGGTGTGGGCTGTGCTGACCGGGCTTTCCTGTGCCGCTTTCGTGGCCTTCAATCGCTATGAAGCCTTCGAAACCGTCATGAAGATTTTCATTGGCATCATGTTCGTCATCGTGATCGGCATCGCCATCATGGTCTCGCCGAATGTGGGTGAAGCCGTGACGGGTCTTATCCCGACAATCCCTGAGGGATCGGCCATCTATACGCTCGGTCTCATCGGTGGCGTCGGCGGCACCATCACCATGGCGTCCTATGGTTATTGGGTAAATGCCAAGGGCTGGCGCACGCCGGCCTGGATGGGTGTGATGCGGCTGGATAACCGCGTCGCCTATATCGTCACCGGCATGTTCGTCGTGGCCATGCTCATCATCGGTGCTGAACTGCTCTACGCGTCGCAGATTGCGCTTTCGACTGGGGATCGCGGTCTTCTCGATCTCGACCGCGTGCTGGAGGAACGATTCGGCAGCACCATGTCCACACTGTTCCTTATCGGCTTCTTCGCCACGGCGGTTTCATCGGTGCTGGGCGTATGGCAGGGCGTGTCCATGCTGTTTGCGGACTTCGTGCGCGGCATCAAAGGCGAAACCGGTACCCGCGAAGGGCTGGAAAAGACACCTGCCTTCCGCTTCTACCTGTTCTGGCTGACGATCCCGCCCATGGTGCTGCTGTTTCTGGGACGTCCGTTCCTGCTCGTCATTATATATGGCGCGCTCGGTGCCTTCTTCATGCCGTTCCTGGCGCTGACGCTGATCTGGCTTCTCAACTCCTCACGCGTGCCGAAGGAGTGGCGCAGCGGCTGGCTGTCCAACGGTCTGTTGGGCATTTCCGCTCTGCTGTTCATTGTACTCTGCATCAGCGAAGTGGTTGGCCTGTTTACCCGGTGAGGCGGCGATTGCGGGGTGTGAAAGGTGGACAGACGCCTGCCGCACCCCGCAAAGCCTTGACTCTGTGGGCCGGAATGTGAATGGAAGTCCCCAAGAAAATAAGAGAAGGGATGGATCCCATGGCTATTGCATTCACATTTCCGGGTCAGGGCAGCCAGGCTGTCGGCATGGGCAAGGAGCTTGCCGAGAACTTCGCAGAGGCGCGCGCTGTCTTTGAAGAGGTTGATGAGGCGCTCGGCCAGAAGCTTTCCGACATCATGTGGAACGGCCCGGAAGAGACGCTGACGCTAACGGCAAATGCCCAGCCAGCGTTGATGGCCGTTTCCGTCGCTGTCATGCGTGTGCTGGAAGCACGCGGGCTGAAGCTTGCCGACAAGGTTTCCTATGTTGCCGGTCACTCGCTCGGCGAATATTCTGCGCTCTGCGCTGCCGGAACATTCTCCCTTTCCGATACCGCCCGTCTGCTGCGCATTCGCGGCAATGCCATGCAGGCCGCAGTGCCGGTGGGTGAGGGCGCCATGGCCGCCATCATCGGTCTGGAACACGGCGATGTAGAAGCCATCTGCAAGGAAGCCGCTATTGGCGGCGTCTGCCAGATCGCCAATGACAATGGCGGCGGTCAGCTGGTTGTTTCCGGCTCGAAGGCTCCGGTTGAAAAGGCTGCGGCACTGGCATCTGAGAAAGGCGCAAAGCGCGCCATCATGCTGCCTGTGTCAGCGCCCTTCCATTCAGCACTAATGGCGCCTGCTGCTGATGCTATGCGTGAAGCGCTGGCTGAGGTGGCCAAGAAAAGCCCGGTCGTGCCTGTCATCGCCAATGTGCGGGCAGCACCCGTATCGGATGCCGAAGAGATTGCCAGACTGCTGGTAGAGCAGGTCACGGGCCAGGTCCGCTGGCGCGAAACCGTTGAGTGGTTTGCAGCAAACGATGTTACGACACTCTATGAAATCGGCTCCGGCAAGGTGCTGACGGGTCTTGCCCGCCGCATCGACAAGACGGTGAACGGCGTTGCCGTCGGCACGCCTGCCGATATCGATGCTGCACTCGCAACACTTCTCGGCTGAGTTCTAAAGATAGACAAAGGATAAACATCATGTTTGATCTGACCGGCCGCAAGGCTCTCATTACAGGTGCAACCGGCGGCATCGGCGAAGAAATCGCCCGCACGCTGCATGCGCAGGGCGCAACGGTTGGCCTTCACGGCACCCGCGTCGAAAAGCTGGAGGCGCTTGCGTCCGAGCTTGGCGAGCGCGTCAAGATTTTCCCGGCCAACCTTGCCGACCGCGCTGAAGTCAAGGCGCTGGGCGAAAAGGCCGAGGCCGAACTCGAAGGCGTCGATATTCTCGTCAACAATGCCGGCATCACCAAGGACGGCCTGTTCGTTCGCATGAGCGATGAGGACTGGGACAATGTTATCGAGGTAAACCTCACCTCCATGTTCCGTCTGACGCGTGAACTGACACATCCCATGATGCGCCGCCGTTTTGGCCGCATCATCAACATCACATCCATCGTTGGCGTAACCGGAAATCCGGGCCAGGCCAACTACTGCGCCTCCAAGGCCGGTATGATCGGCTTTTCCAAGTCGCTGGCGCAGGAAATCGCCACACGCAACGTCACCGTCAACTGCGTGGCACCGGGTTTCATCGAAAGCGCGATGACCGGCAAGCTGAACGACAAGCAGAAAGAAGCCATCATGGGTGCCATTCCCATGAAGCGTATGGGCACCGGCGCGGAGATCGCTTCGGCTGTTCTTTACCTTGCTTCCAACGAGGCAAGCTATATGACGGGCCAGACGCTGCACGTAAACGGCGGTATGGCGATGATCTAACAGCCTTGCCCGCGGCACGCCGTTGAGAAAATTGCCTGTAGAGCAAGATGGTTAGCACTATTTTAAGGCTTTTTTCTCCCCGGAAACCGTGTTAAGCGGGCGAAGACTGTGAACAGTCGTCCCGGAAACAAAAGCGACCGTTGCGATTTCTTGGCGCGATGTTTAGCTTGAACCGGGTTGAACGGGTTTGCCCACGGTGCCTGCCTTGAAAGGCGCTTGGGGGTTTTAACAGGGCAGGGTGTCTTAAGAAGGCATTCCTTTCAAAGTAAAGGTCGAGGAAACCGACATGAGCGATATCGCAGAACGCGTAAAGAAAATTGTAGTTGATCATCTTGGCGTTGACGCCGAAAAAGTCGTTGAAGGCGCAAGCTTCATAGACGATCTGGGCGCTGACTCGCTCGACACCGTTGAACTGGTTATGGCGTTCGAAGAAGAATTCGGCGTTGAAATTCCAGACGACGCAGCTGACTCGATCCTGACTGTGGGTGACGCTGTAAAGTTCATCGAAAAGGCTCAGGCCTGATCGATTGAATAAAAAAGGGAAGGCATCTGCCCTCCCGATATGGCCCGGCCAGTCCGGGCCAATATTTTATCCTGCGGCGCTCGGCATCGCGCGAGTGCTGTAAATAGCATAGCGATGATTGGATAAGGGCGGAGCATTAGCGATGAGACGTGTCGTTATCACCGGTACCGGCATGGTATCTCCTCTTGGCTGCGGAACGGAAATTACCTGGGAACGGCTTCTGGCCGGCCAAAATGGTGCGCGTCTCGTAACCGAGTTCGAGGTTGACGATCTTCCTGCAAAAATCGCCTGCCGCATTCCCGTCGGTGATGGTTCCAACGGAACCTTCAATGCCGATGACTGGATGGAGCCCAAGGAACAGCGCAAGGTCGATCCCTTCATCGTTTACGGCATGGCCGCAGCCGAAATGGCGTTGATCGACGCGGGCTGGCATCCATCCACAGGAACCGACGAAGATCAGATCATGACGGGCGTCCTGATCGGCTCCGGCATCGGCGGTCTCGAAGGCATTGTTGAAGCGGGCTACACGCTGCGCGACAAGGGCCCACGCCGTATTTCTCCATTCTTCATTCCCGGCCGTCTGATCAATCTCATTTCCGGCCAGGTTTCCATTCGCCACAAGCTGCGCGGACCGAACCACTCGGTCGTCACAGCCTGCTCCACCGGTGCGCATGCCATTGGCGATGCAGCCCGGCTGATCATGCTCGGCGATGCCGATGTGATGGTCGCAGGTGGCGCGGAATCCCCTGTTTGCCGTATTTCACTTGCGGGTTTTGCCGCTTGTAAGGCGCTGTCCACCCAGCACAATGACGATCCGCAAAAGGCCTCGCGCCCCTATGACAAGGACCGTGATGGTTTCGTCATGGGTGAGGGTGCCGGTATCGTCGTTCTGGAAGAGCTGGAACACGCCAAGGCGCGCGGCGCGAAGATTTATGCCGAAGTCGTCGGCTATGGCCTGTCAGGCGACGCATTCCACATCACGGCTCCGTCCGAAGATGGTGAAGGTGCTTACCGCTGCATGTCCATGGCACTGAAGCGCGCAGGCTTGACGCCAGCGGATGTTGATTACATCAACGCTCATGGCACATCGACCATGGCCGACACCATCGAGCTTGGCGCTGTCGAGCGTCTGGTGGGCGATGCGGCCTCGAAGATTTCCATGTCCTCCACCAAGTCCGCGACCGGGCATTTGCTGGGTGCTGCTGGCGCCATCGAAGCCATTTTCGCTACGCTTGCCATTCGCGACAACATCGTGCCGCCAACGCTCAATCTTGACAATCCCGATGTCGAGACGGCCATCGATCTGGTGCCGCACAAGGCGCGCAAGCGCACCGTCAACGTGGCGCTGTCCAACTCCTTCGGTTTCGGCGGCACCAACGCATCGCTCGTGCTTCGCCGTTACGAAGCGTAAAACCGCTCGGCTCTTGCCGTTTGGTCAGGAATCGCAGACAAAGCATTGAGTTTTCCCGGTTAACAGCCGGGACATTCATCTTCGCTGTCCGATTTGGCAGCGTTTGAGAGCGGAAAGGTCGCTGTCTTTGGAAACGAAGATGTGTTCGATGTTTCCCCGTCTACCGAGTGCAGAATAGCCTGCCGAACCTGTTTTTGCCGCATTGCCTGCTCAAATAGCCGCTGTAATGCCGAACTGAAAAGGACCGCCGGTGAGCGATACGAGAGAGAACAATCAGGCCCCTCAAGGACGTGAAGGCTCGAGTGAGAGCAAGGGCGGCCCGATCATTCCGAAATCTCCGACCGAGGCTTTGAGACCTGAAAAGGTTCCGGCCCCGCCGAAGCGCTCCCGCAAGGCCCACAGCCAGGTGGTGATTTTCCTCAATTTCCTCATGACGCTTGTGGTTGCCGTCTGCGTGGTCGGCGTTGCGGCCTTCTATTATATGATCAATTCGTTCCACGAGCCGGGCCCGCTGGAGATCAGCAAGACGGTCACCGTTCGCAACGGCGCCGGTCTTGCCGAAATCGCCAACAATCTGGAGCGCGAGGGTGCGATCTCCAATGCGCGTGTCTTCCGCTTGATGGCAGACCGCTACATGACGCCGAGCCAGACGCCGAAGCCCGGCGAATATGAAATCAAAGCTCACACATCCATGAAGGATATTCTGGCTCTGCTGGAATCCGGCAAGTCCATTCTCTACACCGTGTCCATGCCGGAAGGCTTGACGGTCAAGCAGATGTTCGCGCGCCTCGCCTCCGACACGATCCTCGAGGGTGATCTGCCAGCCGAACTGCCAGCCGAAGGATCGCTACGCCCGGACACCTATCCCTTCACGCGCGGCACCAAGCGGGAAGAGGTTGTCAACCAGATGCGCGCCGCCCAGACGCGGTTGATCCAGTCGATCTGGGAACGTCGCGACCCGGATCTACCGCTCAAGACCATCGAAGAATTCGTCACACTCGCTTCCATTGTGGAAAAGGAAACGGGCAAGGATGACGAGCGCGGCCATGTGGCATCGGTCTTCTACAATCGCATGAAGAAGAACATGCGCCTGCAATCCGATCCGACCATCATCTATGGCCTGTTCGGCGGCGAGGGCAAACCATCCGACCGGCCGATCTACCAGTCCGATCTGCAGAAAGAAACGCCGTTCAACACCTACATCATTCGTGGCCTGCCACCGCACCCGATTGCCAATCCGGGCCGCGCAGCGCTCGAGGCAACGGCCAATCCCTGGCGTACGGATGATCTCTATTTCGTGGCCGATGGCACCGGTGGCCACACCTTTGCCAAGACGCTGGACGAGCACAACACCAATGTCCGCCGTTGGCGCAAGATCGAAGCCGAAAAGGCCGCAGCTGGCGGCACGCCGGAAACGGCGGTGGACGGGCAGCCGGGCGGATCGCAAGCCGAGAAGCCAACAGGAAATTGATATTTATGCCCACTGCCGCCCCAAAGCGGCAGTGGTTGTTTCAGGGGGTATATTTCATGACATTGCAATCCATGACGGGTTTTGCCCGCAGCGAAGGTTCGTGCGGACGCTACCGCTGGGCGTGGGAGCTTCGCTCCGTCAATGGCAAGGGACTTGATCTGCGTCTGCGCCTGCCGACCGGCATGGAAGCGCTGGAGACGGAGCTGCGCGACATCGCTGCCAAAAGCCTCTCTCGTGGCAATATTCAGGCCGGTCTCAGCCTGTCTGCTTCCGAAACCAAGATGGAAGCCGTCGTCAACCGCGATGCGCTGGATGCCGTTCTGGCCCTGAAGCGTGATCTGGGTGACGCCGTGAGCGACGCACCGCTGAGCTTCGATACGTTGCTCTCCGTGCGCGGACTGGTGGAGTTTCGCGAGCCGGAAGAGGCTGCTGACGAGCAGGATGCGCGCAACCGGGATATCGTCGAGGGCTTTGACGCAGCTATTTCAGCGCTGAAGACAATGCGTGAGCGTGAGGGTGCCTCGCTGTTCAGCATTCTCTCCGGCCACATCGACAAGATCGAGCAACTGACCCGCATCATTGAGGCCGATCCATCGCGACAACCAGAACAGATCAGGGCGCGACTGGCTGCCCAGATTGCTTTGATTGGTGATGGCAATGCCGGACTGGATCGGGATCGCCTGCATGCCGAAGCGGTACTGCTGGCCACCAAGGCGGATTTGCGCGAAGAAATCGACCGTCTGATTGGCCATGTGGCCGCGGCGCGGGAGCTTTTGAGCAGCGGTGTGCCGGTTGGGCGCAAGCTGGACTTTCTTGCACAGGAATTTAACCGTGAGTCGAATACAATCTGTTCCAAATCCAACGCCAGTGCTGTAACCGCTGCTGGTATCGAATTGAAAGTGGTGATCGATCAATTCCGCGAACAGGTCCAAAATCTGGAGTAGACCCATGGCGTCAGCCAGCATTCAACCCGTCCATATCGCCCGTAGAGGCTTGATGCTGGTCATTTCTTCGCCATCCGGTGCCGGCAAATCCACCATCGCCCGCAATCTGCTGGAAAAGGACAAGAATATCAGCCTGTCCGTCAGCGTCACGACCCGCGCGCGTCGCCAGAGCGAGATCGACGGCATCCATTACCACTTCATCTCCAAGCGCGATTTCGAGCGTATGCGCGAAGGTGAGGAATTGCTGGAATGGGCCGAGGTGCACGGCAACTACTACGGCACACCCCGCGAACCTGTCGAAAAGGCGATGGCCGAAGGCAAGGACATGCTGTTCGACATCGACTGGCAGGGCGCCGAGCAGCTTCAGGACAAGATGAAAGCGGATGTCGTCTCCATCTTCATCCTGCCGCCAACGATGACAGAGCTGCAATCGCGCCTCCACCGCCGCGCGGAAGACACCGAAGAGGTCATCCAGACGCGCCTTGCCAATTCCCGCTCGGAAATAGAGCACTGGCGCGACTATGATTACGTCATCCTCAATGACGACCTCCAGGCCGCATTCGAAGCCATCGAAGCCATCGTCAAGGCCGAACGCGTCCGCCGCGACCGTCGCCACGGCATGTTCGATTTCGTAAGAGATTTGTTGCAGGAAGAGCCGACGCTTCCGGGGCGGTGAGGTCTACACATCCGGCTGTTTGAAGCAGCCGGGTAGATCGACCTCGATCTTCAGCGGAATAAAATGTTTCAGGTTTTCGGTCACGACCACCAGATCGTAAGCTTTGGCCGTGGCCGCAATAATCAAATCGCTGACACCGGGGTTTTGCCCCTTGCTGCTCGCCGCATCGGCCAGCGCACCCACAATTCGGGCCACGACGGTGTCCATCGGTAATATCTGCTCACCGAAGTTTTTGGTGAGCGCCTCCAGCCACAAATTCAGGCTATCCGCGCGCTCAACTGCGCCGCGCCGATGAAGGCTGCGCATTCCCTTTTCGATTTCTGCGACGGTCATCGCGGAGAGATAAAGCGTGCCGGTTTCACCATGGTCGTGAAACCAGGCGCGTACCTCTTGAGAGGGAGTGATTTTATCTGGCGCAAATTTCGAGATAATATTTGTGTCGAGCAGGAAGCCGTTACTCAAAATCGGTTTTCCTGATTGTGGATGGATCGCGTTCGATGTCCATCCCGCCCGGATAACTCAACAGAAAGTCCCCGAAATTCGGCCTGTTCTTATTCAATGCCTTTTTGGCCACATCTGCCGCTTCGACAGACACGAGAACGGCAGCTGGTTTCCCATGGCGAGTGATCGTCACGAATTCCCCACTCGCGGCATCATCGACCAGACCCGCAAAACCCGCTTTCGCCTCTGCAACGCTGACACTTGACATGCTTGTCACCCATTTTGACCATATGTGGTCAAAATAGCGATTTGGTTGTTGAAAATCAATCGCCGCTCAAAAGCAGGTTACAGAGAGTTCGCCAGCCGAACAAACTCTTCCACCGACAAAGTCTCGGCCCGGCGTGTCGGATCGATACCCGCTTTTTCAAGAAGCGCTTCACCACCGATGGATTTCACACTCTGGCGCAGCATCTTACGGCGCTGGCCGAAGGCGGCTTCGGTGACTTTTTCGAGGGTAGCCACATCGCACGGCAATGGCCTGTCTTTTGGCAGAAGATGCACGACCGTCGAGGTCACTTTCGGCGGTGGGCTGAAGGCTTGGGGCGGGACGTCGAAAGCCATTTCCGGCACCGTACGCCAGCCTGCCAGAACGCCGAGGCGACCGTAATGATTATCGCCTTCTTCCGCCACGATGCGCTGACCGACTTCCTTCTGGAACATCAGTGTCAGCGACAGCCAGAAGGGCGGCCACTGCTTGGGCAGTAGCCAGTTGACCAGCAATTGCGTTCCGACATTGTAGGGAAGGTTTGCGATAATGCGGACCGGCTCACCTTTCGGCACCATGGTTTCGAAATCAGTCTTTAGCGCATCGCCTTCGATAACCTCAAGGCGCCCGGGATAATGAGCAGCGATCTCGGCCAGAGCTGGAAGGCAGCGGCTGTCTCGCTCGACGGCGATGACCTTCTTTGCACCTAGCGACAGGATGGCGCGTGTGAGGCCGCCGGGGCCGGGGCCGACCTCGAATACGGTGACACCTTCCAGAGGGCCAGCCGTGCGGGCAATCTTCTGCGTCAGGTTCAGGTCGAGCAGGAAGTTCTGGCCGAGCGATTTCTTTGCATCGAGCCCGTGGCGCTGGATGACATCGCGCAGCGGCGGAAGACCATCAATGGCTGCCATTATGCGGCCGCCTGACGGGCTGCTATATCGGCTGCCATTTTCAGAGCTGCGACGAGGCTCGATTCATTGGCAATGCCCTGACCTGCTATGCCGAAGGCGGTGCCGTGATCAGGAGATGTACGGATGAAGGGCAGGCCAAGCGTCACGTTGACGGAATCGTCAAAGCCGAGAGCCTTCGCAGGTATCAACGCCTGATCGTGATACATGCACACGGCCACATCATAGCGCTTGCGCGCGGCATCATGGAACATCGTGTCGGCGGGCAGGGGGCCGAACGCGTCGATGCCGTCCTTGCGAAGCTGGATGGTCGCGGGATGAATGATATCGCGATCCTCGGTGCCGATAGCACCGTCTTCGCCTGCATGCGGGTTGAGACCCGCAACGGCAAGGCGAGGGGCCTCGATACCGAATTTGTCTTTGAGATCGGCAGCGACGATGCGGCAGGTTTCGATGATGAGGTCTTCTGAAAGCGCGCCGGGAATGTCCTTGACCGGAATATGGATCGTGACGGGTACCACCCGCAGCTTCGGCCCGGCGATCATCATCACCGGCTTGACCGTCTGGCCTGTCAACTTGCTGGCAAGGTCCGCCAGAAACTCGGTATGGCCGGGAAAACCGAAGCCAGCCTCGTAGAGAATCGACTTGGCTATTGGATTGGTGACGACAGCTGCCGCTCTTTTTTCAACGGTCAGCGAAACAGCCGTTTCGATAGCCTTGATGGTAGCCAGTGCTGCGCCGACATGCGGTTGTCCGGCCTGTACCTCGAAACCGACAGGAATGGAAATCATGGGCAGCGCATCCGGAAAAACGGATAATGCCTGCTCCGGCTCGCAGACTTTCACATTGATTGCGATCCCGAGGAGATTGGCGCGGCTGGCAATGACATCCGGGTCTCCGATCAAAATGAAAGGAGGCAGGCCAAGTTCCCGGCGCTTTGCCCAGGCGGTGATTGCGATATCGGGACCGATCCCGGCAGGATCGCCCTGAGTGAGGGCGAGAGGCAGTTGTGGCAGGGTCACGAAATCGGCTTTCACATCAGGTGCTGGTGATCTGGGCTTTCTTCCGCAGCTCTTCCAGGTATTTCTTTTCGTTCGGGTTTTCGCCCTTCTCGGCCTTCGTCAGGTCTTCTGCGCGGAACACGACTTCAGCAGCGTAATCATCTGATACCTGCTGTTTTTTGCAGATGGCAAGATATTCGACGCCCTTTTCCGTAACACGCGTTCCGGTGGTGCCACCCTCGGAGGTCTTTTCGACAAGCGGCTTCCAATCCGGCGGCAGTTCCGGCTCCAGAATGCGGCCGAGATCCTTGATGGAAACATCGAGCATGGTGGCTGCAAAAGTCTTGGCCTGCTCACATCCAGGATAGCGCTTGCGCGATGCCTCGGCTTCAGCCTTCCGCTTGCCGGTGATGGCGTTGCGCTTCGCTTCGGGGATGACGAAAATGACCTGTTGCAGGAAATACTCCGTGGTCACCGGCTTTTGTCCAGTCTCTTTGAGACGTGTGACGAAATCCTGCGTGGACATCTTGTTGCGACCGCCATAGCGCGCATTGACCAGACGTGGCCAGCTCATCTGAACGGCGATAAAGGATTTGAAGTGTTCCGCACCGACGCCAGCCTGCGCCAGAACCTTGGTCAGCTGATCTGTGGACATCTTGTTCGTGGCGGCAAAACGCGCGAAGGACGCATCGACATCCGAGGTGCTGACCGACATTTTGACGCGGGCGATTTCCTCGCGCTTCAGCGCTTCATCGATCAGCTGCTCGCGCGCCTTGTCGTTGAGGTTGCCGGACTGGCGCTGCAATTTCAAAAAGGCGACGCGCCGAGCAATGTCGTCACTGGTAATCGGCGTCTTGTTGACCACGACCTTGACCGCGTTTGCTGCAAAGGCCTGATGGGCTGGCAGCGCGATGACCATGGGAACTGCGAAAATCGCAAAGGCGAATGCTACACTGCGCAACGCCGTCTTTCCGAAATTCATCCTGTTCTCTCCCTGTCGACAAGTCGTTTGACCAAACAGCCACGACTTTGTTTTTCGAACATCTCACCATATCGGATGAAGCGGATAATGCCGCTCGTCAACCGATAAAGTTACGTTTTGTTACAGTTTAACCGTGAACGCGCCCGTATATATCATTGGAACAAATAAAACGGCAATCGCTCGTGCGGGCGAACACTGCAGATATGTTGCGGCAAAACGGTGGCGTAGCGCAAACTCTGCCGATCACGCCGGGTAAAATGACAACGGCGGAGTTTTCACCCCGCCGTTACTAAGATTAGAAATTGTTTGGCTTCCAGCCAATTTCCGCATCATCCCAGTCCGTACCGGCAGAACCGACGCTGATGTCGCCCAAAGTTCTGAAGGCGAGACGGGCATTGATCGACCAGTCATTCGCAGACTCGCGAACCGAGTTGATGTTGCCCTCATCCGAATAGCTAACGGTGAAGATGGTGCACTCGTCCTGATAGAGAATGCCGATGCGGCGCTCGCTGGAGAACTTGTTGTTCAGATCGTAGTTGATTGCCCCGAACAGCGACCAGTTGTCATCAAGACGCAGCTTGCCAGATGTCTGAATGATGTCGCGTTTTCTATCATAGCCGTAGTCCGGCTGTGCCTCGACCTGCGTATAGCTGACCTTACCGGAAACGCGGTTGCCATTGTAAGCGACCGCAGTTTCAGAGCGGTTGACCTCGAAATTATCCTTGTCCAACCGCAGGCTTGACGAAAGCGACAGACCCATCGGTGCATCGATGGCTGCCATCGCAACGTAGTCCGAGCGGTCGGTTTCCAGACCCGAGTCGGCGCCGACATTGACCAGATCGTTGGAGGCGAAGGAGTTTTCGCCTGCAAGATGGTAGGACTGACCCGCAACGGCGCGCACGCCATAACCATTATCGAATGTGCCGTTGTAACGCACGCCGATATTGGCGCGTGTACCGCCTTCAATGCGGTCGAAGCCAGAGAATTTGTCGCGTTCGAACAGGTTGGTGGCATCAAACACGAAGGCCTGAGCATCTTCGTTGGGAATTTCACCCGCGTAGGATTCGTTCGGGCGAACGAAGATCTGTGCAATAGGCTCGATCACATGGTTGCTGTGCTGTGCCGTGAACAGGATTGGATAGCGAGCTTCCAAGCCAAGCGTCGCCATGCCGCGCATGCTTGCGTCGTCATTGATGGAACTGTTGTAGCCGTAAAGCGACCCGCCTGACGTAAAGTTGTTTGCGGACATGTCCGTCCACAAGGCATCGCCGCGCGCAGCGAGAAGAGGCGTCAGCAGGAGACCGCTGTCAAACGTAAACGTGCGCTTCCATTCCGCTTCGGTGGAAAGGCGCGTGTAAGTGCCTTCAAGACCATTGAAGCGAACAGAGTCACCCAGATTGTAGGCGTCCTGAGTGCGGCGCGTCAGGCTGGTGAAGTTTGTCGTCAGCGAAAGCTCGCCGCCATAGACGGGATCGGGCAGGAAGTAGCGATAATCGACGGCGGGATGAACGATCGCCTGCTTACGCTCTTCGATTTCCGAATCGTCGTTATCCTGGACGTTGAAGTAATAGGCATTGGCATCGAAGTTGTTACGCTCGCCAAGACCATTCAGATAAAGCTTGTTCGTCTGCACGTCGCTCTTATAGCCCTTGAGGCCGTAAGTGCGTGAGAAGTTGTTATCGGTCTGGACCATGGCATCCCAGCCAAATGTCCAACGCGGATTTATCTTGAACTCAGCCTTGGATGCGATCATGGCGCGCGTGTCGTTCAGCGCATCGCTGGTACCTGGGTCGAAGTCCTGCGGGTTCATCTGGTTGATGCCAGCCGCACGCAAGGTATGCGATCCGGATTCGAAACGCTGGCGCAACTCACCCTCGAGCAGAAGACCCTGAGAGGTATAGTAGGTTGGTGTGACGGTTACGTCGGACGTGTCCGACAGCACCTGAAAGTAGGGGACGCCGATGCCGAAACCGAGATTGTCGGTAATGCTCATCTGCGGGAAGAGGAAGCCGGACTTACGCTTGACCGTATTGTCTGGGACAGTGATGAACGGCAGATAGGCGATGGACTTGCCGAAAAGCTCGAAGCGGGCTTTTTCCAGACGCACCGTGTGAGTCTTGCCGTCCTGAATAACGCGTTCGGCCTTTACCTGCCACAAAGGCGGCTTGTCCGGGCGCTCGGCGCAGGGAAGACATGCGGTGTAAACGCCGTTGTTCAGAATCATGACGTCCTGGGACAGACGTTCGGCGCTTTCGCCTGCAATGCGGGTATTGTCAGTGGTTTCAACGCGAAGCGTGTTGACGAAGCCCTGGCCGAAATCGTTGGTGACATCCATCTCATCTGCATAGATGCGGTTGCCGCCTGGTTCGATCAATTCGATATTGCCGCGCGCAAGCACACGGCCCGTAGACTGATTATATTCGACGCGCTGGGCCACCATGCGGTAGCCGGAATAGTGCATGCGCACGCCGCCGGTCGCGATCACACGCTCCGCGTCACGATTATAGGTCAGTTCATTTGCTGTAAGCAGGAGTTTTGATTGGTCTTGTGGGTCGCCCACGATGACACCGTCTTCAGCGAAAACGCTGGAAGCGGTTGCCACATATGCGCACACAGCAGCCCCAGTCAGAAGGGCTGTCGCCAGCCGTCTGATATTCCCGCGGTCAAATACCGCCACTAGCCGTCCTCCTGATGAAGCAGAATGGTTGCACCCAAAGCCAACGCCACGACAACTGGAACCCAGACCGCAACGAAGGGAGGGACAACGCCGCTACTCCCGAATGCCCTTACGAGCACGGTTACTACATAAAGCACGAAGCCGGAAACGATTCCACCCAGAATCACTGAACGAGACTGTGCAAAACGGCTGAACTTTAATGAAACAGTCGCGGCGATCAAGGTCATCGCTACGAGAAGAAAAGGCATGGACAGCAGGAAGTGGTACTGCGTCTCAAGCGCTTTCGAAGAGATGCCGAAGGACTGCGCAACTTCGATCTTGTGAGAAAGCTCAAAGAAAGCAACGGTTTCCGGCTGGGTCATGCGCTCCTGAACGAATTCCTGTCTCAGATTGGTACTGATTCGCGCCGTCGCTTCCCGCGTTGGCACATGGCCCGGCGTGATCTCCGCAACGTCGTTAAGAAGCCAGTAACCATCTTCCAACTTAGCCGACTTCGCATCCTGCCGCTTGAGGATATTGCCAGCCTTGTCGAGGTGTATCAGCACCACATCCTTGAGCAGGGTGCCGTTGTCTTCGAAGCTCTTGGCGCCGATGATCGTGTCCTGTCCGCCGCTGCTCTGGCGCAACCATGGCAGAACCTGCTGCTGACGCGATGCGCCGCCTTCGTTGCGCCATCCGGCTTCCACGGCAAGCGACTTGCTTTCGCCCCAGGCCGCGATCGGATTGAGCACGGTGATGGAAAGGATGCCAAGCAGAACAGCGCCGCCGATGAAGGGCAGAATGAACTGCCATGCGGAAATGCCCGCAGCGCGCGTGACCACCAGTTCATAACGGCGGTTCAGCGAGATCAGCGTCGTCATACCCACGAAAAGCGCAATGAACGGCACCGTCTGCTGAAGGATCAGCGGAAGGCGCAGCGCCGTGAGTCCGAGTGCCGCCGGAACGGAATAGCCGGGCAGACCGGACATGCGCCGTGCCGTCTCACTGAAGTCGGCCAGAAAGATGATTGCGGAGACGCCAAGCAGGAACCAGAACGTCGTCATGGCGTAGCGCTTGAGGAAATAGCGGGCGAGGGTGCCGAACATCATACGCCTTGCCCTCCGGAGCCGGATGCCTTTGGCGGGGAAAGGCGCTTTTGAATGCTTTGTAGCATGTTGCCGAAGGCGCGTGGCATGTGCAGCTTTTTGCCCGTGAGCAGCACGAAGCAGGCAATGCCGCCGCTAACGACAGGCACTGCATAAACCAGTGGAATAAAGGCAGCGTTCTGCTTGACCTGATTGGTAAAATAGAAGCCGAGCCAGCGCAGCATGAAAGCCGTGAGCAGAGCGGCTACCATGGGGTGCATGCGTGCTTCACGGTGGGAACGGGCATCCGCCGCCACGACCAGCGAGATCAGCGCGAAAACGAAGGGGAACATCCAGTCCACGAGACGGCGATGCAGTTCCGAGCGGAAGCCTCCGGGAGACTTCTTGTAGCTATCCACATTTTCATCTGGCGAGAGCAGGAATGCCAGGCTCGCATCGCTGGATGAGATAGACGGTTCATTGTCCGACTTTTCCGACATGGTGGACAGGTCGAAGGCATAGGACAGGAACTTGACGACCGAAACCTTGCCATCAGGCGTCTTCTGCTGGACTTCGCCATCGCGCATGGTCAGCGAAGTGCCGCCCTCATCGATCATGCCTTCCTTAGCGTAATAGATGAGATCGTAATTCGGGTCGCGCCGGTCTGCCACGAAGAGGCCGCGCAGAATACGGCCCTGACGTTCGCCGATCTGGACATAGAGACCATCCTGAATGGTGCGGAAGGTCTTTTCCTCGATGACGGAAGACAGCAGGTCCGCATAGGCCGCAGCAACCATCTGGCGTGCAGCGGTGCGGGCAGGCGGTTCGGCAAAATTGGTGATGCCGAAGGAAACGAGGCTCAGCACGGCACCGAGAATCAGAATCGGCTTGAAGATGATCGAGCGCGGTGCGCCCGACGCATCGATGATCGCCAGCTCCGAATCCGTATTCATCGCCGTCAGCGTCTGGGTAATGGCAATGACGAGGGCGAAAGGCAGAACGACCGGAATGAGCGTCGGCAACAACATGGTTGCCAGCGTGACGAACGAGCCCATGGACTGGCCGGTATCGGTGACGAGATTGATTCGCTGAAGAACCTGAATCGTCCAGATAATGGCCAGAACGGGCAGCAGCGCGACCAGAAACATCTGCGTCGTGCGTCGCAATATGTATCGTTCAAGAAGCGTCATTCAGTCCCTGATACGGTATTTTCGTGCCTGTTCCCCCCGCGGGAACTGCACCTATCTAGCTGCAACAATCGATAATGGCGACTCCGCAGCGCACACAAATCTGTTTTCTGCGGCAATTTTTCTGATGCCTGTGTCTTTTTGTTAAAGCGGATTTTTCTCACCCCTGCATAAGTGATTCACAAAATTGACACGCCGGGATTGGATTGCAGGGTTGCGCTGGGGCCGGAAAAAGCCATGATCCGGCGCATCCTGAATTAGATTGATGAGCGAGAACATGTCCGCCAAATTCGATATATCCTTTGCCAATTCCGCTTCCCTTGAAAACGCCAGCGCTGTTCTGCTGCAGGTATCAGGCGAAAATGCGCCCGCCGGTCAGGCGCAGGTCGATCCTGCCGGTGTGCTGACCAAGGCGGCCAAGGTCGCAGGCTTTGCCGCCAAGTCCATGAGCGTGCTGGATGTGCTGGCGCCTCAGGGCTCCGACGCTGACCGCATCGTCGTTATCGGTCTCGGCAAACCCGCCAAGCTGACGGCGCATGACTGGCTGCGCGCTGGCGGAACGGCGGCGGCGCACTTCAAGAAGGCGGAAAAGGTCGTCGTCTATCTGGATGCACTCGGCATCGAAGTGGATGCAAAATCCGCAGCGGATTTCGCCCTCGGCCTGCTGCTGCGTGCCTACAGCTTCGACGCTTACAAGACGAAGAAGAAATCCGACGAAGACAAAACGCCAAAGAGCGTCGATGTCACCATCGTAACGGCGGTTCATGACGAGGCGAAAAAGGCGTTCGAAACCGCCGAAGCCGAAGCGCAGGGCGTGATTCTCGCACGCGATCTGGTCAACCTGCCGCCAAATATTCTTGGCCCTGTCGAATTCGCCGAAAAGGCCGAGGAGCTGAAAAAGCTCGGCGTCGAGGTTGAAATCCTTGGCGAAAAGGAAATGAAGAAGCTCGGTATGGGCGCTCTGCTCGGCGTGGCTCAGGGCTCCGTTCGCCCGCCGCGCCTGGCCATCATGCAGTGGAAGGGCGGCTCCAAGAAAGATGAGCCGATCGCCTTCGTGGGCAAGGGCGTGGTCTTCGATACCGGCGGTATTTCGCTGAAGCCCGGCGCTGGCATGGAAGACATGAAGGGCGACATGGGCGGCGCGGCAGCCGTGACCGGCCTCATGCACACGCTGGCGGCGCGCAAGGCAAAAGCAAACGTCATTGGCGTCATCGGCCTTGTGGAAAACATGCCTGATGGCAATGCGCAGCGCCCGGGCGATATCGTCACTTCCATGTCCGGCCAGACCATCGAAATCATCAATACGGATGCCGAAGGTCGCCTCGTGCTGGCCGATGCGCTCTGGTACACCAATGATCGCTTCAAGCCGAAGTTCATGATCAATTTGGCGACGCTGACTGGTGCGATCACGGTGGCACTCGGCAATCTTCAGGCGGGCCTGTTCTGCAACAATGACGAACTGGCCGAACGCCTGACGGGCGCGGGCGACACGACACGGGAAAGACTGTGGCGCATGCCGCTGGGCAAGGATTACGACAAGATCATCGATTCCAAATTTGCCGATATGAAAAACAGTGCTGGCCGTCTGGCCGGTTCCGTCACCGCCGCCCAGTTCCTCAAGCGCTTCGTGGGCGAAACACCTTGGGCGCACTTGGACATCGCCGGAACGGCCATGGGCTCACCTCTGACCGAGATCAACCAGTCCTGGGGCTCCGGTTACGGCGTGCGTCTGCTCAACGAACTCGTTCGCGCGCATTATGAGGATTGAAGAGTGACGCAGAAGCCGGTACGGGCGTTTCGATGACAGAGATACTGTTTTACCATTTGACGGAATCGAAACTGGAAGACGCCCTGCCGCCGCTTCTGGAGAAATCCCTGGAGCGCGGCTGGAAGGTCGCGGTCCAGACCACAGCCGAAGAGCGCCGCGATGCGCTCGACGTTCACCTGTGGACCTTCCGCGATGACAGCTTCATGCCCCACGGCACGGATGCGTCCGAAAACGCCGCCCAGCAACCAGTCCTGCTGACGGCCAGCGGCGAAAACGCCAACGCCGCCAACGTTCGTTTTATCGTTGACGGTGCCGCGCCGCCGGCGATCGACACCTACGAGCGCATCGTCTTCATGTTCGACGGCTACGATGCCGAGCAGCTTGAAGCCGCGCGTGCACAGTGGAAAAAGCTGAAAGGCGAGGGGCATACGCTGACCTACTGGCAGCAATCGCCGGAAGGGCGATGGCAGAAGAAGGCTTGAGAGCCGCTTCTATCTCCAGTGATGTTCCAGCCTAGAGCATCTGGAACTGTGGAGCGATTGGGCGCGTTTTCCCCGAGGTAGGAGGAAAACGAAATGCAGACTGAAACGCATATTCCAGCTTCCCAACTCGCCGCCAAAGCCCAAAATCCTTTTCCAGGCGAGTCGGAAGACTATCGCAAGGCAAGACAGGCCTTGCTAGCAGAAGAGATCGAGTTTCGCCGTCACATGACGAGACTGGTCGAACAGCGGCGCGCCTTGCCGGATGGACCGGTCATCACCAAAAATTATCGATTCATGGATGCCGCTGGTAACGACCTCGGGCTTGCCGACTTGTTTGGCGATAAATCGACATTGGTCACCTATTTCTGGATGTTCGGCCCGCAGCGGGAGCGACCCTGTCCCATGTGCACGAATTGGCTGGGTTCGGTGAACGGGAATGCTGCCGATATCAAACAGCGTGTAGCGCTCAAAATTCTCGGTCGAAGCCCGGTTGAACGACAGGCCGCATTCGCATCCGAGAGAGGATGGCGTGACCTCGATTTCGTTCAGACCGTCGGCGATGATTATGCAAATGACCTCGGCTTGATCAACGAGGACGGCAGCGAAAATCCGGCGCTTGCTGTGTTCAAGCGTGATGGTGAGAAGGTTCGTCTGTTCTGGTCCAGCGAGATGCGCAGCGAAATGGCCGATCCGGGGCAGGATCCGCGTGATGCACCCGATATCGCGTCCCTGTGGTCAATTCTCGATCTCACGCCCGATGGACGCGGGACGGATTGGTATCCACAGCTGAGTTACTAAGCGGCGGCGCCCAACCGTTACAGTTTCTCAGAAATCAGACGCAGACCGAAACCTGCAAGCAGTGTGCCTATTGCGCGTTCTATCCAGCGACCAAAACGATCATAAAGGCCTCGCGCCTGCCGGGTGGAGAGAAACACGGTGACCAAGCCATACCAAATGATTTCGAGAGCGAAGCCGCCCGACACGATAGCCAGTTTCGCCCAAAGCGCTGTTTCCGGAGGAACAGCGACGGCATAAAGGCCGATGAAAAAAGCGATGCCTTTAGGATTGGAGAGGTTGACCACCAACCCCATCCGAAAGCCGCGCAATATATTTTTAGAATCGTGCGATTTCTCCGCAGAGACCATGTCTGTGCCGCCGGATGTCCATGCCATGATACCGAGATAGATCAGATAACACCCTCCTGCGATCTGTACGGCGCTCGCGAGCCAACTGATGCGTGTCAGAACGATGGCAAGGCCAGTCATCGATAGAACTGCGTAGAGCGTTGCAGCAACAGCCAGTCCGAAAGTTGCTCCAACGGCGGTGGACCGAGCACCTGAAACCGCGAGTCTGCTGATAAGGGCGAAGTTCGGCCCGGGACTGATGACCACCGCAGCGTACAACGCAAGTGTCGTGGCGACTGTGATCAAGTCTTGATTCATGTCAGAATATCTTTCCTTCTGAACGGCCTATCAGGTTCACTCCACGGAAGAGGAGTGATTAATTCCGCTATTTCCAGTTGCTGAGATTATTTGCAATTTATTCGCTATGCGCAATCCAGATGAAGCGGCAATGTCATATCTCACATAAGAAAATGGCCGAGTCATCCCCGGCCATTTCCAATTCTAAATATCGCTAAGCCTCACTTCTGGCCCGGCAACGCATAGGCAATCACGTAATCGCCACGGTCCGGAGACTGGCGGGCGCCGCCTGCGGAGATGACGACATATTGCTTGCCGGTCTTGGGCGACTTGTAGCTCATCGGGCCGCCCTGGCTGCCCACTGGCAGGCGGGCTTTCCAGGCTTCCTTGCCGGTCGCCGTGTCGAAAGCGCGCAGGTAGTAGTCCTGGGTGCCGGCGATGAAGACGAGGCCGCCCTGGGTGGTCATGGTACCGCCCAGTGTCGGCATGCCGATTGGGATCGGGAGGCCCATCTTGATGCCCAGCGGGCCGGTGTCTTCAACCGTGCCGACAGGAACCTGCCAGTTGATTTTCTGCGTCTTCATGTTGATGGCGGTCAGCGTTCCGAACGGAGGCTTCTGGCAGGGAATACCGAGTGCCGAAAGGAAGCGGTTCTTGTTGACCGCATAGGGCGTGCCCTTCATTGGCACGACACCCATCACCGTGTTGGTGGCTTCCGAACCGCTGTTGACGGCCGTTGTCGGTGCCGCTTCCTGCATCTGGATCCACAGGCCAAGGCGCATGTCGTTGACGAAGATCGTGTCGCTGTTGGGGTCGATGGAGATACCACCCCAGTTCATGCCACCCAGCGAGCCGGGGAAGTTCAGCGCCAGATCGGTGCCGGGAACGGTGTAGACACCGTCATAACGCATGCCCTTGAAGGCCACGCGGCACAGAAGCTGGTCGAACGGTGTTGCGCCCCACATGTCGCTTTCGGTCAGCGTCTGCGCGCCGATCTGCGGCATGCCGACGGAGAGAGGCTGGGTAGGAGCGTAGTTTTCGTTCGGGATGTTGCCCGGCTTGACGGGAACGTCCTTCACTTCCGTCAAAGGCTTGCCTGTTGCGCGATCAAGCACGTAGAGCTGACCAGCCTTGGTGCCGAACACCAGTGCGGGAACGGTGGAGCCGTCTGTCTTGGGGAAATCGATGAAGCTTGGCTGCATCGGAACGTCGAAGTCCCAGAGGTCATTGTGAACCGTCTGGTAGACCCACTTCTCGCGGCCCGTGGTGGCGTCGAGCGCCAGCATGGATGCGCCGTATTTGTGGTCGAGGGCGGTGCGGGTTGCGCCGTAAAGATCGACCGATGGGCTACCGACCGGCATAAACACGGTGTTGGATGCCGCGTCATAGGACATGGAAGCCCAGACGTTTGGTGTCGAGCGTGTATAGGTCTGGCCCGGAGGCGGCAGCAGGGTGATATCCGGATTGCCCGGATCGAACGCCCAGCGCAGCTGGCCGGTGATGACGTCGAAACCGCGCATGACGCCGCCTGGCATATCGACCTGCACGTTGTCGGCAATACGCCCGCCGATGACGATGGTTGTACCAGCCAGCGTCGGTGCGGATGTCAGCACGTAGCTTGGGTCAGGCGCGTTGCCGAGACCTTCCTTGAGGTTGACGCGGCCATTGGTGCCGAAATCGGGGCAGAATGCGCCCGTGTCGGCATCGAGAGCGATGAGTTCCGCCGTGATTGTGTTCATCAAAATGCGGCGCTGGCACAGTGCGCCTTCGGCAACGGTAGCAGCGGTGACCGGCGTGGAGCCGGGAATACTTGGCTGATCGACCGGGCGAGTGGCATCGAAATAAGCGAGGCCACGGCAACGCATCCAGACGGATGACTTGGCGTTGATCTCGTTCTTCCAGATTTCCTTGCCGGTATCGGCATCCAGCGCGATGACATTGTTATGCGGTGTGCACAGGAAAACACGGTCGCCGACCTGCAAGGGTGTCTGCTGGTCTTCGGCACCGCCGCCACCGGGGCTGATGGGCGTATCGCCGGTGTGATAGGTCCAGGCAACCTCGAGGTTCTTGATGTTGTCGCGATTGATCTGGTCCAGCGCCACGAAACGGCTGCCGCCCGGCGTATTGCCGTAATGTTCCCAGTTCTTCTGTTCCGTTTCAGCCGTGACCGGCGTCAGGGCAGGGACGTCACCGCTTGCTGTAACCGTTGGATGCGGCACGAACATGCCAGCCATGCCGGCAGCCGATGCTGCACCCAGAATGAGCGCCAGAATGAACGAGCCGGCATAGGCCGGTGCTTTTCCGGCGGCGCGGCGCAGCAGGGGAAGGGAAAGGGCAACGACCGTCGCGCCGACCGTCAACGCCAGCAGGCGGGAGATCAGCGGCCAGTAATCAAGACCGACTTCCCACAGCGACCAGGCCAGCGTGCCGATGAAAACGAGGCCGAAAAGCGTGGCCCCGAGCGGCTTGCGCAGTGCAATGAGCAGACCGCCGAGAATAAGGGCAATACCGGAGATGATGAAATAGAGGCTGCCGCCGAGCATGGCGAGCTTGCCTCCGAAATAAGCGAAAAATAGACCCGCAGCGACCAGGACGAGGCCCAGAAATGCGAGCCAT
The DNA here is from genome assembly GCF_040427045.1 of Agrobacterium vacciniicorymbosi. Classification (NCBI taxonomy): domain Bacteria; kingdom Pseudomonadati; phylum Pseudomonadota; class Alphaproteobacteria; order Hyphomicrobiales; family Rhizobiaceae; genus Agrobacterium; species Agrobacterium vacciniicorymbosi. The sequence goes on from NZ_JBETMF010000002.1 coordinate 459,726, forward strand.
ATCTTGGAAAGTGCAGATAGGGGTTTGGGTTGGTAAACCATCAAGATTTCCTGACTGTTTTAAGTTTGGCAGCCAGACAAAAAGCCATCGCGCTCTAAGCGAGCAGAAGGCATTCCGTGCTGACAGATGACGCAGGACCTTGAGCCGCCGAGAGGCTGCTGTGACGAGAAATGGGCCAAGCCTATAAGCATGCTGTCCATGATAACTTTCCGCAAAGGGATATACCGGCGGGCCCGGCAAGCCTTTTACGGCTGGCCTCAAAGGCGGCGATACGTCCCGTCAAGATCCGAGTTTCCCTCGCAACCCCACTCCTCCACGGATTGGTACGGGCGGTTTGGCTTTCACCAAGTCCTGCGTAAATACGCCGCACCGCTGATGTTAACAAGCGCGCAGATGCCAGATTTCTGCTCAAATTCCTGCTGTAAGCGACTCTTTCTGCTCGCTTTATTTGAATATCACGGTTTTGTGAACGAGGCGGCAACGTGCGAAAGTCGCGGCCCAACGAAGGCAGCTTAGAAAAAACCTACGAATCAGTAGGTTTTAGAAATTGGAAACGAAAATATGATTTGGAAACTTCGTCTTGCCTTGCCTACGTAGGTTCTAATGTAGTGCATTAACAAAAATGCTGTATGCATTGCGCAACAAACGGAGCCTTGCGTGACAGTTGGAGGAGAATGAAATGGGTCAATCCGCCCCGTGGCCAGTCAACGAAACAGAGCGTCTCGTTGCCGTCCGGTCCATCCTGCCTCTGGGGTCCGGCCCAACGCCGGAGCTGGCAGCGCTTTCCGAGCTCGCCAAAGGCGTTTTCGATATAGGGCGCGCGGCGGTTCACATCGTAGACGAAGACTGGCTGCGGATTGCGCATCAGGCGGGCATTCAGGTCGGCGAGTGCTCCCGAGACATTTCCATTTGCACCCGGGTCGTTCTTTCCAATGATGTGCTGATCGTTCCTGATTTAAGCGCGCACCCCGAAATGCGCAACTTTCCCTATGTGGAGGGTGGCCCAAAGTTCCGGTTTTATGCCGGGGCGCCAATCGAACTTGAGCCGGGGGTGACGGTGGGGGCATTCTGCATTCTCGATACGGCTCCGCGCCAGTTGCGACCGGACGAGGTGGAAACCCTGAAGCGTTTTGCAGTTCTGGCTGCGGGCTTGCTGCGCCTGCAAAAGGCCAATTTCACCATGAGCCTTGCCGAACGCGCCTTGCGCGATGCGGCCATGACCGATCCTTTGACGGGCTTCTATAACCGCAAGGCGCTCAGCGCACTGGTGGATTCGCAGATGTATTCCGCCTTGCAGTCCAACGAGACATTCGGCGCGCTGTATCTGGATATGGACGGGTTCAAGACCATCAACGATACGCTGGGCCACGCCGTCGGCGACCGCGTTCTGCATGAAGCCGCCTCCCGCATCCGCGATGTCATCCGCTCGGAGGATATTGCCGTTCGCATGGGTGGAGATGAATTTGCGGTGTTCATTCCGCGCCCGGCTGGTTCGCACGTCATTTCAAAGCTGGCAGAGCGCTTGCTGGAAGCCTTCCGTCAGCCCTTCAATATCGATGGTCGCTTGATCCATGCACCGCTCAGCATTGGTGGTGCCATTGCGCCGCAGGCGGGACAGGATTGCCTGTCGCTGCTGCAAAGCGTTGACGAGGCACTGTATCAGGCCAAGAAGGACGGGCGCGACCGTTTCGTCAGCCGCGCCATCTGAACGATCAATCGAAGAACGAGTCGACGAACTTGTGGCGACCGAGCAGGAATGCGTCGGCCACATGCATCAGCGGGGCCAGATCGACGTCGGAGGTCTTGGCCTTGATGATCTCCGCGAAGCGCTCGTAAAGGGCAGGGTATTCGCGCTCCGGCTCGGACAGTTTCTGCTCGCCACCGATGGAAAGCCTTGCGCCACCTTCGGAGAGAACCATCTGACCGGCTTCTGTTTCGGCCACGATATCCCAGCTCTGCTTGCCCGTCTGACGCCAATCGAATTCGGCGTGCACAGGCATCTGCGTCACGTCGGAGAACTGAATGTCGGCAGCAATCGGCGCGTCGCGATTCTCGGGGAATTCCAGCGTTGCCTTGGTGATGAACAGCGCGCGCGGCAGGATGTGGGTGATGATCGAGAGAGCGTTGATGCCTGGATCGAACACGCCAAGGCCACCGGCCTGCCAGATCCACTCCTGGTTCGGGTGCCAATGGCGCACGTCTTCCTTCCAGATGACGTGGACGCTGTTGATCTTGGTGGAGGCGAGGAAGCTCTTTGCAGCCTCGACGGCGGGTGCATAACGCGAATGCCAGCTGGCAAAAAGCGACAGGCCCTTGGAATCGGCCAAGCGCACCAGATCCTGCACTTCCGACAGTGTTGCACCCGGCGGCTTCTCAAGGAAAACATGCTTGCCAGCATTCAGCGCGGCGTAAGCTGCCGTGTAACGGTACTGTGGCGGCATGCAGAGCGAAACGGCCTGTACATCCGGCACGGCGTCCAGCAGCGCTTCGATGGTACCGTAGGATGGCACGCCATCTACGGTGCCATGGCGGCTGGCGGTGGCGATCAGATCGAAATCCGGATTGGCTGCAATGGCTGGAAGGTGCTGATCGCGAACGATTTTGCCGACGCCGACGATGGCGAGCTTGGTAGCTGACATGTAAGAAAAACCCGTCTGAATGTTTCACTCGAATAATAGTACTTTATCGAGTTCTAGCAGAAACCCAGACGTCGGCAAGGCCAACTCAGCGGCCTTCCGTCTTTCCAGCCATCAGTTCAGCGAAGCGACCAGCAGGGATTTGCTGGCGGGCTTTTTATGGACGAGATGCACGACCTTATAGCCCTCCGCCTTCAACTGCGTCAGCAAAGCTGGCAGCATGGCGGCGGTACGTCTGTGGATATCATGCATCAGAATGATGCCGCTGCCGCGATGGCGCAAAGCAGCCATGGTGCGGGAAGCGACGACGGCTGGCGAATCCTTGAAGTAATCCTTCGAATCGATCTGCACATCCATGATGACCATACCACGATCCGTGATCAGGCTCCGCAGGCGGCCATTATCCGCGAGGTAAGGGAAGCGGAAGAAGGAGGCGTCGGTGTCCGTCGCCTTGGCAACGGCACTGGCACCCTTGGACACTTCCGCCAGTGCGCGGTCGAATGAGACGCTGCGCAGGTTGGCGTGGCTGAATGTGTGGCTACCGACACTGTGGCCCTCAGCCACGACCTTTTTGGCGATGGCCGGGTGCGCCTGCGCCATCTCGCCCACCATCAAAAACGTTGCTTTAACGCCAAACTCATCCAGCGTCGCCAGAATGCTTTCCGTCCTGCCCGGCACCGGGCCATCATCGAAGCTCAACACCACTTCCTTGTTGGCAAGCGCAATGTCCTTCAGCGACGAAACTTCGATATCGCGCCCGGCAAGACCGGTCGGATTACGAGGACGCATCCACGCCGCGGGCGACAGTGCCACAGGATCATTCGCCTTGAGGGACGGGCCAGCAGGCATGGCGGCGGCAAAGGATGTCTTCAGCGAGCCATCTGGCTGTGGTTTGCCAGCACAGCTGGACATGCACAGCGCAACGGCTGCCGGGACAAACAGTGTGAGAAAGCGCATGGAGAAGCTCGGCAAATCAGTGTGAAGTTGCCGTTGAGCTTTCTATGATTATGGTTAATGTCCAGTTACCGCGCCTATATGACTTCGATGGTTTCGACCAGTCTTACGCCTGCGCCGCGAATGACCTGTACAGGCAGTTCTACATCCGCCTCCTTCGCCTTCACCCGTAGTCGGCCGAACGCGACATCAAAGCGTCGGCTGAAGGGATCAGAGGAGGTGGGATCGTAAAACTGGAGTACATCCATGCGGGTAATCATCGGCGCTGGATGATTGGCGAAAAATTCCAGAAGCATCGTCTCCCGTACGGATAGCTGTATTCCCTTTCCGTTCGGGGCGATCAGCATCTGACGTTTGCGGTCAAGAATCCACTTGCCCCGTACCGAAACCTCTTGAGCATGCGGAGCTTCTTTCGGCACATCGCGTCCAAGCCGCTCTCGCCGCACACGGCGCGTTAAATTCTCCGCCGCCTGCGCCAGTTCTTCACTGTCCACCGGCTTGGTAAAATAAAGATCGGCGCCGTCGTTATATCCCCGCAGGCGATCGTCTCGCGCCCGTAGCGCTGTGAGAATGATGATGCCCATGTCATGACGTTGCGCCAAAAAACGTGCCAGGTCGAACCCGCTGATATCGGGAAGGTTCACATCGAGAATGGCGAGATCGTAAACCTCCTCTACAAGAAGAGAATGAAACTCAACACCATTTGCCGCTTGTGCGACGACAAATCCGCGCAGTTCCAGATATTCAGCCAAGCCATTACGCAAATCGTGGTCGTCTTCAACGAGGATTAGCCTCGGTCTTTCTAGCTTTACCATCTCACTCATAATATTCTATTCAATATCAGTCTTTCAAGTTTTGATATCGTGAAGCCTGAAGCGGGAATAAAATCCACATCAACTCGCGCCTCGGGAATTTTTTTAAAGTCTAGCGATGGTTATGATTTACCCGGTTCTACAATTAATCAAAGTCTATCTTAGAACCATCTATATCGTTGCGGGATCGATTTTTCTATCATCGGTATACGCCCACGCCTCCGAAACTCTTGGTGTTCCGGCGCTGGATGGACACATTTTCATGTTTGCGGAAGAGGGCGGCGAATACAATCTTTCCGATATACTGCTGCCTCAATATCAGGCCAGGTTTCAGCCTGTGACCGGCAAGAGCATCAATCCGGGCTATACGAGAAAAGCCTATTGGATCAAACTTGCTTTGCCCGCATCCCAGAATGGACCTGGCGTTCTTTCTCTATCCCCGAATTTTCTGGATTTCGTGGATGTCTATGTGCAGCGGGGCGGCAATGCAGATGACGCCCGTCAATTCAATCATTACGAATTCGGCGATCACAGACCGCTTCCGGTAGACGGTATCTCGGGAATAAGTCCCGCGGTCCGGTTGGATTTCTCGTCTGGCCAAACCAGCACCGTCTATATTCGCTTGTCCAACACCGGCTCTTTCACCCAGCTTCACCTGCGCCTCGAGCCGCGTGAGTCAGTCCCGCTCCGGCGCGTTACCGATGGCCTCACCTTCGGCGTGTGGTTCGGGGCGATGGCCGCACTCTTTCTTACGCAACTCGTTTTCTTCCACTTCGACCGCAAAGTGCGACATCTTCTACTGGCGGCAAGCACCCTTGGGGTTATTCTTGTTTATGTCGGGAATCTGGGCTTGAGCCGTATCTTTCTGTTTCCAGATGATGGCGTCGCAAACGATGTGTTCATTGGCGTGACAGCATGGGGCGGCTTTAGTGCCAGCGCACTGGCCTATGCCTCTATCCTGTCCCTATGGCGAAGGTCCCGAAAGCTCTATGCCCTTTATTGTCTTTTTGCGCTGGCCGGATTGGTTGGGGTCTGCTTTGCAATCGCGGGAAAAAATATCGTTTCTGGCCCTTATATCTCCCTGATTGCGATCATCGCCGGCTTCACGGCCATGATCGTGGGCTGGCGGCAGGCCAGGGTTGACGGACAGGCCGGCAAGCTCGCAGCCGTGGCCTTCACGCTTGTCGCTATTGGCGGCTCTGTTGCGATGGTACAGCGGCTGGGCATTCCGTGGATGCCCGAGTGGGTATTCAATCTCTATGGCCTCTCGGCCTTATGTCAGACACTGCTTTTGACCGGCGCCAAGGCCCTGCGCCTCCGTGATGCTGAAGCTTTGAACAGCTCGTTGAAGGCGGAAGCGTTGAACGAGGCGCAGCGTTCGGAAACCAGAGCGATACGACTGGTGGAAGAGAGAACGCGTGAACTGGTAGAGGCGCGAAAGGTGGCTGAAGAGGCGCTGAATGCGGAGACCGAATCGCAACTGCGCCAAGTCCGCTTTCTTGAGGTCATTTCCCACCAATACAGAACGCCGCTGGCGTCGATCCGGTCCAATATTGATGCTGTTGAATTGTCGATGCCGGAAGACGATCATCCAAACCGGCGTCGCATCATGCGTGTCCGCAATACGATCTCCAGACTGACTGAAGTTCTGGAGTTAAACGTCACGCGCAGCCAAATCCAGGGTCCATCGTTCCGGGTGGATATGAGGCGTGTCCGTATTGGGGAAATTCTCGATGGCGCATTACAACGCGCCGGTGATCTGCTCACGGAACCGCATATTTCCTATCGGGCAAAGGATAACGCCGACATGCTAAGCGTGAAAGCGGATCCGCAGATGCTGGAGCTCGCCATCGTCAACCTGCTGGAAAATGCGGTTAAATACAGCAGCCCCCAAGATACCCAACACATCGTTCTCTCTGTCGAAAAAGCAGGCGGGGAACTGGTGATCGGTGTGGAAGATCGCGGCCTTGGAATTCCTGCCGACGATTTGCCGCATATCTTCGAAAACGCGAGACGAGGCGCCAATACGCAGAACCTCGAGGGCACCGGGCTTGGTCTCTTTCTTGTAGAAAAAGTCGCAAGCGTCCATCAAGGCAGGGTGGATGCCCAAAGTATCGAGGGAGAGGGCACCCTTATCCGAATCATCCTGCCGATTGACCTCGCGTAAGGCCAACTCGCGGCCGCGGGAGATTGAGAGGAGCGCGTGCTTAGCTCCTGTACGTGCCAATATTGTGCAATCTAAACGATTGTGGCTTCAATACAACGCTTTCTGTTACGTGGCGTTACGTAGAGTTACGTTGTGTTACACTAAATATCTGCGCTCCGAACCTGAATTCATTAAATTTGCTCGCAATGCGCGAGGGGATTTGCGCATGCGGCGAGATGCCGTTTTGATTTTTGAATTCAGGGGATATGAATGCGCGGAAATTCGGTGATGACGGCAAGTGTTGTGCGGCGGTCAAAAGGTGTGGGTGCTATAAGCCGCGGAGCGCTGCTTGCCTCTACGGTACTCTTAACGATGCCGCAGATTGCTTGGGCTGATCCCTATCTTGTTATTGAGACGACAAAAAACCTAGAAGAGCCATTCAATGTAAATGCGATGAGTCCAACAGTGATCACTAAAGGTGGTCGGGTGAATGCCCCTACGGCTATTATCGCTGGAAAAATCGGTGAGCACGGCGAGTTAAACGTTGAAAATGGCGGAGTATTGTCCAGTAAGGGAGACCTCATTGTCGGTGATTATGGCACAGGTACTCTGAATATCGGTCCTGAAAGTCTCGTCAATAGCATGGAGTCAGTTATAGGGGCGTCTGTTACCCCGCCGCCGCCAAATACAGGTGATGAAGATGAAGGTGGAGACCTCGAAGGCGAGGGCGGCTCCCCCTCCAACTCCGAGTCGGGTTTCCCAACGCCGGGCAACGGCAAAGTACACGTTGCTGGGAAGGGCGCAGTCTGGAACAACAGTGGAACTCTCACAGTTGGTCGTGCTGGCGACGGTGAACTGGCGATTAGCAATGGTGCTGTTGTTTCCGTCGGTAAAAACATTGATGGCGCTTATGACGGCACTGTGAAAATTGCGGATGAGGTTGGTTCAACCGGTAGACTCATTATCGGAACAGACCCGAACATGATTGGTAGTGTTGGGGCCGAGGCAGGCGTTTTGAATGCTGAACAGATCGCTTTTGGCCAAGGTCACGGCGATATTGTTTTTAATCATACAAGTAAGGATTACGACTTTTCGGCAGACCTAAGCGGAAAAGGTACTATCCTTCAAAAGGCTGGTGAGACAATATTGTCCGGCCACAGCTCCGATTTCACTGGGACTATGAGCGTCCAAGGCGGAACACTCAATGTTCGGGGTGAGCTAGGTGGTAAGACAACTATTGAAGGTGGAGATCTGACGCTTTCGAATGGCGGACGAGTCACTGGCGATGTTACGGTCAGTTCAGGCGTGCTCAACATCGGTGCGGCTGAAGGGGAAAAGGCTGCCGAGGCAGGTTTTATCGGTGGTAATGTGACCATATCGGGTGGAAATCTGGTGTTTAATCATACGGACATCGATTACAATTTTTATACCGACATCAATAATTCCTCACCTTCAAATAACGTCGGTATGATCAAGCAAATTGCGGGTGTGACGACCCTGTCTGGTCATGAAAATAGTTTTAATGGCGTGACAGAAGTTTACGGCGGCACTTTAAATTTGGCGTCTCTAAGCACGCTGGGTGGTGACGCAACCGTGTACGACGGAGGCACGATCGGTGGCAGTGGTACATTCTCTAATAATCTGACCATACGAAGTGGTGGAACATTGCTTCGAGAGTTTTCATCTATTGAGGAGGAGAAAAAAAGCCCTTCGATAGACGGCCCCCTGAAAGTCGGTAAAAATCTTACTTTCCAGGCGGGATCGACGTACAAGGTAGATCTAACCAATGCCGCGGTTGATTCGACCGATTCAACCGTTTCAACTTCAAGCTTCCTCGACGCTGAAACGGTGACTATTCTTGCTCCATTAATGAACAGTGAGGAGCATTCTGAGGGCGCAAAGGTCCAGATTAAGGCAATTAACAACAGTCTCAGTTACAAAGAAGGGCAGACTTACACCATTCTTAAGGCCGAAAATGTCATAAACGGAAAGTTTTCGAGTATAGACAATTCATATGCCTTTCTCGAAGCAAGTTTTGTTGACAGTCTTAGCGATACAGTTCAGCTAAAACTGGCCTTGAAAACAAACGACGGCTTCGTAAGTCACGCTCAGACATCCAGTCAACGTTCGCTCGGCTCCGCATTGAACTCGTTGGACCAGACGGCGAACAGCACGTCGCTCAAGCTTTACAATGATGTTTTGTTGCTTGAGGAAAATCAGGTTCAGAAAACCTATGAGCAGCTTTCCGGCGAAGTTCATGCGACGGCGCAAGGCGCTTTCACGCAGACCAATCGTGCAGTCAACACTGCCCTCAACAGCCGTGTTCGCTCGGTAACGGACGGAGTGGCGGCTCCGTCCTCCCTGGCGCTTGGTTATGCCGAGGAAGAGGAAAGCCCGGTCAAGGACGATCGTTTCGCTGCGTACGAAAACAAGAAGTCGTTCGATACGGACCGTTTCGCAACCTGGGTCAATGGCTTCGGCTCGTGGGGTAAGGTCAGTGGCGTCGATGGCAGCAGCGATACGGATGTCTCCAATGGCGGCGTGCTCGTCGGTGGCGATGTCGGTTTCGGTGAAAATACGCGCGTCGGCGTTCTCGGTGGTTACAGCCGGTCGTTCTTCAGCACTGACAGCAGCAGCGGCAACAGCACCAACTATCATGTCGGCACCTATGCAGGCACGAAGATCGGCGCGGTTTCGTTGCGCACCGGCGCGAACTACACATGGCACGATGTCGACACCATGCGCTCCATCACGGCGCTCGGCCAGTCGCTGTATGGTGACTATGATGGATCGAGCTTCAACATCTATGGCGAACTCGCGTATCGCATCGAGGCAGGCAAATCTGCATTCGAGCCCTTCGCAGCACTCGCTTATAGCCGCACGAAGACGGATGGTTTCACCGAAACTGGTGGCCCTGCTGCATTGACGGTGGAATCCTCGGCGATGAACACGACCTACACCACGATGGGTCTGCGCGCATCCTCCGACTTCGAGGTCGGTGGCGTTGCCTCCGTCGCTCGCGGTACGTTCGGCTGGCAGCATGCCTTTGGAGACATCGATCCCGTTTCCACGGCGCGGTTTGCAACGGGTGACAGTTTCTCCACATCCAGCACGCCGATTGACCGTAACACGGCTCTGCTGGAAGCTGGCTTAGACTTTACTGTCACGCCATCCTCCACTGTCAGCGTCAGCTATAATGGCCAGATCGGTTCCAACGCCTACGACCACGGCATGAACGCCAAGTTCCGCCTGAAGTTTTGATTAGGCTGCGGCGCATAGGCTCTCAGCCTTACAACATCCTCCACGACCGCCCGTTCATCGAGCGGTGGTGGAGACCTGAGGCCGGGTCGGCGCGGTGCAAGTGTCGATCAAAGTTTGCATGAGAAAAGGGGCGGTGCTTTTGCGCCGCCCCTTTGTCGTTTGGACTAACGGAAACAGATAGTCGGGTCCTATCCCGCCATCGCTTCTTCATATTCACTGGAAAGCAACAGCCACTGTTCTTCCGCGTCCGCCAGCTTGCTGGCCGCTTCGCCGCGTTCCTTGACCTTCAGCGCTGCCTTGGCCGGAGCCTTTTCGTAAAGGGCGGGGTCGCCGAGTTCTTTATCGAGTGCCTGAATCAGCTTCTCAAGCTTTGCCGTCAAGGATTCGATATCGTTGATCTTTTTCTTGAGCGGGGCGAGCGAGGCGCGCTTTTCGGCATTCGCCTTGCGTTGGTCAGCTTTTGAGGCACCGTCTACGACGACTTCAATTTTTTCGTCTTTTTTTTTACCCGAGGACACGATGAGATCGCGATACTCGTCCATATCGCCTTCAAACGTAGTGACCGTGCCGTTGTTGACCAGCCAGAGACGGTCGACGGTGGCTTCGATCAAATGGCGATCATGGGAGATGAGGATGACGGCACCGTCATAGTCGTTCAGCGCTTCGATCAGCGCGCGGCGGCTGTCGATGTCCAGGTGGTTGGTCGGTTCGTCGAGGATGAGCAGGTTCGGCGCGTGGAAGGCAGCGAGACCCATCAGCAGGCGAGCCTTTTCACCACCCGACAAATCCTTGGCAGGCGTTGCCATCTTTTCAGTTGCCAGACCCATCTGCGCCACGCGGGCGCGGACCTTGGCTTCCGGCGCCTGCGGCATCAGCTTGCGCACATGCTCGACCGGGTTATCCTCCGGCACCAAGTCGTCTAGCTGATGCTGGGCGAAGAAGCCGATTTTCAGGGATGGTGCCAGTCGTAAGTCGCCCGCTTCCGGCGCAAGACGACCTGAGATGAATTTGGCGAAGGTGGATTTACCGTTGCCGTTCGAACCCAGCAGCGCGATGCGGTCGTCATTGTCGATGCGCAGGTTCAGACCCTTGAGGATCGGCTTGCCCGGCTCGTAACCCACGGAACCACCATTGATGGCGACGATGGGCGAGGCGGGCTGCTTTTCCGGTTCCGGGAAGGTGATCGGCTGGACGTGATCCTCGATGACGGACGAGACCGTGCCCATGCGCTCCAGCGCCTTTACGCGGCTCTGCGCCTGCTTGGCCTTGGAAGCCTTGGCCTTGAAGCGGTCGATGAAGCTTTGCAGATGCTTGCGCGCCGCATCGTTCTTGGCTTTCGCCTTGGTCTGCAACTCGTCAGCTTCGGCCTTCTGGCGCTCGAACTGGTCGTAGCCGCCGCGATAGAAGGTCAGCTTCTTCTGGTCCAGATGCACGATGGCGTTGACGGCGTTGTTGAGCAGATCGCGGTCATGGCTGATGATGATGACGGTGTAAGGATAGCGGCGGATATAGTCTTCCAGCCACAGCGTGCCTTCAAGGTCGAGATAGTTGGTCGGTTCGTCGAGCAGCAACAGGTCTGGCTCGGCAAACAGAACCGACGCCAGCGCCACGCGCATACGCCAGCCGCCGGAGAAGGACGAGGCGGGGCGAAGCTGTGCATCCTGATCGAAACCCAGACCCGCCAGAATGCTCGATGCGCGGGCTTCCGCCGAATGGGCGTCGATATCGACAAGCCGCATCTGGATTTCCGCGATGCGATGCGGATCCGTCGCCGTTTCCGATTCCAGCATCAGCGCTGCGCGTTCCTTGTCGGCAGCCAGCACGATGTCGATCAGGCTTTCTTCCGTCGCCGGAGCTTCCTGCGCCACCTGGCCCATGCGGGCATTCTTCGGGATGAAGACTTCGCCGGTCTCGGCTCCAAGGTCACCGGTGATGACGCGAAAGAGCGTGGACTTGCCCGCGCCATTGCGACCGACGAGCCCAGCCTTCGTGCCCGCTGGAAGCGTCACGCTGGCATGATCGAGGAGGAGGCGCCCGGCAATACGGGCGGAAACGTCTGAAATCGTAATCATGGCGCCGTTTTGGCCGAACTCACTGCTGAACGCAAGAGCGCGAAAGCCACAGTTTCAACGGTTTATCCGCCGATCTGCATGAGGTAGCTGTTGCGTGAGCGTTGGGCCACTTCCCGGCAATAGGGAATGACGCAATTGCGTGCGCCGCTGCGGGCTGCCAGAAGCGCCAGCTCGGCATGGCCGTAGAACTCCGCAGCACTGGCTGTACCTTCGGAGGCTGCTACGCCCATGGAAACGGTCAGATGCTCACCGTCACCTTCTTTCGTGGCGAAACGCAGATTTTCAACGGTGTGACGCAACCGTTCTGCAATACTCTGAGCCGTGCTTTGCGAAACGCCGGAAAACAGGAAGGCGAAGTCATTGCCGCCGATGCGTGCGACGAAATCATCCTTCTTGATCGACTTGCGGAACAGCGCAGCCAGCCGCCGCAACGCCTTGTTGCCAGCGGCGGTGCCGTATTTCTCGTTGATGTCGCGGAAGCGGTCGACATTCACCAGCACGAGGCAGTTGGAGGCTTCGGCTTCACCCTGAAAAATTTCGGCAAGTTTTGCCAGAAAAGCGGCGCGATTGGGCAGGGTGGTCAAGGCATCTTTCAGGGATGCCGTTTGCAGCCTGCGTGCGCTGTTTTCCTGCTCACGGATTTTCTCCAGCCCGTGGCGCACGAAATTATGCAGGCTTGCCTGTTCGTGATGAATATCCAGAAGCAGTTCCGCAAGATATTCCTGCGTGGTGGCAGAGGCTGGGCGGTCGGAAATGGCAGCGAGCAAGGCTTCGGAGCGTTCCAGAGATGCGGCAAGCCGTGCCGAAATCTGCTCGATCGTGCTGGCCGCTTCCGTTGCCGCATGGGCGGCGGCCATGCGCGAAAAGCCGGGGAGGTTATGCTTCTGGCCGATCATATCGACATCATGCTGCTGCGGCGAATTACCCAGCACCAGAATATCGCGGCCCATGGCGGCGTTGTGCCCGGACAGGACTTCGAAGAACAGCTCGTAATTGCGTGGCAAAGGCGCAAGATTCATCTTGGCAATGAACTGCGTGATCTTGGTGACGATCAGGCCGCTTCTGGACGTATCCCGGCTTTTATTGCTGGCTGGTAGTGTCATGCCCCCGCATCTCCATACGTGCCATTCGCCACAAGCGCCCGGCGATCTCAAGCTCATCAGCATCTATTGTTCGAGACACTTTAAAATACCCTAAATGAGGCATACCAATTGTAGGTGGTGCGGGCATCTGCAACGGTGATGCGTCCCATCAGTATTCGTCATTTGATTGTGCGCCGACCCGCTGATTTGATGGCGCTGAATTTCACAATGGAAGGACCGGTCATGACATCCAGAACCCTTTATTCTCTCTGCGGCAGCGACGAAACCCGCCCGTTTTCTCCCCATTGCTGGAAAACGGTTCTGTCACTGGCGCATAAGGGATTGGATTTCGAAGAACGTCCATTGGCGTTCACAGCCATTCCGGGCGTGGAAAACGGTTTCTCCAAACTGGTGCCGATCCTTCGCGATGGCGACCAGTTGATCAAGGACAGCTTCGACATCGCGTTGTATCTGGATGATGCCTATCCAGATGCGCCATCGCTGTTTAACGGGGAGGGCGGCAAATCGCTGGCCCGGTTCGTTGAAAGCTGGTCGCAAACCACGCTGCACCCCGCCATCGTCAAAATTGCCGTTCTGGATATTCACGATATGCTGGACGAGACAGATCAGGCCTATTTTCGCGAAAGCCGCACCAAGGCACTGGGTCGCACGCTTGAAGAGGTCATCGCCCATCGCGATGCCGAGATCGCCGCTTTCCCGGCAAAGCTTGAGCCGATCCGTCGTATGTTGAGCTTCCAGCCGTTCATCGGTGGCGACAGTCCGCTGTTTGCCGATTATATCGTCTTTGGTGCTCTGCAGTGGGCGCGCGTTACCTCGGGCTTTGATCTGTTCGGGCAGAAGGACCCGGTGCGTGACTGGTTCGAACGCTGCCTGGATTTGCATGGCGCGAAGGGACGAAGTGTGACAGCGGCATGAAATGTGACACGCTGTTGGGCAAATCCAGCCATCCCCCTTGTTTTCGGGCCTTCGGGCGGGTAAACACCGCCCACTTTCTTCAAGAATAAGGAAACGGACACATGGCGATTGAACGCACATTTTCGATGATCAAGCCGGACGCAACCAAGCGTAACCTCACGGGTGCCATCACCAAGGTATTCGAAGACAACGGCCTGCGTATCATCGCATCCAAGCGCGTCTGGATGAGCAAGCGCGAAGCAGAAGGCTTCTACGCCGTTCACAAGGAACGTCCTTTCTTCGGCGAACTGGTTGAAGGCATGACATCCGGCCCAACCATCGTTCAGGTTCTGGAAGGCGAAAACGCAATCCTCAAGAACCGCGAAATCATGGGCGCAACAAACCCTGCCAACGCAGACGAAGGCACCATCCGCAAGCAGTTTGCGCTGTCCATCGGCGAAAACTCCGTTCACGGTTCGGATGCTCCTGAAACCGCTGCTCAGGAAATCGCCTACTGGTTCGCTGAAACCGAAATCGTCGGCTGATTCAGTTTTTGAAGCGGCGGAATCGGATTGTGAGACCCGCGCTTTAAGTTGATGAAATGATTGGGAAACGGGGCCGTGAGGCTCCGTTTTTTTGTTGTGAATGTGTTGGTGGGCGTTTTGCCGTGTGGCTGCCCCCCTCTGTCCTGCCGGACATCTCCCCCACAGGTGGGGAGATCGACTCGTGGCGGCCACTCGGCCATCTCTGATGTCGAGATTGAGGTGGGTGTTCGCGCCCAGCTGATCTCCCCACCTGTGGGGGAGATGGCCGGCAGGCCAGAGGGGGGTGAGCCACACGGCAAAACCTTGAATACTTCACCCAGCCGGACACCCCTCAACCCCTCCCATATCCACACTCCCATCCGCCTTGAACACATCAGGGTTGGGCGTATAAAGCGGGCCCACCACCAGCGGCTTTGCGGGCAGCAGCGACTGGTCCGTATCTGACGTGATGCTCGTCTCTATCGTCTGCATCACATGCCCGTCCGGTGCTTTCAGCTTTATCGTCACCTTATAGGGACGGCCTTCTTTCACGCATTCCACTGGCGGGCTTTGCAGCACGATTTTCGGGCTTTTGGGGAACAGCTTCTCCGTCACGGCAAAAGCCTCGCCGCCACGCGGGTTTTCGAAGCTGGCTTCGATGGTGCTTCCGTCTTTGATGGGGGATGTCGGCTGGAGCGTTACCAGATAAGTCGCCGTGGCCACGCGATAATTGAAGACGAACATGCGCCCGGACAGGCTGACCACTTCTCGCTGCTCCTCCCGCTGGCAAGCCGACAGCATGAGAGCGGCGGTGATGAGAGTGGCGAGCCTCTTCATGATACCGTCTCCTTTTTCCGCCGGTAATGCTTGGCCGCTTTCTGGCGATTTCCGCAGACCGCCATGTCGCACCAGATGCGGCTGCGGTTCTTGCTGCGGTCAATGAACAGCCAGCCGCAATGGCCGCAAATCCGCAATCGCGCGCGATCCGGCCCGGCCATGAGGTTCAGCACGGAGCGAGCAGTCGCGGCTTGAAGGCTGTGCGTGTGCGGCGCGTTTTTGAGGGCGGTGGCTGAGGCGGTGAGGAGATCGGCCAGCAGGGCATTGTCGTCCTGTCCGGTTTCGATCAGTTGACGGAAATACCGGTCGGTCGCCTCGCGCAGTTCGATCAGATGCCTTCTGCTCGTAGCAGATGGCGGGGCGAGGGTAGGGAAGATGTTCCGTTCCGCCGAAAGCCGCGTTGCCGCCTCGCAAAAACTATCCAACTGCTCAGACACGGCAAAGCGGTCCACAGATTTCTCGTGGTCAAAGCGCAGGATGACACTGTTGGCGACATCGAGCGCCAAAGCTCCTCCGACAAAACGATGTGGTGTCCAGCTAAACGTCATGTCGCAATTATAACTGTCAAAATCTTTTTTACCAGTTATAATAAATGCGGGGGAGGGTTGGGCATCGCTTACTTTCTGCAGCAGTTTTTGAATGCGGTTCCGGTGGCTGCGCTCTATGCCGCTCTGGCCTTCGGCTATGTCATCGCCTTTTCCATCACCAAACGGGCTGATGTGACCTACGGCGCCATCTTCGCATTCGCCGGTCTCACATGTCTGCTGTTTGCGGATTTCGGCTGGAACCAGTTGTGGCTCATCCTGTCTGCGACGTTGGCGCTTGGTGCTGCAGCGGGTGTTTTCGGCGGATTGTGGGCTGGCGTTTTCATCGGGCGCGTGGTCATGCGTCCGCTGGCCAGTGCGTCACCCAATGCGGTCACCATCGCATCCATCGGGGCGCTGATTGCGCTGATGGAAAGCGCGCGGCTGGCGGCAGGCACGCGCTCTCTCTGGTTGCCTCCCATCCTCAACGACCCAATTTACGTCTGGCGCAACGCGGATTTCGCCGTGACCACAACGCCGATGCAGCTCATCAATTCGGCGGCGTTCCTGGCGTTGGTCGCCGTTGGATATCTTGTCCTGCAAAAAACGAGCGCAGGACGGCACTGGAAGGCCGTATCGGAAGACCCGTTTGCCGCCTCGCTTCTCGGCGTCAATGCCGGGCGCGTATTCCTGGCGTCCTACTGCGCAGCCGCATTCGTCGCCTCCATCTGCGGTGTACTGGCAACGTTCTATTACGGCAATATGGATTTTGGCGCGGGGCTGGTGTTTGGCTTGAAAGTGGTGCTGATCTCAGCTGCGGGCGGCTATACCAGCCCGCTGAAATGTGCGGTCGGAGCCGCGGCCATCGGCTTTGCCGAAACATTTTGGGCGGCCTACGGCCCTGTCGCGTGGCGAGATGCGGCGGTGCTGTTGATGCTGGTTCTATGGCTCATCGCCATGAGAAGCGAGCGGGAAGCCCCTTAACGCCACTTATCCTTGGCGGTTTCATCGACATCCTTGGCAGATATCCATTCGCCAGATTTTCCGTCCTTGCCGTGCTCCTTTTTCCAGAAGGGCGCGGAGGTCTTGAGATAGTCCATCACGAAATTCGCACCATCGAAAGCGGCCTGCCGGTGGCGGGATGCGGCGATGACGAGGACGATGTTTTCGCCGGTCGCGATCTTACCATAGCGGTGGATGGCGGTGAGGCCGAGAAGCTGGAAGCGCTCAATGGCGAGCTTGGCGATGCGCAGCATCTCCGCTTCGGCCATGCCGGGATAATGCTCCAGTTCCAGCGCCGAAAGCGCGCCGCCATCATCGCGGCACAGGCCGGTGAAGGTGACGACCGCGCCGATGGTCTTGTCCGTCTGCGTCAGCATCTTCGCCTCGGCAGCGGCATCGAAATCCTCAGCCTGAACGCGGATGGTCGGCTCGATTGTCACGGCTCAGCCACCGGTCATCGGCGGGAAAATGCCGATTTCGTGGGCGCCTGCAATGCTTTCATCGTGATCGATATGTTCCTGATTGACCGCAACGCGGATGACATCGGGAAACTCGAAGGCCGCTTCGTATTCATCACCCAGCGTTGAAAGGTGCTGGATCAACTGCCGCGCAGTCGTGACCTCTGCTGGCAGATCGATATCCTCTTCGGATTTGCCGATCCGCTCCCGCACCCATGCGAAATAGACGATATGCACCATTAGTCCGCATCCACGATGTGCTTGAGGCCAGCCTTGAAATAATCATAGCCGGTATAGATCGTCAGCGCCGCTGCGATCCACAGCAGAGTGATGCCGATTTCGGTGGTGTAGGGCAGCACCTGATCTCCCGCCGGGCCAGCCAGCAGGAAGGCGATGGCGACCATCTGGATGGTGGTTTTCCACTTGGCGATCTGCGTCACCGGAACGGAAACCTTCAGCGCGGCCAGATATTCGCGCAGGCCGGAAACCAGAATTTCACGGCAGAGAATGGTGATGGCGGCCCAGAGCGACCAGCCGGCAATGGTGCCATCTGCGGCCAGCAGCAGAAGAATGGAGGCGATCAGCAGTTTGTCTGCGATAGGGTCCAGCATGCGGCCAATATTGGACGTCTGGTTCCAGATGCGGGCGAGATAGCCGTCCAGAAAATCCGTCAGCGACGCAATGATGAACAGCCACAGGGCTGTCCAGCGCGCGAAATCCGAACTCTCCAGCTTTCCTTCGATGAAGAAACACAAAACGATGACCGGAACCGCCAGAATGCGGCCATAGGTCAGAAGGTTCGGGATATTGTACGCGCGCGAAGCCATAGGAAACCTGTCATTCGATATAAAGCGTTGATGCAGCCCTAAGCGGCAAGCGTCAACACCCTATTGTGTTTTTTTGCGGGTGCCGGTCGAAAGCGTGGGCTCAGTCCTTCCCGCTCTCGTGGAAGTGATTGTAAACCTGCTTGGCAACCGCCTCGGAAATACCGCCAACGGCCATGAGATCGCTCAACGCCGCGCGCGACACTGCCTTTGCCGTTCCGAAATGTTGCAGTAGCGCCCGCTTGCGGCCGGGGCCGATGCCGCTGATTTCATCCAGCGGGTTTTTGATCATTTCTTTCTTGCGGCGGGCGCGGTGGGAGCCGATGGCAAAACGGTGCGCCTCATCGCGCATGCGCTGGATGAAATAGAGCACCGGGTCGCGCGGCGGCAGCGAGAAATCGCTGCGCGTATCGGTAAAGAACCGCTCACGCCCTGCATCGCGGTCCACGCCCTTCGCCACGCCGATGGCGGTTACGCAATCACGAATGCCAAGCTCGTCCAGAATCGTCCGCACTGCTGTCATCTGGCCCTGGCCACCATCGATGAGGATGACGTCAGGCCATGCGGGGAAGGGCATGTCGGCGGCATCTTCCGGCGAAACGGTCTGGTTGCGATCCGGCCTACCTTCTTCCTTCAGTAGACGGGAGAAGCGCCGTGTCATCACCTCACGCATCATGCCGAAGTCGTCGCCGGGAGTGATGTCGGTCGATTTGATGTTGAACTTGCGGTAGTGGGCTTTGGTAAAGCCATCCGGCCCCGCCACCACCATGCCGCCCACGGCATTGGTGCCCATGATATGCGAGTTATCGTAGATCTCGATACGGCGTGGCACATACGGCAAGGCGAAGGTTTCGGCGAGGCCCTTCAGCAGGCGGGCCTGAGACGATGTTTCCGCCAGCTTGCGGCCATGTGCTTCACGCGCATTGCCCAGAACATGGCCGACGACGTCCTTCTTCTCGCCGCGTTGCGGCACTGATATCGTGACCTTGTGGTTGGCCTTTTCGCTGAAGGCGGCGGCCAGAAGCTCCTGCTCCTCGACCACTTCCGACAACAGAATCTGCTTCGGCACGGGCTTGTCATCGTAGAACTGCGCCAGAAAGGCACTGAGAATTTCAGAGCCGGGCAGCGACGGATCAGCCTTGGGGAAATAGGCGCGGTTGCCCCAGTTCTGCCCGGTGCGGAAGAAGAAAACCTGTATACAGGATACGCCGCCTTCGTGGTGGATGGCAAAGACATCCGCCTCATCAATACCCGCCGGGTTGATGCCCTGATGGCTCTGCACATGGGAAAGTGCGGCCAGACGGTCGCGGTAGACGGCGGCGCGTTCGAAATCGAGGTCTTCCGACGCCTCGTTCATCTGGGAAGCAATCGTCGCCTTCACGCTCTGGCTTCTGCCGGAGAGAAAGTCCTTCGCCTCTTTCACCAGCTCCGCATAGCCCTCATCGCTGACCTCATGGGTGCAGGGGCCGGAACAACGTTTGATTTGGTAGAGAAGACAGGGGCGGGTACGGCTTTCGAACACGCTGTCCGTACAGGTGCGGATAAGAAAGGCGCGTTGCAGCGAATTGATGGTGCGACCCACGGCGCCTGCCGAGGCGAATGGCCC
Source organism: Agrobacterium vacciniicorymbosi (assembly GCF_040427045.1). Lineage (NCBI taxonomy): Bacteria > Pseudomonadati > Pseudomonadota > Alphaproteobacteria > Hyphomicrobiales > Rhizobiaceae > Agrobacterium > Agrobacterium vacciniicorymbosi. The sequence continues at coordinate 479,379 of NZ_JBETMF010000002.1, forward strand.
GAAATAGTCACCCTTGCGCGCCCGCGCGCCGCGATGCTTGAAGATAGCCGGGGCGCGATTATCCGCGGTAATCAGAATGTAGGGGAACGACTTGTCGTCGCGAAGCAGAACGTTAAAACGCGGGCGTAAGCGCTTGATGAGATTCGCTTCCAGCAACAGCGCTTCGATTTCCGTGCGCGTCGTCACAAATTCCATATGGGTCGTCAGCCGCACCATCTGGCCTATGCGGTTGGAGTGGAACCGGCCCTGCGCGTAATTGCTGACGCGTTTCTTCAGCGAGCGCGCCTTGCCGACATACATCACGTCGCCGGCATCATTGAACATGCGGTAGACACCGGGGCTGTTGGGCAGATGTTTGACGAACTCGGCAATGAGATCCATGCCCTTGAGGCCGGATTCGTTTTTCCAGCCCGCATTCCAGTCCATGGACGCGGGGGCGTATTCGCTCACGACATCACTGAAGGGGGCGGTTACATCGTCTTCATCTTCTTCATTATCATCGAAGAGAATACCGCCATCCGGCAGCTTCTTTCCGTTCATTCAGGTATCTCCGCCACATCAGGGGTTTCCCAGCTGAGATGCTGGCCTCCGTCGAGTGCGATCATTTGGCCGGTGATCGACGGGGTGTCATATAGAAAGCGAATGGTCCGCCCGAACTCGTCCGGTTGCGGCCCGCGCTTTAATATAAGGGCGTCGATCTGCGCCTGAAAGTGCTCAGGCTCCTGTCTTTCACTTTTAAAGGACGGGCCGGGGCCGATGGCATTCACCCGCACACGCGGCGCAAAGCTCTGCGCCATGGTTTTCGTGGCCGTCCACATGGCGGATTTCGATAGCGTGTAGGAATAGAAGCGGGGCGTCAGCGCAAGCACCCGCTGGTCGATGATGTTGACGATCAGGCCCGATGCCGTCTCCGGCAGTTGCCGCACAAGTGCTGCACCGAGAATGGACGGCGCGCGGACGTGAACGGCAAAATGTGCATCGAAAGCCGCGCTATCGAACTCTTCGGCGGTGTCATGGCGGAACACAGATGCGTTATTGACGAGGATTCCGATGGGTCCGAGCGCAGAATTTGCGCTTTCCATCAATTTCTCCGTCGATTCCGTATTTTCCAGGTCCGCCTGAACAACGGCGGCTTTTCCACCTTTTTGCCTTATTGTGTTAGCGAAATCCTCCGCTTCAGACAGAGAAGAACGCGCATGCAGGCCAATAGCAAAGCCTTCCGCAGCAAGATACTGCGCGATTGCCCGGCCCATGCGGCGGGCGGCGCCGGTAATCAATACGGTCTTTGGTATATTCTCGTTCAAAGCTGACCTGCGCCCTGCCTATGTCGTGTTAGGCATTCGATATAAATCGAAACGGCAAGTTTTGCACAGGGCGTGCGCCATTTATACAGAGTTATGCCTGAGCGATGCCTTTGAAGTAATTAGATTTAAATACATGTAAAATTGCAGTGTTCTTCAGTTAACGGCTCATTATCCTTAATAGATTTTTGTGTCATTTTAGCAACGTCCCATTTCTGTCACGTCGCTGCCCCAATCAATTCACATTTTGGCTGTGTGATCTCCTCATTCACCCATCATTTTGATCATCAGTCGGGCAAGGGAACAAACTGTTTTACACCGCGTTTGGGAACAAGTGTTTGAGCACCCCGCGGGTATGAAAAGGAGAATAGCATGCGTACTATCGTTGCAACACTTATGGCGACCACTATGGCAGCTGCAGCATTTTCGGCAGCCAAGGCAGCTGACGCCGTGAACGAAGTGCCGCAGGCACCTGTCGCTTACGAACAGCCAGCGCCAATCAGCAACTGGTCTGGCGCTTACCTCGGTGCGACTGCCAACTACGACTGGGGTCGTTTCACTGGCAACGGCGGCGACCGTGATGCTGACGGCTTCGGCGGCGGTCTCTACGGTGGTTACAACTGGCAGAGCGGCCAGCTGGTCTACGGTGCAGAAGCTGACGTTAACCTCGGCGACAACAAGGGTTCTGCTGGAACCGGCAACCTTGGTGAATCTCTCGATGGCAAGCAGGGCGTAAACGGCTCTATCCGCGCCCGCGTTGGTTACGACATGAACCCGTTCCTGATTTACGGCACAGGCGGTCTGGCGATTGCTGACCAGAAAGTCAGCAACTCTACATCCAGCGACAGTGCAACAGCACTCGGCTACACAGTCGGTGCCGGTGTCGAAGCCATGGTAACCAACAACATCACGGCTCGCGTTGAATACCGTTACAGCGACTACCAGGACAAGGACTTCTCGTTGAGCTCCGGAACCGTATCTCGCGGCTTCGACGATCACAGCGTTAAGGCTGGTATCGGCGTAAAATTCTAATCCCTAATCGGATTGACTGTTGAAAGCCGGGGTTCGCCCCGGCTTTTTTCGTTTTTGTATCGCTTTTCACCGCTCCCAATCCCCGGTCGAGCGTCCATTTTTGATCGTTGCTCCATTCGGTCTTGTTTTTCCTCAAACTCCGTGGAAATTCGCTTTATGAGACCTGAAAATTTGAATCGGGTTCGATAGGGCGACATTTCGAGCGAGACATCGCTCGGTTCGGGGATTTTGAGAGATGAAAAATTTTACTCTGCCATCAGGCGGACCGGCGAAGCTTCGCGTGCGCAAGCCAACCATGGCAGCGGTTTTCATGACAGGCGTGTCGGCGATTACGCTTTTTGCCGCGATGTCGGTGAGGGATGCCGCCGCTACGGACTGTACGGTTTCCGGCAGCACCATTTCCGGGCAGACGGATTGTACGGTAACGAATTCGGGAGAACTGACGTCCCCCGAAGGTGGACTGAAAATCAATCAAGGTTCGGACGGCGTTACTGTCAACAACGAGTCCGGCGGTACCATTTCCGGCACGGGCGGCTGGTCGGGAATCATCATCAGCGCGTCGGACAACACGGTCATCAACAATGCCGAAGGTGCGACCATCAGCGGTGAGGGTTCCAACGCTGCCGGCATAACGGTTACCGACCCGGATTATTCGGGGTCTTCTCCAGCTGGAACAATTATCAGCAATGCGGGATCTATCACCGGGGAAGATGCAGGTATCGATCTCAGATATTTTTATGGAGCCTCCATCGTCAACCAAACTACAGGGGCTATTGCGGGTGGTTATGGCATATATGCCTATTCATCTTCCGGGGTCCTTGATGTCCAGAACGATGGTACGATAACGGGAGACTCCGACTACGGTATCTACATCGCTAATATGTCCGGTGCCAACATAAGCAATGCTGGTTGGATTTACGGCCTCAACACGGGTATAGAAATCAATGGCGCAACGGAAATAGCTATAACCAACAGTGGTACAATCTCATCGAACGCACGTGCCATATATGCTGGTTCGATAGATAGTTTTTCGCTTATCAATAGCGGCACGATTTCCTCAACCGGGACCGACGACCTCTATTTTGGCATAAATCTCTACAACGTAAATGCTGCCACCATCGTCAACAGTGGTACCATCTCGTCTTATCTTGCAGGACAGGATCGCGGCCTCCGCCTAAACGAGGTGGATGACGCCACGATCATCAACAGCGGAAGCATTCTTGGCGCCTATTTTGGTATCGAATTTATTGGAAACGATTCTTCGGCGACGATTACCAATACCGGGACTATCTCCGGTGGCGTGTTCGGTATCTGGGCCAACGACACCGACTTGACCCTATTGAACGCAGGAACGATCAGCGGTGGCGTGCGCTCTTCCTATAGTGGAAGTCTGAACGCGACAAACACCGGTGCCATAACCGGTGGTTTTGATCTTGCTGCCCTGAACGAAGCAATCATCTCCAACAGTGGGACAATTTCTGGCGGTATTCTCACCGGTGACGTCAATACCGTTGATATCACCAATAGCGGTACGATCTCCAGCGGCTCGGACGGTGTTAATGCAACGAATGCGGCATTCTCGTTGATCAATAGCGGAACTATTTCCGGCGAGTCCGATGGTGTTTATGTTCGGGAATCCACTGCATCCATCATAAACAGTGGGACGATTTCAGGCGTGGATTCCGGTATCTACTTAAGAGACTCGGCGCTAACTATTACCAATACCGGAACGATTTCTGGTAGCGATTACGGTATCTACTCAGACAGCACACGCCTCACCATCACCACTAGTGGTACGATTTCTGGTGACACCGCGTCCATTCTATTCAGCAGAAATAGCAACACGCTGAATATTCTGTCTGGTGCTGTGTTTGACGGGGTCGTGGATTATGACGGTACCGTGAACAACACAACGAACTTCGGTACGGGCAGCTACTCAGTCGCTGTCGCCAATTACGACGCGGCTGACAACACTATCAATCTAAATAATTCACACCAGACGCTGGTTCTAACGGATGCGAACACGAGCAGCGGCACGGTCAACGTCGTCGATGTCAACTCGACGTCCATGGATTCTGCCGTCAGGGGGTACACCAATTCCGTCGGCAACGTTCTGGGCTCGATCCTCAGCATCGATGTCGGCTCGTCTGCCGGTGGGTCTAGCGATCAAACTAGCACCGGCGCTCTCGGTTATGCAGAAGAGAAGAAGCCAACGGGTGCCGCCGCTGCCGTGCAGAAGCTGGGTGACGATACAGCGGTCGATCGCTTTGGCAACCTGTTCTGGATCCGCGCCTTTGGTGGCCAGACCTTCGACAATGCGAGAGACACCAGCTCCAGCAATTACGGCGTTGCCGCCGGTGTGGACCGCCAGTTCGATGAGGGCCGCTTCGGTGTGCTGGCAGGTTATGGCCGCATCATCAACAAGGCCGATGACGGTTCCGGCAAGACCACTGGCGACACGGGCTTCGGCGGTGTCTATGTCCGCAAGGATGTCGGTTCGGTCACGCTGGATGCTTCGCTGATCGCCGGTGGTATCGGCAATGACAGCCGCCGCGAAATCGCTGGTTCCGATGCTGCCGAGGGCTCATTCACCGGCTGGTACGTCTCACCTGAGATTGCGATTTCGCAAAAACACGAGTTCGCGCCCGGCTGGACCTTCACGCCATCCGCACGCCTTCGCTACACCGCTGGCTTCTACGAGGGCTACACCGAAACCGGCTCGACCCAGAACATCAGCTATGAGGATCGTACCTCAAATACGCTGGAAGGTATTCTCGAGGGCAAGATCACCAACCGCAACGAACTGGCAAACGGCATGAAGGCCAATGTCTCCTTCTCCGCTGCTCTGGTCGATACGCTCAACCTCGGTTCGTCCGATATGAATGCCAGCCTCAGCGGCACGGACTTCACCGTCTCTGCTATCGGCAACCGCAATCTCATCGGTGGACGCTTCGGTCTTTCGGGCGATGTGCAGCTCAGCCAGCAGACGACCATATACAGCGGTGTGACGGTTGGAACCTACTCCAGTGAAGTCGGCTCCTGGTCTGCGAATGCGGGTGTGAAGGTCAAGTTCTGACGGATGTCATATGATTGGAGCGGGATGGGTGATGAGCCCATCCCGCTTTTTCGTTTCAGGCAGGCGCCTTCATCTCTGCATAATCCTTGAAGCGCTTTCCGAATTTCTCCGGCCATTCTGCCAGTGTCTTGCGGCCATCTGCCCATTCGCCCGCAAAACGCAGGTCGAGATAGCCAATCATCGCGGCCAGCGCGAAGTGACCGCCATGCAGCTTCTTGCCGGTTTTCGGTAGGTTGGTGTTCAGATAGTCGAGACCCCTGACGACCTTGCCCCACTGCTTATCGACCCATGGCTGGTGGATTTTGTCTTCCGGGCGGAAGCGGCGCTCATAGACGATGGCCAGCAGACAATCCATGATGCCATCGCACAGGGCTTCCAGCACTTCGGCTTCCGTGCGCTTTGCATGCTTCTTCGGATAGAGCTTGTTGCCGGATTGGCGATCCAGATAGTGCATGATGGCCACGCTGTCATAGATCGAGCCGCCATCATCCAGCAGCAGAACCGGAATTTTGCCCAGCGGATTGTTGTCCATCAGCGTGGCGGGTTCGGCGCTGGTATCGACGCGAACATCGGTAATGCCGATGTCGAGATAGCGTGCTGCCATGCGGACTTTTGCCGAGTAGGGAGAGGCGGGAGAATATAGCAATTCCATAGATGTTTTACCTTTGAGTTTTAACGGATGGGTATGATGTCGGTGGTGTTTGCGCGGCAGCCCTGACGGTCTACCTCGGTGCAGGTGCGAAAGCTCAGATCCTTGTTCATGCAGATACGAACTTCCTCCAGTTTGCGGCCTTCGCAGCTGATGGCAATGCCCTGTTTCGTCATCGCTGGATTGGCGGCGATGAAGGCGCTTTCGATGGCGTCCGATGACAGTGTTTTGCTGCTGGCACCGGAGGCGACGTCGCTCGGAAGGTTCACCTGCTCATAGGCGGCGCGTGTGGTGGCAAAATAATCCTTCTGCGAAAGCCCGCTGCATGTGCCGTGCTTGCGCCATTGATGGCCGATCAGACCCATCGAGGGCATGATGTCGAACATGGTGCGGCCCAGGCTTTCCGGCACGCGCTCTTCACGGTCCTTGCCGCAGAATTCGGGATAGCCGCTTTCATTTTGCGGCCACAACCCGTGAACCACGAAGCCGTATCTGCGATCCGAACCACATTGCTGGCGGCTGTTTCGGCCCGCATCGCTCTCACAGAAGGCGGGCGACCAGGAGAGTGACAGCACGTAAAAATCAAAACCGGAACCTTGCGGTGCCTGCTTTGTTTGCTGCTGAGAGGGCGCACTGGGCGAGCCGCTGGCAGGGCGCGAAGGCGGTTCCTGCTTCTCGGGCGCCAATATCATCCAACCTGCTGCGGCAAGCGAAAGCACGGCCAAGGCGATAAAACCGGCATATTGTTTCATCTGGGCCAATGTCTTTCTGCGCGGCGATGACGAAGTCTTGATCGATATCGGGTTTTATACCATCTGGCCCCTGTGGCAAACAGGCGACCGAAAAATGAATATCGGCAACAGTCTTTGTTGTAACGGAGCTTGTATAACGAATAAGCTCTACGAATCCGGCAAAGAGCGATGGTGCCGGAAGGAGGAGTTAGTCCGGGCATGTTCGCATGAAATTGAAGAAATACATCTGGCCTGTCGTTGGTGTGGCAACAATCGGATTTTCCGTCTGGCTGCTCTATAAGGAATTGCAACACCTTTCTCTCGATGATGTGTGGGACAGTCTCGCTGCAATCGGCACGCATGACTGGATCATGTCGGGCCTCTGCACGCTGGTCGCCTATGCCGCGCTGGCGGGATATGACCGCATTGCCCTGCAACATCTCAAACGCAAGGTCGGCTGGGTCTTCATTACGCTGACATCCTTCACCACCTACGCGCTGTCGCACAATGTCGGTGCTTCGGTGTTCTCGGGCGCTGTCGTGCGCTACCGTGCCTATACGTCGAAAGGGCTGAGCGCTTCGGAAATCGGCGTGCTGGTGGCGCTGTGTTCCTTCACCTTCGCCATTGGCACCATCATGCTGATCGGCTTCGTGCTGGTCTATGAGCCTGACATTACCGAACGCTTCGTGGATATTTTGCCCGTCGAAGCCTCCAGAACCACCGGCTTCCTGCTTCTTGGTGTCGCCGGGCTTTATCTCCTCGGCAGCCTGCTGAAGCTTCGTCCGCTCAAGATCGGCTCGTTCACGCTGTTTTACCCGGCCCCGCGCCTTGTGTTGCAGCAGCTGATCATCGGCCCCATCGAGCTGCTGGGAGCGGCAGGCATCATCTATTACGCGCTGCCGGATGCCGGAAATCCGGGCTTCATGATCATTCTCGGCATATTCCTGATTTCGTTCTCGGCGGCGCTGATCTCGCATGCGCCGGGCGGGCTCGGCGTGCTGGAACTGGTCTTCGTCACCGGCCTGCCGGATATGAACCAGGCAGATGTAATCGCGGCGCTGCTGGTATTTCGCCTGTTCTACCTCATCATTCCCTTCGTGATCGGCCTGTTCATCATCCTCTTTTTCGAGAGGTCGCAGTTGGCCGCCGCCGAAAGGGAAGAGCGACAGCTGGAGCAGACTATTCGCCACGCAGCCAAAATGCACGCTGCGAAGCATAACGATCCTGCGCCATGATTGTCTTCAGCACTGGCAACAAGGTGTGCAACTCATCCTTCAGTGTGAAGGGCGGGTTGACGATGATGAGGCCGGAGCCGCTGAGGCCTTCCAGCCGGTCGCTGCGAACCGATAGCTCTGCGCAGAGCATTTTGGGGATTTCGTAGGATTGCAGCAGCTCGTGGAAATCCTTGATCGGCGCGCCCTTTTTTAGCGGATACCACAGGCAATAGGTGCCGGTCGAAAAGCGGCGATAGGCCTTGTGAAAGCCTTCTGCCATGCGCTCATATTCATTCTCTTTTTCAAACGGCGGATCGACCAGCACGAGGCCGCGCTTTTCTTTCGGCGGCAGATGCGCGCCGAGTGACAGCCAGCCATCGAGTTCGGTAACGCGGGCCTGATAATCGCCTTCGAACAGGCGCGAGAGAGCGCGAAAATCATCCGGGTGCAGTTCCATGGCCGAAAGTCGGTCCTGCGGGCGAAACAGCATGCGCGCCAGCTTAGGAGAGCCGGGATAGTACTGGATGCCACCATCAGGATTGAGATCTTTGACTGCGGTCAGATAGGGCTCCAGCAATTCCGCAACGGCTGGCGGCAGATCAGCCTCCAGTAGTTTGCCGATGCCGGTCTGCCATTCGCCGGTCTTTTGCGCCTCTTCGGAGGACAGGTCGTAAAGACCGATGCCCGCATGCGTATCCAGCACGCGGAAAGCCTTGTCCTTGTTTTGCAGATAGCGAACCAGCCGCGCCATGACGGCGTGTTTGAGAACATCGGCAAAGTTGCCTGCGTGGTAAATGTGCCGATAGTTCATGCGCGCCGATGCCTTTTATGAATATTCTTGATGGTCGTCACTTCGGCCTTTTGGCCTTCACCGTTTTGCAATATACAAAAGCGATGAACGATGCGACCCCGATTTCCGCCAAAGCCGTGACTGGTGCTGTCAGCATCGGCCACACCGTCTGTCCCCATGACTGTCCAAGCGCCTGTGCGTTGGAAGTGGATATCACCTCGGATGGGCGCATCGGCCGTGTGCGCGGGGCCAATGCGAACACTTACACGGCTGGTGTCATCTGCGCCAAGGTGGCCCGCTACTCCGAGCGCATCTATCATCCGGGCCGCCTGCTGACCCCGAAGCGCCGTAAGGGCGCCAAAGGGGCGGGCGACTGGCAGGAGATCAATTGGGAAAACGCTCTCGATGAGATTGCAGACGCTTTCGTAAAAGCGGAAGCCAAGCATGGCGCGGAAGCCATCTGGCCTTACTTCTATGCGGGTACCATGGGGCAGGTGCAGCGCGACAGCATCGAGCGCCTTCGGCATGCCAAGAAATACTCCGGCTTTTTCGGCTCCATCTGCACCAATATGGCCTGGACCGGTTATGTGATGGGCACCGGTGCTCTGCGTGGCCCGGACCCGCGCGAAATGGCGAAAGCCGATGTCGTCGTGATCTGGGGCACCAATGCGGTGGCCACGCAGGTCAATGTCATGACCCATGCGATTCGTGCTCGCAAGGAACGTGGCGCGAAAATCGTTGTCGTCGATATCTACGACAATCCGACCATGAAACAGGCGGATATGAAGCTGATCGTGCGCCCCGGCACTGATGCGGCACTCGCCTGCGCCGTGATGCACATCGCTTTCCGGGATGGTTATGCCGACCGCGCCTATATGGCGAAATTCGCGGATGATCCCGCCGGTCTGGAAGCGCATCTAGCATCCAAAACGCCACAATGGGCCGCCGAAATTACCGGACTTTCGGTGGAAGAAATCGAGGCTTTCGCGAAACTCGTTGGCACCATGCAGAAGAGCTTCTTCCGTTTGGGCTACGGTTTCGCCCGCCAGCGCAACGGCGCGGTTGCCATGCATGCGGCGCTTTCCATCGCCACCGTGCTGGGCTCCTGGCAATATGAAGGCGGCGGCGCGTTTCACAACAATGGCGACATCTTCCGGCTGAACAAGGCGGAGCTGATGGGCACGGCCTATGCCGATCCGAATGTGCGCCAACTCGACCAATCGCAGATCGGTCGCGTTTTGACCGGCGATGCCGAGGCTTTGCGCTATGGCGGGCCGGTGACGGCGATGCTGATTCAGAACACCAACCCGGTCAATGTCTGCCCGGAGCAGCGGCTGGTCAAACAGGGCTTCCTGCGCGACGATCTGTTCGTTGCCGTGCATGAGCAGTTCATGACGGAAACGGCTGACGTCGCAGATATCGTGCTGCCCGCCACCATGTTCCTCGAACATGACGACATATATCGCGCCGGTGGTCAGAACCACATTCTGCTCGGCCCCAAACTCGTGGAGCCGCCTGATACCGTTCGAACCAATCTCTTCGTTATCGAGGAACTGGCCAAGCGCCTCGGCGTATCGGATATGCCCGGTTTCAACATGACCGAGCGCGAGCATATTGATCTCATTCTCGGCCCCGGCGGTTGGGGTGATTTCGACAGCCTTGCCGAAGAGAAATGGATCGACGCGCAGCCGCCGTTTGAGGTCGCACATTATCTCGAAGGCTTCGGCTATGCGGATGGCAAATTCCGCTTCAGCCCAGACTGGCAAAGCGGCCCATCACCCAACAAGCCGCCGAAGAACGTGCCGGTCATGGGGCCAGTGGCGGAACTTCCGAAATTCCCGGATCAGGTGGATGTCATCGAAGTGGCCGATGCCGAGCACCCGTTCCGCTTGGCGACATCGCCTGCGCGTAACTTCCTGAACTCGACCTTCGCCGAGACGAAGACCTCAGTTCAGAAAGAGGGTCGCCCGGAACTGATGATCTGTCCGGCAGATGCGCAGCGTCTTGATATTGTCGATGGCGATATTGTGCGGATTGGCAATGCGCGTGGAGATTTGCGCATTCACGCCAAGATCGTTGAAGGGGCGAAAGCGGGCGTGCTGATTGCTGAAGGCCTGTGGCCCAACAAGGCGCATCTGGATGGCGAAGGTATCAATATTCTCACCGGCGGTGACGCCGTGGCGCCCTATGGCGGTGCTGCTTTTCACGACAACAAGGTTTGGTTGAAGACATTTTAACAGGAATACGAAATGCAGAAATTCGGTAATGCGACGATTGAAATTCTCAAAGACGAAACACTTTCAAAAAACTGGTACCACCTTCGCAACATCACCTACAATTACACCAATTCCAAGGGTGAGACGAAAACGCTGAAGCGCGAAGCCTATGATCGCGGCAACGGCGCGACCATTCTGCTTTACGACCCGAAAATCGACAGCGTCATTCTGGTCCGGCAATTCCGCGTGCCGACCTATGTGAACGGCTATCATGGCTGGCTGCTGGAAACACCCGCAGGTCTGCTGGATGGCGACAACCCCGCAGACGCCATCGCCCGCGAGGTGATGGAGGAGACCGGCTACAAGCTCCGCGACACACGTTTCCTGTTCAAATCTTTCATGTCGCCGGGCTCAGTGACTGAAGTGCTGCATTTCTTCGCCGCAATCGTCGATGCCTCCGACCGTGTGGAAGAGGGCGGTGGTGCGGCCCATGAAGACGAAGACATCGAAGTCGTCGTGCTACCCTTGGCTGATGCCATCAAAATGATCGAGGACGGCGATATCTGCGATGGCAAGACCATCATGCTGTTGCAATGGGCCGCTCTCAACCGGGCATCCCTAACGCAGTGAAACTGACGGAGTTTGATGTGGACGAAAGAGCGACAGCAACGCGCGACGAGGACAGGGTAAAGCTGGTCTCGAAAGAAACGGTCTGGAAGCGTTTCGTCCACCTCCAGACGCTGGTCTTCGATCAGAAAATGCCCGATGGCCGTGTTATCCGCATCGACCGCGAGGTGCACGACCACGGCAGCGCCGCCGCTATTCTGCTCTTCGACCCTCAAAAAGACGCCGTCGTTCTCGTCCGCCAATTCCGCCCCGCCGCCTTCGTCAACGGTGATCCAAGCTTCATGCTGGAAGTGCCCGCAGGCCTCATCGATGACGACCAGCCCGACGAAGCCATCCGCCGCGAGGCGATGGAAGAGACCGGCTATGCGGTAAAGGACGTGCAATATCTCTTCGAAACCTACGCCAGCCCCGGCACGCTGACGGAAAAGGTTGCGCTGTTTTACGCGCGCATCGATCTGGACGAAAAAGCCGGTCTCGGCGGCGGTCTGGATACGGAAGGCGAGGACATCGAGGTTCTCTCCATCCCGCTGGATGAAGCTTTCGGGATGATCACGACCGGCGAGATATCAGACGCGAAGACGATTATTTTGCTGCAGTGGGCGATGCTGAACCGTGGAATATTGTGAGCCGCGGTTTCACAGGCGGCTCGTATCCATCCGGTGATGTAATATACGAATAACCTCGATCGCGTCGTTGTTTTCCCTGAAGAAAACAACATGAGAGCCGATTAGTGATTTGCGATAGTCTGTCCGAATGTGCGCAGCAGACTGTGAGATGATCGAGCCATCGGCCAAACCATCCAGCGTCTTTCGTACTGACTGTACGTAGACCTCGGCTTGCGAAACGCCCCAGTTCTTTTCCGTATAGTCCCAGATAAGTTCGAGATCGATTTGCGCCTTCGGCGTAAGACGATACGTCCTCATCCGGCACTTTTCTTCCGCTGGATGAAGGCATCGAAATCGAATGGGACGGCAGAGCCAGAGCTTTCTCCCTCAATCAGGGCGGCGCGCAAGTTGCTCAACTCAGCCTCTCGCTCTTCAAGAAGTCGAAGGCCGGCGCGAACCACCTCACTGGCCGAGGTGTATCGACCTTGCTCAATCTGCTGTTCGATGAAGGTATCGAAGTGATCGTTGAGATTTACGGACGTGTTCTTTCCCATTGCTTGCTCCCTGCATGGAGCACATAATGTACCAAAGATTGGTAGTTCGTGGAATAGCTGGGAGTTTTGATTTTTACTTGGGGCACGCGAAGGCCGCTTGTCGATAGATCACCCAAACGCCACGCTCTCAGCCATTGCAGCGGCAGCGAGTTTTTTGTCATTCGTTGCCAACGGAATTGCATGTGAGACCGCGAGCGCCAGATAGGCCGCGTCGTAGGCGGAGAGGGTATGCCTTTTTGCCAGCCCCATGATGGTGATGTGGTCACCGCCGCTGACGAGGGTAAGGGGCAGGCTGTTGAAGCGGAGAAGGATTGAGAAGATCGCGTCTTGGTCTATGCGTTTACGCTTTTCTGCGGAGAGCAGGATGTTCCGCAGTTCATGCGATAGAAGATCGGGCGCGATTGCGTCGTCCGTTTCCAATCTGTCCAGGGCATTATCGGCGATGTCGCTCGTCTCATCCGGCAGGAACCATGCGGCGACAATGGATGCATCGACCACGAATGGCATCAACGCCTGCCTTCGTTTTTCCAAGTCTGGATGTCGTCTGCGCTGACGAGAGAGCGTTGCGCTCTTTCTGTCCGCAGGGCATCCAGCATTCGGCGGCGCTCTTGGGTGTCGTTGGCCTTGATCAGGCGGGCGATGGGCTCGTTGCCGCGCGCAATGACGACATCTTCACCGGCTTCGACTTTTGCGAGAAGCTCGGAAAGATGTGTTTTTGCTTCACCGACTTTGACCGTGAGCGTCATTATGCCGAACTCCGTTTCAAACCCAAAATATCAAACTTGCCGGTAGTTGGTCAAGTGCTTGGCCAAGTGAGAGGTTTATGCAGAAATAAGCTGCTGCCCCGCCTCACAGGCGTCATCGCTGCGAACGGCCTTGCCGCCCTCCATCCGCACCTTGCCCTCTGCCAAAAGCTTGAGGGTGAGGGGGTAGAGCTGGTGTTCCACGGTCAGAACACGGGCGGCGAGTGCGTCTGCATCATCACCTGCCAGGACCGGCACTGCCGCTTGGCCGATAACCGGGCCTTCGTCCATGCCTTCGGTAACGAAATGCACGGTGCAGCCGGTGATCTTCGTGCCGCTTTCGATGGCGCGGTCATGGGTGTGAAGGCCGGGGAAGAGCGGCAGGAGCGATGGGTGGATGTTGATGATGCGGCCCGCATAGGGTGCGATGAAATCGCCGGAGATGAGGCGCATATAGCCCGCTAGACAGATGATGTCAGGCGCGATTTCGCCAAGCGCCGCCAGAATGGAGGCTTCGTGTTCGGCCTTGCTGGAATAGGTCTTGCGCTCGAAAACGAGCGTCGGAATGCCAAGGCTTTGTGCTTTCGCCAGCCCGCCAGCCGTTGCCTTGTCGGAAATCACGCAGGCAATTTCCGCCGGAAAATCCGGTGCCTGACAGGCCTGCGCCAGCGCCATCATGTTGGAGCCGCTGCCGGAGATGAAAACGACGACTCGCTTGCGGGCGGAAGAGGCGATCATAGGGCGAGGGTGCCCTTGTAGATCGTGCCGTGTTCGCCTTCCGCACGCGCAACCATTCGGCCCAGCGCGAAGACGGTTTCGCCTTCGGCTGTCAGAGCGTCGGTGACCGTCTGAGCGTTCTCAGGCGAGACCACGACGATCATGCCGACGCCGCAGTTGAAGGTGCGCAGCATTTCATTCGGTGCAACGCCACCTGTCTTGGCAAGCCATGAGAAGACGGCGGGAACCTTGATGGCGTCGAGGTCAATTTCAGCGGCCAGATGCTTTGGCAGAACGCGTGGAATGTTTTCCGGGAAGCCGCCGCCGGTGATATGCGCCAGCGCCTTGAGTGCACCGGTCTCGCGGATGGCCTTCAGGAGAGGCTTTACGTAAATGCGGGTAGGCGTCAGCAGCGCTTCGCCCAGCTTCTTGCCATCGGCAAAGGGGGCTGGGGCGTCCCAGTCGAGACCGGACAACGAGACGATCTTGCGAACGAGCGAAAAACCGTTGGAGTGAACACCGGAGGATGAGAGGCCTAGAATGACATCGCCTTCAGCGATGTCGCCCGCAGGCAGAAGCTGGCCGCGTTCGGCGGCACCGACGGCAAAGCCTGCCAGATCGTAATCACCATCCGAATACATGCCCGGCATTTCAGCGGTTTCACCACCAATCAGCGCACAGCCGGATTCGCGGCAGCCTGCGGCAATGCCGGTGACGATAGCGGCACCCTGATCCGGGTCGAGCTTGCCGGTCGCAAAGTAGTCGAGGAAGAAGAGCGGTTCTGCACCCTGCACCACAAGATCGTTGACGCACATGGCGACGAGGTCGATGCCGACGGTGTCGTGATAATTCGCGTCGATAGCGATCTTGAGCTTGGTGCCGACGCCGTCATTGGCGGCCACCAGAACCGGGTCGGTAAAGCCAGCGGCTTTCAGATCGAACAGGCCACCAAAGCCACCGATTTCACCATCCGCACCGGGGCGGCGGGTGGAGCGCACGGCTGGCTTGATCTTCTCGACCATCAGGTTTCCGGCGTCGATATCCACGCCTGCATCGCTGTAGGTAAGACCGTTCTTGCCCGACTGGCTCATGGCTCTCGTCTCCACTGGTTCCGTTTGGCGTCGCCATTCGCATGAGACGGGTGACGATGCAAGTATGGGCGCGGGAAAACTCATGTTTTTCACGCCTTTTGGCTGTTTTAGCCGTATTGTTATGGGAAAGGTCAGCCGTGACGAATTTGGCAACGGTGCCACACTTGACCAGTCCGGTCCACGCATCCTATCTCCTAACCACGGCGTTATGAGTTCAGGCGCTCAAAGGAGCAGATGATGCAACCACATATCAGAGGCATGAATCTGAGACGCCAGATCTTTTTCTGGCTGGGTGCGCTCGTCATCTTCATCCTGTTTTTGATGGTCTTCAGTTCCATTTTGCTGCCCTTCGTCGCAGGCATGGCGCTCGCCTATTTCCTCGATCCTATCGCGGATTGGCTGGAGCGGCGCGGTCTGAGCCGGATGATGGCGAGTGTGATGATCCTCGTCTCCTTCGTGCTGCTGTTTGCGCTGTCGCTCATCATCATTATCCCCCTGATCGTCGCGCAGGCTTCGGAATTCATCAGCCGTATTCCGCAATATATCTCGTCTCTTCAGCAACTCATTGCAGGGGCGGACACCAATATTCTACCGGGCTGGGTCAGTTCGCAGATCGACACCGTGAAGGAAAACTTCTCCAAGCTGCTGACAGAGGGCGCTGGCTTTATCGGCACCTTGCTGACGCAAATCTGGAACTCCGGCAAGTCGCTGGTGGACGTCATTTCGCTTCTGGTGGTGACACCGGTTGTGGCCTTCTATTTGTTGCTGGACTGGGACCGGATGATCGAAAAGGTGGACAGCTGGATACCGCGCGACCATGTGGCGACCGTGCGCCAGATCGCTCGCGATATGGACAGTACCATTGCCGGCTTTATTCGCGGGCAGGGTTCGCTTTGCATCATTCTGGGCGTTTATTACGCCGTCGGGCTGTCGCTTGTGGGTCTGAATTTTGGTCTTCTGATCGGCTTTTTTGCGGGTGCAATCAGTTTTATTCCCTATATTGGCTCAATGGTTGGCCTGGTGCTTGCCGTTGGCGTGGCGCTGGTGCAGTTCTGGCCGAACTACGTGGATGTCATTCTCGTGCTGGCGGTCTTTTTCTCTGGTCAGTTTTTGGAAGGCAACATATTGCAGCCGAAACTGGTCGGCAGCAGCGTCGGGCTTCACCCCGTTTGGCTGATGTTCGCGTTGTTCGCCTTCGGCGTGTTGTTTGGCTTCGTCGGCCTTATGGTCGCGGTGCCTGCGGCGGCTGCGGTTGGCGTGCTTGTCCGCTTTGCGCTGTCGCGCTATCTTGATAGCGATCTTTACCATGGTCGTGCCGCCAATCTTCCCTGGGACCCTGAAGAGTCTCAGCTGGAGGCTTTGCCGCCGAAAAAGATCGATTCTCAGAGCTGACAGATGACGGATAACAACAAACCCGGTGGCGCACGGTCCAAGGCCGAGCAGTTGCCGCTTGCTTTTTCCCACCAGACGGCGACGGGCCGAGAGGATTTGCTGGTGGCGGCACCTTTGGATGCTGCCGTGAGCATCGTGGATGAGTGGCCGCGCTGGCCGTCGCCTGTCGTCATTCTGGTCGGGCCGCAGGGCTCGGGCAAATCCCATCTCGCCAGCATCTGGAGAAACACCAGCGGTGCCGCAGAGATTAAGCCTTCGCCGGGCAATGCGGCTGCGCGGGTAGCGGAAAACGGCCCCGTTTTGTTCGAAGACGCTGACAGAAACGGCTTTGACGACACCGAGCTTTTCCACGTCATCAACAGCGTGCGTGAAAACGGCACCTCGCTTCTCATCACCACGCGGCAATGGCCCGCGGCATGGCCGGTGACGTTGCCGGATCTGCGCTCGCGTCTCAAGGCGGCGACGGTGGTGGAAATTGGCGAGCCGGACGAGGATTTGCTGGCGCAGGTGCTGATGAAGCTCTTTGCCGACCGCCAGCTTTACATGGATGACAAACTTGTCAGCTATATCGTTGCAAGGATGGAGCGTTCCCTGAATACGGCGCAGACGATTGTCGAAAGGCTGGATCGGCTGGGACTATCGAGAGGAACGCGCATCAGCCGGGCAATGGCAGCGGAAGTGCTGACGGAGCTTGGTGGCGACCCGGACGAGGATTGACTGTCACAGTTCCGTAGTCAAACTGTTATACGGGCATGAGGGCATCGAAACGGTTTGGTCTATCCGATGCTTCAACAAAAACAGGGCGGCGCGGGCTTTCATGGTTCTGCATGCCGGTCTGAATATTTAAAGGGTGGATTGTTTGATGGACTCGGTGATGCAGGAACATATCGAAGAGGGCGGCAAGACGGCACCGGAGGTGCAAGACCTCTGGGATAGCCCGACGCGCTTCGTAAACCGCGAATTCTCCTGGTTGCAGTTCAACCGTCGTGTTCTGGAAGAAACGCTGAACACCGACCATCCCTTGCTGGAGCGCCTGCGCTTCCTGTCGATTTCCGCCGCCAACCTCGATGAATTCTTCATGGTCCGCGTTGCCGGTCTGGAAGGACAGGTCCGCCAGTCCATCACCGTGAAGACGCCTGATGGCAAGACGCCAGCCGAGCAGCTCGAGGAAATCCTCAAAGAGATCGACAATCTCCAGATGGAGCAGCAGGCATCGCTGGCCGTTTTGCAGCAATATCTCGCGAAGGAAGATATTTACATCGTTCGCCCAGCATCGCTGTCGGATGAGGATCGCGTCTGGCTGGAAAACGAATTCGAAGCGCTGATCTTCCCTGTGCTGACGCCGCTTTCCATCGATCCGGCGCATCCATTCCCCTTCATTCCCAACCTCGGCTTCTCCATGGGCTTGCAGCTGGATAGCGTCAACGGTCGCGAGCCGATGACTGCGCTGCTTCGCCTGCCACCCGCGCTGGACCGTTTCGTGCGTCTGCCGGATGACAAGACCGCGATCCGTTACATCACGCTTGAAGATGTCGTCGGCCTGTTCATTCACCGGCTTTACCCCGGATATACGGTGCGTGGCTTCGGTACGTTCCGTATTATCCGTGACAGCGATATCGAGCTTGAAGAAGAAGCCGAAGATCTGGTCCGTTACTTCGAAAGCGCGCTGAAGCGCCGCCGTCGCGGTTCGGTCATCCGTATTGAAACCGATAGTGAAATGCCGCCATCACTGCGCCAGTTCGTGGTGCATGAGCTGGGCGTGCCGGATAACCGCGTTGCCGTTCTGCCCGGTCTGCTGGCGCTGAATACGATTTCTGAAATCGTCAAGGCACCGCGTGATGACCTGAAGTTCGAGCCCTACAATGCCCGTTTCCCGGAGCGCGTGCGTGAACATGCGGGCGATTGCCTTGCTGCCATTCGCGAAAAGGACATGGTGGTTCACCACCCCTATGAAAGCTTCGACGTGGTTGCGCAGTTCCTGCATCAGGCCGCGCGTGACCCCAACGTACTGGCCATCAAGCAGACGCTCTACCGTACCTCCAATGACAGCCCCATCGTGCGTGCGCTGATCGATGCTGCCGATGCCGGTAAGTCTGTAACGGCGCTGGTGGAGTTGAAGGCGCGCTTCGATGAAGAGGCGAATATTCGCTGGGCGCGCGATCTGGAACGCGCTGGCGTGCAGGTCGTGTTCGGCTTCATCGAGCTGAAGACGCACTCCAAGATGTCGATGGTTGTACGGCGTGAAGACGGCAAGCTGCGGACCTATTGCCACCTCGGCACCGGCAACTACCATCCGGTGACGGCCAAGATTTACACCGACCTGTCCTTCTTCACCTGCAATCCAAAGATTGCGCATGATATGGCGAATATCTTCAACTTCATCACCGGTTACGGTGAGCCGGAAGAGGGGATGAAGCTGGCGGTTTCGCCTTACACGCTACGCGCACGCATTCTCAAGCACATCCATGATGAGATCGAGCATGCCAAGGCGGGTGCCCCGGCTGCGATCTGGATGAAGATGAATTCGCTGGTCGATCCTGAGATCATCGATGCGCTTTATCGTGCGAGCGAAGCAGGCGTCGAGATCGATCTGGTGATCCGCGGTATTTGCTGCCTGCGTCCGCAGGTGCCGGGACTTTCCGACAATATCCGCGTCAAATCCATTGTCGGTCGCTTCCTGGAACACAGCCGAATCTTCTGCTTCGGCAATGGTTATGGCCTGCCATCCGACAAGGCGCTGGTCTATATCGGCTCTGCCGACATGATGCCGCGAAACCTGGATCGTCGCGTGGAAACCATGGTTCCTTTGGTCAACCCAACCGTGCATGAACAGGTTCTTTCACAGATCATGCTGGGCAATCTCATTGACAACCAGCAGAGCTACGAGATACTTCCGGACGGTACGTCCAGGCGCATCGAGGTGCGCAAGGGTGAGGAACCGTTCAACGCGCAGCACTATTTCATGACCAACCCGAGCCTTTCCGGACGTGGTGAAGCCTTGAAATCCAGTGCGCCTAAACTGATTGCTGGGTTGATATCATCCCGCAAGAAACAGGCTGAATGACAAGATCAGAAGCACAGGGGCGGCTGTCAGGCATTGCCCCCGTTTCCGTCATAGATATCGGCTCGAACTCTGTTCGCCTCGTTGTATATGAAGGTCTCTCGCGCGCCCCTGCGGTGCTGTTCAATGAAAAAGTATTGTGCGGGCTGGGCAAGGGTCTGGCTCTGACCGGTCGCATGGATGAAGAAGGCGTGCGCCGTGCCCTGACCGCGCTGCGCCGTTTTCACGCGCTGTCCGAGCAGGCGCAGGCACATAAGCTATATGTGCTGGCCACCGCTGCCGCGCGTGAGGCTGAAAACGGACCCGATTTCATTCGTGAAGCAGAAGCCATTCTCGGCTGCGAGATCGAGGTTCTCTCCGGTGAAAAGGAAGCGCTTTATTCCGCATATGGCGTTATCAGCGGTTTTCACGATCCTGATGGCATTGCGGGCGATCTGGGTGGCGGCTCGCTGGAACTCATCGACGTGAAGGGCGGCGATTGCGGCACCGGCATAACCTTGCCGCTTGGAGGCCTTCGCCTTTTCGAGCAATCCGGCGGCTCGCTGGACAAGGCCACGAGCTACACGAAGAAACAGGTCAAAGGCGCTAAGCTTCTATCGAAGGGCGAGGGCCGCACCTTCTATGCCGTGGGCGGCACATGGCGCAACATCGCCAAGCTGCACATGGAAATCACCAATTACCCCTTGCATATGATGCAGGGTTACGAGGTCCCGCTCGCGGAAATGCTGAGCTTCCTCGAAGAGGTCATCGCCTCGAAGGACAGCAAGGACCCGGCCTGGCAGGCCGTTTCCAAAAACCGCCGCTCACTGCTTCCCTTCGGCGCCATCGCTTTGCGCGAAGTGCTGGAAGTCATGAAGCCCGCCCGGATCGCCTTTTCGGCGCAGGGCGTTCGTGAAGGCTATCTCTACTCCCTTCTGTCGGAAACCGAACGTGAGAGCGATCCGTTGTTGGTCGCTGCCGATGAACTGGCGATTCTGCGCGCTCGCTCGCCGGAGCATGCACGCGAGCTTGCCGATTGGAGCGGTCGTGTTTTCCCGGTCTTTGGTATCGAGGAAACACCGGAAGAGAGCCGTTACCGGCAGGCAGCCTGCCTCGTGGCAGATATCAGCTGGCGCGCTCATCCCGATTATCGCGGCTTGCAGGCGCTCAACATCATCGCCCACTCGTCCTTCGTGGCCATCACCCATCCGGGCCGTGCCTATATTGCGCTGGCCAATTATTATCGCTTCGAAGGTCTGAACGATAACGGCATGACGGACGGTCTGGCCAAGATCGCCACGCCGCGCATGATGGAGCTTGCGAAACTTCTGGGTGGCCTTTTGCGCGTGGCCTATCTGTTCTCGGCATCCATGCCGGGCGTGGTGGATCACCTGCGCTTCCGCAAGTCCGAAAATCCCGATTACGATCTGGAATTCGTGGTGCCGCACGACTATTGCGATTTCGCCGGTGAACGCCTTGAAGGGCGGCTTCAGCAGTTGTCGAAGCTGACGGGCAAGAAGCTGGCTTTCGTGTTCGAATAACAAGCGCTTGCTATACCGTTTGTGAAAACCGCCATGGCGTAAACCATGGCGGTTTTTGTTTGTCGGACGTTTACTTCGCGTCCAGCAGGTCCTTCACCTCAAGCAGAACGAATTCATTGTCGTCTGCCTTGTCCAGTGCGCGGCCAGCGGAGAAGGGCAGGTTGTTGTCGTTGCCGACGATGATATGCGTGGCATCGACGCGATCGACATTTTCGATGGTGACGAATGGCATCGTGTAGACGCCATTATCGCTGCCCTGCTTTGCCTTCTTGTCGGGGTCCGCAATCTTCATCAGGTCGATGTAGCCGATCTTGCGGGCGGCCTTGCCGACATTGGCATCGTTGATTTCGATCTTGTAGATGCGCTTCAGCTTGGCGGGAACGGCAAAGCAATTGGCTTCCGGCTTCTTCGGGTCGGCGCAGGCCTTGTCGGCGGTTCCGGCGCCATTGTCGCGCTCGATGACCAGAGCGGTGCTGTCATCCAGCATGTTGAAGTCACCAATGGCTTCGCCGGTTTCCGCCAGCGGGTAGAGCCATGTGCGGCCTGTCCAGCTCTTGGAGGCAACATCGAGCTCAATGATGCGCAGGCCGGTTGCGCCGTCTTCGGTCTTTTCGACTTGACCTTCGGCATTATAGAGCGGGCCTTCCAGAAGACCGTAAAGCTTGGAGCCATCCTTGGACATTGCCAGGCCTTCATAGCCGCCGGAGCGCTTCAGGTTGAAGGCAGGCAGTTTCTGCGTCGGGTTGCCGGGCAGCGTCAGAGCCGGATGGTCAGGCGACTTGACGTCGATCTCGCCAGCCTTTGTTGCGACCACATCCGTCAGCTTGCCGTCACGGGTGAATTTGAGGATGTAGGGGCCGAATTCTTCGCCGACCCAGAAGCCGTCAGCAACCGGCTGGATGGATTCGACATCGAAATCAGCGCCGGTCAGATAGCGCTTATCGGAACCTTCCATGACGATGGGGAAGGGTGCCTTCTTGTCCGGGTCGGACAGGAACACGGTTTCAAGCGCGTTGACCTTGCCTGCATCCCACTCGAACTTCAGGTGGTGCAGCATCAGCATCGAGTCGCTGGAATTGGTCTTCGAGCCGAAACCATTGTCGGAAAGGCTCCAGAACGTGCCGTCTTCCGTGGTCTTGATGCCGGAAAATCCCTGCATGGCCTGACCTGCGAAAGGCATGGAAAGACCCGTCATGCGGACGCCATCCTTGCCGGGAACGGTGCCGAGGCCTTCGGCCCGCTTGCGATCCGCCGTCGTGAACTTGGCGGATGTCTTGAGGTGTTCCGGTGCGTCTGATGGTGCCGGAATGATGGTGTTTGCCGGAAGCACAGCCTGAGAAACGAGCTTTGCGGGAAACTCCTTTTCCGCGGCAAAAGCTGAAATGGTGCCGAGGGCAAGAATTGCGGCGGAGGCGAGGAGGGTCTTTTTCATGAAACACCTGTCGGTTTGCATCTGTAACGCAGGACCGTTAGGCAGACTTCATGACAGGGGCGTAATGTAGCGTTGACGGTTTGATGAAATCTTTTCAGGCCGCCGCTGGCTGGCGGCTGAGTGCGCAGACGCCGAGCGTTTGCCCGCGACCCTTCACGGCATGTTCGCCCAGATATTCGCTTTTCACACCCTTCGGCAGCAGCAGTTGATGCGCGAGATCGGAAGAGATGAGAACGGGATAGCCTAGCATTTTGCTCAGCGATTCCAGCCGGGCGGTGGTGTTTACCGTATCGCCGAAATAGGTGATCTTGTGGTGGTCGACCCCGATTTCCGCCGTGATGACCGGCCCGCCGTGGATGGCAAAGCGCAGCTTCGGCACGGTGCCGAAGCGCGACAGCCATTCGGCACGGTCGTTTTCTATCGTCGTTAGAATGTCGAAGACACAGTTGATGCAGGCAGCACGGCGAATGGCCTGATGGTAAGGCCATGTGATGATGGCCGCGTCACCGATATAGTCATCGATCACCCCGCCGTGGCGCCGCACGGGCCCGGCATAGGTGGAAAACAACTCGCCGAGATATTCCTGCGCTCTCAAGTCCCCATGGGTTTCGGCAAAGGATGTCGATCCGACCAGATCGATGAAGAGGAACACGCGCTCCTCACTGACCGGGCGGCGGTAACGACCCAGAATGAGGTCGATGAAAATATCGCGGCCCAGAAGTTCGCGCACCCGCATGATGAAGACGATGATGGCACAGACACCGAGTGTGAAGAGAAGCGTCTGCATTTCCGCATGCACGGCGCGCCGCCAGCTGACGGGAAAAATGCCGGTCGCCCACAAAATCGTGCCGCCGAGACCGAAACCGCAAAAGACCAGAATGGCGTAGACGATGAGGCCGATGGAAATATAGGCCGGTGTTGGCAGCATGCTGATGCGGCGCGCAAGACCCGGCATGATGTAACCGCGCTCGAAGGCCAGAATGGGTGCGCAGGCAAACAGGGCGTAGGTCGCGCCAATCAGCGCCCCGCCACCATATTCCAGAAATGCATAGGCCACGCCGCTGCCGGCAACCGCCAGAAACAGCACGACATAGTCCAGCATTGCGAGAATTTTTCTCATGTCTGCTCTTTGCTTGCAATGCGGTTGATAGGACACCGCGATCCACCGGCGAATGCACCGTGATTCCCGCCGGTTGCGACTTTATTGTGGAAGGCGCGGGTCAAAAAGTGATGTTTCGGTAATGTAAGACCAATGGCCGCAGCTGTGGCCGACTTGCATCGGTCACGGTCTGCGGCATCAACTGGTTGATCATAAGGCCGATCTACGGTGCCCGGCCTTTAAAGTAGAGCTAGGCTTGTTGCGGCAGTTCCAGTGCTTCGACCTTCTTGCCAGCAAAACGAAGCGCCACTTCACCGCGGATCAGCTTCAAAGCCGGTTCACCGAAAAGGTCGCGACGCCAGCCGGAAAGGGCAGGGACTTCGGCGCTCTCACCTTCGGAGGCAATCTTGTCGAGATCTTCACTGTTGGCGATGACCTTGGCGGCGACGCCGTGCTTGTCAGCCGTCAGCTTCAGCAAAACCTTGAGGAGTTCGACCGCAGCACCATTGCCTTCCGGAGAATGGCTCTGGCGTGGCGGGTGCGGCATATCGGCTTTCGGCAAAGCGAGCGCTGCATTGACGGTTTCGATAATGGCGGTGCCGGAAGTCGAGCGCTCCCAGCCTTTGGGAATGGTGCGCAGGCGCGACAGCGCGTCGGCATCTTTCGGCTGCTGCTGGGCAATCTCGAAAATCGCATCGTCCTTCAACACGCGTGAGCGCGGCACGTTGCGCGAACGCGCTTCCCGCTCCCGCCACGCGGCGACGAATTTGAGGATGGCAAGTTCGGTCGGCTTGCGCAGGCGCGATTTCAGCCGCAGCCACGCATCATCAGGATGCATGTCGTAGGTTTCAACGGACTCGAGAATGTCCATCTCTTCCTTCAGCCATGAAGAACGGCCTTCGCGCTCCAGCTGGGCTTTCAGCGCAAGATAGACATCGCGCAGATGGGTCACGTCGGCCAGCGCGTAATCCAGCTGCTTTTCAGTCAGCGGACGGCGGCTCCAGTCGGTGAAGCGCGAGGATTTGTCGATCTGGACATTCTTGATCTTCTGCACGAGCTGATCGTAGGAGATCGAGTCACCGAAGCCGCAGACCATCGCTGCAACCTGCGTATCGAAGATGGGGTGTGGGATGAGGCCGCCCAGATGGTGGACGATTTCAATGTCCTGACGCGCGGCATGAAAGACCTTGATGACACTGGTATCGGCCATCAGCTCGAACAGCGGCGTCAGATCGATATCTTTGGCAAGGGGATCGACCAGCACTTCCAGCGTCGGGCTTGCCATTTGAACCAGACAGAGCTGAGGCCAGAAAGTCGTTTCGCGCAGAAATTCCGTATCGATGGTGATGAAATCGGATTTCGCCAGTTCCTTGCAGGCTTCGGCGAGTGCTGTAGTCGTCTCTATCATTGTTTTTTTGCCGCTCATGGAAAGTATCAAACTTACTTTCCCTTTGAAGCGCCCATGTCAATACAATCGCGACTGTTCTTGGGTCTCTGTCCCATCTTTCCAGGGTATATGAGAGTGTTATCAGTCTTTTTTATTCTGATCGGACGGTGGAGGGGCCGCCAGCTTGCTGAAATAGGCTGACGTGCGCAAAAGCGGGCGGAAGCGCCAGTTTCGCTCTTCCGGCGGCACTGCAGCCCGCACGGTCAGCCGGTAAATCGTGTAGATCATGAAGACGACCTGGATCGAAGCCGTGTAGGCAAACAGCGCCTTGGGGCCGAAAATTTGCATGAAGACGGAAGCCAGCAGCGGTCCCACCGTGGCGCCTAGCGACCAGAAGAACAGAAGCCCCGCCGACATCATGGCGTGCTCTCCATCCTTGGCGTGGTCGTTCCCATGGGCGGAACTGAGCGAATAAAGCGGCAGTGCGAAAGCACCGAAGATGAACACGCCGATGACGTTTCGGAGCTCATCGCTTCCGGCAAAGAAGGACAGAAACAGACCCGTGATGACGGAGCCAGCGGTGGTGGCGAGGATGATGATGCGGCGGTCGTAACGATCGGAATAGACGCCCAGCGGATATTGCAGCACGACCCCTCCGATGATGCCTGCGCTCATGAAGGTCGCAATCGAAGTGACGGAGAGGCCGATCTGCTCGGCATAGATGGGGCCGATATTGCGGAAGGCCGACATGCTGAGACCCACCGCGATACAGCCAATGACCGCCAGCGGCGAAATGCGCCACACGGCAAAGAGATCGAACGGCACCTGCTTCGGCGGCGCGGGGTTGGATTTATCCGCAAGCGAGATCGGCACCAGCGAGAGCGTCAGCGCCATTGCGATCAACGAGAAGATCGCAGGCCCCTCGATGCCAACAGCCGGAATGACATATTGCGCCAGCGTCACCGCGCCCAGATCAACAAAGCGATAGATGGATAGCGTCCGTGCCCGGTTGGAATTCGTCACCTGCGCGTTGATCCAGCTTTCGATGGTGGCGAAGAGGCACGCAACGGCGACGCCGATGATGAAGCGCATAGCAAACCAGAAGAAGGGATTGGTGATTAAAACCATGGTGATGGAAGCGGCGGATGCGATGGCCGCCATGGCGGCGAAGACACGGATATGGCCGATCTGCCGAAGAAGGCGCGTGACGTTGACGCAGCCAAGCGCAAAGCCCAGACTATAACCAGCGCTGATAAGGCCAATGGTGCTGGCCGAAAATCCCTCCGACAATCCGCGCAGCGCGATGAATGTGCCTTGCAGGCCATTTCCGCCGATCAGAATGCCTGCCGTCAGCAGCAGCGGAAAAAGGGGTCGTAACTGGCTCATGCGTCACACATCGCGTGTCTGGAGGGCGGTTGAGAAGGCTGCACCATGGATAACCGATTCTTTGCCGTCAAATACGCCTAAAGGCGGCGCAATACGGGACAATATTGCGCTTTGCCTTGACAAATCAGGCAGGCCATGCGCTTTTCCGCCCGATTTAGAATATGCGATCCATGTGCTGATCGCCGCTATGTTTCAGGATAACAAAATGCATCGTTACCGCAGCCACACCTGTGCCGCTCTCCGCAAGTCCGACGTTGGCGCGACTGTCCGCCTCTCTGGCTGGGTCCATCGCGTGCGAGATCACGGCGGCGTTCTCTTCATCGACCTTCGCGACCATTACGGCATCACGCAGGTGGTGGCAGACCCGGATAGCCCGGCGTTCAAGCAGGCGGAACTGGTTCGCGGCGAATGGGTCATCCGTATCGATGGTCTGGTCAAGGCCCGTTCGGAAGACACGGTCAACAAGACTATGGCGACCGGCGAAATCGAGCTTTATGCGCAGGAAATCGAAGTGCTGGCCGCTTCCAAGGAACTGCCGCTGCCGGTCTTCGGTGAGCCTGACTATCCGGAAGACGTGCGCCTGAAGTACCGCTTCCTCGACCTGCGCCGTGATACGCTGCACAAGAACATCATCAAGCGCACGCAGATCATTTCCGACATGCGCCGCCGCATGGGCGATATCGGCTTTGCCGAATATTCCACACCGATCCTGACGGCCTCGTCGCCGGAAGGCGCGCGTGACTTCCTCGTGCCGAGCCGCATTCATGAAGGCAAGTTCTTCGCGCTGCCGCAGGCACCGCAGCAGTACAAGCAGCTTCTGATGGTGGCCGGTTTCGACCGCTACTTCCAGATCGCTCCCTGCTTCCGCGACGAAGACCCGCGTGCAGACCGTCTGCCCGGCGAATTCTACCAGCTCGATCTCGAAATGAGCTTCGTGACGCAAGAAGACGTCTGGGAAACCATGGAGCCTGTCATTCGCGGTGTGTTCGAGCAGTTTGCCGAAGGCAAGCCTGTAACGCAAAACTTCCGCCGCATCGCCTATGACGATTCGATCCGCACCTACGGCTCCGACAAGCCGGACCTGCGTAACCCGATCGAGATGCAGGCTGTGACCGACCATTTCGCCGGTTCCGGCTTCAAGGTCTTCGCAAACATGATCGCGTCCAACCCGAAGGTCGAAGTCTGGGCAATCCCGGCCAAGACCGGCGGTAGCCGCGCATTCTGCGACCGCATGAACGCATGGGCGCAATCGCAGGGCCAGCCGGGCCTCGGTTACATCTTCTGGAAGGAAGAAGACGGCAAGGTTGTCGGTTCCGGCCCGCTCGCCAAGAACATCGGCGAAGAGCGCACGGAAGCCCTGCGCGTTCAGCTTGGTCTGGAAGCAGGCGATGCGTCCTTCTTCGTGGCGGGTGATCCTGCCAAGTTCTACAAGTTTGCAGGCGAAGCCCGCA
This sequence comes from Agrobacterium vacciniicorymbosi, assembly GCF_040427045.1. Classification (NCBI taxonomy): domain Bacteria; kingdom Pseudomonadati; phylum Pseudomonadota; class Alphaproteobacteria; order Hyphomicrobiales; family Rhizobiaceae; genus Agrobacterium; species Agrobacterium vacciniicorymbosi. The sequence continues at coordinate 507,453 of NZ_JBETMF010000002.1, forward strand.
CCCGCGCAGGCGAAGAGCTGAACCTCGTTGACCGCGATCGTTTCGAGCTGTGCTGGATCGTCGACTTCCCGTTCTTCGAATACAACGAAGAAGAAAAGAAGATCGACTTCGCCCACAACCCATTCTCCATGCCGCAGGGCGGAATGGACGCGCTGGAAAATCAGGATCCGCTGACGATCAAGGCCTACCAGTACGACATGGTCTGCAACGGCTACGAAATCGCCTCCGGCTCCATTCGTAACCAGTCGCCTGAACTGATGGTCAAGGCGTTCGAGAAGGTTGGTCTCAGCCAGCAGGACGTGGAAGACCGCTTCGGTGGCCTCTACCGCGCCTTCCAGTACGGCGCACCTCCGCATGGCGGCATGGCTGCCGGTGTGGACCGCGTGGTAATGTTGCTGACCGGCACGAAGAACCTGCGCGAAATCACGCTGTTCCCGATGAACCAGCAGGCACAGGATCTGCTGATGAACGCACCGGCCCCGGCCACGCCAACGCAGCTTCGCGAACTGGCACTGCGCGTCGTTCCGACGCCGAAGAAAGACTGATAGGGATGCTGCAAGGGCTGCTTGATCGCGCTCGTGCAGCCTTCACCCATGTATTGGCGGCGGCTTTGGCTGCCGCCTTTGCTTTTTGGGTGGCTCGCCATCTGCTGGGCCATCCGCAGCCGGTCTTTGCGGCCATCACCGCGCTGATCTGCCTTGCGCCTAACATTCCCAATCATTTCACGCAGGGCATCAACCTGCTCATAGGCGTCACCACCGGCATCGTCATCGGTGAAATCGCGCTGATGTTTCCCTATGAAATGGGTGAGGTGAGAATGGCCGTGGCCATCTTCATCGCCATGATCATCGCCGCTTCCCTCAACAAGGCACCCATGGTGGCGATACAGGCGGGTGCCTCCGCCATGCTCGTTCTTTTGCTGGGGCCACAGAGCGCCGGTTTTGTTAGATTGCTGGATGTTCTGGTGGGCGTGGCAACCGGTATTTCGGTCGCTTTCGTGTTCTTTCGCAGAAAGCCGAATTCATGATGCTTCGCAGAATTGAAAAGACACGGCTGTTTCGTAAAATGCGTTTAAAACACTGTTTTTACGTCATAAAATAATAATATGGTTGTCATCAAAGATTGAGTTTTTCTTAACGTTTGATGGCGATTTGTTGGGGTCCAACAATAGGGATCTCATATGTCTTCAGTTCTTCCCGGTGCGTTGCGGATTTCCCATCGCGTCTTTCTCCTCGCCCTCGTTGCCCTCATGGGGTTGGCCGTGGTCGTCGGCACGTTTCTTTTTCAGCGCCATCTGGAGGCTGGCTACAAGGCATCCGCGACTGCGGTTGCTGAGAGGCAGGCCGCCGTTTCCGCTCTTGCCACGGATTTGCAGCAGGCGCAGCTTCACCAGAAGGATTTCCTTCTCGGCAAGCAGATGGGGGCTGTCGAGCACTTCGATGACGTGGTGGCAGATGCCGCATCACGGCTTGAGACGCTGCGTGCAAATGCCAGCGCAGAAACGGCGGCGAAGCTGGAGGGACTTGCGACTGCGCTTGAAGCTTACGCCCAGTCGGTAAAAAGCCTTGTTGCCAAAAACACCGAGCTTGGTTTGGAAGCGTCGACCGGATTGGCAGGTGCCATGCGGGGCGCAGTCCATAGCATCGAAACTCTTGTTTCCGGTCTGGAAAACGCTGAAATCCGCGCAAGCATGCTGATGATGCGCAGGCATGAGAAGGATTTCATCCTGCGTCGGGATGCGTCTTATGTGGAGAAGCATCGCGGTGAAGTCGAAACCTTCAAGGTGCTTGTGAAGAAGGAGTTCCGGCCCGGTGCAGAGCGTCAGCGCATCATGGATGCGCTGGACGTCTATACGGCGTCCTTCCGGCTTTATGCCGAAGCGGCCATTCAGGAACAACAGTTGCGCAGCACCACCGAGCAGGCTTATGAGGCCATGCAGCCTTTCGTTCAGGATGTGCTGTCCTATTACGACAGCGCTTTGACGCAAAATGCCACAGCCAATGCTGCTGCGGAGCAATGGACCATCCGCATGGTCATCGGCTTCGTTGTGCTGACAGTTTTCAGCCTTGTTATCAGTGTGTATCTGATTGGACGTTCAATCAGCCGCCCTGTTGCGGCCATGACCGGCGCGATGCGCAGTCTGGCCGATGGCAAAACGGCGTTGACGGTACCGGGGCTTTCTCGCCGGGACGAGTTCGGCGCGATGGCGCAGGCGCTCGAGATTTTCCGGCAGGCGGCAATCGCCAAGGACAAACTCGAGGCCGAGGCGACCGAAGCCAGAAGCCGGTCTGAGGCTGAGCGTGAGCGCCTTCAGACGCAGGCACAAGAGCAGGCCCGTGCGCTGATGATGGAGGCCACGGAAGGATTTGCGGGGGCGCTGAAGCGTCTGGCCAGCGGCGACCTGTCCTTCCAGTTGACCGCGCCTTTCTCGCCGGATTTCGAGGCGCTACGACATGATCTCAACCGGACGCTTCAACAGCTGAACGAAGCGATGGGCGGCATTGCCGAGTCGGGATATTCCATCGATGGCGGCGCGCGAGAGATCAGCCAGAGTACCGATGATCTGGCACGCCGGACGGAGCAGCAGGCCGCGTCTCTGGAACAGACCGCAGCGGCTCTTGACGAACTGACCGCCAATGTCCGGCTTTCGGCAGAGCGTGCATCTCAGGCGCGTGATCTGGCGACCAGGGCTGGAAGCGATGCGGAACAGACAACGGCTCTTCTGGATGACACCATTGCCGCAGTCGCACGCATCGAGCGGTCTTCCGAAAAGATAGGCAGCATCATTACCGTGATCGATGAAATTGCGTTCCAGACCAATCTTCTGGCGCTCAATGCCGGCGTCGAGGCTGCCCGTGCGGGCGAAGCCGGTCGCGGCTTTGCGGTCGTAGCGCAGGAGGTTCGCGAACTGGCCCAACGTTCGGCCAAGGCGGCGGGAGAAATCAAGGCCTTGATCAACGTGTCTGGAGCAGAAGTGAAGGAAGGCGGTCGTTTCGTGCGTGAAACCGGCAATGCCCTTTCCCGGATCGGCGGCTCGATGGTCGATATTCGCGAGCACGTCAACGCCATCGCCGCGGCGTCTCGGGAACAGGCGATTGGCCTGGGCGAAGTCAACAGTGCCATCAACATTCTCGATCAGGCCACCCAGAGCAATGCCGCCATGGTGGAAGAGAACAATGCCGCCAGCGCCGTTCTATCGCGCGAAGTGGCACGGCTGTCCGAACTGCTGCAAATGTTTCGCCTCAACTCGCAGGCATCGGCGAGTGGAGACTACCACGACGCGCGACACGCAGCGTGAGTTGTTGATGTCAGAACCCAACAAAAAGCCCCGGAGCATCGCTGCGCCGGGGCTTTTTTAGACCAAAAGACGACTATTCGTTGGCCGTAACCGTTACACCCAGAACCTGGGGAATGGTGTTCGGCGCGCCCATGGCCGCACCCATGATCATGGGGAAGGGGACGGGCTTCGCCGGTTCGGCAGAGATGGTGAAGTTCTTGGGGTCATCGATATAGGCGTTGACGGCTGCGGAAACCGCGTTTTGCAGTTCCGGTACGTTCAGCTGCGCCATCATCAACGGTACCATGCCCTTGATGGTCTGAGACAGCTGCTCGCCCGTCATGTTCTGTTCGCCAGCCGCATAATCGATGGCGCGCTTGGTGATGCTGGCATCTTCGAAGCTGATTTCCGCGCTGATGAAGCTCAACTGCTGGACAAGACCAAGCATGGCCAGACCGGCTGCCTGATCCGCCTGTTCCTTGTTGGGGTTGGCGGCCTGTGCCTTGACGGCTTCCTGCATGGACTTGATGAAGTTCAGCGTATAGCCGGAGAAGCTGAAGGCCATGTTGAGGCGGCCGACATCCTTGAGGTCGATGGCATATTCATCAACCGTCAACGTGCCGGGCGCGAGTTCCCAGGAACCGTTCATCGTCAGGTCGCCGGTCAGCGTCTGCACCTGCAGCTTGTCGATGGCGTCCTTGGTCTTTGGGTCGGTCACGCCGCTGAGATCGGCCTTGAAGCCGTTTGCGTTGAGATCGAAGCTGACGGTGCCTTCATCTTCGCTCTTGCTGATCGTCGTGGTGGTTTCCGCAACGGAGAAGCTTTCCTTCTCACCCATCTTGACGGTGACAGGGCCGCTATGGGCCTCTTCGTAGAACAGCATCGAGTCCAGTTTGCCGGTGGTGGTATCGGCAGGGACGGTGACGCCGGTCATGTAGATGTCGCTGGCATCGACGGCGATGCCTTCCTGCGCGAACTTGATGTTGTCGAAGCTCATCTTTTCAATGGTGTAGCCACCGTTGTTTTCTTCGACGCCATCCAGCGTAACATTACCGACCGGGATTTTCTGCGAAGGATCGGCTGCCGTGCCGAAGGTCACACCGCTCAGCGTGACCGTGCTGCCATCGACAGCAATCGATTTTGCTTCGACAGCCGCGCCCTGTACGCTGTAGGCCGCATTGATCTTCTTCAGCACATCTGCGCCGTCGAGTGCGAATGCCGGTGATGCAAATGCAAACGCCGCGGCGCTGGCAAACAGAAACTGCCGGGTGGATTGAAGTCTCATTCTGTCTCTTCCCTCGTAGGTATGAAAAACTGGCGATCGACAACTGGATTTGTGCATTTATATCCGGGGCATAGCACCCGTATATTCCATTCGTAGTTTGTAACGAATGGCTGAATTGCGGCATAAAAACAAGATTAACGAAAAATATACGTTTGGCCACCGTCATCCACAGCGGAAAAGTCCTGATTCCTTGCTGGAAATCGGCATTTCCGCTAGTCAAGCAGCATGGGAAAAAATCTTCTTCCTCCGTCCGGCGGAGACGACGACCACGTATTGCCGATTGACCTCAAGGCCGCGCTTGAAGAGCGCTATCTGGCCTATGCGCTATCGACCATCATGCACCGTGCGCTGCCGGATGTGCGCGACGGCCTCAAGCCCGTGCATCGCCGCATCATTCATGCCATGAGCGAGATGGGCATTCGCCCCAACTCGGCCTTCAAGAAATGCGCGCGTATCGTCGGTGACGTCATCGGTAAATTCCACCCGCATGGTGACCAGTCGGTCTATGATGCGCTGGTGCGTCTGGCGCAGGATTTCTCGCAGCGTTACCCCATCGTGGACGGCCAGGGCAACTTCGGCAACATCGATGGCGATGGTGCCGCCGCCTATCGTTACACCGAAGCGCGCATGACCGAAGTGGCGGCCCTGCTGCTGGAAGGCATCGAGCAGGACGCCGTCGATTTCCGCCCGACCTATAATGAGGAAGACGAAGAGCCGGTCGTCATGCCCGGCGCGTTTCCCAACCTTCTGGCAAACGGCACCTCCGGCATCGCCGTGGGCATGGCCACCAGCATTCCGCCGCACAACGCCCATGAGCTGTGCGATGCGGCGCTGCGGCTGATCAAGAACCCCGATGCGACCGTCGAGGACTTGATGTTCGACCCGGCGCATCCCGAGCGTGGCGGCATCGAGGGACCGGACCTTCCCACCGGCGGTATCATCACCGAAAGCCGCGAAAGCATGCTGGAGGCCTATCGCACCGGCCGCGGCGGCTTCCGCGTGCGGGCGAAGTGGGTTGTCGAAGACCTCGGCCGTGGCGGATACCAGATCGTCATCACCGAAATTCCCTATCAGGTGCAGAAATCCCGCCTGATCGAAAAGATTGCCGAGCTGCTTCTGGCGCGCAAACTGCCGCTGCTAGAAGATGTGCGCGACGAATCCGCCGAAGACGTTCGCGTCGTGCTGGTTCCCAAAAACCGGACAGTGGATGCCACGCTGCTGATGGAATCGCTGTTCCGCCTGTCGGACCTCGAAAGCCGCATTCCGCTCAACATGAACGTTCTATCCATGGGCCGTATTCCCAAGGTCATGGCGCTGAACGAAGTGTTGAAGGAATGGCTGGACCACCGCCGCGACGTGCTGGTGCGCCGCTCGCGCTTCCGCCTTGCTGCTATCGACAGACGCCTGGAAATTCTGGGCGGCTTGCTGGTTGCCTATCTCAACATTGATGAGGTCATTCGCATCATCCGCGAAGAGGATGAGCCGAAGCCTGTGATGATGGAGAAGTGGGGGCTGACCGATATTCAGGTCGAAGCCATTCTCAACATGCGTCTGCGCGCCTTGCGCAAGCTGGAGGAAATCGAAATCCGCACGGAGTTCGATGGCCTGAGCAGCGAGAAGGCGGAAATCGAATCGCTTCTGGCATCCACTGACAAGCAGTGGCAGACCATCGCCTGGGAAATCGGCGAGACGAAGAAGAAATACGCCAAGGCCACCAAGCTGGGCGAGCGCCGCACGCAGTTTGCCGATGCGCCGACCGCCGATATGGACGCCATTCAGCAGGCGATGATCGAGAAAGAACCTGTCACCATCGTCATCTCGCAAAAGGGCTGGATCAGGGCGCTGAAGGGTCACATGACCGATACCTCGGCGCTGACCTTCAAAGAAGGCGATGGCCCGAAGCTGGCTTTCCCGGCGCAGACGACCGACAAGCTGCTTTTGGTGACGACGGGCGGCAAGGCCTATACGCTGGGTGCGGACAAGCTGCCGGGCGGGCGTGGCCATGGGGAGCCGGTGCGCATCATGGTCGATATGGAAAACGATCAGGATATTCTGACCGCCTTCGTCCACGACCCCTCGCGCAAGCTGCTTCTGGCATCGACCGCCGGCAACGGCTTCGTTGTGGCGGAAACGGAAATGGTGGCCAATACCCGCAAGGGCAAGCAGATCATGAACGTGGCCATGCCAGATGAGATGAAGCTGGTCGTGCCTGTCAGCGGCGACCACATCGCCGTGGTTGGCGAAAACCGCAAGATGCTGACCTTCCCAATGGCACAGGTGCCGGAAATGTCACGCGGCAAGGGCGTGCGCTTGCAACGCTACAAGGATGGCGGCATTTCAGACGTCAAATGCTTTGCACTGGCAACGGGCCTGACATGGGAAGACAGCGCCGGGCGCTCCTTCTCCAAGGTGGGTGACGAGCTGCTGGAATGGATGGCTGACCGCGCCACCGCAGGCCGCACCGTGCCGAAGGGTTTCCCACGCAGTGGTAAGTTCGGCGGGTAAGCATGCATAGGGCGAGGACGGAGGGCTTCGACACTCTCTTCTTCGTCATCCTCGCCATATGCCGAGGATTTGGCCACATCATTCCCAGGCACAACATGGCAACTATCGTCCATAGGCTCTGCGCTGCCATAAAGGCTCAAACAAAAAGCCCACCGACGATTGGACGAACCAACTGTCGGTGGGCTTGAAGACTGGCGGATATTAGCCGCCTATCTGGATGAATCAATCGTCCAGCTTGTCATAGTCCAGCTTCGGAGCGTTCGTAAGCGCGTCCTTCGTTGTGTCTACATAGGCCTTCCATGTGCCGTTATCATTGTTGATGGCAACGGAAGCAGGGTCGAGAACGACATAGCTCTTGTCGATGCCCAGGAAGCCGCCAACGCTGGCAACCAGACCGATCACGGACTTGCCATCGCCAATCACGACATCTTCAATTTCACCGATATTTTCGTTCTGGGCGTTGTAGATATCCAGACCCTCAAGCTGCGAGGCAGTGAGGTCTGTCTTCTGCACGTTGACGAACTTCAAAGGGCCATTTGCCTTGGTGCCCATGGTGATGCCCGGACCCGACAATGTTGCATCCGCGCCAGAAGCCGCAGGGGCGGCTGGAGCCGGTGTCGACGTCTGCGCATAAACAGCGGAGGCGGACAAAACTGCGGCGGCAGCGAGTGCGAAAACCTTGTTTTTCATAATGTTTCTTCCCTTTCAGTATCGGACACGGTGTCCGGGGGAAGAACGGGCTGGGGTGGGTTTGGTTCCTAGATTATTCGGTAGATTTATGCGCTATAAGAATCAACTAACCGTCTTTTTTTCAATGTAGTAAGCAAGAATGAAGATAAGACCAGACACTAACAGTCCGAACAGTGCGCACATTGCCACTTGGTGCATTTTTGTGTCGCTGTTCACAATGTCCATGTAAAAAGAGTTATCCGAAATTTTTATAGAGGAGATTTGAGGCATGCCAAATGCGCTTGCTGACGCAGAAAAAAACAAAATCGCTGTAAGTGTTTTACAGATTCCGGCGGTGACACGCACCGGTTTTAGATCGAAATAAAACCAGTAGATGTAGAGACCTAAAACTAAAAGTAGTAGCCAAGACAAAGTAAATAATACAACTCTCGCTTCTATGCTTCCTATAAGGTTGATCACGCTGTTTGGCATGTATATTGCTACTGCAGCAGATGCGGATGCAGTAAGGATCACAATCCAAAAAATAGTCCGTATCAACTTTCTGCCCCCTGGCTGAGCTTTTTTTCTATAGCGCGTGATATGATGTATAAAGGTATCATTGTGATAGCTATGATGGAGTAGATAGACGCAAAAAAAAGTGAATCTGCCCATTCTGTAAATATTTTATACGATAAAAAAAATATAAAAGATCCTGTCGCTGTCGGTAGAATTTTTGATGCTAAAATTAGGCACTGATCAGGATATGCATTTTTGAATGCAATATTGTCGTTGCTTGAAAGATTTTCTTTGGAAAATGCCTCGTCAAAATCTCTTCTAAGATCAGATAATTTTTTTTCTAGTTCCAAAGTATCTACAGAAGAGATTCTAGAGTTATAAAATATTCTTTCATCTCTTCTTCTATGTGAGACGAATTTAGACGTTCGATTCTTTACGCTTTTTATGTAAGCGAAACCCTCTTCAGTTTCAGAAAGCTGAAACTGCGTTGATGGATTTCGCTTGGGAAACTCGATCGCGTCAAGGTTTGATGACATTATATTTTCACCTCACCTACTACAATGCAGTTTTCATTGGTTCCAATATTTGAATTTGAGCGAATAGATTTTATTTTATTTATTATTTCCCCTAGAATGTCCAATGTAAGCGCTATATCGGATTCATCCATTACTATCGACATATTTTTCATTTCCGAGTTAGCTACATCATAGAATGACAATTTAATGGATGGGAGAATGATACTGCCAATTATATCGCTTTTCTCGTTGTCAAATATAGGCCGAATATCAACCAAAGAGGAGATGGATTGAAATAGCATCCCAGCATCAAACCCGAGGAACGCAGCTTTAGAGATAGCACCCATCAGTCTAGAGTTAACAATACCCAGGATTAGTTTCTTTTTCTCTTCTGAAAAGTCCGCTAGTTCTTCATCCCTTAACAGTAAGTTCTCTAACTGGAATTGGTTATTCTCTCTTTTTGTATGAAGTATAGATATAGAAAAATTAAATAATTCGGAAATATAATCTTCTGATATCTTGTCGGATAAATCTTTTTTTACAGTCTCAATTTTGATCGAGCTTATTTTTTTTTTCGAAAAATAACCGTATATATAGTTAAGATTTTCCTCGCTTTGCTTAAATAGTTTATTAATATTTTTTTTGTGTTGTTTGGTGCCATATCCTTACTCCTGCAAATCACGTATAGCGTGTATAAGCGACGCTTACAATATGTTTTCGCCGTTGATGAGCTCTTCTTTTAACCTTAAAGGTCTGAGAGTTCGCATTTACTAGCACTAGCCGTTCACTTACGTAAAATTTGGCATTCGATTCCTTTAAAAAATGATAAGCGACTTCCAATTAGTCTCTCCATTAAAACAAGTCGATTTTTTCGGCTTCTATGGCGGCGTGGATCAGTATCACAAGTTTTTAACTCTTTTTGATATTCTTTAAAGGTGCTTGCAGATATCTCCCAATCATTCCTGTTCAGATTTGAGACTGCCTAACGCTTATTATTCAACTACGGCATGTTGTTGTCACTTGAATGGGCCAGTTCCCCATCCACAAACTTCAACGCATCAATAATCGACACTTTCCACACGTCCCAAACATGGTCCCCATCCGTAATCCGCAACTCGGATTTACGGTTGTCGGCTTGCAGGGTTTCGTGGAGGGCGACGGCGCCGCGCCATAGGGAGAAACCGTCATCGTCGCCGACGGTGAGATAGGTGGCGGGCAGGTCCTGGGCTTCGGCGACGTGTTGGGCAACTGTCGTGAAGACGTTCTTTTCGTTGAACAGTCTTGCATCGAAGGGAGTGCCGAAGGCGCCCGAGAAGTGGTCGCCGGTGGAGGGCAGGACGATGCCGCTGGTGACGGTGGTGCGGTCGAGGCGGTGGAAGAAGGCGCTGTCCTGAATGAGTTTCAGCTCGGCGGGCGTCTTGTCCAGATCGGGGGCGGGCACGTTCTGCCAGATTGCGCCGGAAAGGCTGGCGAGGGCGGCGTAGAGGTCCTCATGGGAATAGGCCAGATGCAGTGCGCCGAAGCCACCCATGGAAAGGCCGATGATGGCGCGGCCAGCGCGATCCTTGCGGACGGGCATTGTGTTTTCCACCTGCCTGCGCAAATCCACCGTTAGTGCCGTCTCATAATCGCCGGGACCGCCCACCGCGCTCGAATCCACATACCAGCTGTTCTTCACGCCCGGCATCACCACAACCAGTGGGCAGATGGTGCCGGCCGCAATCATCGCGTCCAGTGTCTTTTCGATGTTGCCGAGATCACGCCAACTGTTCTGATCGCCATCATGCCCGTGCAGCAGATACAAAACTGGCCAGCCATTCTCTGGCGGATCGCCATCCGGGCGGTAGATATTGACCGCCAGATCGGCATTCAGGGCATTGCTATGAAAGGTCGCATCCTTGAGAGAACCAGCGACACCGCCGCCAGCCGTCAAGACGAACAACAAGAGCGATGTTGCGATGATCTTTGCGCGCATTGTTTCCTGTCTCCCTCTGCCGGTTGCAATGTTTCGACAACGCGCGTTTTCACGTGAGGTTCCGAACGAATGGGGTCGGATTCGCCGGGAGGTGTTACGCGTTGGTCAAAGGTCGAAGCTCGGTTTGCGCAGAGAGATGACGCCCTGCGGCAAACAAGCGATGAACCAGAGCGCTGGTGTTACCGCCCCGGTCTTCCGGTCTTGCCCTTCGTCCGTCCCTTGCGCTTCTGCTCGCCGGGGTCTTCGTAGGAGCCTACGCCGACCTTGCCGCGTGCGACGGGGCGGGGGTCGTCCTTGCCGCCTGTAGCGCGTTCGGGCTGGCCTTCCAGCAACGGTGAAAAACGTTTGCCGGGTTCCGTTACCGGTTTCGGCGGGACGTTGCCTTTGACGGGCTTTTCGGTGCGGCCAACGGTCATTTCGTCGAGGGAGTTTTTGCGGAACAGGGGCTTGGCGGTATCGGTGCCGGGGCCCATGTTGTCGAGGGTGGGTTTGGCGAAGAGGGATTTGGCGGTGCCGCCCTCGTGGTTCTCGTGGTTCGAGACGGCCCCCTGGGCCTCCTCACCATGAGGTTCTCCGACAGCGCCGTTTTCGTCAGAAGCACCGCCCTCATCCTGAGGCGCGGAGCCCGTAGGGCGGAGCCTCGAAGGATCCTTCTTTGCACCCTTCTTGCCGCTGCCCTCCAGCGACTTCGCCTCTTCCTTGGCGATTGGGTCGTCCATAGCCGCGAGTTCGGCGGCTTTGAGGCGTTTGATTTCGTCGCGGAGGCGGGCGGCTTTTTCGAAGTCGAGGTCGGCGGCGGCGTCGCGCATGGATTTTTCCAGCGCGTTGAGGTGAGCCTGAAGATTGTTGCCGACCATGTGGCCGCCATCCGCAAAGCCCTTGCCGGATGTGCCGGAGATATCGGCGCGGACGTGGTCGCGCTCGTAGACGCTGTCGAGAATATCCGAGATGCGAGCCTTGACGGATTCGGGCGTTATGCCGTGTTCGGTGTTGTAGGCCACCTGCTTTTCGCGGCGGCGGCTGGTTTCTTCCATCGCCCGCTTCATGGAGCCGGTGATGTTATCGGCATAGAGAATGACCTTGCCATCGACGTTACGCGCCGCACGACCGATGGTCTGGATGAGCGAGGTTTCCGATCGCAGGAAGCCTTCCTTATCGGCATCGAGAATGGCGACGAAGCCGCATTCGGGAATGTCGAGACCTTCGCGCAGCAGGTTGATGCCGACGAGAACGTCGAACGCGCCGAGGCGCAGATCGCGGATGATTTCGATGCGTTCCAGCGTGTCGATATCCGAGTGCATGTAGCGCACGCGCACGCCCTGTTCATGCAGATATTCGGTGAGGTCTTCGGCCATGCGCTTGGTCAGCACGGTCACGAGGGTGCGATATCCGGCCTGCGCCGTCTCGCGGATTTCGCCCAGCACGTCATCCACCTGGCTGCGGGCAGAGCGGATTTCGACCGGCGGATCGATGAGGCCCGTAGGGCGGATGACTTGTTCGGCAAAGACGCCGCCGGACTGTTCCATCTCCCAATTGCCCGGCGTGGCCGAAACGGCAACCGTTGGCGGGCGCATCGCATCCCATTCTTCGAAGCGCAATGGTCGGTTGTCCATGCAGGATGGCAGGCGAAAGCCATATTCGGCCAACGTCGCCTTGCGCCTGAAGTCGCCCCGGTACATGCCGCCAATCTGGCTGACGGAAACGTGGCTTTCATCGATGAACAGCAGGGCGTTGTCGGGGATATATTCGAACAGGGTCGGCGGCGGCTCGCCGGGGTTGCGGCCGGTGAGATAGCGTGAATAGTTCTCGATGCCCGCGCAGGAGCCGGTGGCCTCCAGCATTTCGATATCATAGCGAGTGCGCTGCTCCAGCCGCTGGGCTTCCAGCAGGCGTCCGGCCTTTTCCAACTCGGCCAGACGGCCTTTCAGCTCTTCCTTGATGGAGCGGATGGCGCCGTTCAGCGTGGGGCGTGGGGTGACATAGTGCGAGTTGGCGTAAATCTTGACCGATTGCAGGTCACCGGTTTTTTGGCCGGTGAGCGGATCGAACTCGGTGATCGAGTCGATCTCGTCTCCGAACATGGAGATGCGCCATGCGGCATCTTCCAGGTGGGCAGGGAAGATTTCGATGGTATCGCCGCGCACGCGGAAGGAGCCGCGCTGGAAATCCATATCGCGACGTTTATATTGCTGGGCCACGAGGTCGGCCAGAAGCTGGCGCTGATCCAGCCTGTCGCCAATGGCCATCTGGAAGGTCATGGCGGTGTAGGTTTCCACCGAGCCGATACCGTAAATGCACGATACGGAGGCCACGATGATGCAGTCATCCCGCTCCAGCAGCGAGCGGGTGGCGGAGTGGCGCATGCGGTCGATCTGTTCGTTGATCGAGGATTCCTTCTCGATGAAGGTATCCGAGCGCGGCACATAGGCTTCCGGCTGGTAATAATCGTAGTAGGAGACGAAATATTCTACCGCATTGTCGGGGAAGAAGTTCTTGAACTCTGAATAGAGCTGCGCCGCCAAAGTCTTGTTAGGCGCGAGAATGACGGCGGGCCGCTGGGTGGCCTCGATGACCTTCGCCATCGTAAAGGTCTTGCCCGAGCCGGTGACGCCGAGCAGCACCTGAGAGCGCTCGCCGGAATTGATACCCTCGACCAAGTCCTTGATGGCGGTGGGCTGATCGCCCGCCGGTTCGAAATCCGAGGCCATGCGGATGGTAATCCCGCCTTCGGACTTGGCCGGACGGGCAGGGCGGTGCGGCGTCCACATCTTGCCGTCCTTGAACAGCGGATTGCCGCTTTCAATCAGTGCCGACAGCGCCTCGACCGTGGCCGTCACCGCGCCGGTGGCGAGGTTTTCGGCATCCTCAAGGCTGACATCCATGCCCGCAACGGGGTTAAGACCGGCAGCGGCACGGGTCTTCGGATCGTTGGATGCACCGATGGACACGCCGCGCGATGTCTTCTGGGCGGTCGCCTTCTTATTGACGCTGCCGCCGCTCTTGGCCTTCTCGGCCTCTTCGATGGCCTGTTTGCGCGCCTCGATCTCGATCTTCTTGCGGTGCTTGCCCGCCTTCGACGCGACCTCGCGCTGGGTCTCCACCGAAGACGCTTCGGCCTCGGCCTCCAACTGCTTCACCCAATCGGATACGCTGCCGGAGAGCGGCGCGCCTTCGAAAGGGGCTTGCGGCATTTCTGCGAAGCCATCGGAGCGGGAGGTTTTGTCGGAGGGTTTTTTCGGTGATCTGGCCATGGTCGGAATATGGAGAGAGTCCAGTTGAAAGTGAAGGGGCGGGGCCTAAAATATGAGTACAAACAGGAAACGTTGGGCGCGTCGGAACAAGTTGGAAAGTTTTGCGTTCTTCACGCGCCCTCACCACCCGGTAAAGGGCGCGTCAAAATCCTGTTCCTGTTTGCTGCATCCTGCGCTAAGCAATACGTCGCAAGCCGGAACAGGTTCCCTCTTGCACCAACATTCCCTCCCATTTTCAAAGGTCCGTCATGCCTTTTTCCATAACCCCTGCGCACATCTGGCCGGTTGTCATGCTGATTGCCTCGAATGTCTTCATGACCTTCGCCTGGTACGGCCACCTCAAGCACAAGGGCAGCGCGCTTTTCCTCGCCATTCTCGTCAGCTGGGGCATCGCTCTGTTCGAATATTGCCTGGCCGTGCCTGCCAACCGCATGGGTTCCGAAGTCTATTCGACGGCACAGTTGAAGACGATGCAGGAAGTCATCACGCTGACGGTGTTTGCGCTGTTCTCAGTGTTCTGGCTGAAGGAAAGCCTGACGATCAACCATGTGATCGGATTTGCGCTGATCGCGTTCGGGGCTTCGTTCTTGTTCCGGTCTTGATGGTGGATATGCGCCATCTTGAAAGACCTGTTTAGAGTGCTATTATAAGCACGCTAAATAGCGTTCCGAGGTTCAAAGATGACGCATGTTGTTCTGGCTGAAATGACGGCGAGTGTTTCCGAACTCAAGAGAAATCCCATGGGGACTGTTGCCGCCGGCGAAGGCGCCGCGGTTGCGATTCTCAATCGCAATGAGCCTGCTTTCTATTGTGTGCCCGCCAAGGCTTACGAGGCGATGATGGAGCGGCTTGACGATATCGAGCTGAACGCAATAGCCGACGCCCGTTCCAGCGATGCCGTTATTCGCGTCAAGCTCGATGAACTATGAGCTAGGTTTTCTCGATGCCGCGCTGAAGGAATGGCGAAAGCTGGACAGCAACACGCGTGAGCAATTCAAGAAAAAGCTGGCGGAACGTCTGGAAAATCCACGTGTGCCATCGGCCAAGCTTTCCGGACACAACGACCGATACAAGATCAAGCTGCGCGGTGCGGGTTATAGGCTGGTCTATGAGGTGCGCGACGCGCAGATACTTGTCGTGGTGATTGCCGTGGGCAGGCGTGACCGAAGCGAGGTTTATCGGCTCGCGGAGCGGCGATAGGACATTTCCAAATATCACAGGAACTGAACGATGATGATCAGACCCGCCACCCCATCCGATGCCGAAGGCATGAAAGCCGTTCACGACGAGATATTTGCCGCTGGCCTTCGCAAGGTTCCAGGTGATCTTGCGCAGGTGCGGGCAAACTACATCGAGGCGGAGAACCGCATCGATTGTTTCGTGGCTGTGGATGACGAAGGACGGATCCTGGGCTTTCAGTCTCTGCGGCATTCATGGTCCGACAATCCCTACGGTGTAGCAGAGGGCTGGGGCATCATCGGCACCCATGTCAGCCCGCGCGCTGCTCGTCAGGGTGTTGGCTCGGGGCTGTTTCGTGCGACCCTGGCTGCTGCCAAGGCTGTGGGGCTTGAGAATATTGATGCGAGCATCGGTGCGGATAATCCGCTGGGGCAGGCCTATTATGAGGCGATGGGGTTTCGGACCTATCGGACGCCGGATGGACTGGTTTGCAAGGTGTACCGGGTCGATCATACTTAAGGTATGAAATACAAGCCAGCGAACACGGCTATAGGGAGCGCATTAACGCGGCTGAGTAAAGGGCCACGGTGGCTGATGGTCAAAAGCTTCGCTAACATGTGATATGGCAAATAGAGCGCTATGTACCAGCCCAAAAGTGTCGCAAATCCCTCTAATCCGTGAAGCCAGCCGACATCCTCGACAGACGAGCGGCGGATTGTTCCGTTGATTGCCCCAAAGCCCGTTAGAAGGACTACCATAATGGGTACTATGAAGTAGCGTCTATCCGGTGCCGGTCGCTCCGAAGAAGGCATTTGAAAATACCGCCACGCCTCTATTGCGTAAAAGCTTAAGATAGGGGTCACGATAATCAGCGCAATTTTTGCGATTTTCAGTGTTTTTGAATTTGGTAAACGCCAAATGCGGGTTGTGTACTGAATAATCCATAATAGATGCGCGGAGACGAGTACGCCCACCGTCAACAGGACGAAGAGCATGTAAAATATGAAAGATGGAGTGATATTCCAGAACACATCTGCCTCCTGCGCGAAACAGCTTTACCGTTACCGCCTGCAGACATAGGTTTCCATTGAAGTTTTAACAGCTCAGGGCTGTGTTTCTGGAGGAGTATCATGCGTTTGAAAACGATTCCAGTCCTATTGCTGAGCGCAATTGTGTCCGTTTTTCCGGTCAACGGAGGTTTCGCGCAGATGACTGAGACAATCCAGCTTCCGCAATCACGTGACGACCTTACCAGTCGATTGAAGCAGGCAGGGATTTCTGTCGCTGGCACCAAAAGTATCGTGACGCTGGCGAGAGACGCGCAGGTTCTGGATACGACATCCGAAGATGAGAGCCGAATTCCGATTGGTGCGAGCAAATTCGGTGGGCGGCCCGACTTGCCGGACACTATGCCATGGCCGGTGCGACCTGCGTATGAAGATGGTATGGAGATGGCACGTGAACTGGAGACGGATGCCGCCAATCTTTATGCCGATGCAGGCCTCGTACCGCCCTGGATGGGGAAGGAGGGGCAAGCTTTTCTCGAGGCACGAAAGAGATTTAACAAAGAGGTGAATGCAGGGACGTTGGCACTCTTCAAGGAGGCAGACGTTGATCTGAAAGGAGTCGATCTAGACAAGATATTTCAGCGTTCATCCGAAGGTGTAAAAGAGGCAGCAGATGAGTTGCGGGCAAAAGCTGATGCCGTTGCCGAGCCATTCCCACTGACTTTCATCGCGCAGATCGATCTTGAAGTCATGGCGCAGAAGCGGGGGTTCGCCTCAGATCTGCCGAGGAAAGGCAGGTTGCTGTTTTTCTACGACCTGCCGCAGATACCGGCGGGCTTTAAGCCACAGTCTCGGGTCGGATGGCAGATCATTTACGATGAAACCCCGCGCGAAAAGCTCAAACGGGTCGATGTTCCATCCGTGCTGATGGATTTCCCGGCTGTAGCGGCTCTTTATCCCATGTCTGTGACGAGCCGGGCGATCGTCAGCACCATTCCGATTGCCAGTACCTCATGGGACGTTCTGCAACCCGCATCAGGTCATGACGAACAAACCTATCATGAGTGGCTGTATTCTCTGGGGTGGCCCACCGAGGAAGGTGGCGGCAATCATCAACTTGGCGGTTGGCCCCGCGCCATTCAGTCCAGCATGCAATCCCAAAGCCAGCTAGCGTCGAATGGTATCTATGCCGGGACATCTGATGCTTATGATACCGATGCCGCCAAGGCTCTCCTCACACACGCAGACGACTGGCAGCTGGTTCTTCAAATTGGAAGCGATAAAGCCGCAGGAAACGATTTGCCCGGAGCCATCTATGTGCTGATGAAAAAGGACGATCTGAAAAACCGTCACTTTGAGAAGGCATGGGTCGTCTACGAACAGGATTGAGCGTTTTGTCGCTGTATTGAAATGGCCGGGATTGCTCCCGGCCTTTATTTTATGCGGCTTTGTGCCGGCTGAATTTTTGCACCGCTAAATCCAATCCCAGCATTACCACCAAACTCACGCCCACCAGCGGGAAAATCATGCCGCCGATGGCGAGCAAGACGATGAGGCCGTGAAGGACGCGCTTTTCTTGTGGCAGGGGCGGGACGCCTAGCGAGCCTTTTGGGCGGCGTTTCCACCACATGACGCCGCCGGAGACTGCGAGCAGAATGATGCCGAGGCAGGCGAGGGTGAGGATGATCTGGTTGGCAAGGCCGTATTCTTGGCCCATGTGGACGTTGATGCCCCATTCCAGACCTTTGCCCAGCGGGCCGTAATCGGCGTAACTCATGTCGATCAGGGGTGCGCCGCTATATTGGTCGAGATGGACGACGCGCTGCTTTGACAAATCGTCCGGATAGACAGAGCCGCTATAGACGCCGGTTGTTGTCGTGGGCAGGGCTACGGTGTAGCCGGGCTGGAGGCCTAGCTGGTTGAAGCGGGCGATGGCGTTGTCTATGCCGATGGGCGGCATGGTCGGGTCGATATCCATCGGGGCCATGGCATCGCCATGGTCCATATGCTGGCCGTGATCATGGGTGCTGGATTGCGGGATCTGCGCTTGCTCCAGCGACCATGAGGTTTTGGCCACGTCATTCAGATGCTGCCCAGACATGGGGACATCCACCCGCACGCCAGCCGGGTAACCGAAATTATTGCCGTTGGCCCATTCATTGACCTTGGCACCCCAGACGCCGGACCATGGCATGCCTGTTATGGCGAGGAAGACGATGAAGACGCCGACGAAGATGCCTGTGACGGCATGGGTATCGCGCCAGAAGACGCGCTTTTTCGGCGTGCCGCGCACGGTGATGACACCGCCTGTCTGTTTGCGTGGCCACCAGAGATAGATGCCCGTGGCCACAAGAAGAATGGACCAGCCAGCCGCGATTTCGATGAAGTAGCGCGCGAAAGTGCCGAAATATTTGAGGCTGTGGATATAGCGCACCGTCCACATGACGGTGCCGCGATCCGGCAGGGAGCCGAGGGTTTCGCCGGTGTAGGTATTCACATAGACGGCACGCTTGCCATCCGCCGTGTTGACGGTGATCTCGGTCGAAGCGCCAGGGTCGGCAGCTGTCGTATATTTGACGGCTGTGCCGGGAACGGCTGATAGTGCGGATGCGATGATGGCGGATGGGCTGGCTTGCGGGGCGTTCTGCACCATTTCGATGCGTTTCAAATCGGCATGGATGATGCCGTCGATCTCGTCCTTGAAGAGATACAGCGCGCCGGTGATGGCCAGCGAAATCATAAAGGGCAGAACGAAGAGACCGGCATAAAAATGCCAGCGCCAGACGGCGCGGTAGAGGTTGATGGAAGAAGATTGCGCGGCCTGGCGCTCCCCTTCGAAGGAGGTGGTGACGGACATGATATGTCTCCGCTAGACAATGAGGTTTGACGGCCAAACTGCGCAACAGCGGTTGCGTGCGTGCTTCAGGCCGAGGCTTTTCTCAGAGTTGCTAAGCGAAGGGAGGGGCGCGGGGCTGGGATTCGCGGTTGGGCGGCTGCGGCGATAGTTTCGCTTCGGCGTGCTGGAAGCGGCCTTCGATTGCGAGGGCAAAGCTGCTGACCGGCTCAGTCGGCGAATCCGGAAGGATAATGGCAGCGGCGGTTGCAAGGCGACAGAGCGTGCCGCAACAGTTATTGGCGAGTTTGCCAGCGGGGTCCTGCTTGCCAGATGCACCTTCCGGCATGTGGCTGGAACAGATGATATCGCCAGCCGCCAGTGCCACCGAGGCCATATTGCCATTGGCAACACCGTTGACGAGGCCTTGTAGCAAAAACAGCAGAAGCGTCAGCGTGGCGATAGCGCCAGCCGAACTCCTGTCCTGCATGATTTTGCGAATGAACCTCATGATTTTTGACGTGCCACAGTTTTTCCCCATTGTCACTGCGACAAGCTGTGCATCGCGGCTGAATTACAAATTGTCCATGTCGGAAAAACGCCACGATTTTGCAACCTTTTCGCCGGAATTGGCTGTGATTCTCCTGCGCATATTACTGTTGGCAGGAGTGGCGAAGAATGGCTCCTTTTTCTCCAACGATGGCGGCGATCCGCTATGGCTATGGGCTCTCGCCCGGCCAGGTCCTAAACCGAAACGCAGACGATCTTTTAGTCCAGCTGGCTGATGCGCCGCTGAAAGACGCTTTCTTCCCGATGGGCGGTGCATTCGAGGCGCGGCAGCGGGCGGATGATCTGGCCGAGGGGCTGATTGCCATTCGACCCGTCAATAATGACGGCGAGCGGGACCGGGATGCCCGTAAAATCTTGCAGCAAAAAGCCGAGCAGAGCTTTCAGCGCGATAGCATGGCGCGGGTCATGCAAGCGGTGTTTTCTCCCTATGGTTTCCATGAGCGGCTGGCGTCCTTCTGGACCGACCATTTTTCCGTCAATGCCCGCAAAGCCCTGCCCATGCGAGCCATCACGCCGCTTTACGAGGTGGAAGCGATCCGCCCGCATCTGGCCGGGCCATTTCGCGATCTGTTGCAGGCGGCGGTGTTGCACCCGGCCATGCTGATCTATCTGGATCAGAACCGTTCTGCCGGACCGGAATCCGCTGCTGCGGGAAACCGAAAAGCCGGATTGAATGAAAACCTCGGGCGAGAATTGCTGGAGCTGCACACGATGGGTGCGGGCAGTGGTTACACGCAGGACGACGTGCGTTCTGCCGCGCTGGTCTTGACCGGCATGACGGTGGATGACCGCTACGAAATGCTGTTTCGTCCGCGCATGGCCGAGCCCGGCCAGATCAAGGTGCTGGGTGTCTCCTATGGTGGGCGCAAGCGCACGGCGGATGACTGCCTGTCCATGCTGGACGATCTGGCCACGCGGCCTGAAACCGCCATGCATGTCTGTCGCAAACTCGCGACGCATTTCGTGGCCGATGAAGCGCCACCTGAACTGGTGACGGCCATGGTGAACGAGTGGAAGGCGAGTGGCGGACATCTGGTGAAAGTCTATGCCGCCATGCTTGACCACCCGCGCGCATGGGCCGAGCCGGGCCGCAAGATGAAGCTGCCTTTCGACTACGTCGTGTCCGGTCTGAGGGCCTTCGGCATCAACCAGAAGAACTGGCAGGATCGTCTGTCTCCGGCTGGTGACGACGAGGCCGCCCTACCAACTGCTGCTCCGCAATCCGCCATGAAGGATGGAGATGAGCCTGCCGCCATGAAGCCTGATGGCGGAGAGATGGTGATGGAAAAGCCAGCACAGGCAATGACGCCCGATGTCGCTCAGATGCAAAAGCCGAAGAACAAGCAGAGCCTTGCGCGGACGCTGACGCTCGCTTCGTTGCGCCGCATGGGCCAGCCGGTCTGGCAACCGCCAAGTCCGGCGGGTTTCGAGGAAGGCGTGGCCTCCTGGCTCTCCCCCAGCCAGATGAGCGAGCGCATTTTGTGGGCGCGCAAGGCGTCTGATTCACTGGGTGGTGACATGGAGCCGAAACGGCTTCTGGAAGTCGCCATGGCCGATATGGCGCGGGACGATACGATCCGCGTCGTCAGCCAGGCTCCCAACCGTGTGAGCGGCATGACGCTTGCGCTGTCTTCGCCAGAATTCAACAGGAGATAGGATCGATGGCCTTCTCTCAGGATATGCTCATCAGCCGCCGCAGTTTTCTGGCCACCGCGTGCTGTGCGGCGGCGGTGCCTGCTTTCTCGCCAGTCAGTTTCGCCGCAATGCCGGGCGACAACCGCTTCGTGACCATCGTTCTGCGTGGCGCGATGGATGGGCTGGATCTCGTACAACCCTATGGCGACGCCGCCTTTGCGGGCTTTCGTCCGACACTGGCGCTGACGCCGGATACGGGACTAATCGATCTCGACGGTCATTTCGGGCTCAACCCTGCCGCCCAGCCGCTGATGCCGCTTTGGCAGGCAAAAGAGCTTGCCTTCGTGCATGCGGTCTCCACGCCCTATCGTGACCAGCGCAGCCATTTCGATGGTCAGGATATGCTGGAAAGCGGTGCTGAACATGTCCACGCCGAACGCACCGGTTGGTTGAACCGCGCGCTCTCCTCCATTCCGCGTTCGGATGACCGCAAGGCCATCGACATCAACACATCGATGGAGCTGATCCTGTCCGGGCCGAACGAAGCCGATGTCTGGGCATCGACTTCCAATATGACCATGGCGGCGGATGATGTCGGTTTCTTTAAACGCCTTTACGCCAACGATCCGGATTTCAACCGCGTGCTGGCAGAAGCCTTGCGCACGGACATGTCTGCGGAACAGTTGTTTCAGGATGAAAAGCGCGGGCAGGGCATTCGCGATGTTGCCAAGCTCGCTGGTGGTTTGCTGCGGGAAGATTACCGCATCGCCAGTTTCTCCGTCGATGGCTGGGATACGCATGCGGGCCAGAAAGCGCAATTTGCCCGCACGGTCAAAGACCTGACCATTGCGCTGACGACGCTGAAGGACGCGCTGGGACCGGATGTCTGGAAAAAGACCGTGGTGCTGGCCATGACGGAGTTCGGGCGAACCGCGCGTGAAAACGGCACCGGCGGCACGGACCATGGCACCGGCGGCGTGGCCATTCTTGCCGGTGGCGGCATTGCTGGCGGTCGTGTGTTGGGCAACTGGCCGGGGCTAGGTGACGGCAAGCTTCTGGATGACAGAGACTTGATGCCGACCGGCGACGTACGCGAACTCGCCGCCGCCATGCTCTACCGCCAGTTTGATGTGGGCAGTGAAGCGCTGACCAATGGAGTGTTCCCCGGCCTCAGCTTCGACAGGTCATCAACCTATCTGAAAGTGTGATCCGGGGTTTGCGACCCATCAACCCGCAGCGCTGACTTTATGAGCTTCGGTGCGCAGCGCTTCTTCAACGGCAATCTCTGCCATGGCAAGCGCTGCTTCACGGGTTGTGGCGGCGGCAATGAAGCGACCGTTGTGACAGAAGGTTGCGCCCTCCACACCGGATGCCGCTTCCAGATCACCATTCGTCAGACCGGCCCATGCGGCGGGCAGGTCTGCGCGAAGCTCGAAACCATCTTCAGCGCGCCGAATCCCGGTCAGGCACCAGTCCTTGTCGCGAGGATGGACGACGAAGAGCAGGTGATCGGCACCAGCTTTGACGATTGCCGGGCGGAAGGGCATGCCAATCGGCAGTTCCAGAACACGGCCTTCGCCCGTCGCTTCAATGGCCTTCAGCACCAGCGTTTCAGCGCGCAGCTTGGCGGCTTTCTTGCCAATGCTGGCTTCTACGAAACTGCGTGCAATGGCGAGTGCGGCGTGGAATGCGCGATCATCGGCTTCTGGGTCTTTATTATCGAAGGCAGGCTTTAATGTTTCCAGCAGGGCTGGCAAAGTCAGGCCTGCAAGCTGTCCCGCCGTGGAAGGGCTCAGTGCGCCATTGTCCGTGAGGTCAATGGGCAGCACGAAGCTGCTGTCGAAGGACGTATGAATCGCGTCGATATCGGATTGCGGAACGCCATAATCGGCAAGATAGGCGTGCCCGTAATGCTTCCAAACCAGACCGAAAGAGCTGTATGGCTGGCCGTCTTCACGCAGCGGCGCACCGCGCTGGTGGTGGTCGAAAATGCGCGCGTCCGCGTCATAGGCGCCGCCGACATCGTAAATGATGCGGTCGGAGCTTGATGTGATCCACTCGGGCGCACGGCTGCGAACGATTTTCGCTTGCGGGAAAAGGCGGGTGAGGATGACGCTGGACAGCAGTTCATCGGCATGAAAGCCACCGGAATGGGTGACGAGGAAATCCGCTGTCATGGAAGGACGGCCTTATTGTTCGTGGAGAGCGCTATTGACGACCAGATATCGTTTGTCAGCCATCCCCGCAAGCGGCCATCAGGCTATTGCGCTGATTTCCAGCTCTTCATCACCCAGGTTTACAAGGTCTCCCACCGCTTTTCCCAGAAGGGCGCGGGCTACCGGAGATACATAGGAAATCGTGCCCGCTTTCGGATCGGCCTCGTCTTCGCCAACGATGCGGTAGGTCTGCACGCGACCGTCCTCGCGGCTGAAAGTAACCTTGCTGCCGAAAGCCGCGACCTCGTGGCTCTCAGGTGCAGGCACCAGCTGTGCCGTATGCAGACGTTCGGAGAAATAGCGCAGATCACGCATGTGCGGCGCAGCCTGCCTTCGGCGCTCGTTGATGTCCTCGATGGCATTCGCCTCATCGAAAGCAGCGCGGGCTTCGCTGACCTGACGTTCAAGCGCTTTCAACCCCGCCTCGGTGACGAGGTTGGGATGTGGCGAGACAGGGCGATCCGGCAGCTGTGTTTCTGCTGCGGTTTCGGCACTCTCTTCTTTTACGAAAGCTACACTCACTGTCGAATTCCTTTATCCTGTTCTACTCATATGGAGAGTGCGAACAGGAAAGGCAACGGGGAGGCTTATTCGTGCCGCAGCGCTTCGATAGGGCTGAGGCTTGCGGCGCGTCTTGCCGGGAAGTAGCCGAAGATCACGCCGATGGCTGCAGAGAAAGCAAAGGCGAGCGCGATGATGGACGGGCTGGTGACGAAGGGGACACCGAGGAAACTGACGACGCTATAGGCAAGTCCAAGCCCGGTCAGGATACCGGCAATGCCTCCGAAAGCGGATAACATCACCGCTTCCACCAGAAACTGGGTCAGCACCTGCTTTTCCAGCGCGCCGATGGCAAGGCGAATGCCGATTTCGCGTGTGCGCTCCGTGACAGACACCAGCATGATGTTCATGATACCGATGCCGCCGACCAGTAGGCTGACGGCAGCGACTGCGCCCAGAAGACCGGTCAGCAAGGTCGTCGTGCCGGTCATGGCGGAGGCGATCTGTGCCATATCGTTGACGGTAAAATCATCGTCACGGCCAATGGCGATGCGGCGGCGCTCGCGCAGCAGGTTCTCGATATCCGACTGGACTTTGGAGGTGGAAACGCCATCCTGCGCCGAGACCATGATGCTGGAAATGGTCGTGGTGCCGCCAATGCGCCGCTGATGGATTTTCAGCGGCATGATGATCGTGTCATCCTGATCATCCCCCAGACCAGATTGACCCTTTCGCGCCAGAACGCCGATGACAGGGCAGGAAATGTTGCTGACGCGGATGGTCTGGCCGACGGGATTTGCGGCGCCGAACAGCTCCTGGCGCACGGTTTCGCCGATGATGCAGCCGATCTGGCCGCCACGATCTTCTGCAGGCAGAAACTCCCGCCCAAGCGCCAGCGTCCAGTCCTGCACGGTCAGGTAATCATTGGTGCTGCCGACGACGCTTGTGGAGTGATTCTTTCCGCCATAGATGACGGTTGCTGCCGAACTTCTGTTGAGCGGAGCGACTGCACGAATGCCACTGAGCTGATCGCGCATGGCCTGAATGTCGTGATCGTTGAAGCGCTTGGCCTCGGTGCTGGCACGCCCGGGCCCAAACTGGCCGGGACGGACGAACAGCATGTTGGTGCCAAGGCGCGATAGCTCGGATTTCACCTGCGCAGTCGTGCCATTGCCAATCGTCACCATGGCAATAACGGCGGCAACGCCGATGACGACGCCAAGGACCGTCAAGAAAGAACGCAAGATATTGCGGCTTATGGCGCGCAGAGCTAGGCGTGCGGTTTCAAGAAACATCGGCAGCCTCCAGCTTTTCCTCGGCGCTATCGGATGCCAGATGACCATCGACGAAGCGCAGCAGGCGGTTTGCATAGGCCGCAATGTCTTCTTCATGCGTCACCATGACAACGGTGATGCCCTTATCGCGGTTGAGCGAGGTGATCAGCTCCATGATTTCGGTGCTGGTTTTCGTATCGAGATTGCCCGTCGGCTCATCCGCCAGAAGCAAAGCGGGGCGGGTGACGATGGCGCGGGCAATGGCCACGCGCTGCTGCTGACCGCCGGAAAGCTCCTGCGTGGTGTGATGCTCGCGCCCGGTAAGCCCCACCTGAGCCAGCGCTTCCATGGCCTGCGGACGGCGCTCTGCCGCCTTCATGCCGCGATAGATCAGTGGCAATTCCACATTTTCCACGGCGGAAGTGCGAGGCAGAAGGTTGAAGCCCTGAAACACGAAGCCCAGCATATGGCGGCGCAGAAGCGTCAGTTGTTCATTGTCGAAGCCGCTGGTGGGCACGCCCTGAAACAGATATTCGCCGGCGCTCGGCGTATCCAGGCAGCCGATAATGTTCATCGAGGTCGACTTGCCCGAACCGGATGGCCCCATGATGGCAACGAATTCATGTTCGTTGATGGAGAGGCTCACACCATCCAGCGCACGAATGGTCGCTTCGCCAACGCCATATTGTTTGACGACCTTGCGAAACTCGATGAGGGGTTGGGCTGCCATTCGCGTCTCCCGCCTCACGTACTGCGCTGTGCGGCGTCGGTAATGACCTGATCGTCAGGGGCGATCTCTCCCGACTTGATGGCGGTAAACTGACCGTCGGTCGATCCTGTCTCGACCTGCACGGAAACCGGATTGTTGTTGCGCAACACCCAGACGCTGCGTTTGGCAGACGCCGCCTGGTCACCACTGCCGCGCTGACGGTTCATGCGGGGAGGGCGGAACAGGCCCATCAACCCGCCGCCACGCGATGCCGATTCGCGCGGAGGCGTGTAGCGAAGCGCAGCATTGGGAATGAGAATCGCGTCTTTCACCTGCTCGACAACAATATTGGCCGTTGCCGTCATGCCCGGGCGCAGCAGCAGTTCGGCATTATCCACCGTCAATATGCCCTTATAGGTCACGACGTTGGAAACGGTTTCCGATGCAAAGCGTACCGTCTCAATGGCGGCCGGGAAGCTTCGCTCGGGATAGGCATCCACATTGAATGTCGCGGTCTGGCCGTTCTCGACCTTGCCCACATCGGCCTCATCGATGGCCACCTGAAGCTCCATATGGCGCAGGTCACCGGCAATGGTGAACAGAACCGGCGCGTTGAGGGAGGAAGCAACCGTCGCACCCGGATCGACATCGCGTGTCAGCACCACGCCATCGATGGGCGACACGATCTTGGCCTTGCCGAGATTGAGTTCCGCCAACCGCAAATCCGCTTCCGATGACAGAACGGACGCGCCATTGACCTCCAGCGTCGCCGCCACCGCATCGTAATTAAACTGTGCGGCATCGAGATCCTGCTGGCTGGAGACGCGATTCTGCACCAGGGATTTCAGGCGGTCTAAAGATGTCTTGGCAGAACCGAGGTCGGCTCTCGCCTTCACGACGCTGGCCTTTGCCGAAGCGAGCTTGGCGCGCGCGCTCTGCACATCCGCTTCCAGCTTGTTGGTATCCAACTCCGCCAGAACGTCTCCGGCCTTGACCGGGCTGTTATAGGTGACGTTGACCTTGCGCACGGTGCCGGAAAGCTCGCTCGAAATATCCACCTGATCCGTTGGCTGAACGGAGCCGGTGGAGGTGACGATGACCGAGAGATCACCTTTCTTCACCGCCTGGGTCGTATAGGTGTAGGCAACCTGCGATCCGCCATAGACATAATAATAGCCGCCCAGGCCCGCCAGCACCAAAAAGCCGACCATCAGATAGGTGGACCGTTTCGATTTCTTTTTGCCGCTCTTGGCCGAAACCAGAATGTCCCGCAGGTCGGGCGGTGGTGATGGCTGAGATGGTGTCTGGTTGCTATCGTCGGCGGACTTCATTGTTTCTACCCATCAAGACAATGCTGCGGCCAGGTTTGCAAAAGCACAATGCATGCAAGCCATTAGCCCAGTTTGTCGTTAACCTCGTCTGTTCCGTCCGGCTTCGCATAGCTTTAAGGCAGGGTGAAGTGAAAACTTGGTAATATTGTCTTGAGGTTGCGTTTCCGGGACATTTCGACCCGCAAAGCGCTCCTCCACAAAAAAACAAAAGAAAGATGATTTTACCTGTTGCGGGGCAGGGGCGAACCGTGTATCTCCCCACCATCGAAAAGGCGGAGTGTAGCGCAGTCTGGTAGCGCATCTGGTTTGGGACCAGAGGGTCGGGAGTTCGAATCTCTCCACTCCGACCATTCGATGAGAAGTCAGTTTTTACAACGACTTCCACAAATTCCCTAAAGTGTCAGTTCAATATAGATCGCCAGCTTCAGGCTGCGATGCCAGAGGCATCGTGTTTCAGCCCAGGTACTGGAAGTAAGCCCAGGCAGCGACGAAGAACGCGACGACGCCAGCAATGATGGCGAGTTTGCGCAGTTGCGGGTTGGGTTTTCGCGGCTGCTTCGGTGGCTCCGGCTTGCGGAATTTGATGACATTTTCATTCATACTGGGCGTCCTTTGAATTGCGGGCCGATAAAATATGCTTCGTCCTTCACGCGCAAGATGGGCCTTGGCCTTTTCGACATCTAAGCCATTTATGGTTTCCGCAATATGCGCGCTTTCAGCGACTTGACTTCAGGGTTGAGTCGGTCCAATTGAGTTTTGCTATCGCGTTGTAATAAATCTATGATGCGTGATGGGTAGAAAAAGCGGAAGGCCGCTTGATCGCAAGACCGGAGCAGTTTGAGATGTCTGCAAAAATTTATCGTCCAGCCAAGACCGCCATGCAATCCGGCAAGGCAAAGACCAATCTTTGGGTGCTGGAATTCGATGCCGAAGTGCCGCGCAAGATCGATCCGATCATGGGCTACACGTCTTCGTCGGATATGAAGCAGCAGGTCAAGCTGACCTTTGAAACGCAGGAGCAGGCCGAAGCCTACGCCCAGCGCAAAGGTATCGAGTACCGCGTGATCCCGCCGCAGGAAGCGACGCGCAAGGTTGTGTCCTATACGGACAATTTCAAATACACCCGCACGCAGCCCTGGACGCACTAATTTCCGGATACGTGGAGGCCCCTTAGCTCAACTGGATAGAGCAACTGCCTTCTAAGCAGTAGGTCGCAGGTTCGAGTCCTGCAGGGGTCGCCAATTCAAACGCCCGCAGAAAATTTCTGCGGGCGTTTTTTGTTGTTTGTATCAGTCTACACTTTCACAGCCTCAATGAACGTTCAGCACATGTGCGTGATTGCTGGCGATCAGGAATGATTCGCGGGCTGTTTCCAGATCGCATTTACCAGCGATGGCCTCCAGACATTTTTGACGCGCTTCTTCGTATTCCGGTCCGTGGTCGTTGGGCCAGCGATACATCAGCATATCGAGAGCTATCAGCGGACTGTAGATTTCTAGTGCTGCGCACAGCGGCAAATGGATCGCGACTGGCTTGATCCATTGGGCGTGGTGGCAGGGTTCTGTACGGTGAATAAGCATTGGGATCCTCCTTCCCATCCTCCAGCGCGCAAACCGAAAACTCACGCTTTGGTTCCTGATCACGAAAAAAGTGAACACATTAGGGGTTTCTTTTTTTCAAGATGAATGGAAGATGAACAAATAAATGAACCGAAGATGAACGAAAACACCACTCAGGCGTTATACGCTCATGATGAAGGAGGCCCGATCATGTTCAACCTATCTGGAATTCAGGAAAGCTTTTTCGGCGAACGCATGGCTGGCGTATGCCAGGCCATCACGTCTGCTCTTGCATTTGAATCAGGCCTTGAAAAGTCGAGCATCTCGGCAATGGTCGATAACGATGTGATCTACCTTGAAGGCACAGCTGATTCGGTCGAAGCGATCGACATCGCCATCAATCTGGCATCATCCATTTCTAACTGCCGGATTCTTAGCCATATCGAGCCTTGCTACTAATATGGTATTTGTGCCGGGCGCTGGTCGCCCGGCTTTGCAACATTTATTTCGTGTTGCCGATCTGTTTGCTGCGAACCGTATCGCCGCTTTTGATTCCAAGATTTTTCGCCACGCCGCCATTCAGTTCTAATACATAGCGAACCGGGCCGCGTGAGCTGATAATGTCTTCCGAATGCGGAACCGCGTTCGGATGAACATGGGTAACTTTCCCCTCTTTAGAGATGAACACCATGTCCAGCGGGATGAATGTGTTCTTCATCCACATCATCACATCGCGATCTGTGCCAAAATCGAACAGCATGCCGTTCGCTGGCGCCATCGACTTGCGAAACATCAAGCCCTGCTGGCGCTGACCATCCGTGGTCGCAAGCTCGGCCTTGAATTCGTGGTTTTTCCCATCAGACGTCTGGACCGTCAGCGGCTCCGAGGAGAAAGTCTCCTGTGCGGCCAGCGGCGTTGTCGCGACAACAAAAAAGGTGAGCGCTGCGAAAGCACTCACCACGGATTTCGAGATAAATGAGCTGATCATCAGTGAGCCATGCCGATAGGCGCAGGATTGTCCGGATGGATTTCCGCAGCCATCAGGCCTTTGTCACCATCACCGAAGCGAACGAGAACAACCTGGCCGGGGCGAAGCTCCGCAAGGCCGAAGCGGCGAAGCGTTTCCATATGGACGAAAATATCCTCCGTGCCCTCACCGCGCGTCAAAAAGCCGAAGCCCTTTGTTCGGTTGAACCACTTCACGATCGCGCGTTCCAGTCCGCTGGATGGCGTGACCTGAACATGGGTACGAACCGGTGGCAGCTGTGATGGATGAATGGCCGTGGACTGGTCCATGGAAAGAATGCGAAAGGTCTGATAGCCACGGTCACGACGCTGGATGAGCGCAACGATGCGCGTGCCTTCCAGAATTGTCTGATATCCATCGCGGCGCAGGCAGGAAACGTGTAGAAGAACATCCTGCATACCGTTATCCGGTACGATAAAGCCGAAACCCTTGGCCACGTCGAACCACTTCACGACACCGGTGATCTCGATCAGGTCCACCGCTTCGCTCGAAAGGTCTTCGAAATCGACTATATTCTTCGACGACATTCTATCAGCCATTTCCGCCCAGCCCCTTTACGCACGCACCACTACCGGTCAACTGATTCCCTGAAGGTAGATTAACATCTTGGTAACGGTTTCGCGCAAGCCCTAGTTTTCGATTTATCCACCTGCTTTTATGTCTCTGGGCTTGCTCAGGGCTGACTTACCTGCCGTAACGGCAAGATTAAAACACGAAGGAGAAGTACATGCGATATCTGCACACGATGGTTCGCGTAAAAGACCTCGAGAAATCCCTGGAATTTTATGGCAAGGTTTTCGGGCTACAAGAAGTCCGCCGCATCGAAAACGATAAAGGGCGCTTCACTCTCGTTTTTCTTGCCGCAACGGATGACGTGACTGCCGCCCGCGATAACAAGGCGCCATGCCTGGAACTGACCTACAATTGGGATGCGGAAGATTACACCGGCGGACGCAATTTCGGCCACCTGGCCTATGAGGTCGACGACATCTACGTAACCTGCGCCAAACTGCAGGCCAGCGGTGTCACCATCAACCGTCCGCCGCGTGATGGGCATATGGCTTTCGTGCGCTCTCCAGACGGTATTTCCATCGAGATATTGCAAAAAGGCGCAAGCCTTGCACCAGCCGAGCCGTGGATATCCATGGAGAATACTGGCTCTTGGTAAGATGATTCCTTTTTAGGAGGTTTCATCACACCCTTGCGTAAGCGTCGCCGGATGGGTAGGTCTGTCATCGGACGAACATGCTCATCAAGTTTCGGCGATGCTGCGCAACGCGCTGGTCAGGTTGAAACGCATCTGCGGAGGCTTAGCCTTGAAAATCGTCAAAAGCACTTCGGCATTCCCGGCTCAAAGCTGCCTCGCTGCCGTATTCCTGCTGGCGCTTTCCGGCTGCGTTTCTGCCGTCTCCGAAGACAAGACCGCTTCTGCAACACTGACACCCGCCACTGCGACAGCACCAACCGCCGCTCCATCTCCTGAACAGGCGCATGCTACAGCGCAGGGGCAGGGCAGGGCTTATGTCGATCCGGCCATGGTCGCCGCGTCGTCGGCGCGCGTTGCACCCCAAGCTGCCACCGCACCACCGCAGCAGGGTACGCAGCAAGTCTATGGTCAGGCGCCGCAAATATCCGGCCTAACCACACAGCCAACCGGTATTTCGGCAAGCTCGCTCAGCATTTACGCGAATTCCCAGCCGCCAGCCGTGGCCAGCAATGCAGGCACGGCGCAGGCGGAAAACATGGCAACGGGCAGTGTTCCAGCCTACGCACCATCACCGAAGATTACGCCGGCGCTGAACAGCGTTTATTCAGCACCTGCCACCGTGCAACAGCCAGACCCGGCGCAAGCCGCGCAACAGCATTCCGTACATAGTGTGCCATCCGCTGCGACACAGGCGACAGCGCAGGCCTTGCCCGCAAAGCAGACACTTCCCGCCGAGCAGGCAGCCGTACCTATTGCGGCCTTTTTTGCGGGCGCTGCCAAAAAGCGCGGCGCAGGCGCGACTGCAGGTCTGACGCAGGTCGCTGCTTTGCCGATGAATGCAGGCGCGCGCCAGACCGCCGGTATCGCGCTTAATGGTCGTACATCCATGACCGATGAGTTCGACGATACGCATGTGGATGCGGATGACGATAAGCCTGCGGGATTAATGAAGCTCGCTTCTCTCTCCGGTCTCAGCCGAGTCGCGCCGAACGGGCTGCTCTTGCAGACGGAGCAGGTCAATGTCGGCTGTTTCAAGCCGGAAATGATTCGACGGATCAAGGAAGTCGAAGCCCATTACAGAAAACCGGCAATGGTGACATCAGGTTACAGACCGCCAAAGGCCACCACGCAGGGCTCCAAACATTATACCTGTGATGCCGCCGATATTCAGGTGAGCGGGGTTTCCAAATGGGAGCTTGCCAACTATCTGCGCTCCTTGCCGGACCGTGGCGGTGTCGGCACCTATTGTCACACGGAATCGGTCCACATGGATCTGGGCGAGCCCCGCGACTGGAACTGGCGCTGCCGCCGGACATCTGCCAGCAGCCTTTGATATCCCGATAATGAATCAGCGCCTCGCCACGATGTGACGAAGCGCTGATGTGCATCGCGCTGGATGTCGTCATGACATCCGCTGCCGAACCTCAACTTATGGCGTGGTCTGGTTTTGCGCAGGTGCATTCGGCGTTGCCGGAGCCGGTGTGGCCGGGGCAGGGGTCGCTGGTGCGGGTGCCGGTGTGGCAGGCTGAGTGGTCGTCGCTGGCGGCGGGCTCGGTGGCGACGCGGTCGTGCTTGTTGTTCTTGAGCCCGACATAAAATAGGCAATCGCCAGAATAACGACGATGGCCGCAATCACGATAGTCACAGTACGGTTATTCATGAGTGCTTCCTCCCAAATCACTCCCATGCCGATAATCGACAAGGCCGATGACCACATAACAATGTGGTATCAGCGTGATTGGTTGCAACTGGAAGCATAATCAGCCAAGCGCGCGCCTCACGCACACAGCTTCAGGCGGCAAGAAATGGTCCTGCCGCCATGGGATAACAGGCAAAGTGCTTTGGGTGACTTTACGCTTGCGCGATCGGAGTCGGTTTGCCATGCTCATCCATCGCGACCATGATGAATGTCCCAGCCGTCACTTTTTCCAGCGCGTCATAGCGGGAGCGTTGCGCCCATGCTTCGACGGTCAGGGTGATGGAGGTGCGGCCTACGCGGGCGATATTCGTGTAGATCGACAGCGTATCGCCAATCTTGACCGGCAGTTCGAAGGCCATTTCCTTGACGGCTGCGGTGACCACGCGACAGCGTGCCCGTTCTGCCGCGCGAATGCCGCTCGCCAAGTCCATCTGTGACATGACCCAACCGCCAAAAATATCGCCAGCCGGATTGGCATCCGCAGGCATGGCAAGTGTGCGAAGGGTGAGTTCGCCGGTTGGTTTGATCGACTCTGGCATTGTGGCCCCCAAAATGACTGACGTTGATTATCGCTTGGCTAAAAACTGACGGGTCGCATAAAGCGCAATGGCTGCGGCATTCGAGACGTTCAGCGACTTGATCTCGCCGGGCATATCGAGACGGGCGAGTGCAGAAACGGTTTCACGCGTCTTCTGGCGCAGGCCTTTGCCTTCGGCACCCAGCACAAGCGCAATCTTCTCACCGCTGAATGTTTCCTCGATGGGGGCGGGGCCTTCCGAATCGAGACCGATGGAGGTGAAGCCCAGCTTGTGCAATTCGCCAAGCGCATCGGCCAGATTGGTGATCTGGATGTAGGGAATCATTTCCAGCGCGCCCGAGGCGGATTTTGCCAGCACACCGGATTCGGTCGGGCTGTGGCGCATGGTGGTGATCAGCGCGCCAGCATTGAAGGCAACGGCGGAACGCATGACGGCGCCAACATTGTGCGGGTCCGTGACCTGGTCCAGCACCAGAATAAGCGGGCTATCCTTCAGCGCGGAAAGTTTGCGCACGGGCAGGGGCTTCGTTTCCAACATCACGCCCTGATGGATGGCATCCGGGCCGAGTATTTTGTCGATATCCTGCGGCGAAACCATTTCCACGGGGAAAGGCTGTTCTTCCGCGGTGCCGATTTCCAGCCGAGCCAGCGCATTTAGCGTCACTGACAGTTTGACGATCTGGCGTTCCTTGTTCGCGAGCGCTGCGCGCACGGTGTGAAGCCCATAAAGATGGACCTGATCGGGCGCCAGCTGTGGCGGTTTCCAATCCTCTCCACCTTTCGGCTTGCGCTTCTGAAACGCGGGCGTTGGAATTTCGCCACGCTCACGCTTGGCATCGCGCACCTGACGGCGCAGCGTTGCATAGTGGGTGTCGCGGGTGGATTTTTCGTTGGGATCGTCTTTGCTCATGGCGCCTTATATCTTTAGCGCCGCTCCAGCACCAGACCCCTCCAGCGCTTCGCTTTCTTTCCCGCAAGGTTGCTTCTGCACTTTCGCTGGCTAACAAGCGCAAAAGCCGGTGCGTGGCTTTGCACCATATCATCGGTAATCCACAGGCCTATGACTCTGTTCGAATTTTTCGTGAAATTTCGTCACACATCGTGTTGACAGACGCGGCGAGGGCAGTCATATACGCGGCCACAGACGACGAAACGGCAACGCGCCGGGCCGGAAATCTGATGAAGCTTGGTCGCTTGATCCTCGCAGAATACTGGAGGAATGCCCGAGTGGTTAAAGGGGACGGACTGTAAATCCGTTGGCTCAGCCTACGTTGGTTCAAATCCAACTTCCTCCACCATTCTGCACGGATCAAAACCACCGCCGCGGGTATAGCTCAATGGTAGAGCAGCAGCCTTCCAAGCTGAATACGCGGGTTCGATTCCCGCTACCCGCTCCATTTTAAAGTCATTTCAAATAGTGTTTGCGCGTTTGTTCGCTTCCTGATTTGCTTTACACATTTATTACGTGAAGCAAGATACCATCGTAATATCGTTAAAGATCATGCTTAAGCGTCCTAAGATATAAAGTCACATCCGTATTCTCACTTAGACAATAAAGTTTTTTCTCCGGAGAAGTTTTTTCGGGGGAACTAATTCTAATATTCCGAATTGTCCGAAATAATCACGATTTTGTCGCTTTGTGCGGTTTCCTGATACCGCATGATCAGGCATATTGAATGAGAATAAATGCAGGATCAAACATGCCTGAAAATACACGCCTCCAACGTTACGTTGCTATGAATCTCGGCGGGTTTTATGTGTGGGATGTTCATCAAAACCTGTTCTGGGCTGACCAGAGGTTTGCCGATATCATGGGGTTTTCTCTGGAAGAACTGAATGTTGGCTTACCTGCCGCGCGCATGATGGCACTCATTCATGAGGATGACCGCCCGCACGTCGCAGAGGGCATTGAGAATTCCGTGCTGTCAGGCGAGTCGTTTGAGATGGTGTATCGCGTTCGCCGGGGCGAAGGCTTTACGAAGATCACCGAGATGGGAAAGTGCTATCGTTATGTGGATGGGGTGGCGACGCTTTTCTCAGGTGTCGTCTTCGAAAGCTGCCCTTACGCCGACGACTCGGATGCGTCCAATATCAACGTACCGGTGCTTGCGAAGTAGGCTATCAGCCCGCAGCGTTGAACGAAATCCCGAAGAATGATTGCACGAAAAATGCCACGAGTAGAATTGCGCCGACGGCCAATCCCAATTTGAGTCGGCGAAAACGGCGAGTGCGCCCGCCGGACCAGTCATAAGCCATTGTTCAGACAGCCTTTATAGTTATTAATTATGTCTAAAGTAATGGCTGTCTAGGCTTGTGTGAAGCTGACGGCAACCATCAAAAGGTACCAGCAAGTTTTACGACTTGCGGTCTATGCCGTAAATTATTTTGCACTGCGGAATCAATGAGGTGGATAGTAGACACAAAAAATCCCGGAGATCGGCGACCTCCGGGATTTTGATACGTGACGCTGATTAGGCGTTTCAGCCGAAATATGGCTGGATATAGGGCCAGACCTCGACAAAGCCGTGATAGAGCATGTTCAGCGCCACATAGACGATGACCAGCAGGCCGACATAGGAAATCCAGCGGTAGCGGTGCAGCAGTTTGGCAACATAGTTTGCGGCAAGGCCCATCAGCGCGATGGAAACGACCAGACCAATGATAAGGACGGTAACGTGGTCCTGTGCAGCGCCGGCCACGGCTAGAACGTTATCCAGCGACATGGAGACGTCGGCGATGACGATCTGGGTGGCGGCCTGGAAGAATGTCTTCTGACCCTTGGTCAGATCGGCCTCTTCATCCTTGACCTCACCCGTGGCGTTATGCTGCTCGCGCAGTTCGCTCCACATTTTCCAGCAGACCCAGGCGAGAAGCAGGCCGCCGAAAAGCTGCAAGCCGACGATGGCGAGAAGCTGCACGGTCAGGGCCGCGAAGGCGATGCGCAGCACGGTTGCGGCAATGATACCGACGAGAATTGCCTTACGGCGAAGATGGGCGGGAAGGCCAGCAGCCGCGAGCCCGATAACGATAGCGTTATCGCCTGCGAGCACGAGATCTATTGCTATGACCTGAAGAAATGCCGTAAAACCGGCAGCAGTAAAAATTTCCATGGCAGATCCTGAAGCGGATTTAGAATGGGTGCCGTGGGAGAGAACGGCTTTAAAGGCGAGTATTCACGTATCGGCATAGGTGTGCCGACCGCCTTTCTCCTCCTGGCGATGTGCCGCCAATATGCCATGAATCATACCCTCGTAAAGGGCGTCGGCGGTTTATCCTTGGCAAATAAGGGCTAAGACCACGTTGAAAGCGTGAAATAATCACCCCATATGATGGCGATCCTGTCGCTTTTGGCTGCGCAACGGGCGCGGCGACAATTAAGTCTTGCGCATTCGCTTGCAAAGCCTTAAACGGCGACACCAAACCGGTTCGCCGGGGAAACTACTTCACGTTCACAGGAAGCAATTCACATGGCAAAGAGCAAGTTTGAGCGCAATAAGCCGCACGTCAACATTGGCACGATCGGTCACGTTGACCACGGCAAGACGTCGTTGACTGCTGCGATCACGAAGTACTTCGGCGAGTTCAAGGCGTATGACCAAATCGACGCTGCACCGGAAGAAAAGGCCCGCGGTATCACGATTTCGACGGCTCACGTTGAATATGAGACGCCAAACCGTCACTACGCGCACGTTGACTGCCCCGGCCACGCCGACTACGTGAAGAACATGATCACGGGTGCTGCCCAGATGGACGGCGCGATCCTGGTTTGCTCTGCAGCTGACGGCCCGATGCCACAGACCCGCGAGCACATCCTGCTTGCTCGTCAGGTTGGCGTTCCGGCTCTGGTCGTGTTCCTCAACAAGGTTGACCAGGTTGACGACGCAGAACTCCTGGAACTGGTAGAACTGGAAGTTCGCGAACT